>JACZKQ010000086.1 GCA_014859965.1 Phycisphaerae bacterium
AAATGCCCGCCATTCGTCGCCGGCGTCGGGCATCCGGCCCCATGACGTGTTCTCTGCCTGTGAACCAAAGTCAGATACGCAGTCCACAAGACGACCCGCAGAATCAAACAGCGCAATGTCTTCGCCGCCGCCAGCCGCCAGTTTGAACCCAAGGTGCAAGGCGCCTTCGCCAGGCTCCCCATCCGCCCACAGCACCAGATAACCGCCCCCGGGAATCGTTGTCTGCTCCGGCACACCAGCCGGAATCCGGTGAGGCGACAGGTCGGCCAACTCGTCGGTCAAGAACATCCCCCCTATGTCGATTGGCTCCGTGCCGTAGTTGTAGATCTCTATCCAGTCGTCATCGTCTCCGAATGCATCGAAGAGGAAGCCCTTATTGTCGGCCATGAACTCGTTGATTACCAAAGTAACCCGCTGGCCCCGCGTCCGCCACTGCGCCGCCAGGATCGCAAAATCTTCAAGCGACACGCCCGCAATTCCGTCGAGATCGGCCGACCCGCCCGGCACATCCAGCCACTGCGAGCCAAAGACCGCCAGGTCAGCCAAATCCACCACACAATCACTGTTAAGGTCAGCCGACGGACAGTCAGCCAGGACGGGCACCCACGAAAAAATGGTTGTCATTACGGTAAACGCCAGCGTTGATACAAGACGAGACATACTTTCCTCCTTCAGATATGAAATCCTGGTGGACAGAAGAATTCTGCTTCAGGAAAGACTCTTCAAGTTTGTAGGCTCTGCTCGAGCAATAAAAATGTTTCGCGGTGTCTTTTTATATCAAAAGCATCAACACAGGCTTTGTGACTCGGTTCTCAGAAATCCGATATGCGATCCCCCTCTTTATAAGCCCCTCCCCGTTGTCAAGATCTTCTGAGGTGTGAAACCACGGAGTAGTAGTGCACAATACAGCCATCTAAACATAAACTGAACCACCCTTCTCCTGTAACTGCACGGATCCCCGGTGAACCGCTCCGATAAAAGCTATTCTTCGACATTAGAATAACGATCCTGAACCACAGATATTCATCTTATATCATTTTTTCATTTCAGAATCAAGCAAATACATGCAAGGTTATAGTCTGCGGCAGCCTCGGATGAGGTCTCTAAGGTGCAATTGCGATCCTGTTGCGTCCACGCATAACAGTCCGGTTCAGGTATCACCAACATGCTCACGGTGCAACAACGGTACAAGGATTGAAATAATTCGAACCACATGCTACAATGTACAATCTATTGTGCACTATGACATCCCTGAATTTGCTCAAAGGGAGGATATGTGAAAACCGCAAGCAATTACGTATTGTTTTGGGCAAGCCTGGCCATCCTTACTGCCGGTGTCGTGCGTGCGGGGGACTTGATCGTCGCGGGCGAGGATTGGCGGTATTTCAAAGGCATCGTCGCGCCCAGCGACCCGCTCGACGCATGGAAAGAACCGAACTTCGACGATACGCTGTGGGAGACCGGCCCCAGTGGCTTTGGATTTGGCGACAATGACGATGCAACCGAGCTAAATGACATGCAGGGCAATTACACCACTGTGTACATCCGCAAGGAGTTCACGATTTCAGGTGTTTCCCCCGACGCAATCGTTCAGCTTGTCATTGACTACGACGATGGCTTTATTGCGTATATCAACGGCGACAAAGTCGCGCAGGAACATGTCACTGTCGATCCCTCCACCGGCAAACGCACCGTCACATCGCACGAGGCCGGAACGCCCCAGGTGATTCCTTTAGGGACAGTCGCTGAGGTGCTGCATGATGGAGTGAACCTTATCGCGATCGAAGGCCACAATGTATCGTTGAGCAGTACCGACTTTTCGTTGATTCCGGCGCTTCGGACCATGGGCGATATGGTTTTGACGCAGGACACGACGTGGTCGGGTAAGGTGTTTCTGGATGATAACATCGTCGTTGCCAATGGGGTGGTGCTGGACGTGACGCCTGGCACGACGGTCGCAATGAACAACGGCGTTTCCATCAAGGTATATGGGCAACTGCTGGCCGATGGCATAGCAAGCGACCCGATTCGGTTCACGCGGTCCGCCCCCGGCGCACGGTGGGACCAGATACTGTTCGTCCAGGCCGACGACAGTCGCCTGATCAACTGTATCTTCGAGTTCGCAGACAGCGCAGGCGACCACAAGAACTATTATGACAATGATTGCGATGCCCAGACGCCCTTTCAATCCCGCTCATACAGTGAGGCGATCACCGCCGTGGCGACCCACCTCGATATCGAAGGCTGCACGTTTCAGCACCTCCCGGACGACCAGGTCAATGGCGAAGGCGACGCCATCGCCATTATCTCCGACGACCCCGATCACCCCGGCGAGGCCAGTGCCCGGATCATCGGTTGCAGTTTTCTCGGCATCGGCCAGGGCATTCACACGCGATATTCATACGTGCTTGTAGAGGATTGTTTCTTCACCGGACATAACGGCGACAATGACGATATAGACCTGTACGGCGAAAGCATGCCTCCGCCGATGATTCGCAACAATGTTTTGCTCAGCCCGGGCCATGATGATATGATCAACCCCACGCGGTGCTCGGCCATCATCATCGGCAACATTATCGGGAATTGCGACGATCACGGCATTGTGCTGCGAGACAAGTGCTCCCCGGTTTTGATCAACAACGTGATCTTCAACTGCAACAGTGCGGCAATCGCGATTCAGAACCAATGCGACGCCCTGCTGATCAACAACACTATCTACAATTGCGGTCGGGGGATACGCTTCTTCGATCACACCGGGCGCTGGGGCCCACCCTACTGCCTGTTTCCGGGCAGCGGAAAGGCCACCGTGATAAACTGTATCATCCGCAATTGCCCGATTACCCTCGCGTTGACCGACAGCCCCTACAGCGGCGATCGGGGCTCACACGCCACGGTGAGCTACTGCAATGTCGAAGGAGGACAGAGCAGGACGTCGGTATCGGGGTATTCAACGTTGACATGGGGTGAAGGTAACATCGATGCCGATCCGCTGTTTGTCAATGCCGCCGGAGGCGACTTTCATTTAAAGTCTGAGGCGGGCCGTTGGGATGCGACGGTCGAGGCATGGGTTTTTGACAGTGCCACCAGCCCCTGTATTGACGCCGGGGACCCGGTCGACCTGAACTGGATGGCAGAATTGTGGCCGCACGGCGGTCGGATCAACATGGGTGTCTACGGTGGCACGCCGCAGGCAAGTATGTCTCTGTCCGGCACGGGCAATGCGGCGGATCTGGACCACGACGACATTGTAGGCATATCGGATTTGATGCGGTTTGCTGAAGACTGGCCCGTTGCGACGGTCCTGCTGAGCACGGACCTGGACCGAAACGGACGGGTGGACCTGGCAGATTTTGTCATCATTGCACAGAATTGGTCTAGCCGGCAACCTTAGCCTCGCTGGTGTTCCAGTGTTTCTATTTTGGCCGGGGCTCTCAGAACTTCCTGGTGTCATCACACGGCGGCTGATCGTCCTGTCCCGACAGAGCTTTGCTTTACAGAATTGAATCCGACTCCCACAGATCTTCTTTAACGGCAGACCTCTTTGATCAACAATCGCGGGTTATCCCGGACTCTTTTTGGCCAACTGGCTCGCTGTGGAGACAAAATGGAGACAGCCAATGCTACCCTTATACGCAGTGGGAAAATTTTTCGCGCGCGAGCCATTTTCTCCTTGCGCCCTCTTTTATAGTGTGGCATACTTCCTGAAAAACGAAAGGAGTGCCATGCACGTCAAGAAACGGAACGCTGGGGACCTGCAGGAGCTAAAGGCAAGAGCCCGGAGTGAAACTCGTGCCAAGCAGCGTGATCGGTGCAGGGCGGCGGCCTTGGCCTTGGAGGGCTGCAAGACCGAATCCATCATGGAGATGCTGGGCCGCAGCAAGAACTTCGTCCAGCGTTGGAGTTATGCGTATCGCGACGGCGGTGTCGAAGCCATCGCCGCCAAGCGTCAGACCGGCCGGCCGACCAAGCTGCCCCGTCAGAAAGAATCCCACCTGACTCAACGTATCCTGGCCGGTCCGACCGAAGCCGATAATGGCGTGTGTGTCCTTCGCGGTAAGGATGTGCAGCAGATCCTCGAGAAAGAGTTCGGTGTCCAGTATACGCTTTTCGGCGTCTATGACCTGATGCACCGTCTGGGGCTTTCCTGCCTGAAACCCCGGCCTCGACACCGGAAGAATGACCCCGAAACGATGCAAAAATGGCTGGAGCAGGCCCCCCTTTTGTCCAGCACGTAAGAAACGAAAATCCCGACAAAAAGATCGAAGTCTGGTTCCAGGATGAAGCGCGAATCGGCCAGCAGGGAACGCTAACGAACGTCTGGGCTCCCAAAGGATCACGGCCGACGGCGGTCAAGCAGACCGAGTATGATTGGGTATACATTTTTGGCGCCGCTAATCCAAGCACAGGTAAATCATCCGCTCTCATTGCCCCGACGGTCAACACCGAATACATGAATCATCATCTACGATTCATTAGTAAAGAGGCCGGAGAGGATGTGCACGTGGTGCTGGTTCTGGATCAGGCGGGCTGGCATACCGCCAAGAACCTGACGGTGCCGGCGAACATTACGCTGTTGCATCTGCCCGCATACAGCCCCGAACTGAATCCAATCGAACGGCTCTGGGCCTATCTGAAGAGCCACTACCTGAGCAACCGCGTGTACACAAATTACAAGGAAATATTACAAGCCGGAACCCTCGCATGGAACAAAATGACACCGCAGGTCTTCTGCTCAATATGCCACACAACCTGGGCCATGCACGAGATTTAATCCAGAAGCGTATAAGCATTGATATAGCAAAGACTTACGACGATTCCTCAGAACTACGGGGCGTCAAACGGGGCGTTTTTGCCTGTGACGCAGGGGCTTTCGACCCTGACCTTCAGACTGTTGTCGAGCGATGGGACACCATGCCGCAACACGTCCGGCAGACGATCATGCTACTCACAAAGGCCGACGGTCAAGGGTAAATTGCACGAGGGCAATTTGAGTCCATATGCCAGTAAGGTATCAAGAAAACGCCGCATGTCTCTGACGTTGTGAACTGTATGTCGAGATGCCCAGGCTTGACTGCCGTGATTGCCCTGTAATGCCAGACTGCCGCATCTGGAATTTGCCACCGACCGTGTCCATCACAGCCGGTAGTGCTGCGGCATCCTATAACTATAAAATGCACCCCATGTTCTCATGCGCGTGTTCGGCGGTTGTAAGTAGTTTCTTAAAAATGGCTTACGGCTTCCTCACTCATATTTATATGTAGATCGGGCCATTTGCACCCTTGACATGGAGGCATGGAATTGCGACAATTAGAGCATATGAACAATCATGAACAAATGTGCACGCCACAACGAACGACTTGGAAAATGGAGCGACGGCGCCACCGGTTTAACGGAATGACCAAATGTATCTCTTAGGAACAGACTACGGGACCGGAGGAGCCAAGGCCACGATTATCGATACGAAGGGCACTGTCCTCAGCTACGCCTTTGAGGAATACCCCATTTTGACTCCCCACCCCGGCTGGTCGGAGCACGACCCTCACTTGTATTGGCAAGTCGCCTGTCGCATCATTGGCAAAGCAATCGCTGAGGCCGGGGTGAATGCCAGGGACATAAAGGGCGTGGCGGTTTCCTCGGCCTTGCCCTCGCTGGTCCTTGTGGACGCAAGCGGCAACCCGATCAACAACGCATATAACCTGATGGACAAACGGGCAACCGGCGAGGTTCAATGGATCAAGGATAATGTCGGCGAGGAACGGATTTTTGAGATCTCCAAGAACCGGCTCGACGACCACCCCGCTTTGGTGAACCTCATGTGGGAAAAGGCCCACCGGCGGCAGGATTTCGCGAGGATTGACAAGGCCTTGACCATTGACGGCTTCATCACCCTGAAACTGACGGGCCGGGCGACATGCCACTACTCGGGTGCGGCCTTTTATGGCGTTGCCTACGATCTGCTGCGTCGGAAATTCGATAAAGATCTCATGGAGAGGATCGGGATCAGCCCGGATGTGCTGCCGGATCTGTACCGCTGCGAGCAGATCGCAGGCGAAGTGACGGCCGCGGCCGCCGAGGCGACGGGACTCGCCGCCGGAACGCCGGTGGCGGCGGGCCAGGTAGACTGCAACGCCGGGTGGATCGGGGCCGGAGCCATTGAAGAAGGCGATATCCAGATGAATCTGGGGACCTGCGGGAATTTCGGTATCGTCCACAGGGACACTGAATTTCACCGCAGCATGATCGCCTTCGCCTACACGACGGATTCGGAGAACACGTACATCACGGTCCCAACCACCACAACCGGGGGCCAGCTCATTCGCTATATGAGGGATAATTTTTATCCGCTCGAACTGACCCGTGAAAAACAGACCGGCGTCGACACATACGATCTGATCAACCAGGAGGCCCAGGCGGTGCCGCCCGGCAGCGAAGGGCTCCTCGTCCTGCCTTACCTGATGGGCGAGCGAACACCGATCTGGGACGTGTACGCACGAGGGACGATCTTCGGGCTTTCGATAAACCACACACGAGGCCACGTCATCCGTGCGATGATGGAGTCTGTGGCGTATGCACTGTACGATTCCTTCGATCTGATCAAGCAGACGGGGCGGAAGATCAATACGCCGATCGTTCTGAACGAAGGCGGCGCCAAGAGCCCGCTGTGGCGTCGGGTTATCACCGACGTCTTCGACGTTCCGACGGTCCTCGTAAAACGTCGGACCGGCGCGCCGTATGGCGACGCGATTCTGGCAGGCGTGGCGACCGGCCTGTTCAAGGACTTCTCCGTCGCGCGGCAGTGGACCGAGTATATCGAGCCGATGGCGCCCGACCCGACGCGCCATGAGATTTACATGGCGTATTTCGCCCTGTACAAGCGCCTGTATGGGCACGTCCGCGACGACTACCGTACCTTGGCGTCCCTGCGGGAAAAATACCATCGGTGAGAGTGGATCGATTTTTTTTGGTGAGCCCAATATGACAAGGAGCGGAGTATGAAAGCTGTAAGCATTATCACCTGTTGTACCATTCTGTCTGTGCTGCATTCCGTCCTGCCGGCCCAGGCTGCGCTGCCGACAGTGGAGTTCTCCAGACATGCCGCCGAGGTGCAGACGTACGATTTCGTCGAGATCGAGATCCGCGTCGCACATCCTGACGCATCCAATCCGTTCACCGATGTTTCCGTGCAGGGCCGGTTCGGCCTGCAGGGCGGCACACCGGTCGACGTGGACGGCTTCTGCGATTCACCGGACGGCACCGTGTTCCGCATCCGCTTCATGCCCTTGCGTGCGGGTCCATACGAGTACGCGATCCTGTACAAACAGAAGGGTCTGGAAAGGAAGCACCAAGGCTCGTTCACGGCGGTCAACGCAGGGCGCAAGGGACCGCTTCGACTCGATCCGGCGAATCGCCGGCACTTCATCTGGGAAGGCACGGGTGAGCACTATTTCTGGAACGGGACGACGACCTATTACCTGATGGGCTGGGATGACGAGACGATCCGCAGCAGCATAGATCGACTCGGCGGGCTGAAGATCAATCGCCTTCGCGTGCTTGTCTATGGGCGCAACGAGCCGCGGCCCTGGGGCCAGCCCGTTGTGCCGACGGACAATTTCAAGCTGCACCTGAACCCCTGGCCGGCCGAACGTCCGGACGACATCAAGAACCCGGGCTACGATCTGAAACGGTTCAACGTTGCGCACTGGCAGAAATACGAGCGGCTCCTGCGGTACGCCCGCGAAAAAAATATGATCGTCTCGGTCATCTTGTATATCGGCGGACAGGTGCTGCCAACACCGTTTGGGGCCGACACCGAA
Organism: Phycisphaerae bacterium; assembly: GCA_014859965.1. Taxonomy (GTDB): domain Bacteria; phylum Planctomycetota; class Phycisphaerae; order Sedimentisphaerales; family Anaerohalosphaeraceae; genus JACZKQ01. Next base: position 7,815 of record JACZKQ010000086.1, read on the forward strand.
GAGGAGCATCTTTATTACCGCTACGCTGTCTCCCGACTGGCGTCCTTCTCGAATGTGACGTGGGATCTGGGCAACGAGTACAATTTTCATCGCAAGGCGCCGGACTGGGCTGATACGATGGGCCATCGGGTCAAGGCATGGGACCCATACGACCATTTGACTTCGGCGCACAATGTCGCGCATCGGTCGCCGAAATCCACATGGCTCGACATGCAGTTGATCCAGCGATGGGACAGCGGCCAGACCGCGTACATGCTCTCTCAGTGTGCGGCCCAGGAGAAGACCGGGTACATCATCCCGCAGATTAACGAAGAGTACGGCTACGAAGACCTGTGGGAGAAATACCCCGGCCACCGGGCCGCCGAGAGGCGCCGCAAGGACGCATGGGAGATCAGCATGGCCGGGTGCTATCAGACCACCGGCGAGTCGGCCCGGAGAGGTACGGGCGTTGCCCCGGACACGGGCGGCGGCTGGGTGAACGGCCGCGGCGACGACACGATGACCATGCTTGTCGGCTACGGCCATATGGTCGATTTTTTAACGGCGTTTGACTGGTGGAACTGCCAACCGCTCAGCGAGGCGGTCAAGGGTTCCGCATCCTGTCTCGGCAAGCCGGGGCAGCTTTATATCCTGTACTTCCGCGAAGGCGGCCGAGCAACCGTGGAACTCACCGACGATCAATTCCGCGGCAAATGGTACAACCCGCGGGCGGGACGCTGGGAAGGCGCCTGTCAGGCTTCGGGACTCGGATGGACCACACCTGCTGCGCCCGACGAAAACGATTGGGTCCTGTGGATTGAAAAGGATGACTCGCTCAGAGATGAAACAGCCCCCGAGATCGTATCCGTCATAGCGGAGGGCCAAGGGAAGATTATCGTTGAGTTCAACGAGCGGCCGGAGAGTACTTCGGCGACCCGCTTGAGCAACTACCGCATCGAGCCGGCAGTAAAAACCCAGGCTGTCTCGTTGGAAGGTCGATACGGCAAGACCGCAGTCCTGGCGGTGACAGGTCTTCAAGAGGATCGTTCCTACACCTTGCGGGTGTCGAACGTCAAGGACCGGGCAGGCAACGAAATACGGCCCGCAGGCATTGCGTTCAAATATGTTTCGCCCGGACGACCGCTGATCGAGCTTCGGTTTGACGGAGCACAGGACCGAAACGCCGTGAATACCGGAGCGATCGGCAAGAGTGCGCAGTTGACGGCTCAACGCCCCGTGTTATCCTCCAACACGCCGCCGGGCGGCGGCTCGCACAGCCTGGACCTCGGGAACGAGGCGGGTGACTATGCCGTCGACATGCCCGAAACGGCGATCAGTGCCGTCGAGGGGCTCAAGTCTTTTACACTCACCGCCTGGGTGAACCGCACAAGCGATCAAGAGGGCGCCGGCGGCAACCGGATTGTGCATATCGCAGATACGTTGGGGACCAGGGCGGGAATCGACCTGGTCGTTACACGGGACGGTAGGCTGAAACTCGGCGTCAACGACTGGCCGGACAGCACGGAGGCCGTCAGTGCGTCGAACCTGATTCCTGTGGACCGCAGCGCAGGCAAGGACAACTGGCGATTCATTGCGGTATCTTATGATGCCACCGTCACAAAGGATCATGTGAAGATCTATGTCGGCACGCCCACAGTCGACGTCGTTCTGCACAAAGCAATCTCCTGTGACCGTGGTCCTGTCGGGGCCGCTGCCGGGGCATTCACCGTCGGGCACTTTAATCGGAGAACGCGAAGCGATCATTGGGATCGGATGTTCCGCGGACTCATTGACGAGGTGAGGCTCTTCGGCAGTCGGGTTGACGGGTCCGGGGCACTGTCGCTGGAACAGATACGTGCGTACTCGAAACCACAGTAATTAACCGAACGGCAACACAGGAGTTTTTCTTGGAACTGATTCGCAAGCTGAGGGGCAGGCATGCCGAGGGACGGCCTATTTCCGTGGGCCTGGTCGGTTGCGGGCAGATGGGCTCGGGCCTCGCTCACACCATTAATAATATCGAAGGCATGGCGGTGTGCGCCATCGCTGATGTGGATGTACGGCGCGGGATCACGACGTTTGTCGACATGGGAGTTCCTCGGGAATCGATCCGGTCGGCCGAAACGGTTTCACAGGTTCAGGACGCTCTGCGAATCGGATGCCGGGTCGTCACGGCAGACGCCGAATTGCTCACGCAGGCCGAGGTCATCGAAGCCAACGTCGAGGCCACAGGGGTGCCCGATGTGGGGGCCCGGATCGCCCTGCTTTCCATCGAGCACCAGAAGCCGATCATTATGCTCAATGTCGAGACCGACATCACGGTGGGCGCCTATCTGAGCTGCCTAGCCCGCAAGAAGGGGGCGATCTATACGGTGGCCTCGGGTGATGAGCCGGGAGTGTGCAAAATGCTGCACGAACAGGCTGTGCTGATGGGTTTCGAAGTGGTCTGCCTGGGCAAGTGCAAGAACAATCCTGTCAACCCGGACGCCACTCCGGACCAGTACGCCGAGGAGGCCGCCCGCAAGGACATGAATCCCAAAATTCTCACGTCTTTCGTGGATGGGACCAAGACGATGGTGGAGATGGCGGCGGTTTCGAACGCCACGGGACTTCTCCCGGACGTGCCGGGCATGCACGGGCCGAAGGTCGAGGTGGATGATCTGGCCCGGGTATTCATTCCCAAAGCCGACGGCGGTATCTTTTCCTGCCGCGGAGCCGTCGATTACTCCACGGGCAGCTTCGCCCCCGGCGTGTTCGCAATCGTATACACCGGCGACAAGCGCATTCGCAAAGACATGAAGTTCATCACGAGAGCGGATGGCCCCTACTACCTGCACCTGCGGCCTTACCACCTGTGCGACATTGAGACGCCGCAATCGATCGCCGAGGCGGTACTGCTCGGCGAGGTAACCGTCGCCTCCGAGCAGATGCACTCTGAGGTGGTCGCTGTCACCAAGAGGAACCTGAAGGCAGGCGAGAAAATTGCCGGCATCGGCAGCGCCGACATTCGCGGCGTCATCTACCCCTATGAACAGGCCCGCCGGCAGGGCGCAGTTCCCCTGGGCATTGCGGCGGGGGGAGTCGCCGTCACGGATATCCCCAAACGCTCCGTATTGACCGAAGCGAACTTTGCGCCCAATGCATCGACGTTCATCTATGACATGAGAAAAGAGCAGGACGCGTTGTTCGGGTCGAAAGGCGCGGGACGATGACCGCCACCATGAAAGCCGTTATTGTACGGGCTCCGAATGATTTCGCAGTCGAGGATGTTTCCCGGCCAGAGTGTCCCCGGGGCGGTCTTCTGCTGAAGGTGCTGGCCTGCGGGCTGTGCGGGTCGGACCTGCGGACGCTGTGCCACGGCCATCACAGGGTGACGCTCCCGTGGACGATTGGGCATGAGATCAGCGGCTGCGTTGTGGAGACGGGATTTTCAGGGGCCGGGCCCTGGAAACCGGGCGACATGCTGGCGGTGGGCCCGCTGGTCTTCTGCGGCCGATGCGACTTCTGCTTCGACGGGCGCTATGAGCTGTGCGATGGGTATCGGGAGATTGCCCAGCACTGGCCCGGCGGATTCGCCGAATATATCGCCATTGCCCCCGAGGCCGTCGAGCGCGGCGTCATTCAGCACATACCGGCCGGCCTGGACCCGGCGATCGCGGCCGTGGCGGAGCCGATCAGCTCCTGTATCCACGCGCAGGAGCAGGGACAGATCGGACTTGGCGATACGGTGGCGGTGATCGGGGTGGGCCCCATCGGCAGCATGCATCTCGAACTGGCGAGGCTCCGCGGAGCATGGCGGACCCTTGCGATCGACATTGACGTGTCCCGCCTGAAGTTGTGTGAGGACTACGCGCCCGACGAGGTGATCGATGCCGCACGTACAGATGCCGTCGCGGAGGTCAGAAGGATAACACAGGGCCGAGGCGCCGATGTGGTCATCACGGCCAATGCGTCACCCGCCGCTCAGGTTCAGGCGGTCGAAATGGCTCGAAAAGGCGGTCGCATCCTCCTCTTTGGAGGCCTGCCCCAGGATCAGGCCAGGCCGGGGATCGACACGAACCTTATTCACTACAATATGCTGCGGGTCATCGGCACAACGATCTTTGCGCCCCGCCACTATGCCATGGCGCTGCACCTGCTCGCAGGCGGCCGCATCGACGGGCAACGGTTTGTCACGCATCGGTTCGGCCTTGCGGATTTCAGGCAAGGCGTCGAACTGGCCATGCAGGGCAAGGTCAGAAAAGCGGTTTTTATTCCATAATGGAAAGCGGGTTTCAAAATGCATGAACAAGGGCAGACCGCTCCGTTCCAGATCAATGAGGTGGCGCAAATCTGTATCATCGTACCCGATCTGGACGCGGCGGTGGAAAATTACTGGAAGATCTTTGGGGTCGGTCCCTGGCATTTTTACACGTACGGCAAGCCGCTGGTCAAACGGATGACCCGCCACGGCAAGCCCACGGAGTACAAGATGCGGGTGGCGCTCTCACACATCGGCAATCTGCGAATCGAATTGATTGAGCCTCTCCAAGGCGATACGGTGTACAGCGAGTTTGTGGCCAAACACGGCTACGGTGTTCACCATCTCGGCGTACTCACGGAGAATATGTCCGAGTCCATCGGCAATGCCGAGCGGGCCGGTTTCAGAATGACCCAGGACGGAGCAGGCTTCGGGCCCGACGATGACGGCCACTATGCTTACCTCGATACCGAAGACGTCATCGGCACCACGATCGAATTGATCGAAAGGCCCAAACGCCGCGCTGCACCGGAGAAGATATTTCCGCCTGTTGAATAAACGGCATCAACAGACGCATCAATCCGCCGGCTCTGATTTCACTGCTGCATGGTGATACACATCCCAGCCCAGATACCTGCTGAAGGCCTCGTGCAGGATGTCGGCGCAGCGGCTGCGGTTCATCGCAACGTGATGCTCGAAACCGGCTCGGCACAGGTGATCCAGCAAATGCTGCAGTCGCGGAATGCGGCACACGCCGACTCCGCCATTGCATTCCAGCGGATCGTCCGTAAAGTCTCCCGAACCGACGTAGGCCTTGATCGTGCCGCGCGTGTCGTCGGTACTGATCCTCGCGTAGGTGAAAGGCCCCGCCGCAAGACGTCCTTTGATGCCGCCGAAACATCGCTCGGCGCCGAGCGACTGGCCCAATATATCCAGCCTGCTTATCTCGACGTCAGCGCCCATGAAGCTCTTGGGGTAATTGCTGCAATGGGTCACGACGCACTTGTCCTGCTCTTCGAGGTAATTGTTGTTCCAATCCACAAAGCCGGACGGGACACCGCCGGAGGCGAGATTCAGCGCCAGCATAGAAACAGCGCCGGCAATATCCATCTCGCAGGCGCTCGGCCTGCCCGCCTCCCCCATCATGCTCATGGACAGGCATGCCGCACAGCCATAGTTGTTCTGTATGGACGTCCAGCACTGGATCGCACTGGCGACGCACTCGTTCTCGGTGAGCCATTGCTCGACGGCGGTGCAAAGCTTCGCCTGGCGGAGAACGTCCGCTTGAGGCGTGTCGGCGGGAATGGCGCCGTAGTTTCGGATAGCCTTGATTCTGGCCTGCACGTCGCTGTGCGCATCGCCCAGCCGATTCGCGGCCGCGAAAATATCCGACAGATCGACCGTAACGACCTGAATGCCGCTGGCCTGCAAGAGCTTTTCGCTGAAGCGCACCGTATGGAATGCCTCCGGGCGGGCGCCGATGGCCCCGATGCGGGCCCTGCGCAGTCCCCGCACTACGCGGCATACGCCGGCAAAACGCGCGATATCCCGTGCAAACGCCTCGCTCTCTATCGAGCAGGTATGGAGCTGTGTATTCGTGAAGGCGATTCCGTATTGATAGAGATTGTTGCAGACCGACAGTTTGCCGCAGAACGCGTCTCGCCGTCCGGCAAGCTCCAAGGAAGTCGTTTCGTCGCTGCACGCCTGCACCAGAACCGGGACTTTCAGCTCGGCCATGTCCACTGCCGCGACGACACCCTGCTCGTCGCCGAAGTTCGGCAGAATGACAATGATGCCGTCGATGCGGTCCCGGTTGCTTTGAAACAGCTCGGCACATTTTTTGGCGTCTTGAAACGTCTCGATCGCGCCGTTGTCAACGGCGCCTTCGGCAACCATGATGCACTCATGGCCCATGGAGGCCAGCACGGCGGTGATCTTCTTGCGTGCGTCAACCGCCAACGCACCCGGGAATATGTTTCGGGATGTTACAATTACGCCAAATGTCTGCTTTGCCATTTCCTTTCTCCTTTGCCGCACTTGCCTGCGCGGGTCAGTCCACCAGCCTCTGGCCCGTCTGGCTGTCTGTAATCAGTACGTCGACCAATTTACCTTTCAATGCTGCTTTGATCACCGTGATCTTGTCCTTGCCGCCTGCCGCGGCGATCACGCGAGAGATCCCGCGGATGTCTTCGAGCGAACACCCGACGATCCGCCTGTCAATCAGGCTTTCGACCTTGCAGCCATCCTTATCGAAGAATCGCAGCGCGATATCCCCTACCGCGCCATTATCTCTCAAATGACCAATCTCCTCGGGCAGGAGCTGGTTGCTTCCCAAAAGAGTCGAGGCCGTCTCAAGAACGCCTATGCCGACGAGGGCGACGTCGGCGCGAGCGGCCAGGCGCAGCGTATCCGATATCTGCGGATCATGGACAAGGGCGTCGCGCACCGTCTGGTCTTTGACGATTCCGGGCGAATGCAGAAGCCGCAGGCGCGCCCCGAGGGACTCGGCCGCGCGCCGGGCAAGTTCTGCCCCGTGTGTACGGGCTTCAAGTTCGCCGAGCCCCCCTGTAAGCTGAACCACCCGCAAATCGGGCATGCTCGCCAAAGGAAATGCATTGACAACCGAAAGCAGCGTGTTTCCCCAACTGATCGCTAATGTTTCACTGCCCTGGAGGGTGCGAACGAGGTAATTGGCCGCGACCGGACCTATGGCATTGGCCACGGCCCCGCTGGTATGACCTGAGCATGCGACAACAATCGCCTCTTTAATACCGAAACGCCGCTCGATCTCCCTCTCCAGCTCCGTACCGGATGCACCCTGAGGATTGATGGTGATCTGAACGATCTTCTCGGAACGCGCCAGCCGGAGCATGCGCGACACCTTGACTCGGGACAATCCAAACCGCTCCCCGATCTGCTGCTGAGTCTGATCGTCCTCGTAATAAGCCCGGGCGACCTTGTACAAGAATTTCCTGCTGTCCTGATCCATTGTATACTGACGACCGCTCCAATTCAGAGCATGTTTTTCGGTTGACACGGACACGAAATCCGCCATAATGTTCACATGTTCGTCGCTGCACATATGTTTATACCGTATCTGCGTGGCAAAGGGAAGGAGTCATTGTGAGAAAACTCAGACCAATCCTGCTTCTGGCTCTCCTGATCCTTACAGTTATCTTTAACTGCCAGTGCTCCAGACAGCCCGCAGGCCAGGGGCAAACCGTCATCTGCTTCGCTTTTCAGGACCTCGAAACGGAATACTGGGTCGCCGCCCACAAGGCCATCACCGAAACGCTCCGCACCAAGGGCATCAAAGTCCTGGAGCGAAACGGCCACCAGGACGCTAACCGCCAGTTGGAACAGGTCCGCGACGCCATCGCCCAGGGCGTCGACGGCATCATCATCATCCCCCAGGACGGCGAAAGCGCACTGACCATCATCGGGGAAGCCAATTGCGCGGGAACACCCATCGCTGTTTTCAACCGCCCGCCCGCCAACAACAGCAGGCCGGCCGTTGTCGTAGTCGCGGACAATGAAAAAATAGCCGAAGAAACCGTCAGGTACATGGTCCGGACGGCAAGCGAACTCAACCGCAGGATGAAACCCCTGATCCTCGTCGGCGACCTGGGCGACCAGAACGCCATCGCAAGAAAACAGGGGTTCTATAACGCGATCAACGAAAGGCCCGAATTATTCGAGAAACCCATCGAGGTGCCCACCAAATGGGACCCCGCCACCACCCTGGCCAATCTGGAAGCGGCGATGCAGGTCAATCCCGGCGTCGATTTCATCTTCACATCCTCTGATTTTCTGTACCCCCAAATCAAGGCCGTACTCGAACCATTGGGCAAATGGAAACCCATCGGGGACAGCAACCACATCATTCTTGGCGGCCTTGACGGAGACTCGACGGCCTATAGGTTGATGGAGCAGGGTTTGGTGGATGCTACAGGTGTTCAGGACCTTTTTTTTGAAGCTCATGCCGTTATGGACGCCCTGCTCGAAGCCATTGAAAACGGACAAAAAACGCCAGACCAGTGGATCGATGACCCTGGCTTCGCACTTACCCAGGCAAATATGGAACAGAAGCGAAACGATATGTGGGGGTATCGCGTCCTGGCGGATCTGCCGAAAGCGGGAAAATGAGCGGACTCCGCACACGATGCACCACGCTTTTGGCCTGGCTTGTGGCAGACCATTTCATCCTCGTGCTGACGGCCGTTTACTTTCTGGTCATGTGGCTGATCTATCCACACATGGCCGGCAGGCGCAATTTGGCGAATCTTTCCAGTAACATGTGGCCGCTGATGATACTGGTCACCGGCCAGATGTTCGTTTTGCTCGTGGGCGGGATCGACCTGTCGCAAACATCCGTCATGGCGGTGACCAGCGTGATCGGCTCAATGATCATGACCTCGAGACTGGACCCGGCGAAATTTGAGCACAACCCCCTATGGGGCGTCATCCTTTCGGAAAACGGCGGCCTGCTGGCCGGCCATGCGATGGCGGTCCCCGCGGCCGTCGTTTTGATGCTGGCCGTCGGAGCGGGCATCGGATTGATAAACGGACTTGCGACCGCGAAACTCAGAATGCCGCCGTTCATGGTCACGCTCGTGACAATGTCCTTCTTCAGCGGTTTCGCCATCTATCTCACGCAATCGGAAAACATAATGCATCTGCCCGATTCGTTTATCCGGATCGGCAAAGGATCGCTGGGCCCGGTACCTTACGCCATGGTTCTCGCCCTTCTCATATCGCTGGCGGCGTGGATTATTTTGAACCGGCTGGTATTAGGCCGCTGGCTCTATGCGGTGGGGATGAACCTCAAGACGGCGGCAGTATCCGGCGTCCCCTGCGCGGGCGTTATCGTCTTCGCCTACGTCTTCAGCGGATTCTGTGCGGCCGCAGGCGCAATTCTCTATTCCGCCAGACTCGAAGCGGGAAGGCCCACTCTGGGGCAAAATCTCCTGCTCGATATCATCGGCTCGGCCGTGATCGGCGGCATCAGCCTCTTCGGTGGAAAAGGGAAGCTGCGATGGGCCTTTTACGGCGTGGTGTTTTTCGTCGTCCTTGACAATTCACTCAACACGATGCCGCTCAATTACTATGCCGTTGACATCATAAAGGGCGCGGTCATCCTGATGGCGGCCGTCCTCGATGTCGTTCGCAACCGCCTGAATCAGACCGGCCAAATAAGCGTGGGGACCTGACCTTGCCCAGCGACGCCATACAATTCGAAAACGTCTCCAAGGAGTTCTTTGGAATACGCGCCCTGTCGGGGATAACCCTGTCCATGCCGCCCGCCCAGATCATCGGTATCGTAGGTGAAAACGGCGCCGGCAAGAGCACCTTGATGAATATCCTCGGCGGCATTGTTACGCCTGATACGGGCTCGATGACCTGCCAAGGCCAACCCCACAAGCCCGCCGGCCCCGCCGATGCAACCCGCGCAGGCATCGCATTCATACACCAGGAACTCAATCTTTTCGGCAATCTCAGCATTGTCGACAACCTGTTCATCGACGGTTTTCCGAAGATCGACAGACTCGGCCTGCTCGACAAACGCAAAGCCAACCAGTCCGCCCATCAGGCCCTGCAAACGGTGGGCCTGCACTGCCCTGTCCACACATTGGTCGAGAACCTCACACCCTGCGAGCAGCAGCTCGTTGAAATCGCCAGGGCCGTTGGCAGAAACGCCCGCCTGATCATCCTCGACGAGCCGACCTCCTCTTTGACACAGAACGAACGCGATCGCCTTTTCAGCCTTATGAACACGCTGCGAAACGCCGGCTGTACGCTGGTGTTCATCTCGCACAATCTCGACGAAGTGCTGAGAATGTCCGACCGGATCGTCGTGTTACGAGACGGATGCCTCGTGAGCACCGGCTCGAAAACGGAATACACCGTAGAACGCATGATCATCGACATGGTCGGCCGTCAGATCAAAAACCTGTATCCTCCCAAGACATCGGTTCCCTCTGAAACAATTCTCCTGGAAGTAAGCGGCGTGACCCGCCCAGGCATCATCGAGGACATATCATTCGCCTTGCACAAGGGAGAAATCCTGGGCCTCTTCGGCCTGATGGGATCCGGAAGAACAGAACTGGCACGCATTCTCTTCGGACTCGATCCCTGCACGGCGGGCGAAATTGTCGCCATAAACCGGCCTCTCCGCCGCCACAAACCCGCGGAGAGTATCCACAGCGGTCTTGCCTTTGTTACGGAAAACAGGCGAGACGAAGGGCTGCTCATGGAGGCCAGCATAGAATTCAATATTGCGCTTGCGGCGCTGAGGCAAACGGCTGGTTCGCGCTCTTCGATCTGGGTTGACCACAAGGCCATACGCGATAAATCCCTGCGAGTGGCCCGTGACCTGCGTCTGCAGGCCGCCGACCATAAGCGGCAGTCAGCAAGGAATCTCAGCGGCGGTAATCAGCAGAAACTCGTCATTGCCAAATGGCTGCTCACGAATCCACAGATTCTGATCCTCGATGAACCGACACGCGGCATTGACGTCGGGGCAAAATATGAAATTTACACAATAATGAACAATCTGGCCGCCGGGGGCGCAGGCATACTCTGCATCTCCTCGGAACTTGAGGAACTGACGGCGACCTGCGACCGCATCCTGGTCATGAGCAACGGCCGCATCCACGGCGATTTCGCCCGAAGCGAATTCAATGAAAAAAATATGCTGCACGCCGCATTCAAGGGCCTCAGGACGGCTGCGGAGCCGGGTGACCGATAATGAATATGACGGCACAGAAAAACAGAATACTGCTGGCGGCGCTGCGAAACATGCCGATCATCCTCTTTGTGGGGCTGTTTTTATGTTTCGGCGTTCTGGCGCCCGATTTCTTCCGCTATCAGAGCATTGAAAACGCCGTCAAGCAGGCGTCTTACGTCGGCATCGTCGCCGTGGGCATGGCCTTCGTGCTCCTTACCGGCGGCATCGATCTTTCCGTCGGCTCCAACATGTATCTGTCGACGGTTGTAGCGGGTCTCTGTATTCAGCGGTTTGCACTTTCGCCCGCCGCGGCGTTTGTTATCTGTATCGGCGCTGGCTTCACCTTCGCCATGACCAACGCCTTCATCGTCACCCGTCTGCGGGTCGTCCCTTTCATCGCCACGCTGGCAACGCTGGTTGCAGGGCGGGGGCTCGGGCGTATGCTCTCGCAGTCCCGCGCTATAAGTTTTCCTGAAACAATTACACGCATCGGCTCGGCGCGACTGTTTGACGTCGTACCCTACCCCATTGTCCTGTTCGCACTGACCCTCCTGGCGGCCTGGATCATGCTCCACCGGACCCAATGGGGACGCCAGATCTACGCCGTCGGCTACAATCTGGAATCGGCCAGAAAGGCGGGCATCAACACCGTCCGCATCCGCGCCATCGCGTATGTCGTGTGCGGCGTGTTCGCGTCTTTCGGAGGCTTCATCTCGGTCGCACAGTTGGGAAACGTCAACGCCGGATTCGGGCGAGGGAGCGAATTTGACGCCATCGCCGCGGCCGTCCTGGGCGGCATCAGCCTCTTTGGAGGCATCGGAAGCATCTTTCCCGGCGTCCTGCTCGGAGCCGTCATGATCCAGTTGGTCTCTACCGGCCTCGTCTCGGCCAAGGTGGATTTGTATCTGCATTCCATGATTTCCGCCCTGATCATTTTCGCTGCCGTCGCCATAGACAGCCACCGCACCATCCTCTTGAAAAAAATGCAGCAACGCCATATTCGAATCGAATGAAATCAGGACAGATTGTAATGAAAACCTTATCTGCTGAAGAAATGACCGCGATCGCCTCGCAAGTGATCGAAATGGAATCCGCCGCCGTTCTTTCGTTGAAAGGACAGTTCACATCGCAGATCACGCAGGTGGCTCAGATGCTTTTTGAATGCCGCGGGCATATCCTCGTCGCCGGCGCCGGCACCAGTCGCGCGGTCGCCCAGCGGTTCGCCCATCTCCTGGCCTGCTGCGGGAGCCCCGGACTCTTCATAAGCGCCGCCGACGCCATACACGGCGGCGCCGGCGCGGTCGGCGAGAAAGACGTTGTCTATATCATCTCCAAAGGCGGCCAAAGTGCCGAGATCAACCGCTTCGCCCAAATCGTTAAAGACCGGGGTGCAAAGGTGATCGCCCACACAGAAAAGCCCGATTCTCCATTAGGCGCACTGAGCGACGCCGTATACCGTATTGTCGCCCCGGCGGATGTGGACCCGTACGGCATGATCGCAACCGGCAGTTCGCTGGTCAACGCCGCCGCCTGCGACGTGCTGTGTACGCTGCTTCTCCGGATGCGCGGCTACACGAAGGAGCAGTTCGGTCATACGCACCCGGGCGGCGCAGTTGGCAGGAAACTCGAACAGGAATCTAAAACAGCTTAGACTTGCATGAAGGATTTTCTATGAAGGCAGCGTATCTTGTCGGACCTGAACGCTTTGAATTGAGGGATGTACCCCAGCCGCCGCTTCCGGAAGATGGACTGCTGCTCACTGTGCAGGCCTGCGGCATCTGCGGTTCGGACCTCCGCCGCTGGAAAGAAGGGCCGCCCGCCGGTTCGGACGGCGTCGTCCCCGGCCATGAAGCCGCCGGAACGGTACTGGCCGTGGGCGCTCGGTGCGGCCATTTTGCTGTAGGCGACCGCCTCGCCATCGCCCCGGATATTCGCTGCGGCGCGTGTTATTACTGCAATCGCCAGCTCTACAATCTCTGCGATCACATCAAGTTCGTCGGCATCACCCCCGGCTACCCCGGCGGCTTCGCCCAAATCATCGCCCTCACGGCAGAAATCCTTAACAACGGCATCGTCAATCGCATGCCCGACCGCCTGTCCTTCGAAATCGCCGCCATATCCGAGCCCTTCTGCTCCGTCCTTGCCACACACGAGAAGGCACAAACGAAAGCGGGCGACACCGTGGTCATCATGGGCGCCGGCCCCGTAGGCTGTCTGCACGTAGCACTGGCAAAACAGCGAGGGGCCAAAACGATTGTCTGCGAACCCGCCGAGATGCGCCGCCGCATGGCCCTGGATTTCGGTCCCGACCTGGTCGTTGATCCGACAGCCTCTGATCCGGTCGTGGCCGTGAAGGATGCAACGGGCGGCGTCGGGGCAGACATTGTCGTATGTGCAAACCCCGTCGCCGAGACGCAAACCCAGGCCGTTGAGATGGTCCGCAAAGCCGGCAAGGTCCTGCTGTTCGGAGGTCTGCCAAAGGCGAACCCCATGACCACCCTGGACGGCAACCGAATCCACTACGGGGAAATCGAAGTCATCGGCGCGTTCTCCTATCACCCGGCCACGCACAAGACAGCCCTGGAACTTCTTGCGGGCGGCGCATGGCCCGCCGACAAACTTATCACCCACACGCTGGCGCTTGAGCAGATTGAACAGGGCTACCGGACGGCCTCCGGCGGCCGCGCACTGAAAGTCATGATTACCATGCAGGAAAACTGAAATGATCGGACTCAATGAGGATTTGAAACAACGACACGAGCAGGGCCGACCCGTTCGCATCGGACTCGTCGGAACAGGCCAGATGGGCATCGATGTGATGGCTCAAACAACGCGAATGAAAGGCGTCGAAATAGTTGTCACGGCCGATCTGGACGCCAGCCGTGCAAAGCAGGCCTATACCGACGCACTTGATCACAGCCCGACGGAAAAGGCCGACACGCCCGCCCGGGCGGATGCCCTCGTTGCACAAGGCAAGAAGGTTTACACAGACGATTTCCGCGTCGTTACCGACATGCGAAATATCGACGTCATGCTGGAAGCCACCGGAGTCCCCGAAGTCGGGGCCGTGGCGGCCATCTGTGCAGCACGCGCCGGCCATCACCTGGCCATGATGAACGTCGAGACAGACATCACTGTCGGGCCGCTGCTGCGGTGGTACGCCGAGCAAAAAGGGGTGCTCTACGCGCTGGCCGCCGGAGATGAGCCCGCCGCCTGCAAGGAACTCTACGACTTCGCCGAATCGCTCGGCTTCACGATCGTGGCCGCGGGCAAGGGCAAGAACAATCCGCTGGACCGCCACGCCAAACCCACGGACGCGAAATGGGCCGCAGAAGCCGTTCGCCGTGGTCTCAATCCTAACATGCTCGTCGAATTCGTCGACGGCAGCAAGACGATGATCGAGATGGCGGCTGTCTCCAACGCCACCGGCCTTGTGCCCGACGTTCGCGGCATGCACGGCCCGCAGACCACTCGCGACAAGTTGAACAAAGTCTTCGCCCTCAGGAAAGACGGGGGCATCCTCAACCGCGTCGGCGTCGTCGATTACGGCATCGGCGGCATCCACCCGGGCGTGTTTCTCGTGGTCGCCACGGACCACCCCCGCCTGCGGCAGGCGCTCGTCTATCGCGACATGGGCGACGGTCCCTGCTATACTCTCTTCCGGCCGTTCCACCTGTGCAGCATCGAGGTCCCCCTCACCTGCGCCATGCTCGTCCTGCGCAACCGTTCCAACATGGTCCCCCTGGACAAACTCACCTCTGAGGTCTTCGCGGTCGCGAAGCAGGATTTGAAAGCCGGCGACATCCTCGACGCAATCGGCGGTTCGACTTTTTACAGCCTGATCGACCGGTTCGAGATCGCACAACAGGAACGTCTGCTGCCCATCGGCCTGGCCAAAGGCGCACAACTTACCCGCGCAGTGGCACAAGACAAGCCGATCACGTACGATGACGTGCGTATTAATGAATCCTCGATCATATTCAGGCTAAGGGCCTTGCAGGACCGTTGGATGAACGCACAAATCGATGCGGAGCAACTGCTTGCCGAAATCGACAGCATCTAAGCCAATGATTGTGGTGAGAGAAAAGCAATGTCGGTAATTGGACTGGATATTGGAACGACCGGCTGCAAGGCCATCCTCTTCGATTCCGGGCTCCGGATGCTGGCCTCCGCGGGCAGAGAGTATCCCATTTTGACGCCCCGGCCGAACTTCGCCGAACAGGACGCCGCCCATGTCTGGGACATGGCCATCGCCTGCCTGCAGGAAATACTCACAAACGCCTCCGACCACCCACAGGCCCTCGCCTTGTCCGTCCAGGGCGAGGCGATCATACCAGTCGACAAGAATGGTTTGCCGATGGGCAACGCAATCCTCGGAATGGACAACCGAACCACAGAGGAAAACCTGTGGCTGACCGAGCAGTTCGGAGCGGACAACCTGTTTCGCCGGACCGGCATACCGGCGCACACCATGAATCCGATCACTAAATTGCTCTGGATTCAGAAAAATGAACCCGCAACCTGGAAATCCGCCGACCGGTTCCTGCTCTATGAAGATTACTTTTTAAGCAGACTGGGCGGCGAAGCCTGCATCAGCCCCTGCCTTGCCTCTCGGACTCAGATGGTGGATATTCGCACCGGTGAATGGATGCACGACGTTCTCGACCGATGCCGGATCGATGCGGGTCGGATGGCCCGGATTGCCCCGGTCCATGGCGGGCCGGTCTCCACGTTACGTTCCGATATCGGGAAGGCGCTCGGCCTTAGAAAGGATGTCCTCCTCATCAGCGGCGGCCACGATCAGGCCTGCGCAGCGCTCGGCAGCGGCGTCATCAAGCCGGGCCTGGCAATGGTGTCAACCGGAACCGCCGAGGTCATCGAGGTGGCCATGGACACCCCCTCTCTGGACGAACGACTGCAAAGAGCCGGCATCTCCGTCTACCGGCACGTCGTCCCGAATCTGTACCTCGCCATGACTCTCAACCATAGCGGCGGCCTGTCACTGCGATGGTTCAGGGATACGCTCTGCCGCGACAAACTTGATCAGGCAAACGCCCAAGGAAAAGACGCTTACGAGCTGATCCTGGCCGGCAGCAGACCCGGCCCGACCGACCTGCTCATACTGCCCCATTTCTCTGGAGCCGGCACCCCCCTGCTCGACACCACATCGCGTGCCGCCATCCTCGGCATGAGTTTTGCAACCACCCAGGGCGACATCGCAAAGGCAATTCTCGAAGGGCTGACCTTCGAATACCGCGCAAACATCGATTTTCTGAAAGAAGCGGGTATTCCAGTAAACGAACTCCATGCCGTCGGCGGCGGTGCCAAAAGCAAACTCTGGATGCAATTGAAAGCCGACATCGGCCGCGTCCCCCTGCGGATCCCCAAAGTGACCGAGGCCGCATGCCTGGGCGCCGCCATGCTCGCTTCCGTCGGCGCTCAAGTCTTCCCCGATCTTCCGTCCGCCGTGCGGGCCGGTGTCGCATTTAATGAAGCCGTCTTACCCGACTGCGATAAGACTAAGCAATACCAAGGCAGGTACGATCTATACAAGACCCTGTACAATCTTCTCGTACCGCTGCACCGTCAAATTTCAGATCGCTAAGCGTGCGCATCACGCCCAGATTCGTTCCTGCGGCCTGAACACGACGGGGTTTCATTGGCGTTATTGCGGCCCCTGCGGTTTTTGCGCACAGGAAACATGGTTTATAACAAACCGCATGTGTTAAAGGAAAGTTTTGACAGTTCACATACACGTCTGTAGAATATCAACTTCGAATGAAGCACATTACGTTTTTGTTTGAACCCCCGACCAGATTCCTTTACGCATCGAAAGGAGCTGAAAATGGCAAACAAATTGCTGGTATCGGTAGTCGCGGTCTTATGTGCAGCCCTGCTGGCCGTTGGTTGCAGCCGCAAAGAGCAACCGCAGGGACAAAAACGAATTGCAGTGGTCGTTTCAACGCTGAACAATCCGTGGTTCGTCGTGCTCAAGGATGCGGCCAAGACCTGTGCCGAGGAACTGGGTTACAGGGCGGATGTATTTGACAGCCAGAATTCACCGTCCGTGGAGGCAGGTCACTTCGATACGATCATCGACGGCCGGTATGCGGCGATTCTTTTTAACCCGACCGATGCAGAGGGCTCCATAGCCAGCGTCAAACGTGCGAAGGACGCAGGCATCCCCACTTTCTGCATGGACCGGGAGATCTCCGCCGGCGATGTCGCCGTAAGCCAGATTATTTCGGATAACTTCTCGGGCTGCGTGGCTTTGGGCGAATATTTCGTCGGCCGGGTCGGCGACAAGGGCACGTATGTCGAACTGCTCGGTCTGCTTGGCGATAACAACACCAGGAACCGCTCAGACGGCTTTCACAGCGTTGTCGACAACTACCCGGGTTTGAGAATGGTCGCCCAGCAATCGGCGGATTTCGACCGTACCAAAGCTATGGAAGTCATGGAGTCGATCCTTCAGGCCCACCCCAACATCAATGCAGTGTTCTGCGGCAACGACGCCATGGCCATGGGGGCGTACAGGGCGCTCATCGCGGCCGGCAAGGAAAAAAAGGTGATGGTCTTCGGCTTCGATGGGGCGAACGACGTCATCAATGAAATCCGTGCGGGCACGATCGCCGCAACCGGCATGCAGTTCCCCAAGACCATGGCGAGGATGGCCGCCGAATATGCCGACCAGTACCTCAAGGGCAAGAAGGACTTACCGCAGAAGGTCCCGGTGGCGGTGGAACTCGTGACCGCCGAGAACATCGATAAGTACATCGCGTACGGCCGCAGCCAGTAGCGCGGGAGTGATGGGCGGATGAAAAGAAGACACCTTTTGTACCTCATAGGTATCGTGTCCCTGGGATTTCTGCTGGGCGGTTCGCTTGAGTTTCGCCGCTTGGACGACAAGCGGGCCGAAGAGCGGGCGGCGCGTTTTAGTCCGGCTGAGTATGCGCGCGATTTCTGGGACAATCGACTCGTCGCCGAAATGGACAGCCCTCAAGCAGTCGACGAATTGATACGGCTCTTCAATACGGACATGAAGGGCGCCATCGCCAAAGGCAGGACTTTGGGCGAGAGCCGGGTTCATACGTATCTGCTCCAGGGCACGGGGAGGATCGTAGCGGTCGACAAGGATGGGCTGCTCTTAAGTGTGCTGCCGGAGCATACGGATCCGCACGTCGTCATCCGCACGGGCGCTTACATTCCGGGCAACGCCGTCCGCGACGCGTCGGGCTTGATCGACGTCAGCGCCTTCTCCGATACGATGAAGTTCAACCGGATCAGCGCCGAAATCAATCGGATTGTCGTACAGGAGGTGATCACGCCGTTTCTCGATCGACAGCCGCAGGTGGGCATGAACGTGCGTTTCATCGGCGCCGCCGAAGTGGCGGAGGATGCGACGGAAAGGATTCCGTTCGGCGGCCGCGAACGGCATGAGGGGTCGGATGGCCCCTGGCATCTTCTGAAGATCGTTCCCATTCAACTGGAGGTGGAGCAGGCTGTCGCCGGATGATCTGCCCATGGTTATGAGCAAGCATAGTGAGATTGTTCTTGCGGCCGAGGGGATCACCAAATGTTTTGGCGGCGTCAAGGCGCTTGACGGGGCACACATAAAGGTCCATGCGGGCCAGGTGACCGCCGTCATGGGTGAGAACGGCGCAGGCAAGTCCACGCTGATGAAGGTCCTGGCCGGCGTCTACCAGGACTACGAGGGCCGCATTTTCCTGAACGGACGGGAGACGGCCTTTGCCGATCCGAGGCAGGCCCAGGAACGTGGGGTCACGATCATCCACCAGGAACTCAATCTGATCCCCAATCTGAACATCGCCGAGAACATCTTTCTCGGCCGAGAGTTTTTGGACGTACTGGGTTTGATCGACTGCCGCAAGATGCGCGCCAAGGCCGCCGCTCTTCTGGAACGTCTGGATCTCCGGCTGGACCCTCGCACCAATGTCAGCAAGCTTCGTGTCGGCCAGCAGCAGCTCGTGGAGATTGCCAGGGCACTGGCGCTGGATGCCCGCATAATCATCATGGATGAGCCGACCTCGGCAATCAGCAGGCATGAGGTGGACGTGCTGTTCGGCTTGATCGGCGCCCTGACGCGGGAGGGTGTCGCCATTGTGTACATCAGCCATAAGATGGACGAGGTCTTTCGAATTGCCGACCGGATTACCGTCATGCGGGACGGCCGGACCGTCGGCTCGGCGCCTCGTGCGGATATGGCCCCCGAGCATGTGGTGCGTATGATGGTCGGCCGGGAGATCAAAGACTTCTTCGTGGAAACCGAAACGACCCGTGGATCGGAGGTCTTGCGGGTCGAAAAAATGTGCCTGCCCCACCCGGACCGGCCTGGAGACTTTCTCGTGAAGGATGTCGATTTTTTGGTGGCCCGGGGCGAAGTGCTCGGCCTGTTCGGATTGATGGGGGCCGGGCGAAGTGAACTGTTCGAAGTCATTTTTGGACTGCACACCAAAGTCTCATCCGGCCGGGTGTTTCTGGAGGGACGTGAGATCCGGATCTTTTCGTGCTCCGAGGCCATCGCCGCAGGCCTGGCCCTTGTGCCCGAAGACCGCAAACGACAGGGCCTGGTGATGGATATGTCCGTGTCGGCCAGCGTGTCTCTGGCCAGTCTTGGACAGGTTGAGCGGTTCGGATTTCTCAGCAATTCGTTAGAGCATGCCTTGGCCCGTGACTATGTGCATCGGTTAAACATCCGGACGGCCTCTTATCGCCAGCCCGTGAAGCATCTGAGCGGCGGCAACCAGCAGAAAGTCGTCATTGCGAAATGGCTGGCGACGAAGCCCAAAGTCTTGCTGCTCGACGAGCCGACAAGAGGCATTGATGTCAATGCGAAGAACCAGATATACAGGCTCATCCACGAGTTGGCCGGGGCGGGTCTGGCGATTGTGATGATCTCGTCCGAATTGCCGGAGATCATGGCCATCGCCCACCGGATCATCGTCCTGTCCGAAGGCCGGAAAACGGCGGAGTTCTCCCACTCCCAGGCCTCGGAGGAATCGATCCTGAAGGCGGCCCTGCCCGGAAGCCTTTCGAACAGTCGGCAAGAAAACGCGCCCTGTGGCGTGAAATCCTGAGGAAACGTGCATGTTGGATCAAAAAAACTATCGTATGCTCCTGGCGAAGGCCCACTCGCTGATCGCCCTGCTGCTGATGGTCGTGGCGTTCAGCCTGCTGGCGGACGGTTTTCTGTCCCCCGACAATTTTTGGACCGTGATGCGTCAAATCTCGGTCAACCTGTGCCTGTCGGTCGGAATGACCTTGGTGATCCTGACGGGCGGGATTGATCTGTCCGTCGGCTCGATCCTTGCACTGAGCGGTGCAATCATGGCCGGCCTGCTCAGACGCGGCACGGAACTGGAGGTTTTGAATCTTCACATCGGCTACGGAGTCCCGGCCGCCGTCGCCATCGGCTTGTTTGTGGGCGCGTCGCTGGGCTGGTTCAACGGGCTGATGGTAACACGCTTCCGGGTTCCGCCGTTTATCGCAACCTTGGCAATGTTGACTATTGCACGAGGGCTTACGAAATTGTATACAGGGGGCGAAGCCATCACGGGACTCGGCGAAGTGTTCGTGCGGACAGGGTCAGGACGATGGCTGGGCATCCCAAACCAATTCTGGATTGCCGCAGGGATCACACTGGCCGCAGTAGTGCTGCTCAGGAAAACCCGGCTCGGGCGGTATGTGTACGCCGTGGGCGGCAATGAGGAGGCTGCCAAGCTCTCGGGCCTGAACGTCGCCCGTGTGAAGCGGACTGTCTACGTCATTTCGGGTATGCTGGCGGCCGTGGGAGGATTGATCGTCACCTCCCGGCTGAACTCGGCCACACCCATCGCCGGAGAGGGACTGGAACTGGATTCGATCGCTGCGGTGGTGATAGGGGGCACGTCTCTGTCGGGGGGCAGGGGCTCGGTGCTCGGCACGGTCCTCGGCGCCTTGATCATCGGCGTCCTCAACAGCGGACTTGTCATCATGGGCGTCGATCCCTTTTGGCAACAGGTAATCAAGGGTTTCGTCATCCTTTTGGCCGTCGTAGCTGACAAACTTCATTCAAGAGAAGCTTAATGAAAGAACGTGAATTAGAAATCAAGTCAATCGAGTACCGCAGAAAACTGCTTCGTTGCATAAAGCGGGCTAATGCGGGGCACACCGGCGGCGACCTGTCCTGCATCGACATTCTCAACGTCCTGTACAACCGGATTCTAAATGTGTCGCCCCACACCTTCGACGATCCGGGCCGCGATCGCTACGTCCAGAGCAAAGGACACTGTGTCGAGGCGCTCTATGTGGTGCTGGCGGACAGGGGCTTCTTTCCCGAATCCGACCTTGAGGCGATCTGCTGCTGCCGCTCGCCTTACGTGGGCCACCCGACACGGAAAATACCGGGCATCGAACAGAACACCGGAGCGCTCGGGCACGGGCTGGCCTTCAGCGCAGGGGTGGCCCTGGCGGGAAAGATGAATAACGCCGCCTACAGAGTGTACACGCTTTTGGGCGACGGGGAACTGGCGGAGGGCTCGAACTGGGAGTCGATGATGACGGCCGCCCATTACCGGCTCGACAACCTCGTCGCTATCGTAGATCGCAACACATTGCAGATCACCGGGTGCACTGAGGATGTGTGTGCCCTGGAACCGCTTGCTGAGAAGTTCACGGCGTTCGGATGGGCTGTCCGTGAAATCGATGGCCACGATTTTGCGGCCCTGATCGCTGCCTTTCACGCATTGCCGTTTGAGACAGGCAAGCCCAGCATAGTAATTGCCCGAACCGTGAAAGGTAAAGGAATCAGCTTCATGGAGAATGATGCCAAGTGGCATCATCATGTCCCCACCGATGAACAGTACCAACGGGCGCAGCAGGAACTCGATCATCTGCTGCGGGAGGTGCAGCCATGAGCTTCACGCCGGGAGTGGAACTGGGCAAGGCGAATCTGGACGTCTTTGCGGAAACCTTGCTGGCACTGGGCCGCAGGGACCCCAACGTGCTGGCCGTCACGAGCGACTCGCGCGGCTCAGGCAGACTGGCCCCGTTTGCCGAGGCGCTGCCGCAGCAGATCGTTGAAGTGGGCATTGCCGAACAAAACCTCGTGGGCATCGCGGCCGGACTGGCATCTGCGGGCAAGATCGTGTATGCCGTATCGCCGGCCTCTTTTCTGACCGCGCGTGCTCTGGAGCAGATCAAGAACGATGTTTGCTACTCCGATCGCCCCGTCAAGCTGGTGGGGATCAGTGCCGGCGTAAGCTATGGCGCCCTTGGTGCAACACATCACTCCACACACGATTTGGCGGCCCTTCGAGCGATGGAAAACATCACCCTCGTTGCACCGGCCGACAACTTCGAGAGCGCCGAAGCGGTAAAGGCCGCCGCCGCGATGGAGCACCCTGTCTACCTGCGATTCGGCAAACGCCCCGCCCATCACCTCCACGCACCGGAGGCACAGTTCAGGTTGGGCAAAGCACTGACGGTGTTTAAGGGCACAGACGTGGCATTCGTTGCCACGGGCGAAACGGTCTACCCTGCCCTGATGGCCGCGAAAGAGTTGGAGGAGAAGGGCGTGTCCGTTCGCGTCATCAGCATGCACACTGTCAGGCCGCTCGATGTGGATACTCTGATGGCGGCCGCAAAAGAGTGCCGGGCACTGATCACGGTCGAGGAGCACAGTATCTGTGGCGGCCTGGGCGAGGCGTGTGCGGCGGTCCTCATGCAGGCGGGAATTCATATCCGATTTAGAATCGTCGGTTTTCCCGACGAGTACATGGTTACGGGAAGCCAATCGGAGATTTTCGAGCACTATGGCATCTGTCCAGGGGGACTGGCAGAGACGGCCAGGGCGCTGCTCGGCATGTAAAAACAGGGAGCACGAAATGGACACTCGGTACATTCTGGCAATCGATCAGGGCACCAGCGGGACCAAGGCGGTTGTGTTCGACGCCCTGGGCCGAATCGCCGCAAAAGCGACTGAGCCGCTGAAGTCCTGTTTCCCGCTTCCGGGTTTCGTCGAGCAGGATCCGCTGGATATCTATCACAACGTCCTGGCCGCCGTAAGGGCGTGCCTCCGGGAGTTTCAGCGCTCGACGGGGACGACGCTGGAATCGATCGCGGCCTGCGGAATATCCAATCAGCGGGAGACGTTTGTCCTGTGGGATGCGTCGGACGACCTGCTGTGCAATGCGGTTGTCTGGCAGTGCAAGCGATCCGTGGGCATCTGCGACCGTCTCAAAAATTCCCCGCTGGAGACCGAAATCAGGAAACGGACTGGCCTGATCGTCGATCCCTACTTTTCCGGCACAAAGCTCCTCTGGCTGCTTGAGAATGATCCTCGAATCGCAAAGGCTCTTGGCAAGGGACAGGCGTTTTTTGGGACGGTGGACACATGGCTTCTCTACAAGCTCACTGGAGGCGCCCGCTATCTCACAGACCACACGAATGCCTCTCGGACACTGCTTTTCAACATCGACGAATTGCAATGGGACGAACACCTATTGGAGCAGTTCGGCTTGAAAAACCTGCGCCTGCCGGAACCGAAGCCGTCGTCGTCCGATTACGGGATGACGGATTTCGAGGGCGCATTGCCGCATGCAATCCCGATATGCGCCATGATCGGCGATTCCCATGCGGCGGCTTTTGGCGAACGCTGCTTTTCTCCAGGCACCGCCAAAGCAACTCTCGGGACCGGATGTTCCATTATACTTAACACGGGATCCAGCAGAGTCGCCTCGAAAGCCGGGATGGTAACGACGATCTGCTGGAGCACCACCGAACGGGTTGATTATGCACTCGAAGGGATCATTGTGACCTGCGGCGCCACGATCAACTGGCTGCGGGACAGCATGGGGTTGTTCGCCGACAGCCGCCAGACCGAGTCCATGGCGCTGTCCGTCGAGGACAATGGCGGCGTATACCTTGTACCGGCCTTCAGCGGCTTGGGAGCGCCCCACTGGAAAATGGATATGCGGGCGGCAATCATGGGGTTGACCCTGGGATGTGACAAGAACCACGTCGTCCGAGCTGCGCTCGAATCTGTTCCGTACCAGATCAAGGACGTGATTATCGCCATGGAGAAAGACAGCGGCATTAAGCTGCAACAACTGAAAGTCGACGGCGGCATTACGACTAACAGGTTCGTGATGCGGTTCCTGGCGGACCTGTTGCAGGCAGAGGTGGTGAACATCGGCATGCCGGATGTCTCGGCTCTTGGCGCCGCGTGTCTGGCCGGTCTCCAGTCGGGCATATTTAAAGATATTGGCCAACTGGAGCGGCTTAGCATGGATGAACAGACATACTCACCTGGGGTTAGTGCACATCCTGCTTCTCTTGCTTATGACGGGTGGAAGAGATCGGTACAACAATTGGCTACGTAGCCACTTGGCATCGCACCGCCAGGCCGCCGGCGGTTACCATCGGGGCGCGAAGATCATTCGCCAATACTTTCGGTTACAGCTCTGATAGCAGCTTTATTGGGCCAGACATCGCTTCCCTCGCCGCCATCGATCAACCGGCCGTATATCGCCGCAACGCCGCGTGCCGCCCAGCGCGGGATCTCGTTCAGAATATCGTCGTCCGCGTGCATGTCCTTTTGTCGCCACGCGCCGTCGCGCCGCCGAAAGCGGTCCTCGCTCATCATGGGCCGGTCAGGGACCGCCTCAAGGCCCGCTTCTATCGCATTGTCGCTCGTAAGAGTATACCAGTGTTCCCAGCCCGCATACTGCTCGCTGCCCGGCCGCAGCGTATTCCACCGGATGCCGCGCGCCAGGTACTCGCCTTTGTTGGCGGGCTCCGGATCATGACCCTGCCCGATATTGCTGTCCGAATAGCGGTGTCCGATCCAGTGATGCCAGCCGCCCAGTTGCGGAATGAGGTCGTCCAGCCACCATTTGATTTTCACCTCGTCGGCCCAGAATTCAACGTCCCAGCCGATCCCCATCGACCACCCCGGAACCGGCCCCAGCCGCGCCGCGATGTAACGGTTGATCCGCCTGCTCTGCTCGCCGTCGTACCCGCCCGGCAGGCGCCCGAAGTCACCGCCCGTGCCCTTGCCCCACATCCAGATATGAAGCCAGCCGCCGCGATCCGACCACTCCGCGGCCGCTGCTTCGAGAGCCTCAAACGTCCGCACGTCCGGCGCCGCCGGCGCGTCGCTCAGACTGCCGCTGGATGCGCTCTCGAACCATCCCCGCCCGATCGTTGCAATGTGACCGCCATTGAAGCCGTGGTTGTCGTTGAACTCCGCAACGAAGGCCCGCATCGCGCCGTGGTCGTCGAACCACCGCTGAACGTCGGGCATCATGATCATGATGGGCGTGCACCTGGCTAACTTGCCGTCGGGGCCCCTCTGATGCGCCCAGGCCGTCGGTTCGCCCGCTCGCTGCCCGCTCCAGCCGATCCGCTTCGGATTGCTCGACGGCCTCACCTCCACCGCAAACTCCAGCCCGTCAAGAGCCGCCGCGGGCGACGTCGTCCTGCCCGTCCACCGCCCCGGCAGCGAACCGCCGAAGCGATACACATAGGTATCCTCCGACCCGCTGTACCACACAAGGCTCCTCCGCCAAACCTCGCCGTTCTCATGCGTCCACACGCACGATCCTTCAACATCCCACTTGCCAATCTCCGCGGCCGCACCCGGAGCCTCTACAGCGAAATCGACCCACTGGTACAGTTCCACTTCCTTGCGCAATTGTGCCGCTCTCTTAAGGTAAAGCACCGCCTCCGCCGCAAAGGGCGCTTTGAACTGCTGGCGTCCGCCGGATGCTTCGATGCGTCCCCTGCCCGCGATTTCACCTTTAGCCGAATCAAACCATTCGAAGAGATAAGCGCCCGGTCTAAGCTCCACCGAAAACGCCTCGTTCCTTTTCGGCTGATAAACGAGATATTCGTGTCCGGCATCGGCCAGGCAGTACCCCGTCGACGCCAGATCCCCAAGTGGCCGCATTGCGGCAAGGTTCATCCGCTCAGCTATGCGTCGTGTATGGCCCAGGGCCGCCCGTATCGCCTCCCAGCCCCGATCCTCCCCCAGGACCACGCCGCGGTAAGGATCCATGAAGAGTGGATTATGCCCCCGCAGGAAACTCTTCCACACCCAGGCCGCATTGCCTCCCACGCCCCAGATGTGATCCGTATCCAGCAGGCTCACCTTCGTCTCATTCCACGCCGGAGGGTCCTCGGCGAAACCGTCAGCCCGCCCCGGCGAAATCCATTCGGCGGGGCTTGCCAGCATGCTCGCCAGCCGCTCGGCCCCATGCCCGGTATTGCCAACTGGATGCTGCTTCGGCTTGGTCCGCTGGTGATCGCCAACGGTCCGGATCACCCACCAGTTCCATTCCTGTTCGCCGCCCTCGTTCAGCACTTCGTAAAGGACATTGTCAAGATCGTTGAGCGTGTCCACCACCTTGCGGATGTAAGCCGCCTGGAGCCTGTTCACCTCCGGGCTCTGCAGTGTATGCACCCTCCCGCTGAACTCCTCGGCCCCTTCCACCTTTGGCCCGTTAATGTTGTTGGCCGGATTAAAAGGGTGAGTGCGCCAGGCCCAGCCGTCCTCCGTTCCGCGTCGCCGATTCCCGTGATATAAACCCCAGCCTTCAAAGAGCATCACGCCCACGTAGATCCCGCGTTCTCCCGCCGCAGCCACTCGCGACCGCAGCCGCTCGAAGTACTCAGGCTCGAATTTTGTCAGGTCGAACTTGGGCTTGCCGTCGAGCGCATTGCCCGGACCGGTGCGCGCCCACGGCAGCGGCGCCGCGTTGTGGATGAAATCCTTGCCCAGCCGGCCGTTGGCCCGCGTGTCCCACGTCGTCGAGTCCCACGCCCACAGGCGAACGAAATTATGGTTGTGGCGTTCGAGAAAGTCCAGGTAGCCGTCAAAATCGAATGCCTCCGGCGGATCGCTGCGGCTCATGTCCACAAGATTATCCCACGTGTGCGCACCGGTCAGGTAAACCGCTCTCAAAGAGCCGTCCGCGGCCTTCGTCCCATCGGTGAAGTAACGCGGATTCTCAGGATGGATGCGCAACGGCCCCTTGGCGGGAAGCGCCTGCCAGGTTGAAGGGGCGGGTATCGCCTGAGCCGTGACGAAAAGCATGACCAGTACACCCAGGCGGACGTGAAACATCATTCTCGCATCTTGCATCGCCATTTCCTCCAAAATATTCTTGTATTCTGACACCAAGTAAAACGCCGCCGCCCCTGCCATTATTGCAAGGCCTTGAAGTTAGGGCTGCCCAGCACCAGACACGACATCTGCTTGCGACAGCATCACCATATATACTGAAGGCGAGAAACCACGAATCGGTTCACCCGCCAGGTCAGTCATCCTGTACACCGGGAGTGGGGTTGGAGGCCTGCCAGTTGATCACGTCGTTGCCGTATTCGGCAGGCTTCTTGCGATGCAACGCGTGTCCCGCACCGTCGGCCGAAGACGGCCAGGGGTCTTCGCCGACCGGGTGCGAGCCGTCGCTGTAGACGACGCGGTCGACGCGGATGTATTGGCAAACGCCAAAGGCGTCCACCCGGCCGGGTTTCAGAAGTTCGATCTTTTCACCGGCGTTACCCAGGGAGCCGCTTGTCCATTCGGCTATCTGCACGCCGGCGGGGGCAGTGAACACGGCGGCGAAGGCCGCGCGGTTCCTGACAAGCAGTATCCGCTCGCCGGCAGCCATGACCACCGGCCGACCCTCTGCATCGAGGATGAACAACTCGATTCCGCCGTCGTCTTCAAACTTCCAAGGCGCGTTGATAGCAAAGTCATATAATGCGACAGAATCATCGCTGATATTGAGCAGTTCGACGTATTCGGCGTCGGCATCGGCGCCCGGATTGTACATGATCTCGCTGATGACCACGGGGCCGACCTTCGGAAAGGCGTTGGGGGCACCGGCCGTCGGGCTGCTCATCGCGACGAAGTTGAACGTGCCGGTGCTCTTTTGGTAGCGTCCAAACGAGACATCTTCTTCCGATGGGCCGAAGCTTTCCTGGGCGGTATAACCGGTCAGGACGCCGTCACGGCCGCTGGTCAGGTAGACGGTTTCCCCGTTTTCGCTCAGCCCGAATGCAAAGTCGGCATACTGATGGAAGACGACGTAACCGCCGGGATCGATTGTCGTTCCGGACGGGATTTCGTACTTCGTCAGGTTCTTACCGCCATCGGACAGAAACCAGCCGCCGACATGGATGATCCCATCGGTGGTGTTGTGCAGTTCGATCCAGTCGTCTCCGGTGGTGCTGTTGGCGAGCAGTTCGTTGATAACGATGGATCCCAGGGGAGGGATCATCCCTGAATCATCCCGGCCGGGCGAACCGCCGATTTCGGCGCTTGGCCGCCAGCCGGACTTTTGGTCCCACGCGGTCGGATTGGGATTGGTTTCATCCTTGATCGTCAGGGAGAACCCCCGACCGCTGGTGATTTCGTACCAGCCATCGTTGTAACGGAAATCGTGGATCGTTGCGCGTGCAGCATCGGCGAGCCTTATCCGCTCGCCACTGTTGTCCAGTGCACCGGCATATTCGCCGGCGACATTGAGGTCGGTGCCGTAAATGCTTTCGAAAACAGACCGGTTCCTGACGACAAGCGTGTATGCGCCCGGAGCAAGTTCCAGTGCAGGAAAGGTAAAACACACGCCATTTGTGAATGAGACGTATGCGAGGTTGATGATCCTGCCGCCGATGTTGCGAAGCTCGATGTATTCGGCTTCTTCTTGCGGCGGGTGATACATCAGTTCAGTGATGCGAAGGTTCTCTCGGACCGGCCCGACAGCAAATATCGCCTCATTGAGAGGGCTCCATTCGCTCCCATTAAATACCCTCGCTTTGATGTGAATCGTTCGATGTAAGGGAATACTCCCGGAGAAAACAATGGCATCTGTTGTATTTATCGGCCCGCCCGACAATCGGGGATCCGCACCGTTCTCCGTGTAGTAGATTGTCCCCGCATTGTTCGGATTTCTCAGTATCAAAACACTGTCGTCGGCGATGTGTCCGCCGCGGACAGGCGCACCATCGACAAGAAACTCCGGCGGATCGATTGTTGGGTAATAGAGTGGATGATTTACCAGCACCGGGCCCGCCCTCGTTGTGTCGCGCAGCGCGGCGATGAGCCGATCGGCGTTGCCGTCCATAAGACCGCGAATGTAATCCGTATACCACAGCCAGTCCTCGCGAGTCCACACGTTGGGCAGCGGCCCGTAGGCGTACAGGCCCGGGCTGGCGCGGTAGCGGCCCCATCGGGCGCTCTCGGCGACCACCCCGCCCTCGATCGCCGCGCAGAGGTTGTCCCATCGCTCGATGGTTTTCGCATCGGTCAGCGCGCCGTCATTGAAACAGTGCCGATAGACACGGTCCGCGAACTGCATCAGGAAATCGCTCTGGTTATCAACCTCGCGCCAAAGCTTCGAGACAAGGTCAGTGCCATTGGTCAGTCCGCCCTGCCCCAAAAGGACCGGGTGAATCCACGCGCCTTCGTTCGATCGGTGGTAACTGTGCCCGTCGTTCTTCCATGCGTGAAGCCATGAATCTTCCGCATCCCAGATGTAATACTGGATCTTGCCGCCGACGGGCACATTGCGATTGCCCGCGAACCAGTTGTTGTTGGGCCAGTCCCCCGCCCCGCTGTACAGATAATAAATGATGTAGTCACAGAATTGGCCTACATCGAGGTACTCCCGCACGACGCTCCAGTTGGCCCGGTTGGTGTGCAGATAATCAAAACGAGAGTCGTCGCCGCTGATGTCGCCGCTGTGGCTGACCGCGAACCAGTCTTCCTTTTTGCCGCCGAAATACGTTGATGTGAAAAATGCATCGGGCCTCTCAACGACATTATACAGCCCCCAGTACAGCCCGTTCAGGTAGAGGTGCACAAACGTCCCATGCGACCCGTATCCCGACATCGCAATCTGCGAATCTCGGGCCAACTGATCCGTCAAATACGACGCCTTGACGCCCTGCGGCGCACGGTCCACCTGCCGCCCCGCGGCGTTGGCCCGTAACTGATCGTTGCCGCCCGCCCTTAGAATCAGACGGTCGAACTCGTCCGCCGCCGATTCGGCGTGTTCCGGCGCATCGCCGAAGATCGGATAGCGCAGCCGCGACAGACCGTACTCGGAACGGAAATACAGGCGCAGGCCGCGTTTCTCCTTGACGTGACTGTGCGGGATGAGGCCGCAATTGATCTGAAAGCCTTTCCGGCCGTCGGGATGAATCATCTCCGCGGAAGCTTCGATCTCAACAGAATTGGCGGCCGCACCGATCACCCCGCCCGATCCGAAAATAGTGTCGCGGCTCGCAACGATGGAAATCGCAGGAAGTGATTGCAAATCGTCGCGGATGCGCCCCGCATAGGCCGAGTGGCTCACGACCGCCGGGTCCATGCCGTAGTTCCAGGAAGTCGGATAGCCGCCGGGACGAGTCTGGGTGAGCACACTATCGAGAAAAATGTACGTATGAGTCACAACGGGGCTCGGTTTCCAGCCCGGCCCTGCAATGGCCGCCGCCCGCAGGCAGGTCGTCGTGGTGATATTCGGCTTGCTTACAGCGTGATACGCCTGTGCCGTCGCCGTGGGCGTACCGTTGGCGCCAACAGGATGGCTGCAATCCGTCGTGAACCAGATCGTCGCCCCCGCCGTTTCGGTTGTAAGCGTCACTTCAAAAGGCGCGTCGAAAAACCCGTGCTCAGGAGCGCACTTCACGTCAGCCACAACACCAAGAAAACGCCCATTGTTCGACGCCCCCGGACTCGGAGCCAGCGTGCGCCAGGTCTTGCCGGCGTCAGGTTCCCGGCCATACGACACGTCGGCGGCCTGCCCGCCGAATGCGACACTGTCGATCAGCGTGCGTCCGTCGACGTCAAAAAGTCCGACCTCTTCCCCCTCGTCCGCGCTTAGACTGAAAACCGCATGAAGACCACTATCGCTGACGTCGCCGTCCGCCCAGATAATCAGATAACCGCGTCCTGCGATGGTCGTAGCCTCCGGCTGGTCCGCAGGAATCCGCCACATGGCGGGCCGGTTCAGGTCGTCCGTCAAATACATGCCACCAATATCGACCGGCTCATCGCCGTAGTTATATATCTCCAGCCAATCTTCGTATTGGCCCTGCGGGTCCGGAGGCTCGGTCGCAACGTTTCGCGCCAGTATCTCGTTGATCACTAAGGGCAGCCGCGTCTTCTCGACCCGCCACTCATCGGCCGCCAGCGAGAAATCCGCCAGATCCACTCTGCCGGTACGATCTATGTCCGCCGTGGGGCCGCCGACGAGCCATGCATCGCTAAGGATGAGAAGATCGTCCAGATTCACTCTGCAGTCGCCGTTGAGGTCCCCAAGCGGGCAGAACGGCTCCACCACCCGAATCGTCACCGTATCGCCGCCGTCCAGCTCTCCGTCCGTGGCGGTTAACAGCAATGTATATTCCCCGATGGCGGAAAAGCTGACCGTCGGGTCCTCCACAAACGGGCTCGGCTCGAACGTAACGGCTCCCGGACCCTCGACCATGGACCATACATAATCGAGATAGCCGTCCGGATCGCCCAGGCCGTCATCGACAACCGTCGCATCCAGAACACAGGTATTCTCCGGCCAGACCAGCACGACCCCCTGCCCGGCGTCCACGTCCGGCTTGCGATTAATGCGCTGCCCTCCCATGATCGTTTGAATCTCCGCCTGCGACAGCGCCTCGTTATAGAGACGAACCTCGTCCAGTGCACCATACCAGCCGCAATCCGTCGCCCCGGAACGATTGCCGATATACACACTGACGCTGTTGGCGCTGTACTGGCTGGCCGGTATACCCTCCGTCTTTATCGCGGCCAAGTCGCCGTTCAGGTAAACCTCCATGGAGACGCCGGGTCTGTAAACCCCTGCGTAATGCACCCACTGATCCAGCGGCAGCATGGCGTCATCGTTGAGACTGACAACCGTGCTCGCACCGCTGGCCACCTGAAGCGAGGCCGGAAGAAGCACCCCGTTGACGCTCTTTTCAACATTGCCGGACCAGCCCCGGCTCCCGCCGCCTCCCATCTTCGAAAGGATGCGCGAGTTTCGCATCCCGTGTACCGGGCTGGTGCTGTCCAGGTACGCCCATGCGGCGATCGTCACCGCCCCGGTGATCTGAAATTCCGGCCGGTCCCCCAAATCGATCCTGTCGCTCGAACCCCCGGCAAACGACATCGCGCCGCCGCCGTTTCCAAACCGGTCCGCGGTGGGCACAACCTTGCCCAAGATGGTTCCGTGATTGCCGTAACCGCTGGCGTCCAGTGCATTCCCGTCCAGGGGCCAATAGCCCACCAGGTCCGCCGAGACAATTCCGCCCGCACCGCCAAGCACCAGCGCCAGAATGAACCCTCTTGCGAACAATTCAACGCCTTTCAAAGCAGCATTGCACGACGTGGCCGGACTCGCCGCCACGCCGTTGCCGAAACAGAGGCCACGGGCATCCGCAACGCTGTTGCTCTTGCGGTACGGACACCCGTGGCCCTTCCATAGACGTTCACTGCCTGGCTTTTATTCCCCGGCCGTTATGGGCAATCTCCATTGGTCAAATTGCAGACAAGCCAGTTTTCGACCATGATCACAAGGTCTTTGAAATCGACAACGCAATCTTTGTTAATGTCGCCCGTTAACTCCTGCTCACAGATGGCCGCACCAGTCACAAAGCTCCAGACGTCCCCCCGCTCGGGCACGGCGCCGCCGGAGAAGATTTCGTCGATCCGCCAGAAGTATTGCGTCTGCCAATCCAAATCAGGATCGAAGGAGACCTCGCCCGTGCGTCCGATGTAAACACTGGCGTCGCCCGCCTCCACCAGGCCGGCATCAGTACCGAAATAAATGTCGTGCTCAACCGCGCCAAAACCGGGATCCCACTGCAGAACAGCGTTCTTCGCCACGTCCACAGCCCCATCCGCAGGAGAAACGAGTCCCGCCTTTGGCGGCACTGTGGTAAAACTCCAGACAACACCCCGATGCACGGTCGGACCGTTGGGATCGACCACGTCGACACGCCAGTAGTACCGGGTTCCCAGATCCAAATCGCCAACGAGAGCCAGCGAGGTCTCCGGTTGGGGACCAAAGGAAACCAAAGCGTCGCCCCCGGTCACCAGCAGCTCGTTCGGGTCGAAGTAAACCACGTACCGAACTTCGTCGGCGCGGTTTGGATCGCCCAGCCACTCGGCATCGGGCGCTCGCCAGCTAAGGACCGGATTGACGGCCACGCGCTCGGCGCCGTTGGCGGGGTCGGGATTTCCGGCCGAATGACCCCACATGAGGCTCTCGATCCGCGTCTGCGACAACGCTTCATTATACATCCGCACCTCGTCCAGAAAACCATACCACCCGCAGTCGGTGGCGCCGGGACGATTGCCGATAAGGGCAGATTCACCGTTGGCGGCATACTGACTGGGCGGAATACCATCGGTTCGAATATGTGACAGGGTCCCGTTCACATAGACTTCCAGAGACTGCCCCGGGGTGAAGACGCCCGCATAATGAACCCATTGACCCACCGGCAGCGTCGTATTGTCGTTAAGGCCTACGACAGTACTTGCATTGCTGGCAATTTGAATTGTGGCCGGATAAGGAACACCGCCGACGGTCTTCTCAATACCAGCGGACCAGGCGCGCTTGCCGCCTACGCTCATTTTTCCAAAGATTCGGCTGTTCCTGGCCCCATGCAGCGGGCTGGTGTTGTCCAGGTACACCCATGCAGTGATCGTCATCGCCCCGGTCATTTGGAGCTCCGGCGGATTGCCTACATTGATGTTGTCGCCGCCGCCCCCTGCAAACGACATAGCTGCCTCGGGATTACCAAACCTGTCCGCAGCGGGCGCGACGTTGCCGTTAATCTTTCCGTCCAGTCCGTTGCCGCTCAAGTCTTTACCGTTGCCATCCAGCGGCCAGTATCCCACCAGGTCCGCCCAGGCGCCGCCGGCCCAACCCAGCACCATAGCCAAAGCCATTAGTATACACATCTTCCGCATTGCAAACCTCCTTTTCAAAGTTGTATCGTATCCGCCCGCTCATGCCGCAATGGTACAATGCATGCGCAAGGCGCAAATTAACAGGCCAATCTCCACAGCCAGACAAGTTACGGGCAATCTCCGTTTGTCAGATTACAGACCATCCAGTTGGCGGCCATGAGCGCAACATCCTGGAAATCGATCGCACAATCGCCGTTGAGGTCTCCCGGCAGCACGTACTCGCACACGGCGGTGCCGGTCGTGAAGCTCCAGACATCGCCTTGCTCCACCACGTCGCCCGGGAATATCTCGTCAATCCGCCAGAAGTACTGGGTCTGCCAATCCAGATCGGCATCAAGGCTCGTCTCGCTTGTCCGCCCCACATAAACACTGGCATCCGCGGATCCAACCAGCGCCGCGTCCGTCCCGAAGTACACATCGTGCTCAGCTGCTCCATACCCCGCGTCCCACTGCAAGACGGCGTTCTTCGCCACGCTCACCGCTCCGTCCGCAGGGAACAAAAGACCCGCCTTCGGCGGAAGTGTTGTGAAACTCCACACAAGGCCCGGATACGTGATCGGACCGCCGAAATTGGGGTCGATCACGTCCACACGCCAGTAGTACTTCGTCGCCATCTCCAGGGTCGCAGCAGGGGCAAACTCCGTCTCATACTGCGGACCGAACCGAACCGAAGCGTCCCGTTCGGCAACCAGCAATTCGTTCGGATCGAAGTAGACCACGTATTGCACCTCGTCCGCGGCGTTTGGGTCGCTCAACCATTCGGGACCCGGCGCATCCCAACTCAGGAGCGCATTCACGGACACGCGGTCGGCGCCGCTGGCCGGATCAGGATTGCCGGCAGAAAGTGTCCGCATGATGTTTGAAATCTCTGCCTGCGACAACGCCTCATTGTAAATGCGAACCTCGTCAATCGCGCCGTACCAGCCGCAGTTGCTGGCGGCATGTCGGGTTCCGATCACCACGGGCAGAGTGTTGTCGCTGTGCTGCTGGGCCGGGATATTCGTCGTATTCCTGTTGCGCAATTCGCCGTTGACATAGACCTCCATCGCCTCGCCCGGTCGAAAAACGCCCGCCACATGCACCCATTCATCGGTGGGCAGCGGCTGCGTGTCCAAAACACTCACGTTGGTGTTCGAATTACTGGCGATCTGGAACGTGGCCGGATTCGACACCCCGCCCGAGAGCAGTTCCGTATTGAGGCCCCACGAGCGCTGCCCCCCTCCGCCGCCCTTGGCGACAATCCGCCCGTTGTTCGGGTTGCCGCCCCTGAGCAGCACCCAGGCGCTGAGCGTCATCGCCCCCGTGATCCGAAACTCCGGCTTGTCTCCCAGGTCAATCTTGTCGTTAGCGCCTCCGCCGAACGACATGGCCCCCGCAGGATTGCCGAAACGGTCGGCAGTCGGCGTGACATTGTTTAAGATGGTCCCGTCGTTGCCATTGCCGCTGGCGTCCGCCGCGTCTCCGTCCAGTGGCCAGTACCCCACAAGGTCGGCCCGCGCACTGCCGCACCAGCAGACCAGCAGAGCAAAAACCAGTAACCCAATTCTCCTCATTGCAAGCTCCTTTCCAAAGTGAAAAATTATTTCTCCACCGGCCCCTGCCGGATATGCCTCGGTTCACATCACTTTAAATCGCCGGCCGCCATCGCCCTGTCCGAAAACCAGCGCACGCATGTTGAGTTCGATATATAAGCTCCGGCCGCGCGGACCGGTGGCGCAGCCTTGGCCATAATCCGCCCATCATTGGAATTGTCCCCCTTGAAAACATGCAAGAAAGGTGTCATAGCCCCGCTGACCTGAAACTCCGGCGTGTCCTCCAGGTCGATCTTGTCGTCAACGTCCACGCCGAACGACATCGCGCCCCCCGCAGTGCCGAATCGCTCCGCGGTCGGCGTGAAACTGCCCCAAACGTCATTACCGTTGCCGTGGGCCTTGGCTGCATCCCCGCCCGGCGGCCAGTATTCCACCGGACCGGTCCGCAGAACGCCGACACCGCCGAGCGTCCACCAGAAGATCAGCAGTCTGCTACACAACCCTTTCCTCCTCAAACCTGAAGCAATCCAAGGCTGTCACAAGAAGCGTACAGGGTGCGTGCATGAGAACAAAAGAATGACCTCCATCATCCTCTCCTTGCCGGAACACGCCAGAATAGTTTAATTTTCGCCAGGCCTTGGTGATTAAGGAACGAAAAATATCCTGCACAGCAGAAGACACTTTTGCGTTTCACTCTCCGCACATATCTCCAATCTGATCTGCGATATCCTGCTAATCATTTGACCGGTCTGCCCTTCCATTGTCAATAGCCAAAGATATTGAATATTTTTCACGTGCGAATCGGTCAGCCTCGATTTTTAAGCATGGAACCAGGGCTCCCCCGGTTAGTAATAGTGCATCGCCAGCCACATAACGTCCTGATTGCTGTGGGCATATGTTTCCGGAGCGCCTGAGCCCGAGGTGAGATGAAGGGGAAATCCCTTGCCGTCCAAATATTGCTGGAGGGCGTCGACAGTAGCCTGTTCTTTCCATTTGTGGATCTCGGCGTGCCCGTCTGCAAAACCAAAAGTGTTCTGTCGGGTATGCCAGAGGGCTACAGGATCGAGGAAGCCGGAATCTTCGATCCGGCCACTATTCCCTTTGTACCCGAACCACCAGGAGCCAATATTGAAGGAGGCATTGCGGGCCGCCTCCTCTACCAGCACATACTTGCCGCCCGGCGTTTTGATTTCTGTCATCTTCTTGTACCCGTATCTATTGTCTTCAAACTTGCCGTTCATGGGATCGGTGATGGAGTAAGTCTGGTAGACATTGTACGGCGGCTGTTCTCTCGTCCAGCGTTTATCGCCGGGGCAGTGATAAACCTTCGTGGTGTCCAGGTAAGGGTAGAGAGCGCCTGCCTGAATGCCTCGTTCGATCTCCTCCATGGTCGGCGGATTGGCAATACACGCCGCCAGGTAAGCCGAAGAGTTGTTCGCGGCGATGGGAAAGATCGTTCCGTCCTCAGCCAGCGGGGGGCACAGCCACTGTGACCGATCCGGGTAAGGCGATCCGGGGTTGCGGATGTCGCGGACATACGGATAACCGCCCACCAGCCTGCCGTCATTCTCCTCCGTGTATGTCACCCAGGCTGTGATCAGACCCCGCTCATTGGCGAGACACACCGACCCGGTTGCATGTTCCCGGACAACATTAAGAGCCGGCACTAAGACAGCCAGCAGAATGGCAATAATGACAATCACCACGAGCAGTTCAATCAGAGTGAATCCTGCAATCCCCTTCATCGGATACTCCCATGATAACCTTACTCGGCTATGCTGCGAGCCAGCGACGACAGAATTACAACCCCGCGTGGGCCGGATGTCAACTGTAAAATCCCTCCACCATAAAGACCTCACATGACCTGTATTGACCTCGGGCGGAACCGCCCCTTTCGCGACTCTGATCCCTGATGACAGATACGCGTTGGTGTCAACGTGCTTCTTGAACCATGTTCGGGAGTTGATGCAAAGTGCGATATTCGCGCGGCGTGCAGTTGCAGAGCAGCTTAAACGAGGCATTGAATCTGCTTAACGAATGGAAGCCGGATTCAAAAGCGATCTCAAGAATTTTCTTGCTTGATGTAACGAGCAAATGCTGTGCGTGATGTATACGGTGCTGGATCACAAAGTTATTCAGTGTAATGCCGAAGGTTTTCTTGAAAATATCGGCTGCATAATCCGGATGCAACCCTACTGAGCCGGCGATATCCTGGACGCTGATACGATTCGTATAAAATTGTGCAATAAACCTGGCCATACTTTCAACTTTGCCAAAGCTCTGTGCGCCTGTGTGCCTTGCACTGCAACTTGTCGCATTCACGGCTGGCTGATCTTGCTGCCTTTCGAGATTGCCTCCGAAGCGAAGCAGGCGGGCTTTTATTTCAAGCAGTACGATTTCATGATAGCTCGATGATTTGCAGTTGAGGTCCTGATGCCATTGCTCGAATAATAGACGATCCGCACATAGTGGATTTATGATGCATTCTTGAATAAGGTGCCCCTGGAGAATTTTTTGCACGAAGACTTCCGGCAAATTCCAGGCAAGCAGCCAGGGAAGCGGAAGAGTAATCACAATATAGGAGGAGATATTGTGATAATCGACAATTTGGTGCGGCACGGCGGCCCAGAACAATGCAGGTTTACCTGCTTCAACGGTCACCCTTTCTCCCCAAAACATATAGGTCAAGGTTCCTTGCTGAAAGTAGTTTATCTCCACTTCTGTGTGTTTGTCGGGATGATGCATGAGCCTTGGCTCCCACCGCTCACAGGTGAAGCCGTAAGGAGTAAATTCTCTTCGCTCATCATTGAAGTGTCGCATAGGCTGTACCAATGCCGATATTGACGGTGAGATCGCAGCATTTCCGCATCGTTGCCGCTTGCAAGTGGAACGGTTCTTTCGCTGGTTCAAGTGCGTTCTGGGTTATATGCACGGGCTGTTTCAGATGATTCCGCTGCACGGTCAGGGTTGAGCCCCGCCGCTTGAACTGACCGGGCATCTGCAATCGCTTGATATGGCAACCTGAGCCCAAATGGCGTCTTGCCATCGCCAGGTGTCCAAGGTGGATGCGCAGAACGCCCCCGCTACCCCGCTTACCGCCGGCAAATTCGCTCTCACACGTCTTCACCATGCCTGGAAACCTCCGCTGGTCGCGAATGTCACGCAGAACCTAAGTATATGATAGCATTTGCGGAAAATCAAGGGAGATTTCGCACAGCATTACTGTACTATTGCGCATGAGGATGATGTGAGAGACGCCTGTGCTGTAAACGCAGTTCTTATATGGAGCGGAGCGAAATAGCAGAAGGAGGCATCATGAGAAAAGGAGTCGGATTTACCCTCATAGAATTATTAGTGGTTATCGCCATCATTGCCCTGCTATTAGCAATCCTTGTGCCATCGCTCGGCAAGGCAAAAGAACACACCCGAAACATCTTGTGTCGGTCAAATCTGAAGCAGTATGGTTTGGCAATGAGGATGTATCTGGATGATAACGATTGTCGTTTTCCGACAACCAATATCTGGCTGAAAAGCCCGGCAGGTGGGGGCTACGGGGCCTTTCTGAGAGAGGGAGATGAGCCAGACGGGGTATTTTGGCCTTACATTTCTTCCTATGATATACACTTGTGTCCATCATTCTGGCCGGCAGCACGGGGAACCAGTCTGGATCCCACCATAAGGGGGAACTACGTTATGAATTCCTACATTGGCAATAATAGCAAGATCTGGTCGGATTGGCTGGGGGCGGGGGTAACGGGGGTGACAAAGGAATCTGAAGTCCACCGTTCTACGGTATTGACGTTTACTGAAGAGAATGCGTGGAGTATCCCAAACTATAGTTATGCCCCTTTTAATGACACCTTTTTTACGATAGGCAATTCAACCCGCCTGATCGACAATTTTGCTACATTCCATAATCCGCCAACCAGGGATCGTTCCAATCCGGACGGCGGTCTCAATGCGGGAAGAGGAAATCTGGTCAATTTGGATGGAAGCGTCGATTCGGTTCCGAGGGCGAAAACGCCGGATGATCTGGACCGTGGATTCAGGCTGGCCTGGCCTAAGAAAAAAGTCCAATGATACATGCCGACTTCGGCACTGATGTCTTGCGCCGCCTGTCTCGCTGGTTAAGGGAAAGTTGCAGATCGGAGGATACTGTCAGCGATTGGCCGAGCGGAAACGAGGGTGAAGTTCTTTGCAATGAATCCGGGTTGGGTAAAGGAAGGAGGTTGTCAACGAACAGAGAGTATCGTCGCGCAGTGTGTTGGTCGAGGTACACTTGTGGATGGCGGCAGTCGCCTCCTAACGAAATGATAGTGTCTGATTGATGGAGGATCTTATGAAACGGTTAACAGTCGCCCTGTTCGCGGTTCTGGTTATGACGCCTGTCGTGTACGGCGCTGGGATTCTTGAACCGATTATCGAGTTGGGCTTCAACGAAGGCGCCGGCAACGTGACAGCGAACCAGGGCTCCGCAGGCGGGACGCTCACCCTGAGCACGCCGGTGCCTATGTGGTCTACGAACGTCCCACCCGGCGGTGGCGCAGGCAGCCTCGATTTCGGCACGACGATCGGGAACTACAGCATCGAAAGCCCGGCCAACTACGCCGCATTGACGGGCCTGACCAAGTTCACCGTCACCGGCTGGGCCAACTGCCGCGACAGTGCGGAAGGCCCGGGCGGCAACCGTCTCGTGACCTGGATCAATCACGGCGGCGAGGGCGTCGACGTGGTCTACAAGTCCGACGGCAGCGTGCAGGTGGGCATCAACCAATGGCCCGACAACGTGCCCGCCCGATCCAACGGCGGCAAGATCACCACCAACGCCGCCGCCCCGGCGGACAACTGGCGGTTCTTCGCGGTCACCTACGATTCCACCCTGGCCAACGGCCATGTGAAATTCTATTTCGGCAGCGTTAACACTCCGGCCCAGTTCGATGTTGCCAGGGACTACGCCCGAGGGCCGGTGGGAACCAATATCAACCGCCTGTGCATCGGCCATTTCAATGTGGCCACCCGCCCCGGCGCACAGGACCGCATGTTCCGCGGGCTCATCGATGACGTCAAGGTATTTGGTGATGCCCTCTCGGCCGAGGAGGTCTCCGAGATTTGGGCTAACATCAAATCGGTAGAAGGTCCGGTACCGGCCAACGGGGCAAGCGGTGTTGGAATTGATGTGAATATGGAACTGCGGCAGGGTCTCGAGTGGGCTTTCGGCGCCGGCACTAATGTGACCCACATTGATCTGTATTTCGGAAAGGAAAGTGATCCGAATTTGAGCGCCAAACCGGCGAATAAGAAGCTTTCAAAGGCGACTGCAACCACGACGTATAATCCTGGCGAACTGGACTGGTACACCCAATACTACTGGCGTGTAGACGTCTACGAACCGAACACCCTTCCAGGAGGTTCGGGGCACGTGGTGACGGCCGGGCCCGTCTGGACGTTCAAGACCGCCGGCCAGGATCCTCAAATTGGCCCCGTTAGCCCTGTACAACGCGCTGTTGACGAAGGTGCATCGGCCGTCTTCACGGCAACCGGAGCAGTGCAGGTTGACAATTATCAATGGTGGCG
Source organism: Phycisphaerae bacterium (assembly GCA_014859965.1). Lineage (GTDB taxonomy): Bacteria > Planctomycetota > Phycisphaerae > Sedimentisphaerales > Anaerohalosphaeraceae > JACZKQ01. Next base: position 48,842 of record JACZKQ010000086.1, read on the forward strand.
GAAGGCCGAACCGGCAGATATACAACTGGCCAATGGGGCCAAGTACTCTGGCGTTACGACGGAAACACTGACGATTAACGGTGTTGTTCTGGCGGACGAAGGGCAATACTATTGCGTGGTGACCAATCAGTTGTCACAAATCGTTGCCTCGAACTATGATACAGCGGGTAATCTGATGACGCGTCGCTTGATCATTCACTATCCTCTGGATACCGTTGTTGACAGCGTGACGCCGGATGTGGTCGGTGGGTTCGATATGACGCTCAAGACGTTCCCCACCTATACAAATCCGCCATCTCTGGTGGGCGGCGTGCCTCAACTGGGCGGTAACGGGCTGTTCTTCGACAACTTCGATTCCACCAACCTCAATCGCTGGGGCCAGTACGCTACGGCAGGGGTTGTCAACCTGGAAGACATGGGCGACGGATTTACCATTGCGCTTTGGGTTAACCAGGGTAACCGATCGGGGTATCATGCTTATCTGAGCCGCCGTGTCACCTACAGCGCTACAGACATGATGTGGCAAATGGAATTCCAGGCTGGTCAGGGCGTTGGCTTTATGCGCTCAGGTGCGACCAATCCTGCTCGGCTGATGATCCCCTTTGATGAGTGGCAGTACGTAGTGGCGACAGTTGACAAGAAGACCAATACACAGCGGTTCTACCTCAATGGCGAACTGAAGCGGACACAGACCAACTGGACCTTTGGCACGGGAGCACACGCTGAGCTCAAGATGGGCTGCAACCAGGTGAACCAAACAGCCACTCCTCCCAACCTGCAGGATGCTCTCTATGGGATTCTTGACGACGTCCGGATTTACAACTATGCCCGCACGCACCGACAAATCGCCTTGGACTATTTGAACGTTGTCGGCGGTGATGGATGGATCTGCGACGCAGATGGGCCGGCTTTGCCTCGTGACTTAAATAACGACTGCAGAGTTGACCTTCTGGACCTCGCCATTTTTGCCCAGGACTGGCTCAAGAGTAACCGCGTATATGCGGAAGAATGACGTAAGAGGCAGGTAAACGAGTCCGGAGCGGCCCTCTGCGGGCCGCTCCGGACATTTTTTAGTCAGAGAAGAGGCCGCAGTTTTCGGAGGCCCGGGACTGCCGACAGCCGAAATCTTGCTGCGCCTGTACTGCAAGGTCCTGAACACGCCTGTGGTTTGCGGCCTTTCGGCAGGTGAAAAAGCCATGCCTGGCCCGAATGCAAACGCCTTGTAGTTCGAACGAGTATACTGTCGGCGCGCTTGCGGCACGACAACGTCGGAAAGGGTGTTCTGTGGTAACAATGCGAGAACGCGACGCATCCGGAATCAAGCAGTTCTTAGGTAAGGCAATCATCACTTTTCTTGCTGTGTCATTGTCTGCCGGGGGGGCAAGTTTGCCTGGTGGGGACCTGGACAGGAACTGTGTAGTCAATATGGCGGACTTGTTGCTGTTTGCGGATCAATGGCTGGATCCTGCGGGCAATAACGACGACTCAAACGCCAATCTGGATGGTCTTGGAGGAATCGATCTGTCTGACTTTGCCTTAATTGCGCAGAACTGGTCGATCTCCTCCGGCTGCCCAATAACCGCAGAAGACAAGGTTAAAGATACGAAGTTCAGCCATAACCGTGGTTTTTACGAGGCGCCCTTCGACGTTACGATTTCCACCGGGACCAGCGGCGCCACCATCAAATACACACTGGATGGCAGCGACCCTCGCGTGTCGCCAACCGCCTTTGCCCGGTCCAACCCCTGCACTGTCACCATCAATCCGGCCAGCACAAATAATCGTCGCGCCACCCCGGCGGTAACCCTGCGTGCGTGGGCGTTCATGGCGGGTCTGCAGCCGACGAATGTGGACACGCAGACCTATGTCTTTCCAACTGCAGTAGTGGGTCAGCCGGAGATCGTCCCTTCGGGATCGCATATTTTCTGGACCACCTCCATGGATCCGAAGGTCACTCAAAACCCCGCGTATGCGAACATGATGACGGATGCGATCCTGTCTATTCCCACGATGTCCGTGGTGATGAATTGGGAAGACCTGTTTGGATTGTCGGGTATTCATCGCGGAAACAATCTTGAGAAGGTTGACTACGAAAAACTCTGTTCCATCGAATTGTTCTATCCCGACAAGCCTCAATTCGCCGGCTTTAGCGGCTTCCAGGAAGACTGTGGAATACGCATTCAAGGCGGTGGCGGCAGATGGGATCAGGGAACGTATGACCACAAGCAATCTTTTGGTCTCCGTTTTCGTCGCGAATATGGAAACGGGACGCTGAAGTACCCGGTCTTCGAAAGCGCTCCAATGAACGCGGAAAGCGAAGCCGGTGAATATGATAAACTCGTTCTTCGTGCAGGCCACAACAAGAGCTATGGAGCTATCTGGGATCCGCTTCACACGGTCTTCACGCGCGACCAGCTCGGAAGAGATCTTCAACTGGCCATGTCGGGAATCGGCAGCCGCGGCACATTTGTTCATCTGTATCTAAACGGCATTTACTGGGGCCTCTACAACATTTGCGAAAGACCGGACCATGCCTTCTCCGCAAGCTACCTGAAGGGTACAGAGGAGGATTACTACAGCGGAAAGGCAAAAGGTGGAACGGTCAGCGGCGACTCCACACGTTTCAATTTGTGGCGCAATACGGTGTCCACAAGCGCCGATTATAATTATCTGCAGCAGTTCCTTGATGTGGATGCCTATTTGGACATGGCGTTGATAGGCGTTTTTGCCAACATCGGAGATTATCCTCAATTTTACTACGGCAACAGCAACAAGCCCGCCGGGCGGATTTACTTCTACCAATGGGATATCGAAGATTCCTTTGGCGGCGGCAGCAGACGCACCGGTGCCCCGGACCGAGCCAGACTCGCTGCGTGCTACAGCTTTACTAATATGTGGACGTATAACGCCGAATTCCGCATGAAACTTGCGGATCGTGCCTACCGAGCGTGCTGCAACGACGGGGCTTTCACAACTGCAGAAATTACCGAACGCTGGCTTCAGCTCTGTAATAATATCGACCTTGCGATTGTCGGAGAGTCGGCGCGCTGGGGTGATGAACGTTCCGGTGACACTGGAAGAGGATGGGACGGCACAACCAAATATCATGATCCGGCTATCCCGGTCTATACACGCAATGGCCACTGGATCCCGGCTCGGGACGCGGTTACCACCGACCTCCAGAACAGAGCGGCGTTGACGATCAGTACTTTGCGCGGCGGGTCTTACGCCGGATATCCTTATTACCCCTCATTTGATCCACCCTTGTTCAAGCATGCCGGGACCACAATTAAGGTTTCGCGCAAACAGGTTCCGGCGGGCTACAATGTAACCATTGAGCGCGTTGGCAGTTCAGGCAATGTCTGCTACACCGTAAACGGACCTGATCCCCGTGCCCCGGGCGGAACCGTGCAGGGGATCAATGCAGGATCCGGCGCAACCGTTACGATCAATAGTACTACAAACCTCAAGGCCCGCACTCTGAACGGCGTCACGTGGAGCGCACTCCATGAAGCGGTGTTCTTTGTGGACCAGGAGTTCGGGGACTTGAAAATCACTGAAATCATGTACAATCCCTTGACCACTCTGGCGGCGACAAGCCTAAGCATCGTAAGGATTATCGGTAACGATACGGCCAGCGGCAATTACGACCGTGCGAGGGTGGAGTTTGCAGTCGACTTGCCCGCCGTTCTTACTTTGGAAGACAAGCTCATCATCAGAGGGGCAAAGATTCCTGAAAACAATGGAACATTCACCGTCCATCACGTTGAAGGCAGGAATGTGATTTTGAAGACGTTATTAACGAATGAAACAAACACGCCTGCCGTCGCTGATTTCGTTTACAATGGTAATCGATACGAGTTCGCCGAGTTCAAGAACACAGGCACTACGGCCCTGAACCTCAGCGGGATCACTTTCACTCGTGGCATCAGGTATTCATTTCCGGACGGAACTTTATTGGCTCCAGGCGCGTTTGTTGTTATCGCTTCGAGGGCCGTGGACTTTGCCGCACGATATCCGGGTAAAGAAATTTGCGGCGAATATTTTGGTCTTCTCGATAATGCCGGCGACACTTTGGAACTGGGCCTCGGAACCGGCGAGACTTTCATCGCCAGCCAGATCGTCGGCAACGATGACGGACGCGGCAGGCTCGTTTTTGCTCAGTTACCCGCCGGCCTGAAAGCGAAAGATCGTATTCAGCTCGCAAGGGCGAACAATGCTTCAAACAACGGTATGTATACCATAGAATCGATCGCAGGCAATCAGGTTTATGTAACGAAGGCTCTCACCAGTGAAAATGCAGGCGCGAAGGTGAGTTTCTTCAAAGTGATCATGTCCGTGCAGTACGACGATGAGACGCCTTGGCCGCTGGGGCCGGACGGCCTTGGGTATTCTCTGGTTGCCGCGGAGACCAATCCGGCCGGCGACCCCGGCAGCGCGGCTTACTGGCGGACCTCGACCAGCACGTACGGTTCACCCGGGTATGACGACCCTGCACCGCCATTGATTCCGGCAATCCTGATTAACGAGGTCCTGGCTCACACGGATTGGCCGCAGGTGGATACTATCGAACTGTATAATCCGACCCCAGCAGCCGTTGAGCTCGGCGGCTGGTGGCTTACGGATGAAAAGAAGAATGCGACCAAATACCGGATTCTTCCAGGCAGCGTCATTGGGGCTGCAGATCATTGGGTCATTGAAGCAGACAACCACCCGATCAACGCCCCCCCGGCCGATTACTTCGGCGGTGCGTTTCGCCTGAGTTCATATGGGGAAGAGATATATCTCTTTTCGCCCGACCTGCGATACAGCCACGGCCTGGCATTCGGGGTAACTGAAAGCGGAGTCAGCCTTGGCCGCTACGTAACCAGTCAGGGCGACGAGCACTTCGTAGCGCAGGTCGCGAATTCCTTCGGCTGGGCAAACAGCGACCCGAGAATTGGCCCTGTGGTGATCAGCGAAATCATGTATAACCCCCCGGCCGGCCACCATGAATTTCTCGAGCTGGTGAACATTTCGTCTGCTCCGGCAGCTTTATATAACTTGAACAACAGATGGCAGGTTTCAGGAGTGGGCTTCACCTTTCCGGCAAACATCGAATTGCAGCCGAACGAGATATTGCTCCTCGTCGGCAGCACCATTTCGCCCGCCGATTTTCGAATGCAGTATGGCATTGCCCCAAACGTTCGTATATTTAATTTCATGGGTAAACTGGACAATGGCGGGGAGACCGTCAGGTTGAGCAAACCGGATGTTCCGGACGCCGACTACGTGCCGTACATCGTCGTTGACGAAGTAACCTATGACGACCAGGCGCCATGGCCGATTGAGCCGGATGGCAACGGGCCTTCTTTGGAGCGCATTGACCTTCGCGCCTACGCAAACGACCCGGTCAATTGGCAGAAGAGCGGCAATGCGGGCGGAACGCCCGGCCTTGTCGCCCAGGCCACGGAGCCGATGATCGCCTTGTCTCCGTCAACTCTTTTTGTGTCGACACTCCAAGGCCATAATCCGGAGCACAAGATCATTGAAATTTGGAATGCAGGCGCCGATACCCTGAGTTACAGCGTAAGCGCCAGTGTGGATTGGATGGATGTGTCTGCGGCTGCGGGCACCTCAGATGGTTCTCAGGATAGACGCCAGCACACTGTCGCTTTTTTCACCTCCGCCCTGAATCCGGGCATATACACGGGTGTTATTACCGTCGCCTCAGCCGGTGCCGACAATGGCCCTCTGACGATGTCGGTAACAGTCAACGTCCGGACGCCGGAAATTTCCCTCAGTCGCCAGAATCTGGAAGCATCGGCAAGCACGGGCCGCAATGCCCCCGATCAAACTTTCGAAGTGTGGAACAAAGGGATAGGAATACTCTACTACAGCGTTGCCGATGATGTGAGCTGGTTAAGTGTAACCCCGGAGTATGGAACTGTTGCGGGATACGAGGACAGAATTGCCCATACGGTCGCTTTTAGCACAGATTCGCTTGACGTCGGCACCCACGCTGCAACCATTACTGTAACGGATGCACATGCCTCAAACAACCCCCAGACCATCCATGTGACTCTTGAAATCCTGACGCCGCAAATCGCCTTGAGCACAACAAGTTTGACCCCTGTGGCCGGCCAGGGAGGGATTCCCGCCGAGGATACTCTTGAGGTCTGGAACAGCGGTCCGGGAATGCTGAACTACGCTGTAGTCGGGGATGCAGACTGGCTGCATGTTACTCCGAGCAGCGGAAGTTCGACAGGCCCGCAGGATAAAGTATTGCACACCATTGGTTATGCCGTCGGCACATTGCCGGCGGGCCGGCATGACGCCACAATCACAGTCAGCGACCCCGCGGCCTCTAACAGCCCCCGGACGATTTCTGTAATCTTGCTTGTTTTCGAGCAGCCGCCATTTGTCGCTTACAACGACCTGAATTCGATCGACAGTACAAATGCGCCGAATGTTACAGGATACGACTATGCAGCGATAAACGAACCGCTCAGGGATATTGACACGGGCGAGTATCTGGCCGTCACGGCAACCGGCGGCTATTCGCCCCCCGAAGCTTATGATCCCGTAGGCAATGGTGGAAACTTCACAAATGCAGCTTCCGACGCCTATCAAACGTTCAATGGTATTGTGGATTTGACCGGGATACCCGAGCTTGATGCGGCCGACTGGGCTAACGTTATAACGTTTAAAAATCTGGCGCCAGACTGGACATACACGATCACCCTGACTGCAAATCGCAATGCCTCCAACTACAATAACCAGCGTTTCACAAGAGTAACGATTGAGGGCGCGGAAACGTACACGAATGCCAGCAGTACAGGAGTTGTTGTCAACTCAGAGGCGTCGGTATCTTTTAGCACCGGCTATAACACAGTCAACGGTTACGTCGCCAAGTGGACCAATATTTCCCCAGGAACTGACGGCAGTTTCTCCATCAGATCAGAGTGGGACGCAGGGCGTCCAGGAAACAAGGGATATGCAATGAGCGCGTTCAAGTTTGAATCACATGCCAGATAACTGGGACGGGTGACGAAATCCCTTCGAATCCCTATGATTCGCATCGGCAGCCCAGCTCGCCTGCGCAGTTGTCCCCCGTTTCGTTGAAGCCATGACGTTTCTCCTTTCGATAACCCCAAGTGACGTTCCATTTATCACTCGCCAGAGTTATACGAAAAGTTATACCGCCATACAAAAAACGCCAAGGCCCAAAGAAAAAGCCCTCGCAAGTCTTTGACTCGCAAGGGCTCATCCAACCGCGCCCGGCAGGGCTCGAACCTGCAACCTTCGGATTCGAAGTCCGGAACTCTATCCAGTTGAGCTACGGGCGCTAAATAAACGTCTCAGACACATTAAACAGGCGTCATCGGCATCTGTCAACGTGTTTTACCGATACACACGACAAAAAAGGCCTCACTGCGGAGAGCATCGCCACCCTTGTCACCGCGACTTCCAACTGACGCATGGCAGAAGAGGACTGAGACTCTTCAACACGTTCTCTCCAAACGATGCGATCACCGGATTTCCTGGCAGTCGCGACTCCCTTTCGCCGCGCAAAAGGAAAGGGCTGCGATGTTTGCACACCACAGCCCTTATAAATCCTGGCAATCACCTACTCTCGCCCACAGGGACTACCATCGGCCGGACGGGCTTAGCTTCTGAGTTCGGAATGGGATCAGGCGTTGCCCCGACGGTAAAGTCACCAGGAAATTCGTTATCATGCACCTTACGGCGCAGTGATATTCACTTATAAAAGTTAAATAGCAGACACGCGGGATTAAGCACAATATAACCATCAACCTATGATTGATATGATCAAGTAATCGGGCGTTAGTACTGGTTAGCTGAACACATTTCTGTGCTTACACACCCAGCCTATCAACCAGATAGTCTATCTGGGCCCTTCTTCCCCGAAGGGAATGGAATTCTTATCTTGGAGGAGGCTTCCCGCTTAGATGCTTTCAGCGGTTATCCGTACCCGACTTAGCTACCCGGCGGTGCATCTAGCGACACAACCGGTACACCAGGGGTCAGTGCTTCCCAGTCCTCTCG
>JACZKQ010000087.1 GCA_014859965.1 Phycisphaerae bacterium
AAATGCCCGCCATTCGTCGCCGGCGTCGGGCATCCGGCCCCATGACGTGTTCTCTGCCTGTGAACCAAAGTCAGATACGCAGTCCACAAGACGACCCGCAGAATCAAACAGCGCAATGTCTTCGCCGCCGCCAGCCGCCAGCTTGAACCCAAGGTGCAAGGCGCCTTCGCCAGGCTCCCCATCCGCCCACAACACCAGATAACCGCCCCCAGGAATCGTTGTCTGCTCCGGCACACCAGCCGGAATCCGGTGAGGCGACAAATCGCTCAACTCGTCGGTCAAGAACATCCCCCCTATGTCGATTGGCTCGGTACCGTAGTTGTATATCTCTATCCAGTCGTCATCGTCTCCGAATGCATCGAAGAAGAAGCCCTTGTTGTCGGCCATGAACTCGTTAATCACCAAAGTAACCCGCTGGCCCCGCGTCCGCCACTGCGCCGCCAAGATCGCAAAATCTTCAAGCGACACGCCGGGAACGTCCAGCCACTGCTGGCCAAAGACCGCCAGGTCAGCCAAATCCACCACACAATCACTGTTAAGGTCAGCTGACGGACAGTCGGCCCGGACTACGGTCCATGCCATCGCAACAACGATCACAAGAGAACCCGCAATCCTGATGTAAAAGGACATAGCTATCCTCCTTATGTTTCAAAATGCGATTGATACCTTTCGAATGCCGCTACCGTTCCGCAAACAACATTGTTTCAACACCTTGTTCCAGTTCACAGAATGGGTCGTCTACCAGCCGGGCGTAGCCTGGGATGCGGTCCAGTTGGTGCAATCGTCGCCATACGCGGATGACACAAATCGTGTGAGCGACCGGCCGGTGCCGTCCGCTTCTGCCGGCCAGCCCGCCCGGTTGTCATATCGCACACGATCTACGCTGATATACTGCCGCGCACCATTTTGCTCGTCGCCCGGCATCGAAATCTCCAACATCTCACCGTCATTATCCAACTGGCCCGACGTCCATACAAACACCTTGGTCGCCCCGGGAACATCTGGATAACGCGCCGCAAATGCCGCCGCATTCTTCACCACCACAAAACGCTCACCCGCCGCAATTGTGACGCCCAAGGGGAACGCAAAATCGACGCCGCTGGTCAGCCGCCAAGGCACATAACTGCCGAGTTCGTTGTCGAACTCCTGCATGAGCACCGGCGATCCGCTGATATTAAACAGTTCTATGTACTCCGTATCCCCGCTTCCCGGATTATACATGATCTCCGAGATCACAATAGGACCTGTTTTGGGTTCGACATTCGTATCGCCCGGCGTGTTGTGGCTCATGGGCACAAAATGTACGGCCCCGGTGTTCGTTTCGTACCGCCCGAACGCAATACCCGTTGCCGACGCCCCGAACACAGACTGGCGCTGGTATCCCGTCAGTACCCCCTCCCGAGCCGCACTCAGAATCACGACCTCGCCGTTTTCGCTCAGGCCGAATGGCACGTGAACGCCCACGGCGCCGGAGTTGCCGAAGTGCTGATCCTCATAGAAAACCGCAAACGCCCCCGCCTCGAGCACCGTCGGCTCCGGTATCTCGTACTTCCTCAGATCGTTCTGATTATCCGTCAGGAACCAGCCGCCTATATCGATCGCTGCATCGGAGGCGTTGTAGAGTTCAATCCAGTCGGCCGCAACGGCGTGCGAATGAGACAGTACCTCATTAATAATCACCGTATCGATGTTTGCCTCGCCGGGCGTCGGCATCGCGAAAAACGCCAGAGTATCCGCCCCGTCCGGCGAACGCCCTTGCGATACGTCGGTTGTCTGGCCATAATATACGACCTTATCGATTTCAGCCAGTTCAGCATCGTACAATGCAAGTATCTCATGCTTGGATGACAGGCGGAAACTCACGTGGCGCGATTCGTTCTGCCCGTCGGCGTCCAACTTGACGAAACCATGGGCCTCGATGAAATTCAGCGGCCCCCAACGATGCTTTGTCTTGGCCCCAACGGGATCATCGGTGACGTACAGCCCTTCCAGTGCCACCGGAAGATCGTCCGGGTTGTACAATTCGATGAAGTCGTCGTTGTAGAGCACTTCTCCGCTGGCAAGCCACTCATTGATCTTTAGCCGGTGGGGATCGCCCAGAACCGCCGCCCGATTCGGTTGTCCGAACGTCGGTATCGTCAGACCCCATGAGCCGTCCTCCAGTCGCCCAACCGACATGTCAGACAACTGCATGCCGAATTCGATTGAATCCAGAAGCTCGCCCGCAGAATTGTACAGGTACACGCCTTCACCGTCTCCATCGAGGGCAAAACCCACGCCAGCCTCGTTGGCATTCAGTACAAGGTAACTGTCAGGCTCCATTACAGTTGGTGCCGTGAAAACATGTTTTCTGGGCCTATCCGGATTGTCGCTGATACTCATGCCCGCCATGTTCAGCGCCGCGGGTCCGTCATAGTACAGTTCAATCTTGTCGGAGCCCAGACGTCGGGCCTGCGCCAGCACCTCACTGATAATCAGTGTTCTGTGCGATGTATCGACGGTCCACGTCTTTGACGAGGTCGCATCATCTTCGGCCTGCCACGCCCCTGCCGTGTTCCTGACGATCACGTACACCGTATAACTCTGACCGTCTGCAAGACCACTCAGTTCAATGGGGGTATAGATCGCCTGCTCACCGCTCCAGGCACTGTCATTAAGGCGGTAACTGTAATGCGTCACACCCGGCCCTAACACACGAAGTGTCGCATTTGTTCGGTGCGTAACGGCCCGCGGTTCGCCCGCAATCGACACGGCGGGCACAATTGCGCCCATATCCAGTCCGTCGGGACCGGCGCCTTTGGCAGGTGAACGCTCCAACAGACTGAAATCGCCGCCATCAGGATCTGCCAGGTGCGCCTGCTCCGTCAGGTTCCCCTCGCCCAGACCCAACTCAGTCTCATTGACCAGTGAGTGATTCACCGTGAGTTCCGTACTCGCCAGCACGTCGCTGAAGATGGTGGGTACGTTATGGAAAACACAGCCATCAACGAACGCTCCGCGTCCCGGTCCGGCCGTCTGCCCAGCGAGGTCGAAATACAGCGCCGCTGCCGACGCGCCTGCCACTGTATTGTTCAGGAAGTCCATAAACGAACCTTCCTTGATCAGCGACACATGATCGATGTCATAGAAGACGTTTCGCACAACCACGAAATGGTGACCGCTGCCGGCCGAGATTATGTTCGACTCGCCCGGATCGGTATTGTACTGATCCTTGTGGAAATGCATAAAGATGTTTCCCTCGATATGTGCATCTGTCTCCAGGTCCAGCGCATCGTCGCCGCCGCCTTTGAACACATTGCCGATGATCTGTGCAATCGGCGCCGGACGAAACGGGCCGTCAAAATCAATCGCGTCATTGTGTCCTTTGGTCGTTCCGAAAACACTGTTTTCCACAAGCCATACGCCATCGGCAGGAATGCCACGGCCCCAGATGTGTTCGCTCAGATTGTCCGAGGTGGGCGCCAACCCTGGCCCAAATATATCCGTAAACACACAATTACGAACGATCAGCGACGAATCGATGCTTCGTATGCGCCGACGGTCACAATGGTCAAGTGTGACGTGCTCCAGAGTCAGGCGGGAGTTCTCTATGCCGATCATGCCGTTAAGCGTTCGGCTGTGTTCGAAAACGGCATGACGAACGTGATTGTCCCCCATCGTATTTACGAACTGTACGCCGTTCCACGTGCCCGCCGTGCCCGGCACGCGCGTAAACCGGACCTGCCGGTACTCCGTGCCCTCGGCGACAAGCCGCCCATTCACGATAAGACTTGCCCCAGCATCGAAGAACACACTGGTACCCGGCATGATCTTCAGCGTAAGACCTGTCGGCACTGTCGCGGTACCCGACACACGGTAGGGTCCTTCCTCGGCCGTCCACACAAGGATACTCTCCCCGACGGCCGACGACGATTGCTCGTATGGGTAGAAACCCATGTCTACGCGCGAACCGTCAGGATCCGCCTCATCCGGGTCCCCGGCATCTATACAGAGCGAATCAGCCCGCAGCCTGTAGTTGTGCAGCGCCGCATTGACAAACAACGGATCGGCGTTGATATTGCCCGCCCCCGGCCACACCTCGTCGTTGGCATTGCTGTAAACGACGTGCATGTCCGACGTAAGATAGGGCGGATCGTCAATACCAATCGGGTCAGTGGCGTCGATGATCGAATTGGTCACATACCAGATGACCGCGCCCGCAGTCACACCGTACTTGTCATGCGATTGAATGCCGTAATCGACCACCCCCGGGGTGCGAGTGGCCACGACCGTTGAGCGGTCCATATACACCACGGCAGTCTTACCCTGGCCCACTTTGGCGGCTATAGCCGCAACCGTCGGGTCTTCCGGAGCAATGTTAGTCTCGACAACCAGACACCGCTTGATAGTCGTTTCGCCAACGTTGATGCTTATGCCCTTGTCCTTAGTGTCGCGGATGATGTAATCTTCTATGGTCATGTAAGCGCCCAGCGTATCCAGCCCGTCGTCGTCTATATTCGCCATGACGCCGGTCCGCATGATGCACTTCTGCCCTGCCTGCTGGTCATGAACGTATATAGCGTCGGCATCGTCGTTGGCGTGCATGTCCACGAACCACGTGTTCTCGCAGAGAAGAGCGGTGCCTGCGATCTCCGGCCCCATAACCGAACGCCCAATTATCCCGTCGATAAATGTCAGGTCGCATCCATTGGTCAGGTGCATTGCTTTGCCCGCGTTGTCCGTCAGGTTGCAGTGTTCGAACACCAGCCTTGAACCGGAGCCGCGGATCGTCGGCCCGGAACCGGAATGCCCCACTCCCGGCGAACGGCCGGCCTGAGTGATGTTGGTGTAAGCAAAATATGAATCGGCGGCATTTGTAAAGTGCAGTTCGCCCCAGTTCTGTCCCTCGACAAAGGCCGTAAAGGTCACGGCCGCATCGGCTGTACCCAGCGAATGAATCGCACCCAGTACGTCGATGTCCAGTCCCGCAGTGCCTGACGCGACGCCGTCGATCAGCACCAGCGTGCCCGGCTCCAGCGTCAAGGTCGCGCCTGAGGCTATGGCAAAATCCCCTCCGATTACATGATAGATGCCGCTCCACGACTGCGAATCCGTAATGCCGCCGGAAACCGTATTTACCGGCTGCCCGCTCAAGTCGTCCAATGTCTTGGCGGCCTGGAGCCCTTGCACCTCTGCGCATAGCGTGAAATCGCCGCTTCCCGTGAATGTAACCAGTCCGCTGCCCCGGCCGTTGTAAAGGGTGATCCGGCTCGCTGAGAGACTGACCCCCGCATTGTCTGCAACCGACAGGTTCGCCGTGGCGTCCCACACATCGCGATTGACCGTCCCGTCGTCATTTACGATCTCGACGCGCACCAACACAGCCACTCCCGGCAGGTAACTGTCGCGAGTCGTCATTACAAGGGTACCCGACGGAATCGGTTCGCCCTGCAAAGTCCCCGTAACGGCCTGCATGCTGCCATCGTCGTACCACAAATCGATGTGCCGCCGGTCCACCTCTGTACCTGAACCATTCTTGCCTGCCATCGCCTGGACAATCACACGGTTTACCCCCGGGCTCAAAGATCCGTCTCCTCCGCCGCTGGGCTCGTAACCGATCAACGCCAGGTTGAAGCTGAGATCGCTGCTGGTTACCGCCGTGGTCATGCTGCTTGAATACTGATGGACTTCGGCGGCAATAACGTTTGTGCCATTATTCAGAAGCTGTGAGTCAGCATAGAACGAATAGAACGTGCGTTCATCCGCCGATCCCACAACACTGCTGGCCCGCGTCAGATACGTGACCGTACTATCTCCCAACACCCCCGGCAGGTTACTGCGGGCCACCTCGGTGCCATTCAGGTAAACCGACGCTCCGTCATCTCGCAGCAGTTTTATCTCCAGACCTGTGTATTGTGACGCATCGGCGACCTCGAATGTATGACGGAAATACGTCGTCACATACCGGCCGCCATAAGGCCCCAATCCGTTGCCGTCGTTTACCTTGCCGTCCGGCGATTCGTCATTGTCGCCGTAACCCAGTTCAGCGCTTCCTTCCTTCCAGGCGCCGTCCGAAAAACCGATCTGCCGCCAGGCCGTGCCCTGGTCGGTTCCGTTGTCGAGATACCGCCAGCGCGAACCGGCCGGAACGATGACATCGCTTCCGCCTGTACCTCCTGCGGCGGAGCCATAAGACCACGCCCCCTCCCGCACCAGCCATTCTGCCGGCCGCCCGTTGACAAGCACCGAACCGATTTCTGCTGCAGGCGCCGTGCCGGTAAGCGCAATAGAACTGCTTGTTGTCCGAGGATAACCGCCCACCACGGTGAGGGCGCTGCTCGCCGAAAGCGAACCCTGAGGAATCTCTCTCGCCGGATTAGTCACATAGCCGAGCCGGTCGACGATAAACTGCTTGATATCATTGATCTGCGTCTGTGGCAGCCATCCGCCAAAGACCTGGTCGGCCAGCGGTCCGAACGTCTGCGGGGCAAAGACGGTGCTGCTTTGACCCAGTAACGACCGGAAGTACATGCCTATGGCTTCAGAATTGCCCATTGTGCGCTTCAGCCCGGGCGTAGCTTCGAACGTGAAAACGCTCCGATCAAGCGAGATGCCATGATCGCCTTTGTTGAAGAGTGTATCGAGGTCGTGCGGAAGCAGCCGAAATCTCGTGTCGATTAACCCTCTGTACATGGCGTAATCGTCACCGCTGCCCGTCGTCAGGCCGCCTTCGATGTTGCCCATAAGGGTATCGGTCGCCATGAACGCCATCCACTGCTCAAGGTCCGCCACCCGCCCGACCTCCCTGCCATAATCTTCCTCTGCGATGCTGGTGTCGTTGAGCGTATAGGTCAAATCGAAAATATCCGTGTAATCAAATTCTCTTTCATTCGTTTGTTTCCTGTAGTTCTCAATGTAGCTGGCCGGGTCCGTCCCCTTGTATCTCAGATCGGCCACCGTTCGCGAGCCCCAGCGTTCGTCGTACGTGCACCGGTACAGATTCCCGTCCGGATCGTCCGGGAAATGGTGCTCCAGGTAGTCGCCGTTATAGCTCTCCAGCGCCGCGTAGAGTCCGTACATCCGCGACCCCGTCTCCGCAAGGTTCTGACCGTTGACCCGCACCTTAACGGCCACCGTCTCCGGCGCGGCGGTCCCCGTCAGGCGGAACATGAGGCTGCCCATCACCTGATTAAACGTGTACTTGCTGTTGATATTCAGCGCAGTTATGCCATTCCACGGATCGTCATGCCGAAAGTTGATATGATAGTTCATTGGCGGGCTGTGCCGGCTGCGGTTGCCCCTGTTGCGGACGCCGGTAATGTACCGCATCTGCATCGCCAGACCATCAATACTTATAAAAGTCGCGTTCATCTGCGCGTCGGAACGGGATTCTTCATCGTCGTTCGGATAAACCGGATGCGGGTAACGGTCTACCGAACTGTCGCCGATGTCCGCAAGCTCCGCCCGTTCGGCCTCCGTCATGATGATGTGGTAGATAGGCGGCTCACCCGGCATCCACAGCGCGGCCGGATCGAACGTATTATCTACCTGGTACAGCAGATTCGTAGCCTGTTGCGGTATACCGTCGATGTTGCTAAGCGCGGGCCACGTCCGTATGCGGCCGCCACCATCTTGTGCCCTGACGTAAAACTCCACAACGGTGCCATGCGGCTGCGCCGGCAGCCTCACACCGTAAATACCGTCGTCGGGCATCGCATCGTCGTTATTGCCGTCGTCGTACATTGTAAGTGTGCTAAACCCCGGCTGGCCGTCACGCCGGTAGCAAGCCACAACCGTTAGACCGATAGTCGATTCGGCTGTAATCCGCGCCGATACCGACACCTTGTCGCTGTCGCTCGGAATAATTGGGAAGTGCCTCACATCCACTATAAAGGGGGCGTTTTCCACGACCGTAACGCCGTTGACAGCCCCCGGCGTTCCGCCTACCGATGCGCTTGCCGCCCAGTTCTGCCCGTATTCATTGGGCCTATTCGCGTTTATGAGTTCCAGGCTGTACCCGCCTCCGTCATGTGCATTCGACCATTCCCAGCCGCGATGCCCGTGATCGAGCGGTCCTTTGACCCGCTGTGCCCAGTCGCCCTCGTCGGCGTAGGAGATTCGATCAATCACTCTGCCCGCGGCCGTAGTAAGTTCGATGGTCTCGCCGCTGTTGCTGAGCCGACCGACCCAGCCGCCGACAACATTGCTCACGCCGGGATACTTCGCCGCAAACGTCTCGACATCCGCCGCCACCGCAAGATACTCACCCGGACCAATGATCACCTCGCCGAAAGTATAGCCAACCCCGTTGCTTAACCGCCACCCCTCCAGATCGACCGCGCTGAAACCGCGATTGTGCAGCTCTATATACTCCTCGCGAATATCCTCCACAAGCGGATGCGCCGCATTGTAAGGATGGTACATGATCTCCGTAATAAGAATACCATCCTCCGGCAGGATACCCCCGTTGCTCTGCCCCGGTGTCGGCGGCGTCCCCGTGCCCGTCGCAAATGCCCGCCATTCGTCGCCGGCGTCGGGCATCCGGCCCCATGACGTGTTCTCTGCCTGTGAACCAAAGTCAGATACGCAGTCCACAAGACGACCCGCAGAATCAAACAGCGCAATGTCTTCGCCGCCGCCAGCCGC
>JACZKQ010000088.1 GCA_014859965.1 Phycisphaerae bacterium
GGTTATGATACAGGGGCTGTTTTTGGGCGGGGGCGCGGACGGGTTTACGTGTGTTGGAACGACTTCGCTTGGAGGATATATGGCTGTGGGGCCGTGGGTCAGCGGCAATTGCCGGCACGTTTCGGGTAAAGGTTTGGGTCGACGGCGTTTGCTGTTGTCGGCCATTCTTACGCTTATTGTCGGGCCTGCGTGTTTTGTGCGGGCGGCGGCGGAAGGCGATCCGGCGTGGCCGCGGGTGCCTGCGGGGGTCGAATATGTGCATCGGCGCGTTGGGGATGTGCCGTGGGCGATCCATGTTGTGAAGGTCGACCGGTCGCGGGCGGGGTTTGATTTTGTCAGCACGCTGGGGCAGGGGCGCATCTGCGGGTTGGCGACTGTGCGGCGGCAGGTTGGGACGGTTGGCGGCGAATTGGGGCGGGCGATTGCGGCGGTCAACGGGGACTTTTTTGTCATCCGCTCCGGACCTTATCAGGGCGATCCGACCGGGCTGCACATCGTTGCGGGGGAGTTGGTCAGCACGTCGCGCGGCGGGGCTTTCTGGATCGATACAGAGGGCGGCGCTCGTATTGGGGAGGTGCATACGCGGATTCGTGTTACGGGGCCCGGCGGCATTGACGTTCAGGCGGGTCTCAATCAGCAGCGCGCTGATGACGCGGCCGTGCTTTTTGCGCCGGTGTTTGGCGATTCGACTCGGACGTCCGGCGGCAGGGAACTTGTGCTGGAGGCGGCGGGTGCGGAGGATTGGCTGCCTTTGCGCGTGGGCGCGACTTGTCGCGGGCGGGTTGCGGCGATACGGGAGGGGGGCAACGCGCCGTTGGGGCCGAACACGGTGGTTTTGAGCATCGGGCCGGAGAAGGCGGGTGCTCTGGCTGGGCTTTCTGAGGGGGCGGTCGTTGAGATTGCTGTCTCAAGTTCACCTGATCTGGCTGGCGTGCGCACGGCTGTCGGCGGCGGGGCTATTCTGATCCAGGACGGCAAGCCGCGGTCGTGGCAGGGCAGTTTGCCGCGGCATCCTCGGACGGCGGTGGGCTACAATGCAGAGCACGTTTTTCTGGTGGTGGTGGACGGACGGCGGGAGGGGCTTTCGGTGGGCATGACTTATGTGGAACTGGCCGCGTTGATGGGGGAGTTGGGATGCACCGATGCGATCAATCTCGACGGCGGCGGTTCGTCGACGCTTTGGCTCGGCGAGTCGGTGATGAACCAGCCGTCGGACGGCCGGGAAAGGGCGGTTGCGAACAGCCTTGTCCTTGTGGATAAGGGCGAGAAGGAGTGAGTTGCCGGGGGCGAATTGCCGCAGAAGAAACGATTGGAGAAGACTGATGGTTTTGTCGCGTATGAGCATACAATGGCAGATTGGGGTTGCGGTTGCACTTTTGTTTTTTGGGGGCGCCAGTGAGGCATCGGCTGGCAGGCCGGGTCGGACCATTGCAGAGCCGCTGCCGCAGCATCCGGGCAACATTTACCTTGAGGAACAGAGTGTGGAAGTCGTGGTGCCGGAGGGCACGGCTGCGGAGGTCTGCTCGTGGCGAGTTTTGGATGATGCGGGCAAGGAGATTCAGCGACACGTTCTTGCGAAGGGGTCGGGCTTGCCTGCGAAGATCGTGCCTGGGCCGTTGCCCATTGGATGGTATCGGGTGGAGTTTCTGGATGAGAAGGGCGAGTGCGTGCAGTGGACGACGGCGGCGGTACTGAAGAAGCTGGCTGCGCCCACGCCGGAGGATTCGCCGATCTGTGTGGATTCGGCGACGGCGTGGTTTGCCGACGGGCGGCCTGACGATCAGGCGAAGCTGGCTTCGTTAGCGGCGTTGGCGGGTGTGAACTGGGTGCGGGATCGGCTGACGTGGGGCCAGCTTGAGCCGGAGCGGGGGCGTTTTGTCGAACGGCAGACCACGTATGATACGGCCGCGGCGATTCAGACGCAGCACGGGCTTGGCGTTTTGCAGGTGTTTCACGGCGCGCCGCGGTGGGCTTGGAACAGTGAGCTTGACGGCGAACGGCCGGGCGGGCGTTTTCCGCGGGACCTTCGGGACGTGTATCGATTCTGCAGGGCGATGGCGGTGCGATTCAAGGGTCGTGTTCATGCCTGGGAGCCGTGGAACGAGGCGAATGTCGACGTCTTCGGGGGGCATACCGTCGACGAGATGTGCAGCTATCAGAAGGCAGCGTTTCTGGGTTATAAGGCGGGCGATTGTGATGTGACGGTGGGGTGGAATGTTTATACGACGATCCCCACGCAGGAGCACACGCGGGGGCTGTTGGACAATGCAGTGTGGCCGTACTTCGACACGTATAACATTCACACGTATGAGTGGGCGCACGATTATGAGGGGCTTTGGGATGCGGCGCGCGAGGCGGCGTGCGGCAAACCTTTGTGGGTGACGGAGGCGGACCGCGGGCTCAAGTATGTGACGCCGGAGCCGTGGTGCGAGCTTTCGCGCGAGGATGAGATTCACAAGGCGGAGTACATCCCGCAGTCGTATGCGTGCAGCCTGCAGGCGGGCAGTGTTCGGCATTTTCATTTCATCCTGGGCCATTACTATGAGACGAACAACGGGGCGCAATTCGGGCTGCTGCGCAAGGATATGACGCCTCGGCCGGGGTATGTGGCGCTGGCGGCGGCGGGGCGGCTTCTGGCGGGGGCGGTGTGTCTGGGTCGCTGGCCGCAGCCCGACCGGCCGGACGTGTACGTTTACGCATTTCGGGCGCGGCCGGACGGTGTCGAGCGGGACGTACTCGTTGCGTGGGCGGAGAAGAAGGTCGATTGGCCGCAGCGACGGCAGACTCGGGTCGCCTGGCCGCTGCCGGAGGGGTGGGCTGCGGAGGGCGTGTACGATTATCTGGGGCGTTCTCTTGAGAAAATGCCGGAGGAACTTACTTCGGCGGCGGTATACATCGTTCTGCCTGCCGGGCGGACACGCGATGTGCCCTTGCAGACTGTCGCACATTCGGCGCCTCGCGCGGGAACGGCAAGCCCGGTCGTGCTGCAAGTGCAGATGCCGAAGAGCCATTCGATGAAAATCGAGCCGCGGCCGTGGTCGCAGGGATTTGAGTACAAGATCGCTGCGGGGCGGCCCTGGCGCCTGATGATGTATGTTTACAATTTCAGCGAAACGCCGGCCGCGGGGCGGATTACCGTGAGCGACCGGCCGGAGGGCTGGGTCTTGTCGCAGCGGCAATGGGAGGTGACGATTGCGCCGATGGGCCGCGAGCTGCTGGAATCGGATCTGCTTGCCGCGGAGGAGGGGGCCGGCGCGATTCGGCTGACGGGCGATTTCGGAGCGAGCGGTAAGCCGGTGCTGTCGTTTCAAATGAACGTGTATAACGAGGTGAAAGGACATTGACAATGATGAACGTATTGCGAGTTTGTTTCGTTGTGTTACTGGCGGACCTCTGTGCGTCGGCGGTATGGGCGGCGAACGAAACGCCATCTCCGGAGACGCTGCTGCTGAAGGACTTTCGTCCGCGATCCATTTACAAGATACCGCAGACGACCGTGGAGAAGGCGAAGTACCCGGTCATCGACATGCACGCCCACGACTACGCGAGGACTCCGGAACGCGTGACAGAGTGGGTGCGGCTGATGGACGAGGTGAACGTGGAGAAGACCATCATCCTGACGTACGCAACGGGCGAGGAGTTCGATCGCATCTATGCCATGTATGCCAAATACCCCGATCGCTTCGACGTGTGGTGCGGGTTTGACTATACGGGCTACGACCGGCCGGGGTTTGGGCCGGCGGCGGTTGCGGAACTGCGGCGGTGTTATGAGGTCGGCGCACGGGGCGTCGGCGAGTTAGGCGACAAAGGCAAGGGCTTGTTTTACAGTCGGCCGACAAAGGCATGGGGCATGCACCTTGACGATCCGCGGATGGATCCGCTGCTGCAGGAATGTGCGGCGCTCCAGATGCCTATAAACATCCACGTGGCCGATCCGATCTGGATGTACGAGCCGATGGACGCAACCAATGACGGCCTGATGAATGCCTACAGGTGGCGGCTCGACAACCAGCCGGGCATCGTGGGGCATGCGGGGATGATCCGGATTCTCGAACGCGCCGTCAAGCGGCACCCGAAGACGACGTTCATCGCGTGCCACTTCGCCAACTGCTCTTATGACCTCGACTACCTCGGTCGGCTGCTCGACGAGTGCCCGAACCTGTATGCGGACATCTCTGCCCGCTTTGCAGAGACCGCCGCCACCCCCCGAGCCACCGGACGATTCTACGAGAAATATGCGGATCGACTGGTGTACGGCACGGATATGGGGATGAGCAAAAGCGTGTACCAGTTGACGTTCCGCGTGCTCGAATCGGCCGACGAACATTTTTATGCCCGGAACCATTCCAGCTACCACTGGGCGCTGCATGGCCTGGCACTGAGCGATAGCGTCCTCACGAAGGTATACCGTGAAACCGCATTGAAGATTTTGCATAAGCATTCTCAGGCGAGGTGATTCATAAAGTTGCGTAGGTTACGCGGAGAGCAACCGGGAATTGAACGTTTATGGTCAAGTTGAATTTCATCGACGGCTGCGTTTGCGCGGCCTATCTGGTGCTCGTTTTCGGCCTGGCCTTCATGAGCGCCCGCGGCCAGAAGAATAACGACGAGTACTTTCTCGGCGGCCGCCGGATGAACTGGTTTGTGGTCGGCGTGTCGATGTTCGCCACCAGCTTCAGCTCGATCTCTTTTTTGGGCATTCCGCAGCGCGGGGCGTATCAGGATTTCAGTTTCTACCTGACGATCCTGTTCATTTTGGTTGTTATCACGCCGATTCTGTGGTGGGTGTTCGTGCCGATGTTTGTTCGGCTCGGGGTCAGCAGCGGTTATGAGTACCTGGGCCGGCGTTTCGGGCTGCCGGCCCAGCGGATCGGATCGGTTCTGTATTGTGTCTACGCCATCGGCTGGATGGGCACCATGCTCTACGCCATCGCGCTGACGCTTCAGGTGGTGATGGGGCTTGGCTATGCGGGGTATGTGGCGGCGCTCGTCGGCATCGGAGCGTTTGCGACGCTGTACACGGTGATGGGCGGGCTGAAGGCCGTGATCTGGACGGATGCATTGCAGGCGGCGGTGCTCGGCGGGGCGATCATCCTGGTGATGGTCCTTGCAATAGTGCGTATTGACGGCGGCTGGCCGGCATTCGTGGAGATCGCACGAACACACGGCAAGTTCAAGATGTTTCACCTGGATGCGAACCTCCTGGCCCGTGCTAATTTCACGGAGTCCAACACGGTGTTCACGGCGCTGGCGTTTGGCCTGTTTATGTACCTGCCCGGCTACGCCGTCAGTCAGAATATGATCCAGCGATACGTCTGTGCGGGCAGCCTTGCCGGCGGCCGCCGGGTTGTCGTCCTGAGCGCCGTCATCAACGTCGTCCTGGGGCTTCTTTTCTTGCTGGTGGGGACGGCGTTGTTCGCTTTTTACAGTCAGCCGGGAGGTGCGGGGCTGCCGGCCGCCGGCGTTGAACTGGCCCGCGAAGACCAGATCCTGCCGTATTTCGTGTCGACGGAGTTTGCGGGTGTGGGACTTGTCGGGCTGATTCTGGCGGGCCTGTTTGCAGCCGCGATGAGCACCATCGACAGCGGCATCAACGGTGTCACCAGCGTCATCGTTTACGACTGGCTCGCCGGCAGGCAACTGCCGATCCGCGTCAGCCGGGCTATCACCGCCGCACTCGGCGTCACGGTGATCGTCGCGGCCTTGTTTGTCCCCGTGCTGGGCGATAACATCATCGGCATCATCACGGCAATCGCGGGCACGGCCCTGGGCATGCTGCTGGCCGTCTTCCTCCTGGGCATGTGCACGCGGCGGGCGAACCTGCCTGGCATGCTCCTCGGATTGGCTGCTGGTTTTGCCTGCCTGGCGTACGTCTGGATATTCACCGATATTCCCAAGTGGTGGTTCGGCGCATTTACCATTGTTCCCACCTTTGTCGTGGGTCTGGTCGCCGCACTATTCTTTAAACCGCCGCCCGAAGCGGCCCTGGAGAACACGCTGCTTATCACCCACAGGAAGCACAGACATGAAAGTTGATCGCAGAAAGAAACGAACCGCCCGGATCGGTATCTTCGGTGTGGGATTTCACAAATACTGGCCCCAGTTCGACGGCCTGCTGGATGAGATGAAGCGCAAGCTGGAGGTCTTTACCGATGACGTGCAGGCCCGCGGCGTCGAAGTCGTGTCCTTCGGCATCGTAGACGACTCCGCAAGCGCCTATGCCGTCCTGCCGAAACTCAAGGGGGCCGATCTCGACCTGGTGTTCTGTGATATGCTCACATATGCGACGAGCGCCTCGTTCGCTCCTATCGTGCGCGACCTGGACGTGCCGATTGTGCTGGCTGCACTTCAGCCGCTTGCGGCTCTGGACTATTCACAGGCCTCCACGTACATGCAGTTGTGCAACGACGATTTCTGTGCCGTGCCGGAATTCACCGGCGTTGCCGTCCGCATGGGCAAAAAGCCGCCGCCCGTTATTCTGGGCACACTCGAAAACGATCCGGCTGTTCAGGAAGAGATCACGGAATGGTGCAGCATCGCCATGGTGCTGCACGACCTGAAGCGGGCGAGGATCGGGCATTTCGGCCATCCGATCGAGCACATGCTGGACATGCAGACTGACCAGGCGGCGCTGACGGGCGCCTTCGGCTGCCACATCGTTCAGACGGAGGCGGATGAACTTCTGCCGCTGGCCGAGTCGGTGACGGCCGAGGAGATTGAAGCCAAGAAATGCCAGATACACGGTCTGTTCGATACGCCCGATCCGCAGTCCGATCCAATCACGGAGAAATTGACCGATGCCGACCTCCTGGTCGCCGCGCGGACGGCCGTGGCGCTCGACAAGTTCGTCGATGCTCACAATCTCGACGGCCTGGCGTACTACTATGAGGGTCGTGCGGGCAGTCCGCTGCGCGAGTTGGTCACCAATTTAATCGTGGGCAATTCGCTGCTCACTGCGGCCGGCTTTCCCATGTGCGGCGAATCGGATCTGAAGACCTGTATCGCGATGATGATCATGGACCGTCTCGACTGCGGGGGCAGTTTTGCCGAGTTCCATCCGATCGACTTCAATGGAGGCTTTGTCCTCGTCGGCCACGATGGACCGCACCACATCAATATCGCCGAAGGCAAGCCGGTGCTTCGGAGCCTGTCGAAATACCACGGCAAACCCGGGTCGGGCGCAAGCGTCGAATTCAAGGTCAAGGAAGGCCCCATCACGCTTCTGAGCATCGGCGTCGATGCGGCAGGGCGGTTCAAGTTTGTCATCGCCGAGGGCCAGAGCGTTCACGGACCCATCCCGCCGACGGGAAATACGAATACACGCGGGTACTTCGCGCCGGATGTGCGGACCTTTCTGAAGCGCTGGGTCGCCGAAGGACCCACGCACCACTTCGCCCTCGGCGTCGGCCGCCAGGGGCGCACGTTGAGCAGAATCGCCGACATACTCGATCTGTCCGCCGCTATTGTTACACCTCATGAAGAATAGGAGGATAAGATGTTGACGTCCCACAAAAAACGTATGCTCTTCGTTGTCGTTGCCGTCCTTGCGATGGCGGCTCCGTTGCTTTCGGCGGATCAGCCCGCGGGCGGCTCGCTCTTTGCCGGCTGGCAGAATGCTCCCGCCGCTGCAAGGCCTGCGACCTATTACCTGCTGCTGAACGGCTACGTCAATCGTGATCACATCGCATCTGAAATCCGGCAGCTTCACAGCGCCGGGGTTCGCGGGCTGTGCGTTTTCGATATGGGCGCCCGCGGGCCCAAGGAGACGCTGCCGCCGGACGGGCCGGAGTTCATGAGCGACGCGTGGCTGGACAACTTTGGCCTGATTCTGCGGACGGCGGGCGAGCTGAACATGGACGTTCAGTTGGCGGTGTCGAGCAGTTGGGACATGGGGGCGTCGTGGGTGAAGCCGCAGGATGCGAGCAAGGCTCTTTACCATGCCTCCGTGAGCATTGCGGGGCCGGGGCGATTCGATCAGTTGCTGCCTGTGCCGACTATTCCTGCAAAGGCCCCGCGGGATGATCAGGGGCGGCCTGTGTTTCTGAAAGACATTGCCGTTCTGGCGGTTCCGGAGGGCAAGCGGCAGGAGGGGCACGAGTTCGTCTTCGAGCTGCCGGGTCGGAGTGAGCCGGTGATCGATCACGTGGTGCTCTATAACGCCGAAAGCGACGATCCGAAGACACATGGGCCGATGCAGCTTTTCGCGAAGGAGTTTTCCGTGGCGGTCAGCCGAACCGACGCGCGCGAGGCGAGTTTTCGGGAGATCGTGCGGGGTTCGCTTGAGCCGCATATGCAGGCGCAGCGGTTCGTTTTTGCCGCGGCTGCTGCGCGGTTTGTGCGCCTGCGGATATACAGCGGGCATAATGCGCGATCGGACCGGGTGACATTAGGCGAGTTCGAGGTGTATTCGACGGAGGGGCGGAATGTTGCGGGTTCGCACGAGGCGGATCGCCTGGGCGCGGCGGCGAATCTGGTGCGTTTCAGTTCGCAGTGGGACCGGGGCGGCTGGACGGCGGACAACATTCACGACGGTGTCCGAAACGGCGCCGCGGGAAGCTGGTCGTCGGCCGGGCCGCCGCCGCTTGTGGTTGCCGACGCTGCGGCCGTGGTCGATTTGACGGACCGGCTCGACGGCGAGGGCCGTTTGCAGTGGGACGTGCCGGCAGGGAACTGGACGATCGTGCGGTACGTTTGCGCGAATACCGGGGAACTGCTGAAGGTGCCCAGCCCGGTTTCGAACGGTTTGGCGACGGATCATTTCAGCGGGCAAGTGACAGCGGAGTATATCGATTACCTGGTGAAGCGGTTGCGGGCGCGCTTCGGTGACTTGCGGCAGACGGCACTGAAGCAGTTGTACCTGCCGAGCTATGAGGTTCGCGGGGCCGTCTGGACGGATGACTTTATCGAACAGTTCCGGGCGTACCGGGGTTATGACTGCACGCGGTATCTGCCGGCCCTGCATGGGACCGTGATCGAGAGTACGGAAGTGACGGATCGTTTCCTGTATGATTTCCAGAAGACATTGGGTGATCTGTTAGTGGACGCGTATTACCGCACGGCGAGCGAGACGGCGCGGCGGGCCGGTCTGGGTATCGAGGCCGAGAGCGGCGGGCCGGGGCCGCCGGTGCATCATGTGCCGGTCGACGCGCTCAAAGCCCTCGGTGCGATCGACGAAGTGCGCGGCGAGTTCTGGCCGTGGCGCGACTGGACGGGCCCGCTGTGGGTCGTCAAGGAGACCGCCTGCGCCGCTCATATTTACGGCCGCAAGCGCGTGCACATGGAGTCGTTCACCGGCTTTCGTCACTGGCAGGACGGGCCTTTCGAACTGAAGCCGGCGGCG
This sequence comes from Phycisphaerae bacterium, assembly GCA_014859965.1. Classification (GTDB taxonomy): domain Bacteria; phylum Planctomycetota; class Phycisphaerae; order Sedimentisphaerales; family Anaerohalosphaeraceae; genus JACZKQ01. Next base: position 9,341 of record JACZKQ010000088.1, read on the forward strand.
GACCGGGCGTTCTGCGAGGGGATGAACCACGTGGTGTGGCACACGTCGTCGCACCAGCCGCCCGAAGCGGGCAAGCCCGGGTGGGTTTATGGTGCGGGCACGCACCTGACGCCCAATCTGGCGTGGTGGCCGATGGCTCCGGCGTTCATCGACTATCTGTCCCGCTGTTCGTTCATGCTCCAGCAGGGATTGTTTGTGGCTGACGTGTGCTATTATTACGGCGACAAAGGCTCAAATTTCGTGCCGCCCAAGCACGTCGATCCGTCTTTAGGTTACGGCTATGACTACGACGTCGCTAATCCGGAAGTAATCCTCAGCCGCATGACGGTGCGCGACGGCCGCATCGTGCTTCCAGACGGAATGCGTTACGAACTGCTCGTTCTGCCGGACCTGGCGGATATCGATTTGGCCGTGCTCACAAAGGTTGCCGAACTGGTTAAGGCCGGGGCAACCGTTGTCGGTCGAAAACCCGGGCGAAGCAATGGCCTGCACGACTATCGCAATCGCGATCAGCAGGTCGCCGCGCTTGCCGATGTGCTGTGGGGCAAGTGCGATGGGCAACGCGTCAAGGAGAACGTTTACGGCAAGGGCAGGATTGTCTGGGGCGAGACCCTGCGCGACGTTCTGTCGAGTCGCGGGGTGGGGCCGGACTTCAGTTTCACCGCCCAGAACAGTGATGCCGACCTCGATTACATACACCGCCGTACGGACAGCGAGGATATCTACTTCATCCGCAACGCGAAGGGGCGTCCTGAGCAGGTCGATGCCTGCTTCCGCGTCTTCGGCAAAACGCCGCAACTCTGGCATGCCGAAACCGGCAAGATCACCGTCCCGTCCGATTATGAGCAGACCCCCGCGGGCATTCGCGTACGGCTTGAGCTGGACCCGGCCGGTTCGCTTTTTGTTGTTTTTGGAAAGCCGGCCGACCTGCCGCCCGCGGCTGCATCGGACATTCGCTTCGACGAGGCCGCCGCAACCGAATTGACCGGTTCGTGGAAGGTCTCTTTTCCGTCCGGATGGGGCGCGCCGGAATCGGTTATGCTGCCGAAGCTGATCTCGTGGACCGAGCACGACAACACCGGCGTGCGGCATTTCTCGGGAGCCGCACGCTACGAGAAGACCTTCGACATTTCCGCCGACCGGCTGGGCGACGGCGGGAAACTTTGTCTCGACCTTGGCGACCTGTGGGCCGTCGGCGAAGTCTCGCTGAACGGCCAATCGCTGGGGGTGCTTTGGACGCCGCCTTACCGGGTTGACATCACCGATGCCGCCAGGTCCGGCCGTAACGTTCTGGAAGTAAGAATCGCAAACACCTGGGCCAACCGCCTCGTCGGCGACGCACTCTCGCCCGTCGGTGAGCGTTTCTGCCGCACCAACATCGTTGGGTCGGGCACGGTGCGGAAGGCCTGGAAAGATATTGAACTGCGTCGCAGCGGCCTCTTCGGCCCGGTCAGAATCATTCCCGGCGCTGAAATAAAGCAATCCTTAATGCAAAGGTAAAGAGTATGCGATCATCGGCACGCTTGCCGCAGACAGCAAAGCACGTGCGCCTCGGGCTGACCTTCTTGGCCGGACTCATACTTTTTGTCGTTGCCGGTTCCGCGGAACGGGCCGATGGGGCCGTGTACAACCTGCGCCTTATAACAGACAATGTCCCGGATTATACCGACCTGGAGTCGTTTGTGCAGAGCGCGACGGGGCACCTGTCGACGCCGCAGGACAAGTGCATCGCGGTTTGGCGGTGGGGGCGGCGGAGCCGTCGGCAGACGAGTAACTCGACGGAGGACGGGCGGCTCGTGTGGGACCCGATCCTGCACTATAACTCCTACGGGACGATGAACTGCGGCGTCATTTCAGGCCTGAATATCGCCAGCTTCCTGAGGTTGGGTTATTTAGGACGGTATATTCAATTGGGCGATCACACCGTCAGCGAGGTCTCGTGGGACGATGGGGCGACGTGGCACCTGTTCGACTCGTCCATGAGTTTCTTCTGCTATAACGACAAGGGCGTCGTGGCGAGCTGCGAGGAGATCAAGAGCGCACAGGCCGGGCCGTTTTCCGGCGGGGCGAGTGTGCCCGGCTATTACTATCTCTACCAAGGGGCCCCCCAGTGCATCACCCATCGCGGCCCGGACGGCTGGCGTGTTTGCAGCGACAATCCCGTGGGCTACGACCGCACGCTGGCCAACGGTGCCGATTCGTACACGGATGGTTATTCGGTGGACAAATACACGCTGCACGCCCGCTGGGGCCGGCGGTACGTTCTCAACCTGCTGCCGCACCAATCGTACACGCGGTACTTCAGGCCGCTCGGCCCCGAGGATGGGGAAGGAATCGGCGGGGCAACCGAGGATTACTATCGCCCGGTGGCGGGCAAGGATCCCGATGCGCATCACGACCTGCACAACGTGCGGGCCAACGGCGTGTGGGTGTTCGAGCCGGACCTGGCGGCGGGCGATTGCCGTAATGCGTTTTACGATGCGCGCGGTGTTGAGACGATTGCGGAATGCGGGGCGGGGCCGGCGATCCATCCGGCCGAGGCGGGAGGGGCCGCGGAGGTTGTTTTCAAGGTTCCGGCGGCGAATGTGATCACGTCGATGCGGATTACGGGCGAGGGTGTGCGGACGTGCGGTGAGGACATTCTGCGGGTGTCCGTTTCGCGATACGCCGGCATTGACTGGACGGAGGTGTGGCGGTCGGAGCGGACGGGGGGTCAGAGTTTTGATTTTCGCCTGCGGGATGCCGTTGCGGGCGTAACCGAGTGCCTGGTGAAGGTCGAGATGTTAGCGGCAAAGGACAAGGCCGATGTGGGAATCGATCGGATTGCGTTCAAGACCCTTACTCAGGTGAACCGGCGGACGCTGCCGAAATTGACGTTGGGGACGAACCGCCTTCGGCTGGCGGCGGATGAGCAGACCGAGACGACGGTGCTTTGGCCGCCGCTGCATGACGATCAGTACAAAAAGACGGTGCACCGTGCGGAGAACATGTACGCCGACAGCAAACCGGATGGGATGTACAAGGCGACGTTAGGCGCGGGCGTCAACGGTACGCCGTGCGAGGCAGTGTGGCGCGTCGACGTCCCGACGAATATTGTCGACGCGGTGCTCGGCGCCGTGGTAACCAATAAATCGCCGCATACGAGCGTGGTGCTGTCGTATTCGTTTGACGGCGAGCGATTCACCGAGTTCTACGGCAAGGCCGACGGCGACGCCCCGTTTGACAAACAGGCGCTCTACACGGCCCGGCCGGATGCCGCCGCGCGGCAGGTCTGGTTCAAGACCGTCTGCCAGTGCAGAAGCGGTGCGGCAGCCTATACGATGCCCGGTATCCAGGACGTGCTCATGCAGGTGAGCCATCGGGCCCGCGACGCCAGGTATCGGCCCGTGGAGGTGACGTACAACTGGACGGAGCACCGAGACAGCGGCGATGTCACGCGGTCGCATACGGCAGTGATCGATGCGCTGCCGCACACCTGGACGATCAACGTCGCCGGTTTTCGCGATCCGACCATGAATTGGGTTCGAATGAATCTCAAAGATGCCGATCCGCTGCACGGGGCAGTTGTGCAGGGCTACAGCGACGGGCAGGACGTGGGCCCCGGCTTTGAGCCTGAGACGAAGATCTTTACTTGGGGCAGCAATCTGGCAGGGGGCACCCCCTACACGGTCAGCCGTCCCTGCGACGCCGCCGCGAACAACCCCGACACGAACGGCGTCGAACTGACCAACGGCAAGATCATCGCGCCCACCGACTCCGTGAATTCTCAAAAGGTGCAGGCCGCGACCGCCTTCTGGTCATCGGGCGAACCCGTGACCGTCACCGTCGACCTGGGTGCCGTGCAGTTGGTCGCAGGAGTTCGGGTGAGCACACATCAGCCCAACGAAAAGTATTGTCATCCGGAATGGACAGACGTGGCCGTTTCGGTCGACGGCAAAGCCTGGCGACCGGCTGGAATCCTCCGCCACAACGACCTGTTCACGCCGCCGGGCGATTACGAGCCGTGGGAGCACGACGACAGCCCGCAATACGACCATCTGCCGGCGGCAGGGCGGCTGGCCTACTCGTTCCCATTAGCCTTCGATAATCCGCTCGCGGCAAGGCACGTCCGATTCACCTGCAACCCGCAGGAGGGCCGCGGCATGGGCCTCTCTGAGTTCCAGGTGTTCGACACAGTCGAAACCCATCCCGCACCGCCGCTGGTTGCGCCGTTCTGACAACAGCGGCTATGTGGGTCGACTTTCTTGCTCAACGCCGGCCGTGCTCGCGGCTCAGACGGTCTTTGGGATCATCTCCCAGTCGATGTTGAGGCGTTTAATGGCGTAGCCGATTTCCTTCATGTAGTCGCCGTAGCAGGTCATCCAGTGGAAGCCGGGCATGCGTTCGGCCAGTGCGAGGCTGTCGCAGTCGAAGCGGATGTCGATCTGCGAGCGGCACACGTCCATAAACGGCGCGTCGATGATTTCGCCGAGCAGGCCGACCCATCGCTTCACCGCAAAATCCGGCACGATGTTCGTTACAAGCTGGCCCTTGCGCATCTCGACTTTGGGCGCCGCTCCGTAGTCCGACTCGAAATGCGTCATAATGCGTGTCGGCTCCAGCGTTTTGCCGTCCATCTTCCGTGGCGCCGTGCAGTGGGCCAGTGTAATGATCCCGTCATGCGGATACGTCGGATCGTTGAGAAACACCGGCTTGCCCGCGATGTTCGCCAGCAGCACGCCCGACGGAATCACCACGAAATCCGACTCGCAGAACGCCAGGTACCCGGCATCGTTGAGCAGCGTCAGCGTCAGGCACGCGGACGTCTCGGCCATCGGCATGATCGTCCCCATGCACCCGTTGATCGTGATGGCGCTGCACCCGGCCTTGGTCATGAGTCCTCGGAAGACCTGGTCCAGTAGGAAGCAGTTCTCGACGCACGGTTTCTGCGTCTCCAGGGTCACGCCCGCGTCCTTCAGGTAGGCCGCCGCCATCCCCCGGGCCGAGTCCACCGCGGCCTTATCCGCGCGTGCCGCTTTGATCAGTTTGCCCAGATCCTCGTACGTCACCGTCTGAATATCAAACTGCCACGTCTTGCGCACGAGTTCCGGCACGACGTCCTTGGGCTGCGCCCACGCGTCCGGCCCGCCGATCGCCAGCATCCGCGTGCCCATCGTGTTTCGCAGGCCGCACAGCGCCCGCAGACGCCACATCACCTCGTCCATACGATCGACCACCACGTCGGCGTCGTCGACGCCCTTGACCGCCAGCGTATCGGTATGCTGCCGCAGAAATCGCGGGCTGATAATCTCATACCACAGGTAGACCGGCCCGCTCTTGTGCCGGCAGAAGATGATCATGTCCTTGCCCGTTTTGTTGAGCTTGTCGAGCACATCCATCCAGCCGCCCGCCGCGTAGACGATGTACACGTCCGCCGCGGCGAGGTCCGAAATCTTATCGAGGTCGGCCCCGCGCTGCACGCCCGCCAGGGGCAGGAACGTCACAGGGAAATCCGCCTCAGCCTCGAGTGTTTTCAGTTCGCCCCTGATGCGGGCCATTTCTTTGGCGACGTCGTCTTCGGTCTGCACTCCGCCCCAACTGCGCCAACTTGTCTGATGCCGTCTCTGCGGAAGGTCGTACGCCAGCACCGGCTTGACCACCAGCGGCCTGCGCCCCGCGGGGCCCGCTTGCCCTGCGCCCGGCGCCGCCACAGCCGACCACGTCAGCCCCGTCATCGCGGTGCTCAACAGCGTCGCTCCGCCCACGCCCTGCAAAAACGTCCGCCGTGAAATGTCGCCGCCGCAAGGGCAGCACGTGGTGTGTTGATGCCAGCCATTCATATCCGACTTACGCATGATCCTCTCCTTAATCTCCAAAACGTGAATCGACAGACCCGGTGCAGGCCATTTGGTATGCATTCTACCCCGGCGGCGCTGCCGTGTACAGAGCGCCGGATAGATATTTTTGAGGACATCTCAGGGCTATTCGTGCCGCAGTGAATCGATGGGATCCATGTTGGCGGCCCGACATGCCGGGTACAGCCCGAATACGATGCCCACGGCCGTGCTGATCCCGAACGCCAACGCCAGAGAGCCGCTTGTAATCACCGTCCGCATCTCGCTGAAATGCGACACCGCCCATGGTATCAGCGAGCCCAGGATAATCCCCAGGACACCGCCCGACAGCGTCAACAGCAGCGTCTCCGACAGGAATTGAATGACGATGTCGCGTTTCTTAGCGCCCAGCGCCCGGCGGATGCCGATCTCCTGCGTGCGTTCGCTTACCGTCGCCATCATGATATTCATAATCCCGATGCCGCCTACCAGCAGCGAAATCGCGGCGATCGACCCCAGCACAATCGTAAAGATCCGCTGGAAATCCCGAGCCTGCCGCATGAGTTCCAGCGGAACAACGATTTCATAATCGTTCTTCTTGTGGAATCGCGAGATTAATGTTTCGACACTCTGCCGCGTCGGAAGCACCTGATCGATATCCTGCACCTGCACGATGATCTCCTGCAACTGCACCCGCTCAAGGGACATCCCCGTGGCGGAACTCGCCTGGAGAGTCATTTCGCCGAAGCGGTCCTTCACCGTCGTCAGGGGTATGTAGATGCCGCCGACATTGCCGCCGGCCGCCTTCTTGCTCCCGGTGGCGTCCTTGTCCTTGTCAGCCGCCGAGGCCTTGCTCTTGACTTGTTCGGCGGCGACACCGACCACCCGGTAGTAATCCGCCCCGATCTTGACGTCCTGCCCCAACGGATCGTCGAACGCGAACATCTCCTTCACCACGCGTTCGTCGACCACGCAGACGCCTCTCTTGTAACGCATGTCCGTGGTGCTGAGAAACCGCCCGAACTTCGTCCTCACCGAAGAGATCTCCGGGTACCACGGCACCGTCCCGATGACCTCGATGGAGGCCCGGCGGTTGCGGTAGAGCGCCTGCTGCGACAGCCGCCGATTCGGCACGATCACCTGTACATCCGGAATGCCGTTCTGAAAACGCTCCGCATCGTTGTACGTCAGGCCGTATTCCTTTAATATCTGCTGCTGACCCGTCGCCGCCTTATCTTCCGGCGGCTGCATGGTCCTGATGATGATGTTGCGGCTGCCTAACTGGGCGATCTTCTCCTGCGCGTCGCGACTGGCGCCTTCGCCGATCGCCAACATGGCAATCACAGAGCTGACGCCGAAGATGATGCCCAGCGCCGTCAATGTCGAACGCAGCCGATGCATCCACAAACTCTTGATGCCCAATTTAATAATACGTTTTATGCGAAAGCCGACCATGTGTCACCGTTCATTAACTTGTACTTGCACGATTCGCCCATCCAACAGCCGTATCACGCGCTGGGCCCGCGTGGCGATATGTTCGTCGTGCGTCACGACGATCAGCGTTTTGCCCTCGCTGTGCAGGCGATCGAGGATCTTGAGAATGTCCGTCCCGCTGGCCGAATCCAGATTGCCGGTGGGTTCGTCCGCCAGGATGATCAGCGGATCGTTCGCCAGCGCCCGGGCGATCGCCACACGCTGCTGCTGGCCGCCGCTGAGTTCCGAAGGCCGGTGCCGGGTGCGGTCGCCCAGGCCCACCATCTCGGCCAGTTCGATGGCCCGCGCGGCGCTGGCCTGCTCACTGTAGCCCTGGTAATACATCGGTATTTCGATGTTCTCAAGGATATTGAGCTGGGCGATCAGCTTGAACGACTGAAACACAAAACCCACGCACGCGCCCCGTATCATGGACAACTGGTCGTCATCCAGCGTCCCCACACTGTGTCCGCCTAACAGGTAGTCGCCGCCGGTGGGGCGGTCCAGGCAGCCGATCAGGTTCAACAGCGTCGACTTTCCCGAGCCGCTGGGGCCCATGATGGCGACGTACTCGCCGCTGGTGATCGTCAGGTTAATGTCCCGCAGCACCCGCAGTTCCACGGTGCCGAGTTGATAGCTCTTGTACAAGTCCTTCATCACGAGGGTGGGACTGTTCTTGTCAAACGTCAGTGCTTCTCGAAATTCTATCATCGACCGGTTCCTCTGGCTTACTGTGGCTCTGTCGGCTCTGCCGGTTGACGTGCGCCTCGGCGGCCGCCTTCGCCGCCGGGTCTTTCGGGCCGCATGCCGTCTGCCGGTCGTGATCCGTCGGCGGGCGCCGACCCGCCTTCCGGCCGCGCTCCATCCGGCCGCTGGAATCCGCCTTCCGGTCGCGGGCCCCGTACAGGGCGCGATCCGTCGCCGGGCGCCGCTGCGCCCTCCGTGCCGGCTCCCTCCGGCCGCTGGAATCCGCCTTCGGGCCTTTGTCCACTGCCTTCAGGCCGTTGACCGCCGCCGGGGCGAACCCCACCTTCAGGCCGCTGTCCGGTTCCGGGCATCCCGCCTCCGGGCCGCTGGCCATTTTCAGGTGTCATCCCGCCGGCCGGCGCTGCTCCGTTTGGAGTTGTCGCCCCGGCGCCATTCTGCGGCCCCATCCGTTGCTGCTGAAAAGCCGGACCGGCCGATTCCGTGAACAGCGGCGGGTTGAGCAGCACCGCTTCACCTTCATTCAACCCTTGAGTTATCTGGACGAAGGTGTCATTGAACGCTCCAGTCGTTACTTCCCGCTCCTCACTGCCGCCCGCGGCATTCACCACGTAAATGACTTTCTTGCCGCGTCGATTGGCCACCACCTGGATCGGCACCAGCATCACGTTCTCCAACTGCTGAACCAGAATCTCGACCTTGCACGACATCCGCGTCTTCAGGAACTCATGCGTCCCGTCTATGCTGATCAATGTCTTGTAGACCTTCAGGTCCGGGTTGAGAAAACCCTGCTGCTGATCCGGCAGCGGCGCCACTTCCAGCACCCGCCCCTGAAGTCGTTTGTCGGGAAATGCGTCCATAACGATCTCGGCGTACTGACCCACACGGACCTTGTCGACTTCCGTCTCGTGCACGCTGATCTCCGCCACCATCGACGCGGTATCCGGCATCGAAAGAATCGTCTGACCCTCGTACACCGTCTCGCCTTCGGCGATCATGCCGCTGCCGCCGGCGCCGCCTCGGCCGCGCATCGCACGAAACGCATCGGCGCTGCTGCCCGTGCCGTAAATAACCAGCCCCGGCGCCTTGGCCCGTATCGTACAATTTGCAATTTGCTGTTCCTGTTCCCGGACCCGTTTTTCCTGCGAACGATACCGCTCTTCGGCGCTGCTCAGCGACGCCTGCGATTGCGCCAGTCTGGAACGGCATTGCGCGTACGTCCGTTCCAGTTTGCGTCCCGCTTCGATATAGGCGCTGAGGAACTTCTCGGCGCTCTTCGGAAGATCGTAGCGCATGAACAAATCGCGGTTCACGACCGCATTCTCCAGAGAAAACTGACGATTGACGACCGTCAGCCGGTCCCGCTCCAGATCCAGATCCGACACGTAATTCGCCTCGTGAAGCCGCTCCGTTCCAACCAGGGTGTTCTGTGAATTCTTGAGGTTGCCTTCCGCCAGAACGATGTCGTCGTTGAGCTTCTTGAGTTCCTGTCCCGCTGCCGACCCGTCCAGAATGTTGGGATCGGTTCGGGCCTGGCGGAGAATGGGGGCCACGTGTTCCGGCAGGTTGGTGATCGCGGCGACGTCCTGCGTCAACTGCGCGGCCAGTTCGTTGCCCAGGTAGCGCTCAAGGTCCATCAGCGCAAACCGCACCTGGAGCAGGCCGTCCGCCCTGTCGCTCTCATTTTGTATCTTTTGAATTTCGAAGGCCTCTTTCGCCGAGGTCATGTTTTCGTTGGCGCTCGTCAGATCCATCTTGTCCCGGGTCAACTGTTCTTCCAGCGCCGAACTGTCCAGCTTTACGAGCACCATGCCGTTGTCGACGTCGGCTTGGGTGATATACGCCCCGGCGGCCACCACGCTCAATATGGTCACGTCCACGCCGCGCCGCTGGACCTCGCACTTATACTCGATGGATTTGCCCGCCCGAATACTGCCGCCCTCGGTCACCGTAATCGTCAGGTCGCCGCGCTTGGCTGCAAACGTCGCACCCAGCGAAGACCCCGACTTGGCCAATCTGCCCCTGGCGGCCATCACGCCCAAAATCACCACCGCCGCGATGAGAACCAGCACGATGGTCCGCCGCACGGAACTGGATTTCGCCGGCCCGACGCGTTGAAGCGAGCTTTTCGATTGTTGCCCCTGCGTTTGGTTATTTGTGTCCTGTGTCATTTTGCTGTCTGCTCCCACATGCCGTCCGGCTTAACCTGTAGTACTCCGATATCCCGGAAGAACCGCAACTTGATATTCGTGTGATTCACCAGGGCCTCCACCGCCGCGTTTTCGGCCTCTCGAAGCGAATCTTCCGAGTTCAGCAACAACCGCACCGTTCCGCGGCCGAATTCCAGCGATAACTTTTCGACCTCGACGCGCTGTTTGGCCAGCGCCAGTCCCATCGTCTGAATACGGTGCGTTTCCGCCGCCGCCCTCAGGTCGCGATAGGCTTTGCGCACGTCCAGATTGATCTGCTCGACCTGCTCGTCGTAGTTGCGATGACTCTGCTGCACGCGGATTAAGGCTTCCCGGTAGGCATTCCGCTGACCCTTCTGATCGAGCGCCAAGTCAGCCTGAATACCGAGTGAATAGATGCCGTCGTGAAACCGCATACGCGTCCAGTCGGTCTCCGGGGTCGAACCCGCGTTCGCACTGCCCACCAGGGCAATCTGCGGCCCAAGCCCTTCCGCCGCCAATATCAGCTTGCGCTCCACGTCGAAGACGCCGTCCCGCGTGTTCGCCAGGTCCAGACGCCGTTCCAAGGCCAGCGCAATCGCCTCTTCTTCGGTGTATTCCGGCTCGGTTACACCGATCGCTTCCAGCGCCGCCAATTCATTCTGATCCAACGTGATATCCATCTCCGTCGGCAGCGAAAGTCTGGCCATCTTGAAGTTGTCCAGCGTCTGTTCGTAACCCTGACGGGCGGTGATCAATCGGTTTTCGGAAGCCAGGAGACTCTGTTCGGCCTCACCCAGATCGTATGCCGGCCGGCGACCCACCTCGACCTCCATCCGTATCTGGTCGGTCGACAGCACCAGTCGCTTATGACTCGCTTCGCTGATGTCCAGACGCGCGCGAGCCAACAATACGCCGTAATACGCGTCCACCATATCCGTCACGAATTGTTGCCGATATCGGTTAAAGCTGCGTATCCGATACAGAACGCTCCGCTCCGCCTGAGTCAGGTTCTCCAGTGCGGCCTTGCCTGCCCCCGCGCCCAACAGCGGCGCTGTCAGCGTCGCCGTCATTACCGATCCCAGCGACGTCCGCGGATCGCCTAACAAAAAGCGTGCCCAGTCCACGGCCACCCGAGTGCCGATCTGCACACCCTGTCCCAGAAGAAACTGCTTGTTTACGCCGATTGTGGAATCCAGCACGGCTGTTTCGGTGTCCCTTTCGCCGTCTGCCCTATAGGTCGCATCGACTGTCCCGAACCACTGCTGTTCATACCGGTGTCGCGTGTCCGTGAGGTTGAGCGCTGAAAGATAGAGCGATTCCTTCTCTCTCTGATAGCTCCGATTGAATCGCGTGGCGATTCCCACGGCATCGGCCAGATTGACAACCCCCGATGACGGCACCATCACCATAATTTCAGTCTGGTTGGGCTCGCCGTCGTTAATCTGATAATTGGCCAACGTGCCGAAGTCCGGCCGCCACTTGTTCTCGAGGATCTGATAGACTTCCTTGTCCGCCTGCTCCTTGAAGTGTTCAGTGCTGCATCCGCCCACCATGCACATTGCAATCAGCGCCCACCCAAAGGTTGCCGCGCAAACAACGTGCCCCAGCCCCCATGTAGATGCACCTCGTCGTTTTTTTGTTTTCAATCACCTGCTCCTTCGCACCAACAAAACGGCCTCGGCCTTCAGCGTGCACCGGCCGCCTGTCCACAATTCTACAAAATGCCGGCGGTGGAGTGCCCGTTCTGCCGGCCATGCACCGGATGCTGCCTGCTCACCGCAACGCGTAGAGAATGTCAAGCTCCCGCCCGGCAAACACTATTAATGTTTACAACATCAACTATAGTAGCAAAAACCCTCTCCAAATGTCAAGCCCTGCTGGAAACGAGATAACACAGTCCCTTATTGGGTAGTCAGAAGAACAGCCATCACGGAGGGTTAGTAACAGTTCCCCGGCTGTGGTTACAAGAAAACAGAAAAAACCACCTGTTCGAGACGCACTGCATCCGCAAGATCAGTCCGGCGCGCTGCAGCCCTGTACTTTATGACTAAGGGATTTTTGTTGACAATTAGTCCGTTACAGCGATGATAATAGCCGCCTGCCCGCAGGTATTATAGGGCCGGCCAGAAGGGTTTGCTGGTGGGGTCTGTGGACAGACATGGTTGGCAGCTTGTTTTCTCTCGTGTGCCGTACACACAAAGTGCGTATGGACCCCTCCTCCACCGTCGAGATGAGGCCGGACGTCTGCCAAAAAAAGCGTATCTAATGCTAAAATCAGTATTTGCAGAAGTGCAAACAATGTATTATAATCCTGCGTCCTGTAATTAGCCGGAGTGCCTTTTGGCCGACACCAAGAAGAAAAAACGGATATTCATCAGTGCTTGCGAGCCGAGCGCCGACGTCCATTGCGCACGTCTGATCGCGTCGCTCAATGAGCTTGCCGCCACAACCGAGGGCTGGGAAGAGGGCATTGAATGGGTCGGCGTCGGCGGCGATCGGATGGCCAAAGCGGGCTGCGAGCTGATGGAGAATACCGCCGATCGGGCTGCAATGCTGCACCACGCCTTCGGTCAGGTGGGCTTTTATTACCGTGTGCTGAAGCGGATCGGGGCCTATTTCGAGAAAAACAAGGTGGACCTGGTGATCGTCTGCGATTCCCCGGCGTTCAATTTCCACGTCGCGCGCCTCGCCAAGCGAAACGGCACCAAGGTCCTGTTCTACGTGGCCCCGCAGTTGTGGGCGTGGGCGGCCTGGCGAATCTGGAAGCTGCGGATGTGGTGCGACAAACTCGCCTGCATCCTGCCGTTCGAAGAGGAGTGGTTCAGGTCCCGCGGCGTTGAGGCGGTCTTCGTGGGCAATCCGCTGCTCGACGAACTGGATGAATCGATGTGGGAGAAGCGGCGCGAGTATGCCGATTTCGATCCCTGGCAGGCGAAGATCGCGCTCTTCCCCGGGTCGCGAAGCGCAGAAGTCCAAAAGCTCTGGCCTGCAATGCAGAAGATCGCGATGAACATGCAGGCGAGCTGGCCGCGAATTACCTTTGTGGTCGGTGCCCCGAATCAGGAACGGCTGCAATCGCTGATGGACAAAGAGCTGCGCGGCTTCAACTGCAAATACACGATCTCCAGCGTTGTCGACACGGCCGCGTCGGTGGATATGGCGATGGTCGCCAGCGGCAGTGCAACACTCGAAGTCGCCGCCGCCGGATGCCCGATGGTCGTCATGTACCAGTCCAGCCGTCTGTTGTGGCACCTCGTTGGCAGGTGGCTCGTGCGGACACGGTTCCTGTCGCTGGTCAACATTCTCGCCGGCCGAGAGGTCATCCCCGAGTTCATGCCTTACTTCAGTTCGCTCAAGCCGATTCAGAAGACCTGCAATTCGCTGCTGTCCAGTAAGCTCCGACTCATGAAAATCAGCTCGGAACTCGTCGACGTCGTCAAGCCGCTGGCAAAGGGCTACGCCTCCGAGAAGGTCGCCCATCTGGCTATGGAAATGCTCAGCGAACCCTGACCGATCAGGCTGCGGTACGATGCTCCCCGCAGCACATGTTCCTATTTCACACCGGCCTCTGCCGCACAGGAGCGGGGCAGTCTGTTTGTACTGAGGCTTGAAGAGACGTACGCCGGCGACATCTGTCTATTCATCGTCCACCAGATCGCACAGCCCGCCAGCAGCCCGCCTATATGCGCGACCGAAATGGGAATGCCCAACAGGTCGGGATGCAGAAAACCGAGGAACATCTTGCCCGTGAGCGCCTCGATAATGGATTTGACCGTGACCAGCGCCAGCGACACAAGACCGGTCACCCGTGCCTTCCTGTCGGCCTGCATGCCTGTGATCAGTTCAAGCGAACAGATTCCCATTAATCCGTGCCCCAGACCGGACAGCCCGCAGTAGCCATAAGCGCCCGATCCCGGCAGGGCGATCATGACCGCCAGCATACTGCCGAGCGCCGAACCGAAGACGTACGCCGTCCTCTTGACGCATCGTGCCTCGGCCAGTTGTGCATAGAGAATAAAGAAAGCCGCCCCGTCCAGCAGCAGATGATACCAGCTCACATGGACAAACGGATGACTGAATATCCGCCACCACTGCCCGGCCGCAACCTTCTCCGGCAGCAGGATCATCGCGTCCGCGAACCCGCCCCAAACCAGCGGTGCATTCAGAGCCGCGATCACCGCACCATAGATCAGCAATTCGACGCGTCTCATCTGTCATCTCCCAAACATGCCGGCGACGACCCGCAACGGCCGCCGCCGGCAGTGCAGGTGGTATTACCTGTTACGCTGCTCTTTCTTGCGTCGCGCCAGCCAGGCGGCCAGACCGATGAACCCGAAACCCACCGGCCCCGATCCGCCGCCGCCACCTCCGCCTCCGCCGACGCCCGGCGAACGCCGCCCCTGGAAAGTGCCCTGGTCGCCTGAAGGATTCGACCCGGTATTGTCCACGCGGTAGCTCTTCACAGGTTGACTCTGCCTCTGCTCCTGGGCCGCCCGCTCGGTCTGCACCCGCTGTTCGTTCTTCCGCTCGATCCCCAACCGCTTGAAGCTCTCTTCCATGATCACCAGCATCGACGTATAATCAGTCACCAGCGAGTACGCCGTTCCCAGCTTCACAATTTCCTGCCGCAGCGATTCCGTCTCGCCCTCATCGCGTACGACCTCCATGATCTCATTGATGCTCGACAGCGCCCACAGCCGCTCCAGTTCGGGGTTATCCCTGTCGACGGCGGGCAGCTCGGCCGTGCACTTCCATGTCTTCTCCTGGCCGCCGATCTTCGCCCGCAGTTGAAGCTCGACCTCGCCGGCGTTTTCATAATGTCCGAAGACAACCAACTGCTGGCCGCGGTAGAGATTTCCCAATACCGTCGGGTTGACATCCTTGACCTTGCCCCCTGTGATCTTCAGTTGCACGTCGCGCATACACGGGTGCAGTATGTGCGATTTCGCCTGCAGGATTCGGCCTTTGATGTCGTCGCGGTCGGAGATGTTCATCGCAAAGCCCCCCGAGTCCCGCGCCAGCCGTTCCATCAGCGGCTTGTCTCCGCTGTTGCCGATGACAAACGTAAACATCCGCACGTCATGTGCCTCAAGCAGCCTCAGGAACTTGCCATGCGTGTCGCTGCTGACGTTGGTCACGGCGTCGGTCACAAGGAGAACCGCCGTCGTGCGGTTCTTGTCCAGTTTGGCATATGCCGCCTGAATGCCCGCGAACAACTCCGTTCCGCCGCCGGCCTTGATCGCCCGAACCTTCTCCAGCGCCGCACTCACGTTTTCCTCTTTTGCCGCTACGTAGCCGTTCGTAATATCCCTGGCCGTATCGCTGAACGCGATCACGCGGAAACGGTCCTGCGGGCTCATCTTGCCCACCGCCTCGCAAACGCCGTCAATCAGTGTGGACATATTCGCGCCCCGCATGCTCCCGGAAGTATCCAGCACAAACGCCCAGTCGACGCCGTCGCTGTTGCGCTCCAGATCCGCCGCCGGAGTGATCACCACCATGAAGGTGCCCTCTGACGATGCGTTTGCCCGATACGGAATCAGTTCCACGCGAGCCGGCGCCTCATCGTCCAGCTTGTAATAAAAGACGATGTCCTTGTTCAGCGACGCCGAAGCCGAATTAATCCTGGCGTGATACACGCTCGAACCAGAATCGTCCGCCGTCTCGTCTTTCCTAATCTCCGCGCCTGTCTCGTATCCCGGCATGCGAACGCTCGCCACGGGAAAGGCCGACTTCAACGTCAGATCGAACGTGAACGATTCTTTGACCTCCTCATCGACCGGCCAGAACGCCTGAGGATCGTCCGATCCGCCGCCGCTCAGCGGATAGACATACCGCCCGACATTCGCATCGATTCGTACGGGTTGGTAATACACCAGCCGCAGCCGAGTATCGGCGTTGGCGACCACGGGAAACACCGTGATGTCGAACGTCTTGTAGCTGTTCTTCTCCGCAAGCGCCGGATCGACCCGCCGCCGCGTCTCCTGCAGGTAAATTTCGCGCGCCCGTTTGCGCTCCAGCACCTCGCCGATCACCTCCTTGCCGTTCATCCACAAACTCAACTCCGACAGGCTCGCCTCATCGGGAATCGGAAACGAGTACACCGCCTCCAGGTCCCGCGGTCCGTCATTACGGAACACCTGGTCCACCTCCGTCCGCGCAAAGCCATTGTTGATGACCACGCGGACCTGGTG
>JACZKQ010000008.1 GCA_014859965.1 Phycisphaerae bacterium
GATTACCTTGACAAACGCCAATCCGACTCGGCGGTCAAGCATCACATCCGGCGTTTGGAAAGCTTGGGCTACAAGGTAACCGCGACACGCATGGAGTCCGCCGCGTGATTCTTTTCAGAGCAGAGGCCAAAATCCCCCCCCCGGCGAACAGATGCTCCTGATTTCCGGTTTTGCTCTCCATTGTCGCCGCAGGTTGGGTTTGGGATGCGGACATCCGGAGAATGCGTTTGCCCTGCTGTCCTGATCGAGACTTTTGAAATGCGGCGGCAAGGGCAAGTCCGGTCCAACCGTCACCCTTCAGCCTGCGGATTCGGGTTCATCTGTTGCTCCATAGCCAGTGCTCAAGAAAACGGACCATATCTGACCAGTCTATAATGTCAGACCCCGGCCCATCGAGGTTGACCTCGTAGTACGCATCCGTATCCGAAAATGTCGTCATCCAGCAGGCAGCGATCCGTGCCCAATCCGCCAGGTCGACGCGGCCGTTGAGGTCAAAATCGCACGCCACTGTCCCCGGTTTCGGAGAAGACATCGACCATGCGGCGGGATCGCTGCCGTGTGCGTCGACGCCGATCCGCCACAACGCCCGGCCTGATCCCGCGGCGCCGGCGACCCACGGGGCCTTGCTGAAATAAATCACTTCGTCCACGATTACCCAGGAGTTTGCCTGTCCTGCGCTATCCGCTTGCGGGCTTTCCAGTGCGACACGTTCGCCGACGTCGGACAATCGGCCCACATAAGGCCCCAGTATCTCGGACGCCTGATCTCCATAGGAAGTCTTGAACCGGCCGAGGCTTTCTCCATCGGGCACAAACGGCACAACGACCAGGTGCCCCAATGCGGGAATCACGGCATCCGTTGGAAACACATAGTCGATTCCCCCGGTCAGCCGCCACCCGATGCCTGTCTGCACATCCCAGAGACGGATCGGCTGGCCGGTCGGATTGAACAGTTCGACATACTCCGATGCTCCATCGAGAGGGCTGTACATCAGTTCGCTGATGACAATGCGCTGGAGCGGGCTATTATTGGCGGCGTTTCTGGAAGGGATCATTGCATGCCAGTACGCTCCGCCGTCGGGATAACGACCCAGGGAGATATAGTCCTCCTGCGCCTTGAATCGGACACAGTCCACGACTCGGTCCTCAGCAGTCCCAGGCAGATATGACAGGAAAAGTTCCTCCCCGGCCTTGCTCAAGCCGAAGCCGAAGTCCGCAAAACTGACCCGACCGCGTGCCGGGATGGCGGTTTCAGGTATGGCCCACTGTTGGAGCGCGTTCCTGTCATCGCTCAGGTGCCAATGGCCTGCCGCCAGCACGATATCGGTGTCCGTGGCATTGTATAGCTCGACCCAATCATCGCCGGCAGCCATCAACTCGTTGAGAAGAACACCAGGCAAAGGTGTGGGATCGGCCTTGCCCGGTGAACCATTTATGCAGGTGCTGTCTCGCCAGTTGCCGCCATAATCGAGCAGGCCGGTCTGCCCGGCGGCAATTACCCAGTCAACCGGCACCATGGAGTGCCCTGCACCGTTGGCGGCCAGCGGCCAACCCCTGGCGTTGTTATAGGCAAAGCCGAGTATTTCCACGTCCCACTTGCCCGTAATGCGGAGCGACTCGCCTTCATTGGCCAGCTTGCCGGTGTATGCCCCGGCAATGTGAACGTCCATGCCGTAGCGCGACCTGAAAGAGGGGATATCGCTGACAATGACGACGTACTCGCCGGGCGCAAGGGTGGTCACCTGGCTGGAAGCGAAGGCGAATTCCACGGCATCCCGGATCGCCACATCGCGCAAATCCAGCGGCACCGGTCCTGTATTGCACAATTCGACGAATTCATAGTCACTGCCCCCGGGAGGATTGTACATCAGTTCGGTTACCCGGAGAAATCTTTGCAACGGCCGCTGTTCCACCGTGCTCGTTACCGTTATGCTCTGCGAAGCAATGGCGTTGCCCTGGAAATCATGGGCAGTCAGAGTCAACGGGTTTGGACCGAATTCCAGGGGGACAACGACCTGCCATGTTTCATCGTCCAACCAGACAACAGGAAGCGGCTTTTCCGACCCGTTCCAGTATATATTGCGCACGTTGATCCACCCGCTGCCTTCAAGGACGACGCCATCGTCGTCGACTGAAAAATCGGCGCCCGCATTGGTCGTAATCTCAAACGCCCTTTCCGGCGGCAACTGGCTGAGAACATAACTCGACCGCGCGGCGATGTAAGAAATTACACGACTGAAATTCATACCCGAGATCTGAGAGTAATGGTCTATCCAGTAGGTCATATAAGCCGTGTTGTAGGTCGTATTGATCATGTCGTGCATGTGGCCAAGGAACAAACGCCGGTGAGGGGGCAATGAGATAATCTTGGAAATGTTCTGATTGCCCCAGAGGGGCGCGGTAACGGACTGGCTGAAATCAAAATCCCAATCCCAGGGCATTGATAAGACCTTGTTGTCTGAAGGCCTGACGTAGAAGTTGAGATTGTGCGGATTGCCCTGTGAATACGTATCGCCGATGCCGCACAGAGAGGTCAGGGCGAATTGCCGCATCCATACATCCATGTCCAGAACTTTCGCAGCTTCCTCGCGGAGCGCCGTACCGGTCAGACTGAACATCCTGGCCATGTCCATTAGACGGGAATAATCGTCCCGGGCCCTGTTGCGGTTAATTCTGTACGCCCAGCGGTAGAGTTCCTTATCGTCACCAAGGTCGGCAATATCAAAATGTGACATC
Organism: Phycisphaerae bacterium; assembly: GCA_014859965.1. Lineage (GTDB taxonomy): Bacteria > Planctomycetota > Phycisphaerae > Sedimentisphaerales > Anaerohalosphaeraceae > JACZKQ01. Next base: position 2,736 of record JACZKQ010000008.1, read on the forward strand.
CATCCGATGGGCATGTAAACCTTGAGCGATTCCGGATGGCCGTTGACGGTTGCCTGCATCACCCGGATGCCTTCCATTTTGAAAACCGTACCGTCTTTGCCGTTTTCATACTGCGACTCGAGGAAAATGTCCCCGTACCTGGCCATGGACATGGCGACAACACCGTCACCGAGGCCCTTCGGTGAAGTCAGCTTCACGATATCGTCATACATCCCGGGTATGCCGCCGGACTGATTAATCAGAAGCTTCGGGAGCAATTCTTTCCTGCTATTGGCTCTCAGCGTAATGGTCTCATGTGCGCCGCGGAATGGCTGGTCCGGATGGAATCTGATGTTGTAACCCACACCGTTGATATTGGTGCGGCTGAACATACTTCCCTTAAGGCGCACTCCGACATTATAGAAGACCTCTCTGTTGTCATAAACGACGGTTGTGCCGAGACGATTGTTACTCAGAAGATTCGTATCCAAATGCAGGAAGTCGGCGTCCGATGGTGTCATAATAAATCGGAAGTCTCTGCGCAGCGGATCGACTGAAAACCCGTTATCCACCTTATACAATGCGCGCGAGTTGGGGCCGTCCGCGGGGAAAAACGTTTGAGCATTTAATGCATCACGGCCGGCAATATAGAATTGCACGACCGTTTGATTGTTCTGGGGAGAAATACTTGCGGTATATCGATTATTCAGCCCGGCGGTCATTGTCTTTGCGATCCATGATCCGCCGTTCACCGAATACCAGAGAAACACCTTGGATATCCCGTCCGGATCGACGGCGCCTACCGATACGGTCACCGAATCATCGGAAGAAGGTATGAGCGGTTCATGCTTCAGGTCGTAAAAGGTCGGCCCCATATTCGGCCCATAGGTTGAATTCTGCCGGCCCGGTGTTCCGCTGAGCCGAGGTGTCTCGATGATCGTGGTTTTGGGAACGTCGCAATAGTACAGTTCCGTTCGCAGTTGCGGCGAACCTGCAATCCACCTGGCATCGAACGATATTTTGTATTGTTTGCCGTTGACCACCGTTCGGTTGCCGGCCAATGTGGTCTCGGCATGATTACTCAGATAGTTCGACGGCCCATCCGCAATCACATGCAAAACCTTGTTGCCGGCATTTTCAGGGTCGCCCGCGACGACACTTCGGTCGTGAGTGCCCTGAATTCTCCATTTAGCCGGGGACAGGCCAATGGTATCGTTTTGAAACCCGCCATTTTGCACAAGTTCGATCGGATTGGTGTCGGGGTCCTCAAGGACGCTTATATTGTCCAGCAGGACCTCACCGCTGTCCAGCAATCCAAGAACAAATTCATGGAAATAGATCGGAGGATCGTAAACGGGCGAACTCGCAGCAGCCGTATATGTGTAATGTTTCCATTGGGACCGCGATTGTTCACGGCTGTGGGCCCATGCCTGCGGATTTGAATTATCCGCAAATGGATCAATGAGTTCCAGGCTTGATCCGCCTCCGTCGGCGTACTCAGGCCATTTACCTCGACCGTAATAGTGTACTTCGTCCGCCATATTGCCATTCGAATCCAGCAGGACTATCCTTTCATTGTCGTTGGACAACTTTCCAGAGTAGTCTCCTATGATTTCAATATCCGGATAGAGTGACCGAAGCGCCGAAGCATCGTTGGCGACAACCAGATACTCTCCCGGAGCCATTGTCGTATCCGGCGGGAACTCGTATTCGACAGCTTCGTCAATCCGCCAGCCGCCCAGATCGACGATAACGCTGGAACGGTTATACAGTTCAATCCACTCTTGGTCGTTTTCGCTGAATGGGATGTATTGCCCGTGCGTGATGGCCTGGTAAATGGATGCTTCCAGGCCAAAGACGATATCCGAGCTTGTCGGGGTCTGCTGATGCACTTCGACAGCAAGAAAATTCACCCCGTTGATCAGGTCAACCGGAATCAAGACCGGCCCGACAAGAGTCGCGTTGGCGACCCCGGGATTGGCGCGGGTGAGATGGTTCACCGGGCCGTCATCCATGTTGTATCGGTGAATCTCCTGGCCATTGAGATAGTAGACGGCGCCATCATCGATCAGCATGTTCAACTGCAGTTCGACGTTCTGAATATCGCCATCCGCCGCAAAAGTCGTGCGAAAGTAATACGTTGTTTGTCCTGCAAGGCTCAACTGTGTGCGGATCGGCCTGGGCAACGAAGCGGTCTCATTGCCCAGCACGCCGGGACCTGTGGGCCAGGTCAATCCGTCGTACCAGTCTGAGAAGTCGGCGGACGGTTCTTTCCAGCCGGCGCCGAGATTCCTACCCGACTGGTCGTATTCCCACATGGCGTCAAATGGAACCAGGATAGTCGTTTTGTACTCCGTTGGGACAGACTGCTCATATGCGGGCCGGTGGTGATACATGATTTCATTGATCACAATCTGGTCGTGAAGTTCGAAAACATTGACCATTCCGGGCGTTGCCTGCTCGGGATACTGCAGCGGGCTCAGGGGCGATTGGGGCAAGTGGCCCCTGAGCCGCTTTTCTATGACCACCGCGTCGGCAACGGCAAGCCTGTCCGGGGTATAGAGAAAAAGCTTGTCTTTGGTGTTTGCGACAAAATCAGGCTCTAACATCTCGATCACTATGTATTCGCCGGCGGTAATCGTGCCGGAAAGGATTGTGCTTGGGCCCCCTGAAGATTCAAGAATGAAGCCTTGCAGGTTAACCGACTGAGGTCCATAATTGTACAGTTCCACCCAAAAAGGATTTGTGTCCCCGGCTGCTATTTCATTTATCGCCAGAGTTGACTTGTATTCGGCAATCTCCGCACGTCGGGCTCTTAATTTGGGGCAAATCAGAAAATCACCATCGGAGGAAGATACGTTCAAGCCCTGAATGGCCAGCACATTCTGGCCCGGCCGAAGCAAAGACAGGTGCTGCGAAATGTCGAAACTTTCAAAGACAGTTGCTTCGTGATTGGGACGTGCTGCCACAGCCGAGGCATTCCAGGAAATGGCCACAGGTGCGTTGCGTTCCTCCACTTTGGTTCCGTTGAGGTAAGCTGCAAATCCGTCGTCATACTGCATGCTCAGGGTCAACTGATCGTATCTCAGTGGATTGGAAACGTTAAATGGCAGACGGATATAAGCCGTGGCGTTCTTGCCGCTCATCAAGTCTTCGATATCCGTAGCAATAGTCGAGCCGTAAACCTCGATCTCATTGAGCCCAACATTATTACCGCTGTTATTTGCCGTAAGGGCTATGAACTTAACGTATCTGGCGTTTGCCTGAATAAGCCCCTGGCTGCCGGTAAACACATCGGCGGGGATATCACTCATCCCGTTGACATTGGTCAGCGTGCCCGACAGGATACGCTGGGGAGCGATCAATTGTTTGTTGCCGTCGATTTCATTGGACACCCATATTTCGAAATCGGCCGTCCCCCTGTCGTTATATTGCGTATTGTGCGTATTCCGCAGGCGAATCTCTTTAATTTCAATGCTTATTTCCAAGTCGACAATAAAATACTCGTTTACAGTGCCCTCGCGACCGAGCCAGTAATTAACGCCGAATATGTCCGACGTACTGCCGTCGGTTACATTCAGCGCGGTAAAATTGCCGGCCCCATCGGGTACATTGAATGGATTGTTGTTATAGGCGCCGCTGCCGCTGATGACCGCTTTGGCGCGTGCATGATTGAACAGAAACGAGTCGTTCACATCGAAACCGATGCCTGTGACGGCGGAGGCCCACAAGATGGACGAGTCATCATAGTCGGTCTGGCGCCAGGCCGTCCCGGCGGAATCGTCGCTCGGAATCATCACTTTCGCCTGATCGGCCCCTCCGAGGAATGTATCGTACTCAGGAACATAGGTCCCCGAGGAAGGGAAGTTTATCCTGCCAGGTGTGCCGCCGACCGCTGAACTGGGTCGCCAATTCGATGTCAGCGGACTCGTCGATAAAGGATCATACTTTGCTAACGACACACCCGAACCATCGGGAGCAACAGGCCATGCGCCGTCATCCTGGTAGAATACGATGTCCATGACGCGATCATTATTGTTCAGTAGACGAAGCTCTTCCCCCGAATTTGCCAACCGCCCTTGGAAGGGACCGAAGGCATCAGCATACCCGGTTGCCGACTGCAGGGCACTCGGGGATATGGCGACCACAAGATAGCTGTTTGAGCGTATGATGGCGCCTTGTGGAAAGTCGTAATCAATACCACCCCGGATCGACCATCCTGAAAGATCCAAATCGACAGCCATTTGATTGTACAACTCGACCCATTCGAGGTTTGCCTCGTCCACCTCAGGATGATACATGATCTCGTTGAAGACGACGACACTGTCAGCCTGGGCCCCATGAGCAGCCCGAAACGGCACGGACACCGAAACTGTCAAAGCCAGTACAAACAGGAAGCATCTACCATAAACCGTCATGTCACCACCACTCCAGGTCCAATTCATCTCACGGGCTGACTGCCGGTCCATCGGCCGTCCAGGCTGTCAGGACTCAGCAAGAACAGGAGGGTCCCCAGTGAATGGGAACCCTCCTCTCAGGTACGCAACCAACATCTTCTATAAGGCCAACTCACTAACAGGCCCGAAAGACACTACGGGCAATCGCCATTGACCAGAACGCATTCGAGCCAATCGGCGGCAACCAGGGCAATATCTTCAAGATTCACGATGCAGTCGCCGTTGATATCCGCTGCAAGCACTCGGCTGCATTGGGGTGAGGCCACCGTAAATGACCAGATGTCACCCATGTAGACCTGGCCCTGTACCGTCTCGTCGATGCGCCAGTAATAGGTGGCGCCGAAAGCGAGGTCCGGGTCATATTCCGTGTCTTCAGCCGCCTGGTCGCCGACAAACGCCGCGCCCGTGACTACATCGTTTTGCACAGTGCTCAGATAGATGTCGTGTGATTCGGCGCCGGTACCCTTGCCCCATCTCAGCACTACATTCTGAGCAACGCCAACGGCTCCATCCGCAGGCGAGGGAGAATGTGCCTTCGGCGGCATGGTCGTGAAAGTCCAGACATATCCTGCTACCATTTCGCCGCTGTTTGGGTCGATCACTTGCGGCACATCAATTCGCCACTGGTAAGTCTCTCCCGCCACCAGGCCGACCCTGTCAATCGTGTTCGCGGCCTGATTGCCGACCCGTGCAAGATTACCCTGAGGCCCGAACCATACATCATAAGTCGGGGCATCGATGCCCAATGGAGCGGCCCAACTCAGAGTTACGTCGGTGGGCACCAGATCCTGGCCGTCTTCCGGAACTGCGCTGAATGCCCTGGGCACGATATTGGGATCGATGGTTCCGTACTTCATATCGAGGTATATGCTCACAGCGTCCAGATCGGCCTGGGCCAGGGCCTTGTCAAAAATAATGACCTCGGCGATCTCTCCGTCCAGGGGTTCAACGAACGGTCCATTGGCCCCCAGGAAAACCCGCCCTGGAGAACCAGTTCCGGCACCGTTGGTGCCATCCGCACTGTCAATCAGGAACGTTGACGCCGAACCGGTATTCACTGCGGTCGTCGTATAAAACTGGCCCGGATTCATCGGTACTGCTTGAGAGACCCATCCATTGGCGTAATGTTGAATGCTTCCAACATAAGGTCCTATCAGCCAGTTATTGGAGCCGGCGATGGCACGGTGCGGTGTTACGGCATCATATCCGTTGAACACGGCAAACACCGTATACGGAGCGTTAAGAATCAAAGGGGTGACCATGTTATCATCAATGGCGTCAAAGCCCACAGCAGGCTGGCCATTGACAGCATTGGCTATATAGGTTGGCTTGCGTGCCGACAACGATTGCGTCGCATCGTTATAGCGGCCTGAGAAATCTGACCATTTGCTTACCGGATCGCCGTTACTGAGTCCCTTGATCCTGGCGGCGTCAAGGTGCAGAACCAGACCCTTGGTCACTGGCGCATTTGAAACGCCCACGGTGAAGCTCAGCACATCGCCGGCTACAAGTGCATTGCCCACGACGTCCACTTCTTCGACCTTCCATTGGTAAGCGACGCCTTCCACGAGCGCCGGCAGATCAGCATTGGGCACCACCTCATCGGTGTATGGACTGTTTGCCAGTTCGACCAAAGGCTGGCCCTGCGGTGCAAAGTATACGCGGTACTGAACCGCCAGACCGCTGCCTGCCCAGCTTAAGTCTGTCTGAGGACCGGCGATGGAGCCATTCCCAGGCTTATGGGATGTCACTTTGCCGCCTGTTGAAAAAACCATAGGTGGGGACGCCAACGAAGCCCCCGTACCATTGTCGCCGATTGCCGTGATGCGCCAGTAATACGTGGAGGTATAACCAAATAAGCCCGCCGGGTTGAACTGAGTGATAGAACCGGTACTCTGGCCGGCAACGAGATCGTTGCAGTTTGGATCCGTGCCTATGCTGATCTCATAGACTGCGTTGGAAAGAAAGGTAGTCGGATCCCAGCTCATCAGTGAGGTCGGATCGACATTCACTGCCCCGTTAGCGGGAATGGGATTGCCCGGCGTCAGCACAAAGTTGACGGAAAGATCATCCCATACAAGACTGTTGCCGCCGCCGAAATAGAGGTGTGAATTGCCTGCTGTGAGTGTGTTGATCGCCAATTCGGCCGAAGTGAAGTCGGCGACAAAATTGCCTCCTGCGTAGTTCTTATCGATTTGAGCATAAGCGGACTTGGTCAGCGCATTCCAGACGAGGCGCAGCCGATGCGTTCCATCCCCTGCGGCGCCGGGAATTGTGACGCTCACATTGCCGGCCGCATCCGGATTTTCGACGGCCAGCACCATGCTGCCGTTCAGATAGGACACAGTCGGCCCCACGGTGATCTTTATTGTCGGCGAAATCGGCTCACCGTAAAAATTGGGATTGCCGTCCGCCTTGCCGATCCCGAAGAAAGCCGCTCCCCAGTCGGCAACAGGCGACAGGGTCACGTTACCCTCAAAAACGAAGCTGATGCGGCTGTAATCAGACGCCTTTGTCCGCACATACTGTCGAAAACCATTCACATTGGGCCAGGATGCATTGCCTGCGGTGAAATTAATGGCCCCGGCGCCAAATCCCTGCCCCTGTTCCATGTACGCCGGAAGACCGCTGCTGAAGTCTTCAATGAATTCCGTCGCCGCGGCGGCAAGGTGCGTTAATCCTGTGAGCAGCACAACCAGAATTAACCTTTTCAGCAAGCAGTTGTTCTTGTTACTCATTTCAATTCCTCCAAAAAATGTTTAAAAAAGTTCTTTCCACTAATGCAGCAAGCTCACCGAATTTCCAGGTCCTCCTCCGCCAAACAAAGAAGTGCTTGTTTCTACATGCCTTTCATCCACGCCGGCCAATGCGGATCCGTAACGTTCCTCGGCCAGTCTCTATGCCAGTTAAGATGCCAAAGCTCTCTCAGGTCCACCTTTCGTACCGACCAATCCATAAACAGCACATTGATATACCCGGCATCGTGGCGGTTAATACAAACAGAGTGCATTCCATAACCTCCCCATACCCCTTCAACCTGGGGCGGCCCTTCCGTCGGCAGGGGCCATGATTCACACCACATATCATCCATGAACACAGGCACGGAAGACAAGGATTTGTTTATCGTAGTTGACTTGGCCCAGTAGGATTCCTTGCTGACTCCCATCGAAGACACCGGCACGTTGTATACGTAGGCATTAATCCCATAACTGCCGTAATCTTCTTCTTCGGTTGCATAGCCTCCATGCTGCAGATGTACAAGATGCCCCCAGGGGGACTTGGAAGTAAATTCCCCTCGAACATTGCCAGCAGGGTCTATCGGGCAGAGTGATTCGTTGCTCGCCTCGGGACAACACCAGATATCATGGCTGAAGCCGGTATATTCGCGCAGAGCGTACATCCACTGGCCATCTCGGTCATTTGCAACGCCAAACCATCCATCCATGAAGGTATCGTTGTGCTCTGTCAGATAAGTCGAGAAGAGTTTCCCCCACTGAGAAAGATTGGACTGACAAATAACCTGCCGGGCTTGCTTTTTTACCATTCGGAGGCTTGGGAGAAGAATCGCCAGCAAAACCCCTATAATAGCGATGACAACCAGCAATTCAATCAGCGTGAATGCCTTGGATGCGCCCCTTCTTCTCGGGCCGCCGGAAAACGGAAAGATGTGCGGATATGGCGACGGTTGCACACTGCAAATCGACCTGACAGCCAACAGTGTAAGTACGACAGGAATGATTCCTGAACGCATTGTCTGTCCTCCCTGTTTTAACAGGTAAGATTGTCTGCCGCTCTTATCAAGATGAACTTAGACCGCAAGCGGAGCAAGCAGCGGTGCACATCAAGAAGGACTCCAAAACATCTGCATTATACCCGAAGCGCGTCATCCGTCAAATCCTTACTTCTGTTTTTTTCACCCGAGGGCGAGACAAGACGACACAACGAGTCGTTATGGCGAAAAATAACGGGCTCTGCTTGACAAAGCCGGCATTATCTGCGACTAATAGAGCAGAGCGAAACGGTCTGGCGAATGGATCGGCGAAAGGATCGTTCAATTGTGAGGGGCTTGTGTCAAAACTTATGGGAAAATGGGACAGGCCCGCCGATTCCGGCAGATTTCATGTGGGCCTGGGCCGCGGTTCGCTCGCTCACCTGCGCCTGGCGCGGTGAACACAAGTTCACAGTCATGGGTCAAGTACACTGAGTATTGGAGGATTTCGCTATGGCGCGTACAGCAAACAGGCGGGGCTTCTTTTGGGGGCGTGCATTGCACGTTGCACTTTTTGGGAGTTGTTTGATTGCCACGGTTCTGGAGGCTGCGTCGAATCTGGATATGCTGGACGCGCCGATGTTGTTCACAAAGAGGCATTCTTACCAGGGCATCCACATTTACGACACCTACTACCAGTGGTGGCCCGGCGGCGGGATATATGTGCTCGAGAATCCATTGGCGCCAAGGCAGGAGCAGAGGATACGCGCGGTCATTGATGCAACGACGCCTGGGACACTCGGTGAAGGTGTCTACAGTGATCCGGAACTTTCGTGGGATGCAACGAAGCTGCTGTTTTCGTTCAAGGGTGAAAAAGACGGCAACACGTGCATTTATGAGATCGGCATCGACGGAACGGGGCTGAGGCGGCTCACTGACGCAGCGAGCTACGCTTCGCCGTGCGGCCGTTATATGAGCCAGCATGATATTGGGGCGGCTTATCTGCCGGACGGGCGGATTGTTTTTACTTCGACGCGGCTCAACGGCCTGGTTCCCTGCAACAATACCGGGGTGGATATACTGCACGTGATGAACGCCGACGGGTCGGACCTCCACGCCATCTCCGTGAACAACGTCAACGAGTTCGATCCGGCGGTTTTGCCGGACGGCCGGATACTGTTCGGCCGATGGGAGTATGTCGACAAAACGGCGCTGACCCAGCAGAGCCTGTGGACGATATTTCCGGACGGCTCGAATGAGACGGCGTTTTATGCGAACAATCTCGTGATTCCCGAGGCATTTCTGGGGACCAGGCCGGTCCCAGGTTCGTCCCATCTGGTGGCGTCATGCCTTGCCAAGCACAACTCGACGCCGCGGGGCACCATCGCGTTTGTGGATGTCTATGTGGACAAGAACGATCCCGCGGCGATAACGAATCTCGATCATCCCGACAATCCGACGGTCGATACAGGTGATTCGTGTGACCCGTGGCCCCTGTCACAGGATGTTATTCTTTACAGCGGCAGAGTGAGCGGCGCCAAGCGGAACGTTATTATGATTGCCGACCGCAGCGGGACGCGGGAGATCGTGCTTGCCGATCCGGATATCTGTCTGTATTCGCCGATGCTTGTGAAGCCGCGCGAGGTTCCCCCGATCATCGACAGGCAGACCATTCCCGGGGCGAAGACGGGTGCGTTTTTTGTGCAGGACATCTATCGGGGGCTTACGGGGGTTCAACGTGGCGAAATCAAGCAGCTGCGTGTAATCGAAGAGACGTCCCGGATTACCGGCACGCATGGTGCCGAGTATAACCAGCAGTTTCTCCTGAGCGCGGCCCTGGCGTTCAGCGCGAAGATTTATATGGGGGTCGTTCCGGTTGAAGAGGATGGATCGGCTTATTTTGAAGTTCCATCGGGCCGGGCGATCTATTTGCAGGCGCTGGATGCGGACGGGCGCCTGGTGCAGAGCATGCGGACGTTCGTGCAGGCTGCGCCGGGTGTTGTGCGGTCCTGCGTCGGCTGCCATGAGCACAAGTACAGTGCCGCCGAAAACATCGGGAACAAGCGAATTCTACAGGGCAAGCCCGGCAAACTTCAGCCGGAGTCCTGGGGCAGCGGGTATGTGGATTACCCTTCGATGGTTCAGCCGATTTTCGATAAGCACTGCGTGTCCTGTCACGGGGGCGAAAACGGGTTTGGAAACGGGCTGGATCTGTCGGGCGGCTGGACGGATCACTTCAATATCAGCTATCAGAATCTGGTCAACAGGCGGAATAACCAGTTGACCGCGACTTTGATATCAGGCATCGACTGCATGAACGGCACGGCATTATGGTCGGCTCAGAAGTTTGAGCCGCGGGCGCATGGGTCGGGCAACGCCCCGCTTGCAGACGTCCTGGTGAGCGGGCACAAGGGGCGGATTGAGAATCTTTCTCTTAAAGAGAGAGACCTTATCCTGGCGTGGATCGACTCGAACGGGCTCTACCACGGTAGTTGGGACTACGCCGAGGGCGGAGTAAGGCTCAAAGCTTACAATGTGGTCAAAGAGGGGCTGACAAGAGAGATGCGGTCGGCGGGGTGCATGAGCTGCCATGAGCAGAACGGCAGGTTTGTTTTCGAGGAGGACTGGTTTAACCTTAAAGAGCCCCGGATGAGCAGGATTCTGCGGGCGCCGCTTGCAAAGGGCGGCGACGGGTATGGCGTGGAGGCCTGCCGTGATCACAAGCGCAAGCCGGGCAAGCAGCGGATACGGATGTACTTTACAGGCGGGTACGTCCATCATGTGCTGCCGCTGGAATCCTTCAAGCCGGTGGAGTTTGAGTATCCGGACACATCGGGCGTCGGCCACGTTTCATTTGCCTCTACTGCCGATGAACGGTACCAGCGGATGCTGGCCATCATCAACAGCGGCAGGAGGGCTGCTCTGGCGGAGCCCCGCACGGACATGCCGGGTGCGAAGCTTGTTGCCGGGGCCAGCAAGCAGACGATTCCGCTTGATCCGCCGGCGGTCGCTCCGGCAATGGCTGTCCGGGCCCAGGGTGACGGCATCGTTATGGTGACCTGGGAGCGAGCGGCGGATACGATCGGATTGTCGTTCGATCTGTATCGGTCGGACAAGCCGGATTTTGTGCCGGGTAGAGAAAACCGCGTGTGCAGTACGCAGCTTTTCAGGTATGAGGATTTCAATGCGGATGCGGGCAGGCAGTATTATGCGCTGGTTGCGTCTTCCAACGGGCACAAAAGCAGGCCCGCGTATGCCGCCGTTGATGTTCCCATGGAGATCTCTGTGCCTGTTCCGCAGGCGGTGAAAGGCAAGCCTCTGCCGGGGGAGGTACAACTGACGTGGGATGAGCATGACGATGTGAATATCCGCTACAATGTTTATCGTGCGGCGGTCGGGTCGAATGAGTTTGTCAGGTTGAACGACAAGCCTTTGGGAGCCGCCGGCTGCAGCGACACGGGACTGGACAGTCAGATCAGCTATCGGTACATCGTTCGGAGCGTCAACCGTAAGGGCACTGAATCCGTGGCGGCCGACGAAATTGTTTGCCGTGCCCTGCCGGAGCGCCGGGAAGCGGTTTTTGCGGTGGACTTCAGCAATGGGCTAAAGGGAACGCTGCTTGACGCGCCGTGCGATGGGGTAGCGGCCGGCAGCGCCAAGGCGGCAGACGGGGCGCTCGATCTTACCAACGGCGGGCATGTGACCTTACCTTACAGCAGCCAGTTCGATCTGACCGGCAAGCTGACGGTGGAATGCCGGGTAAGGCTCGACAGCGTCGATCAAATGCCGGTTATCGTAAGCTGCGGCAGTTGGAACGACCGGGGCTGGTTCCTGCAGAAACTGGGCGGTACTTTCCGGTGGCATGCAGGCGGTGTCGACTGCGACGGCGGCAAAGCTGCCGCAGGCAAATGGACGCACCTGATGTGTGTTTACGACGGCCGGGCCGCAAGTCTTTACCAGGATGGCAAGCGGGTAGCATCCGTGCCGTGCGTGCCTAACCAGGCCGCGTGGGGCGGCCCGCTTTTCATCGGCCAGTACAGCGGGGGAGTTGGCGAGGCGTATCAGGTGAAGGGCGCGATTTCAGAGGTCAATATCTACCGGCGCGCGATCGGTGCGAAGGAGGCTATGGAGAAATTCGAAGCTTCCAGGTGAGAGGGGTAGGGATGATCAGGCTGGTAAATCGCATCGACCCGGCCATGCCCACAAGGTCATTCGCCTCATCTGTTCCCAGGTGCGCATGGGGTGCGCGCCCCGTTTCGGGCGATTGTATCCAAAAAAAAAGCCCTGTAAGTTGTTCACCTACAGAGCTTTAAGCAGCGAGGCCGAAGGGGCTCGAACCCTCAACCTTCGGATCGACAGTCCGATGCTCTAACCAATTGAGCTACGGCCCCGTCACTGAAGACGCATACTATAGAGACCGGCGAAAATCCTGTCAATAGCTTTCACTAAAAAAAAGTTTTCGGGCCTTACTATTTATCGGCCGCCGCCGGCTGGAACTTCATCTCTTCCCGGGCCGGAAATGCCAACACCGCTCAATCGCATCGGAAAAATGCTCCGGCGGCCCGCCGGCACCTGGAAACGGGCAATTTACTACTTGCACCCGCTATTTCTTTGGTTATCATCTGCCGACAGCTTCAGGGGTTACCCACAGAACTTGAGAGGCATCAATGACGCCAGTGCCGGAAAAAATGAAACTTGTTGAAATTGTCGACGTGGACGCTCCTCTCGACCCCCGCAGCGTTGCCGACCATGAGCCGGAACGCGACTTTCAACTCCCGGATGTCATCGGCATACTGCCTATTCGCAGCGCGGTGGCGTATCCCGGCACGGTCATGCCCCTGGCCATCGGACGCGAACGCAGCAAAATGCTCATTGACGACCTTGTCCCCCATGAAACTATCTTCGGCCTTGTCGCCCAGATAAACGCCGACGTTGAGAATCCCGGCGCTGGAGACCTCTACCGGGTTGGCACGGCCGCCAGCGTGCTCAAGGTTATTCGCATGCCCCAGGGATCTCTAAATATCATAGTCCACGGCATCGCGCGGTTTGAAATCCTCGAATTCGTCCAGACCGTCCCATACCTGAAGGCCCGCGTTCGCATGGTCGAAATCAAGACGCGAAAGACCAAGCAGGTCAAGGCCCTGATGGTCAACGTTCGCAATATCGCCGGACGCGTCATCGCACTGAGTCCCAACGTTCCCGAAGAGGCGGCAATCCTGCTTGAGAATATCGGCGATCCTTCCGGGCTGGCCGATTTCCTCGCCGCCACTCTTAACATCCCCAATGCCGAAAAACAGGCTCTGCTGGAAGAATACGACCCTCGTAAACGACTTGAAAAAATCTCGCGAGCACTCACCAGCCAGCTCGAAGTGCTCGAGCTCAGCCACAAAATACAGGGCGAAGTCCGCCAGTCCATCGACAAGAGCCAGCGCGAATACTACCTCCAGGAGCAGCTCAAGGCCATTCAGGCCGAACTCGGTCAGGGCGACAAACGCACAGAGGAAATCAACGAACTCCAAAGCCGTGTCAAGAAGGCCGCCATGCCGGAAAGCGTCGAGACCGAGGCCTTCCGCGAACTCGACCGCCTGAGCAAAATTCCCGTCGCTTCCCCGGAGTACAGTGTGCTGCGGACCTGGATTGAATGGATCTGCGAACTGCCGTGGTCCAAGTCCACGGACGACGCGATCGACATCCGAAAGGCCGAGCGCATCCTGAACCGCGATCACTACGGTCTGACTAAAATCAAACAGCGCATCCTTGAGTTCCTCGCAGTCCGCAAGCTCAACCCCCACGGTAAGAGCCCCATCCTCTGCTTTGTCGGCCCGCCCGGCGTCGGCAAGACCAGCCTCGGTCAGTCCATCGCCCGCGCGATGAACCGCAAGTTCATCCGCATCTCCCTGGGCGGCATCCGCGACGAAGCGGACATCCGCGGCCATCGGCGAACTTACATCGGCGCCCTGCCCGGCCGAATCCTCCAGGAACTCCGAAAATGCGGCGTCCGCAATCCCGTTTTCATGCTCGATGAACTCGACAAGATCGGCCAGGATTTCCGCGGCGATCCTGCCTCGGCGCTGCTGGAGGTCCTCGACCCCCAGCAGAATAATACATTTTCAGACCACTATCTCGACCAGCCATTCGATCTCTCCAATGTTATGTTTATCGGTACAGCCAACTACACCGAGCCCGTACCGCCTGCCCTGCTCGACCGTATGGAGACCATTGAGTTGCCCGGCTATACCGAGGGCGAGAAGATGCAGATCGCAAGGAAGTATCTCATTCCGCGACAGCTCCGGGAGCACGGCCTTAAGAAAACACAACTGACCATCCCTGAGGACACTCTCCGCGCCATCATTAACAGCTACACCCGCGAAGCCGGTGTCCGCAATCTCGAACGCACGATCGGTTCGCTTTGTCGACACGCCGCTACACGCATCGCCAAGGGCGCCTCGAAACGCATCACGGTCAACCTGTCAGGGCTCGCCAAGATACTGGGCCCGCACAAATTCGAATCGGAAATTGCTCTTCGCACCGCCACGCCCGGCGTCGTCACCGGCCTGGCCTACACGCCGTTCGGCGGCGAAATACTCTTCGTTGAATCCGTCGCTACGCCGGGCAAGGGCGGCCTGCTGCTTACCGGCCAGATCGGCGACGTGATGAAGGAATCCGCCCAGGCGGCTTTTTCCGTTGTCAAGGCGAGCGCCAAACGTCTCGGCATCGACCCCGAACAGTTCGCCAGGAATGACTACCACATTCACGTCCCTGCCGGCGCCGTACCCAAGGACGGCCCGTCCGCCGGCATCGCCATGTTCACCGCACTGGTCTCCCTGCTGCAGAACAAAACGGTTCGGCCCGATGTCGCCATGACCGGTGAGATCACCCTCTCGGGCCTTGTCCTGCCCGTCGGCGGCCTCAAAGAAAAAATCCTCGCCGCAAAACGCGCCGGCATCGAGACAGTCATATTGCCCCGCCGCAACAAGAAGGACCTTAGCGATGTCCCCAAAGAGGCCAAAGCCAACATCAATTTCGCCTTCGTGACCAAAGCCCCGGACGTACTGAGAATCACGTTCGAGGGCTGAAGAAGGGTTTGCAGAGCAAGCTCGCGCGACGCCTACGACATCAGTGCCATCGGTCCATGTGTGCGGCGTGTGTTTGCAGGTAAGCTCCGGGCCTGTAAAATTCGTCGTAGAAATCCGGGTCGAGGTGATGGGCCTGCAGGTACATCATGGTGAAGATGGACGGCACGGTGGCCGGGAACTTGCCGAATGTCTCGAAGATGTATTGCGCCTGGTGTGCGACACACTGCCTGAACCGTTCGCTGTGGACCTGGGCCGCGGACCGCACGCGGCGGCTGTCCTTCCATGGGCCCGGCGTGTCCGGGTGAAACGGGCCGCCCGGGCCGAATTTGCGCTGGCACACCGCCTCGACGGCCGAGCGCATGTCGGGGTAGTGCGGCGGACAGAAGCCCTCCATGACCCCTTCCAGCCCGGTCGGGTTCGGGTAAGGCCAGCGGTCGTCCGTGTCGTAACGGAACCCCAGCCCCGGGACCTGCGGATCGCCGCTGGCGCCCAGCAGCGCGAATAGGTCGATACCGTTGAACATCCAGCCGCCGAGCCCCATCGCCTGAAGCATCAGCGTACCTGCGTAGCAGCTTGTGCCGAGTTCGACGCTCGTCTCACTCAGCGACACCTGGTCCACGAATGTGATAGGCCAGACATTGTTCACGCCCACGATATCTGCGAACTGTTCGATGCCTGGGACTGCTCGCCTGTTGAGATCATCGTACAGGACAAGACCGTTTTGCAGCATATAGCAGATGTTCAAAAGAACGTGCTGGGCAAGATCGGCAATCGGTATCACCAGCAGCGTTCCGGGGTGATTGGCTACCCAGGTATTGTGCGGTTCGGTGTAAGGCACTTCATGGGGCACGCGCAGCCGCCCGTCCTGAAGCTTGCGGACGCGGCTCTTAAGATGTGTGACGACCGCTTCGAGCCGCGTTGCGTCTTCCTCGTCTGCTTCCACCGCCGGCGCATCACGAGCATCCAGAACGTATACGCCCTCATCGTCAGTAAAGAACGTCTTACTGGTATGGAAACCCGCCGCCGACGGGAACGTGCGCCCGCCGGCCGCCGCAGCATAATTGGACAGGTGCGGCGCATACCGCTGGCCCCGGTAGATCATGTTGTGCCACCCGGTATTGCCTCCGCAGGCGGCCACCACGCAGAGTTTCTCCAACTCGCCAAGCGGAACGGGATCGTGCCGGGATTTGAACGCAAACACGCCATCCGGAATTTCGGCACCCATGAAGAAACGCCGCGAACGCCGGCCCAACAAGGCCTCGATCAAGCCGACGGAAAGCGCATCCCGCAAACCCGCAGATGTAACATTTTCACTCACAATATCTCCTCGCCCCAACACGCAAACCATGGCCCTTATGCAAGACGCACATCAGGAACCCGCAGGCTTTATGTTCTGGTTTACGCGAAACACATTGTCGGGATCATACTCTCCCTTGATGGCCGCCAGCCGCTCGTAATTGCCGCGGTAGGTCGCGTTGGCCGGATCGGGGTCTACGCGGCCCATCACCATGGACCTTGCGTCCCGGTACAGGACTCACCAGATGCCCAGAATACTTCTGTCGCCGATTGCCGCATCACGTTCCAAGGTATTTCATGAATACCTCTTTTTTCCATGCCAATTGCGTCCCTGCCCCTTCAACCGCCGCGATCAGGAGCGCCTCGGTGACCTCTTCCTTGCTTGCGCCCGCGTCTAACGCACCCTGGATATGCTCTTCCACGCAGTGCGGGCAGCGGAACACGCACGCCAGGGCTGCCATCAGCAGTTCCTTCGTCTTCTTATCGAGCACCCCCTTCTCTTTGCATCCCTCGTAAAAATCCTCGAACAGCTTGCCGATCTCGGGCGAAGCTTCCACAAACCACGGACTCTTCGTTGCAGTGGCCATATGCATCTCCTTTCACGCATGTACTTTTACGAACCAGCAGCATTGACAAACATGCACGCAAGTTCCAGGTTGTCCCGATACGAAAACGACCGCCCCAAATTTTGTCTATTAATGGCTCGGCAAAAGGTATGGCCGGCTTAACGCAAATTGCGATGAGCACGATACCGGACGGGGTTGCTTTCCGCAGCTTCTTGGCCAAACCCATAATCCGGCGTTCGCCGGATGTATACTGGCCGCCCTGCGCATAACAAAGGCCCCGCAGGGAATATGATCCAAGCGGGGCCGTGTATGTTGCTGGCTGGGTTCAGGAATTAGTCGTCAGTCTGCCACCAGTCGCCGTCGAAAAAAGTCCACCTGGGGCTGGTCTGGATTCTTCTGCCATCTCTGCCGGTGATGCAGACGGCCTCGACGACTTTGCCGTCGTCGCGAACCTTGGCCGAACGCACCAGCACGTCCACGGGTTCTTTGATATTGACGCCGCCCAGCATCCGCTGCTGCAGTTCCTCCAGTCCTGCGACACCCGCCATGCCTTTTTTGAGGTTCTCCACGTCGCCTGGGTCCATTTGGCTGAACCAGGGATGCGTGAGCGGATCGGCAATTCTGCCTTGTGTCAGGTCCAGCACGGCCTTCAGGTTGAAGTTCGCCATCCATGCCGCCGGGTCGCCTTTGGCGAACGCCTTTTTCATGGCCGCGATCCGCTCGCGGACACGTGCTGGAATCGCATCGTCCTGGGTCGCACTATAGGGGGCGCTGTTCCTGGCCATGGTTACCTCCTGGCTTTCTTCAACCAGCACCTTGCCGTGTTCATTGCTTACCGCAACCGTGCCCTCGGTCACTTTCAACGCCAACATCTCGATTCTCTCGTTGGTGTTACCCGCTACTTCGTCGATCAGGTGCATCTCGAAGGCCGTACCAAGCGCGGTTGCCTCGCCGTAAGGTGTCGTCACGACAAATTCGCCGTTGCCCTTCTCTACATCGACCACAATGTAGCCGGTCAGATGATTAAAGCCCCTCTGATCCTTCGAATCATAGAACTTGATCTTTGCGCCTTCGGCCAAATCGACGCTCGAACCATCGGCCAGTCGGCACGTCGCCGGGCCCGTGTACTCCGCCCCGGCTACAAACTTTGCATTCGAACCGGTCAGCCTGCTGATTCCAAGGAATGCCCCTACCACGATCACCGCCGCCGCGGCCGTTTTCACCATTTTGTTTTCCATGACAATTCTCCATATCTGCGGCCTTCCTGCGGCCGCTTGTCCACTTTCATTTTCCGCCAGCGCCTCGGCGATCCGCTGGTGCACTCGGGCATCCAGATCCTCGCTTGCGGCGGCATGTAATTTCCTGACCATTCTTTCTATCTTCTCTGCGGGGCTCATTGACTCACCTCACCATTTAACATTGTCCGCAGTTTGTCCAGCCCATAGCGGTACCTGCCCTGGACTGTGTTTATCGAAACGCCTTGTGTTTCGGCGATTGCCCGAAACTTCACTCCGCTGTAAAGATGCAGCAAGACGACTTCCCGCTGTTCGAACGGCAAGCCGGCCAACGCTGCCGCGAGGTTTTTCAGGTCTTCGCTGAACAGCGCCGCCCGATCCGGCCGACACCGGCTCGGCGCCGTCGGCTCGGGGTCCACCGTAGCTGCCGCACGATGCCGTCGCTGCGCCTTGTTCCAGTTCCGGGCCCCGTTGGCGACACACACCGAAAGATAGCCTTTCAAACTCCCGGTCAGCCGAAATCTGGGGGCCGAGGCGATGAACCCTGCGAAAACGTCGTGCACCACATCTTCTGCCGCACTCTTATCATATAAAAGAGCCGTCGCAAGCGTTACGAGGTCGTCCTTGTACCTCTCGTAGATAGCCGGCAAAACGTCACGCCTGCCAAGGTTCAACTTCCAAATCAGCAACGTCTCATCAAACATCGCGATGCCGCTTTCCTGAATTCAGAACAATCGACTGTCACCCTTACAACAACGCAACACCCCCTTTTAGTACACGCCTACAAGAAAATATTTCAAAAAAAAGCGAGACACGGTGATGGAGGCAATCAGACCCGCCGCCACCTACCGCTATCTCGCTTTTAGTATTCTGAAATCGCTGTTTCTGCTACCGGGCCACAGCCATCTCCCTGCTCCGGGCCTGCGCACACGCCTCCAGCAGCGCCCGTCGAATCGAGACCTCCGGATAGTCCTGTGCAAGCTGCTCAAGCCGATTCCGGTGCTCGCTGCCGCACAGCATGGCCAACGACCTGGCGGCGGCATGACGGACGCTCATCCCGTTGTCAAAATCCTCCACCACCGCAAACAGCGTGTCGACTGCCGCGATCTGGCCGATGCGACCCAGGGCATCGGCCGCCGCCGCGCGATAAAACGGCGTCATCGCCTTGTAGATGAACACGTTCGGCTGCGACTCAAAACCGAAACTCGCCTCCGTGGCGTCATCGGTCAGGCACGCCATCAGCAACGGCACGGCGTCGGCGTCCTTCATTCGGCCCATCAGGCGCGCCAGGTAGAAGCACACCCATGACCGCGGGCGAGAGGGCGCCGTCTGCCGGTAACGATTAAACACCTTTCGCACCGCACCCAGATAGGCTGGGTCCATGCATACGACCGAAAGAATCTCCGCCGCGCGCGACTCCGGGTCGTGCGGCAGCACCGATACCGCCGGCGGCGACGCCGTCACAGCCAGCTTCCATGCGTCGCCAGCGGTGTAGCTGCAGTCGCCAAGCACAGCCAGGCATGCCTCAACCACCTCGTCGGCAAAGCCGCTGCGGTTAACCACCCGCGCCGTCAGCGACTCGTATGCGTCATTCTCAAAAATCAGCCCCCGGTCCGTATCGATAGGAACCGCCTTCAGCGCACCCTGCACCACAGCCAGCGGTACGCCGGTCTCCATCGCATCAAACGCCTCCAGGATGCGATGGTGCAGCACCGAGGAATGGCACCCCATCAGCCATGAATGATCGCCGCACCACAGCGTGTACTGCCAAAAATCGAGCAACTGAGGCATCGCCTCGATCAGTGCCGCTTGTGCGTCCGCGGTGCCGATCCGCCCCAGAGCCTCGGCGGCGGCCGCCGCAATGTGCACCGGCCGCTGCTGCCAGCCTAATTCGTGCAGATCCAGAGGATTGCCCGGCGCCTTGCACATGTTCTCGCG
>JACZKQ010000089.1 GCA_014859965.1 Phycisphaerae bacterium
ATGTCGGAGCGGGCGGAGAAGGCGTTGTGAAGGGGGTACAGCGGGAGATCATCGCGGATATTGTTGCCCGCGATATTGCCTTGTACAGCGGCCGCGCGTTTAGACCGCGGAGATGGCCGGAGCAGGCGAAGAAGTAGAGGATCGGCGTCGCCTTGGCGACGGCGGGACTGTCTTTGAGGGTGATGAAACGGCCGAGCGGGCACGGGGTGGGTGCGATTGGACGTTTTCATGCTGACACGAATACTTGAAATCGGGCGAGAGTACTGGGCGGATGTCTGTCTCTGGACGGGGCTTGCGGTCGTCGCCGCCCTGCTGCTGGGCGTTCATTTGGTCGACCTTCGCCGCAGGCGACGATCCTCAGGCAAGAGGCCGGACGAGGGCGGAGGCGGCTATGAACGGCCGCCGTTTCCCGTGGATTACGGCCCGTCGCGTGGGCCGGACGATCCGCCGGGGCGGGGTTCGGATGGCGCTGCCGGCGGGTCCGGGGGAACGGACCCCGAAGACAGCAGGTCCGCATCAGGCGAGGGCGCGCCGCGGCGAAACGGCTGCGATCGCGTGATGGACTGTATCAATGGTATTCAGGGGGAGTTTCGGTCGATTCTGCTGGCGGCGGCAAAACGCAAGCACCTTCCGGCGTCGATTCCCGCCAGCGCGGCGATTCACATTGCCATTACGGGCAAGCGGTGCCTGCTGATCGATCTGGACACGAAGAACAGCGATATTGAGGGGTATTTCGGCATTCCGGAGGAGGCCTCCGAAGCGGGCGATTCGGGCAGTCGCCGCATCCTGCCTCTGCCGAGCGCGACCGGTTATGACAATCTGCAGGTGTGGCCGGGGCATAAGGTCAGGCAGCACAACATTGTGGACATCGCGGAGATGGTCAGCGATGCCCGGAGCAGCTTCGATACGGTGCTTGTGTATGCCCCCTGCTTTGGCGACAACCCCGCCGACAAAGCGCTGGCGCGGCTGTGCGGGCACGGGCTGGTCTTCTGCGGCAACACAGGTCAGGCGATGCGGCCGGCGGCGATCATGAGAGACGCGGGCTGCGAGGTGGTCGGTACGATCAAGGGGCTGTGATTTCTCTTACGTTACGGATGATAAGAACCATATCCATCTAAAATACGTTTGGCTATCCCTTCGGCACTCCGTATAATAACCACTTTGACGATGATTTGGACCGTTTGACGGATGCCGACTATCTCGTCGATGGCGGCACGCCGGACCGCGAGAATTTTTGTGATGGACAGCCTCGGCGACAGAACAGGCATGCAGACCTTAGGCGACGACACAGTCACCTTTTTTACCGTGCTGTCGTCGACCACACAGCACACCTCGGACCGGCGCCGCGGTACGCGCGGGTTTCGAGAACGCCTAAGCAGGAAGGCGGTCCATGCCCATGAGTAAGCGTCATCAGATCGCCGCCGCGTGGCTGGTCCGCTTTGCCTGGCTTCCCGTGCCGGCATTCTTCATAGCCATAATTGTCTTGTGGATGTCGGACCTGCGAACCTCTTACCATTTGCCCGTTCTGCTGCTGACAATGAACGGTGTCTTCTCGGGGCTGGTCTCCCTGTGCATTGGTTACCTGGCGGGGCGAGGCTTTCTGAACACCGGCCGAACCGGACCGTTCATGCTCGGCTGCGGCGCAACGGTGTGGGGCGTCGCCTGCGTGGTTTCTTCGATACCCTTTCTTCAGGACGCGAATACGGCCGTCACCATCCATAACGTCGGCGCGCTCGGGTGTGCAGCGTGTCACCTCGCGGGCTTGCTGTGGGGCGGCCGGGTAAAGCGGCCGGCATGGTGGCTTGCGGCAGGCTACACAGGCGTATTGGCTGGCGTGGGGCTGCTTGTATATGCAGCGTCCGCCGGATGGACCCCGGCGTTCTTCGTCGACGGAGTTGGCGGCACCGCCTTCCGCCAGCAGGTGCTCGTCCTGACGATCGCCATGCTCGGACTCACGGCCTACCGCATGCTGCGGATCCACCGCAGGCAATCCTCGGCCTTTCTGTACTGGTATGCGCTGGGCCTGATAATGTTGGCGCTGGGGCTGGCCGGCGTGATGATGCAGTCGGTTTTCGGCAGCCTGCTCGGCTGGACGGGACGCGCGGCACAATTCCTTGCCGGCGGATACATGGTGATTGCAGCCGTCTCCGCCGTGCGACAGTCGCCCATCTGGATGATCACGCTCTCGTCGGCGCTGCGCGATGCGCGAAGACGATATGCCGATCTCCTGGATCTGGCCGACGACGGCATCGTGGTCCACGATATGGTCGGTCGCACGCTGGACGGCCGTTTTCTGCAGGTCAATCCGGCATTCTGCCGCATGATCGGTTACACATCGCGCGAGTTGCGCGAATTGACCCTGCTTGACCTCACTGCCCCCGAGGAACTACCTGCCGGGCCAAACGAGATCGAAACGCTCTGGAGCCGAGGCGCTTTGCGGCACGAAAAGACACTCGTCGCCAAGTACGGCCGGCGCATTCCCACCGAAATCGCCACGCGGCTGTTCAAGCAGGCCGACCGGCAGATGGCCATGTCGATCGTGCGCGACACCTCCGAGCGGAAACAGGCTGAATTGCAGATTCGACGATCCGCCGCCGATCTCCAGGCGGCTAACGCGGCCCTCCGTGAGTCCCGCAGCTCAGCGGTCAATCTCATGGAAGATGCACTCGAAGCCCGCCGCCAGACGGAACGCGTCAACGCAGACCTTCAGCGCGAAGTCGCCGAGCGCGGGCAGGCCGAGGCGGCCCTGCGCCAGAGTGAGGAACACCTGCGCCAAGTAAACGAATCGCTGGAACAGCGGGTGCGCGAACGCACCGCCGAACTGGCCCTCAAGAATGTTCAGTTGAAGTCCCGCGCCGAGCAATTGTCGCGTCTGGCCTCAGAGTTGACCCTCACCGAGCAGCGTGAGCGCCACAGGCTCGCCAAGGTGCTGCACGATCATCTCCAGCAGCTCCTTGTGGCCGCAAAGATAGGCCTGCAAGGCGCGGCCCATTCCGCCGTCGATCCCGAGCAGAGCGAGGCCTTGGGAGGCGTCCACAACCTGATCAAGGAGTCCATCGCCACGTCCCGTTCGCTGACGGTCGAGCTTTCGCCCACGATCCTGCACGAGGCGGGACTGCCCGCCGGCCTGGAATGGCTGGCCCGATGGATGGAAAAGAAACACGGTCTCCGTGTCGACCTGCAATGCCAGAGCGAGGCGAGGACCGAGCGCGAAGACATCCGCATACTTCTGTTCGAGTCCGTTCGCGAGCTGCTCTTCAACGTCGTCAAGCATGCCGGCGTAACCAGCGCCAAGGTCCGTATGGCCCGCCGGAACACGTCGCTTGAAATCATGGTCAGCGACGAAGGCGTAGGCTTTGACCCCCAGCGGCTGCACGCCGCAGCCGGCGAGATGGCCGGCGGTTTCGGCCTTTTCAGCATCCGCGAGCGGCTGGAACTCCTCGGCGGAAGCGTTAAAATCGAGAGCTCGCCGCATGGCGGGTCGCGTTTTACGCTGATCGCGCCCGCTGTTTTTTCCGCCGAAGCCGTCGAGCCCCAACTCGAAGAAGCCCAACCGGCCCGACCCGCCGAAGCTGCAAGAACCGCCGACGGCGGGACAAAGCTGCGCATCCTTGTCGTGGATGACCACAGCATGCTGCGGCAGACTATGGCGGTACGGTTAAGACGCGAGCCTGACATCGAGATCGCCGGCGAGGCCGCAAATGGCGTCGAGGCTATTGAAAAGGCCCGACAAGTGCGGCCGGACGTCATATTGATGGATTGCAACATGCCCCGGATGGACGGCGTCGAGGCGACCCGAAGGATACACGCCGAATTGCCGCGCATCCGCATTGTCGGCCTATCCATGCATGAAGACGGCGACAGGGCGAAGGCCATGCTGGATACCGGGGCGTCAGGATATGTCAACAAAACCGCCAGTCTGGAGGAGTTGCTCAAGGCCATCCGGTCGGGGGCATAGGCCTCCTAAAGGGCGGACATCTGCCATGCCCGCCGGGGGACTGGATGTTCAACTCGGCGACCGCTTATATATCCGATTCGTGGCGGCGGGTCTGTACAAAGTACGCCGCAGCGGCGCCGAAGGAGAAACCGCCGATGTGGGCGAACCATGCGACGCTGGAGATTTCGCCTGTGCCGTAGAGCAGGCCGTTTGCCACCTGGAGGGTAAACCATATTCCTAAGTAGAACACGGCAGTAACCTCCGTGATGTTGCCCCAGACGAAAAGCTTTACGTTGGCCCTGGGATAGAACACCATGTAAGCGCCCATGAGGCCACTGACCGCGCCGCTGGCGCCGATGCTGGGCGCAGTGGAACTGAAATTCATAACGGCGTGAGCAAAGCTGCCGGCGAGGCCCGCGGCAATGTAAAACGGCACAAACCATACACGCCCGAGCCGGTCTTCAATTCTGTTGCCGAAGAGCCAGAGGAAGTACATGTTGCCCAGGAGATGAATGATATTGGCATGAAGGAACATGGACGTAAAAAGCGTTGCGCTGAAGCATTCGGCGGGCGTGTGTCCCCAGGTTCTGAACGCCATGCGTGAGCTGCTGAAGTCATGTGTTGTCAGGCCGAAGACGAGGCCGCACAGGACGATGACGCCAAGGGTCAATACGGGGAACCGCTGCCGCCGCAGGTCGTCGCCGATGGGCAAGAAATGCGGCAGGTAGAACATAAGGGGAGACAATGGCTGCGGCTTTTCGGCGATCTTGTCCAGGTAAACCTGCCGTTTCATGAGATCGCGGCCGATCTCCTCCACCCGGGGGTCGCCCTTGAGATGGGCGGCCACCTGCCGGATTTCGCCCCTGTCGGTCCAGACACCGCCGCACTGGGGACACTTGTCCAACAGAATATTGGAGTCATAGCCGTAGTTGAAGTTGCGAAGGGATACCGTGCAGCGCGGACACAGCCTGCGTGTGTCGGAGATCGCCTCCTGCACCTGCCGCGGCTTAAACAGGAATGTCAGGTCGGCGGTGGAATTCGTCTTGTCCGCCAGGGCCTGCGCCACCGGCAGAAAGGCGCCCGGTTCGAACCAGATGCCGTCGCAGGACGGACAGGTTTCGACGGCGATGTCGCCGATCCTGGCCTTTGTCATTTTCGACCCGCATACGGGACAGTTCATCGCCTGATTCCTTGCTTCAAAACCGCCTTGTAATCGCGACAAGGTTTTTCAGAATACTTGGAAAGGCGGCAATGTGCAATCTTTTAATGGATTATTATTACTGATTTCGCCTTTGCACGCTGCGTGGGGCGTTCAGCAGTCCGGCACACTGCAATTAGAAATTGCGGAAAAATTATTTGCAATTGGGATGAACTTACTTTATTATCAGCCATAGATTGTGCATAGGCCGCTATTCGCGGGTGCGGAACGGCGATGGACAGTCGGTCCTCGGTTTGCTTCTTTCCGATCGATCTGCACGTGTTTTTTCATTTTATTTCTTTTCTGAAGGATGGTTTGATGCCATTTACGACATTTGGTCTTACGGACCCGCTGGTGCGGGGGATATTGGCGACGGGTTATACGGCGCCTACGGATATACAGTCGCAGGCGATTCCTGCGGCCCTTGCGGGCAGCGATATCATCGGCTGCGCGCAGACGGGAACGGGCAAGACGGCGGCGTTTGTGCTTCCGATTCTGGATCGTCTCAGCCATGAGCCGAACGCCGGGCGCAAGCGGGTTGTCCGGTCGCTGATTTTGACGCCCACACGGGAACTGGCCGTGCAGATCGAGAAATCGATCTTGGGGTATGGGCGGTTTACGGAACTGAAGGCGCTTGCGGTTTACGGGGGCGTGAGCATCCCCGGGCAGATCAAGGGCCTGACGGGGGGCGTGGATATCGTGGTGGCGACGCCGGGGCGGCTTATCGACCACCTTCAGCGCAAGACGATCGACCTGAGCAAGGTCGAGGTGCTGGTGCTGGACGAGGCGGACCGCATGCTGGATATGGGGTTCGTCAAGGACGTGCGGCGGATCGTGAGCGGGCTTCCGAAGAAACGGCAGACGCTGCTGTTTTCGGCGACGATGTCGCCGGAGGTCAACCGGCTGGCGGCGGACATGCTGAAGACGCCGAAGGTCATTCAGATCGGTCGGCCGCGCAACCCGATCGAGACGATTACGCAGCATTTCTATACGGTGGAGAAGTCGCTGAAGATGGACCTGCTGGTGCACATGATCGAGGACTGGCGGATGTTCAGCGTGCTGGTGTTCTCACGGACGAAGCACGGGGCGGACAAGATCAGCCGACGGCTCAAGACCGCAGGCGTGATAGCGGTGTCGATTCATTCGGGGCGGACGCAGAATCAGCGGCAGCGGGCGCTGGACGGCTTCCGCAGCGGAAAGTTTCAGGTGTTGGTCGCCACGGATATCGCGGCCCGCGGGATCAATGTCGAGGGGATATCGCACGTGATTAATTACGACGTGCCGACGCACGCGGAGGATTACGTGCACCGGATCGGCCGGACGGGACGGGCGACGGCGACGGGCGATGCGATCACGTTTGTTTCGAAGGATGAGGAGAAGTATTTGCGCGAGATCGGCAAGTACATCGAACGCCGGCTTTCGGCACAGCCTTGCAAGGGGTTTTCGTATGTCAAGTCGACGCCGGACGAGCCGAAGCCCGCTAAGAGCACCGGACCGGCTCAAGGCGAGCGGTCCGGTAAAGGGATGCGGCCCGCCAAGAGCAGCAGGCCGCATCATGGAAAAAGGCCGGTGGAAGGCACGCGAGGCGACCAGAGCAATCGGCCGCCCCGGAGCAAGACCGCTTCGGGCGCCAAGAAGCCCTACCGCGGTCAGCGCAGACGCTCGGCAAGCTGATAGCGGAACGCAGCAGCCTGTTGTGAAGGCCGGCATTCGCCTCTCGGCCTGCGGCATTCACCTGCGGATGTAAGCGCAAAAGGTCTCTTTTTCTGTGGTCCTAAGGGGTTGATTGCGGTTGACAGGGGCGCCGGGCAGGGGTAACATGGCGGGCTGTGCGTATCGGGCGGGCCGTGGTGTGTTTGAAGGCGTGCGGCGGGATAAAACCCGTTCTGCCGAGTTCGACACGGGCGGCGCGATGCGGGAGTGTTGTGGGATTGCCATTGATCGGAGTTAGTGAATGACGAAGGTTACGCTGATTACGGGGGACGGGATTGGACCTGAAATTGCGGAGGCGACGCGTCGCTGCGTCGATGCGACGGGAGCGGCCCTGGAGTGGGAGACGGCCGAAGCGGGGATCGACGTCATGGCAAGGCTGGGCACCCCCCTGCCGGAGTCGACCATCGACTCGGTGCGGAAGAACGGCATTGCGCTGAAGGCCCCGATCACCACGCCGGTAGGGACCGGCTTTCGGAGCATCAACGTCTACCTGCGGCAGGCGCTGGATTTGTACGCCTGTGTTCGGCCTTGCAAGAGCTATAAGGGCGTGCGGAGCAAGTACTCGGATATCGATCTGGTTGTTGTGCGTGAGAACACCGAGGACCTTTATGCGGGGATCGAATTCGCGAAGGGCGCCGACGAAACCGGCGAACTGATCGACTGGCTCAACGCACACAGCAAGCGGGTCATCAGCAAGACGACAGGCATCAGCATCAAGCCGATTTCCGTGGAGGGTACGGAACGGATTGTGCGATATGCGTTTGACTATGCGCGGAAGATGGGCCGGCGCAAGGTGACCAGCGTCCACAAGGCCAACATTATGAAATTCACCGACGGGCTGTGGCTTGAAGTGAGCCGCGAGGTCGCCAAGAGCTATCCGGAGATCGAATTCGAGGACCGGATCGTCGACAATATGTGCATGCAGTTGATCCAGAAGCCGGAACTGTACGACGTGATCGTACTGCCGAATCTGTACGGCGACATTCTGAGTGATCTCTGTGCGGGGCTGGTGGGCGGCCTGGGTGTTGCGCCGGGTGCTAATATCGGACTCAAGGGTGCGATCTTCGAGGCGACGCACGGCAGCGCGCCGAAGTACGCGGGCCAGAACAAGGTCAATCCGACGGCCGTAATTCTGAGCGGCGTGCTGATGCTGAGGCACCTGGGCATGGTTTCCGAGGCCGAACGGCTGGAGAAGGCGGTGGCGTCGGTGATCGCCGAAGGCAAGTACGTGACGTACGACCTCAAGGAAGACCGCAACGACCCATCGGCCGTAGGAACCAGCGAGATGGCGGACGCTATTATCTCGCGGATCGCGACAGGGTGACAGTTCGAAACAGGTCGCAACTGAAGGATGGATCTTTGAACCAGAACTCGTACCGCAATCTGATCAGCGTGCGCGGGGGCCGAGTGGACAAGCGTCTGTTGCGGTCGGCACTGAGGCTGGTTTCTCTGCCTTACGGGTCGGCCGTGGCGGTTCGGAACCTGGGCTACAACACCGGGTTGCTGAAGTCGCATGCCGCGGACGTTCCGGTCATCAGCGTGGGGAATATCACCACGGGCGGAACGGGCAAGACGCCGCTGGTTGTATGGCTTTGTCGACGCCTGCATGAGAAGGGTCTGCGGTGCGCGGTGCTGACGCGCGGGTATAAGAGCACCAACGGCGGGGTGGACGACGAGCCGGCGATTCTGAAGAAGGCGTGCCCGGAGGCGAAGGTGATCGTCAATCCGGACCGCGTGGCCGGGGCGGCGCGGGCGGTCAGCGAATTCGGGGCGGACGTGCTGGTGATGGACGACGGTTTTCAGCATCGGCGGCTGAGGCGCGACCTGGACATTCTGGCGGTCGACGCGACGCGGCCGTTCGGCTATGGGCGGCTTCTTCCGGCGGGTCTGCTGCGCGAGCCGGTCGGGGCGATTGAGCGAGCCGACGCGGTGGTGATTACGCGGTACGATCAGATCGCTCCGTTTCATATCGACCGGCTGGAGAAGGAGATCCTGCGGATCAAGCCGAAGATGGTGGTGGCCAAGGCGATTCACCAGCATCCGTGCGCCAGGGGGACGGGCGGCGCGGTGTACAGCCTGGAGGACCTCAAGCAGCAGCGTCTTTTTGTGTTCTGCGGGATCGGCAATCCCGAGGCGTTCCTGAAGCGGCTCCGGGAGCATGGGCTTTGCATTGCGGGCAAGCAGGTCTACAACGACCACCATCACTATACGGAGTCGGATTTCGGGCAAATCCAGCAGGCCGCCAAGGCCGTGGACGCGACGATGATTTTGGCGACCGAAAAGGACTGGGTCAAGACGGCGCTGGCGACTCAGAAATACAACGAACTTCCATTGGTTTATCTTGTGGTTGAACTGGAATTCGTTGCGGGAGTTGATAAAATGGATGCGTTGATCGACGGCGTTTTGAACAGGCCGTGACATTTCACCGTCCGGAGCCAAACGCCGCGATGCGTTTAGAGAATCGACAGATGATGCACAGTCGTGCAGATGAAAAAAGAGAACACAAAGCAGCTCGGCAGGCGCGAGGATTTTCGGATCGAACGCGCCGGCGTGTGGCCGAAAGTAACAAACAATAACGGGGCGGATGCATGCAGAAAGATCTCTTGACAACGGTAACGAATTTGGGTTCGCCGCGCGTGCTGCTGGTGGGCGATTTCGTTCTGGACAGCTACGTATACGGCGACGCACTGCGCATCAGCCCGGAAGCGCCGGTGCAGGTCTTGAAGGTGGTGGACCGGCAGCATAGCTGCGGGGGAGCGGCTTCGGTGGCGGCGGACGTGATGGCGCTGGGGGGGCAATGCCTGTGCGTGGGCGTGGTGGGGGTCGACGGCAACGGGGCCCTGCTCAGGACGCTCCTGGCGGCGACCGGGGCCGACACGTCGGGGCTGACGGAGATGCCGGACCGCCCTACTACGAGCAAACAGCGTCTGATCGGTCTGGCCCAGCACCGGCATCGCCAGCAACTGCTGCGGATCGACGAAGAAAACAGCGACGTCCTCGATGGTGCGACAATCGAACGCATACTGGCGTTATGCGCGGCGCGTCTCGCCGAGGTCGACGTGGTCTGCCTTCAGGATTACAACAAGGGGGTTCTGGCGCCGGGTCTTTGTCGGCGGCTGATCGACATGGCGGCGGCGGCCGGCAAACCTGTACTCGTCGATCCGCCGATGACTTGCGACTATTCGCGCTATGCCGGGGCGACGATCATAACGCCGAATCGACGTGAAGCGTCGCAGGCGGCGGGCATGACAATCGAAAGCATCGAGGATGCGGCCCGGGCGGCGGAGATACTGCTGGAGAACTTCAAGGTGGCCGGTGTTGTGATCACTCTTGATAAGGAAGGGGCGTATCTCAAGACCGCGGACATCAGTGTGCACGTGCCGACGGTGCCCCGCAGCGTCTACGATGTGACGGGTGCAGGCGATATGGTGTTAGCGATGCTGGCCGTCAGTCTTGCCGCCGGGTGCGATCCGGTGACGGCGGTGGAGCTGGCGAATATCGCGGGCGGCCTCGAGGTGGAAAAGTTCGGCGTCGCCACGGTCACGATCGAAGAGATCGTCAACGAACTGGTGGTCACACGCCGCGGCACAACCGGTAAGATACAGGACCTTGACGCGCTCGTGCGGGAACTTCAGTACCACCGTTATCGGAAGCAGGCCATCGTCTTTACCAACGGCTGTTTCGACGTACTGCACCGCGGGCACATTGAATACCTCCAATTGTGCCGCAGGCAAGGCGATATTGTCGTCGTTGGACTCAACAGCGACGCCTCGGTGAAGCAAATCAAGGGCCCGGAGCGGCCGATTAATATTGAACATGACCGGGCGGCGGTGCTTGCGGCGCTGGAGATGGTGGATTATATTGTCATTTTTGACGAGCCAACGCCTTTGGAGCTGATTACGCGTGTGTCGCCCGACGTGCTTGTAAAGGGCGAAGACTGGGCGGACAAGGGCGTTGTTGGGCGCGAGTTTGTGGAATCGCGCGGCGGCAAGGTCGTGCTGGCGCCGCTGGTCGCCGGCCGGAGTTCGACGGCGACCATCGAGCGACTGAAATCGGTGAAGGTGCAAGACGCCCCGAAAACCCTGTGATACAACGCAGGACGTGACGCTGCATGGGCAGGATGCCCGTGTCGCGTGCCGGCGGACCCATACAACGAACGATGTGTACAGAAGTAATGACTGTACCTTGTTAAGGAAGCGATCATGGCCAACGCTGCAATATTCCTGGACCGGGACGATACCATTATCGAGGATCCCGGCTACATCAACGATCCCGACCAGGTGAAGCTTTTGCCCGGCGCCAGCGAGGCGCTGAGCCAATTGAAGAAGATGGATTACAAGCTCGTCGTGGTGACAAATCAGTCGGCAGTCGCGCGGGGCATGGTCAGTGAGGAAGTGCTCGAAGAGATTCACGAGCGTCTGCGCAAACTGCTTGGCCGCAAGCGGGTGTACCTGGATGGCGTGTATTACTGTCCGTATCATCCTGACGCCGCCATTCCAAGGTATCGACGGGACAGCGATTTCCGCAAGCCGAATCCGGGCATGCTGTTTCAGGCGGCGGAAGAACTGGCGCTGGATCTTTCGCAATCATGGATGATCGGCAATTCGTACAGCGACGTGGCGGCCGGCGTCAGCGCGGGCTGCCGGACCATTCTGATTCGTTCATCGATCAATCCGCCCACCAAGAACCCGGGCGACCCGGATCCGGACAAGATCGCGGTCAACATCAAGGAAGCCGTGAATATCGTCAAGATGTATCGGCAGCAGAGCATGATGACACCGAGGCCGACGACGCCGCGCCAAACGGTTGAAGCGGCGCCGGAAACGACCGAGGATCTGTCTGAAACGGACGATGCGCCTCTTGAGGAAGTCGAGGAACCGGTTACGTTGCCGGTCGTACAATCTCGGCCGGCAATAAACGACGACGCCGACGGCGATATCGCACAGGACACGAAAAAGCAGAAGCCCGCACCCAAAAAGCGACGCACTGCCGTGGCTAAACGGTCGATTAGCCCGAAGCCGGTTGCGACAAAGGACCCCGGGCCCGTTGCGACGAAAGAACGCGAGCCCATTGCGCTGAAAGCGCGCGACGCCGTTGCGGCGAAAAAAGAAGAATTGCCGGCCGAGGAACCGCCGCAGTGCGAAGCCGAACCGACGTTTGAAGAAAGCCCTGAAGAAAAAGCGGAAGAAAGGGCAGCGCCCGAACCGCTCCGGGCGGCCCCTGCTGTAACAACCATTCCTTCGACGGCCAGCGGCAGGCGGTTTGTGCCGCCGCACGGAGGTAAACCGTCGGCCCGCGTCGCCGCGCCTTCGGCAATACCTTCATCGGCGGATAACTCGCGGACACAGGAAGTACTCAACGAGGTGATGCGTTATCTCAAGAAGGCCGATCGCCTCAACATGTACGACGAATTTTCATGGGTGAAGGTCCTTGCGGGCATTCTGCAGGTGGTGGTGCTGTTTTTCCTGCTGCTGAGTCTTTGGTTCCAACTGGACCCGACGCGCGAAGACGGCGCGGTGCTCATCGTGCTCGGCTATGCCGCCGTTCTGCAGCTCATGGTGATCGCATTTCATCTGATGCGTGACCGGAGGTGACGGTGACGGACGAGCAGCTCGGTATGCCGATTCCATCCTCAGGGGCAGTTCCGGCGCGCGTGGAGCGGGCGGGGTCGGCCGACCGAAAGATTGCCGTTTGGCTTCCGTCGCCCATGGGCGATGCGATTCTGGCGACACCGGCGCTCCGGGCCATTCGGGATGGGTTTGGCGATGCACATATCTCCTTCATCTCGAATGCGACGGTGCGTCAGGTGCTGTCGCCCTGCCGATTTACTGACGCATGGATCGACAGCCGGCAGGCTCATGCCGCGGCCACGGGTCTAAAGCTTCGCGCGGCGCGTTTCGATCTGGCGATCCTCTTTAAGAATTCGTTTTCGTCGGGCGCGGCGGCTTTTGTGTCGGGTGCAAAAGAGAGGATCGGCTATGCCCGGGACGGACGATCTTTATTGCTGACCCAAAGGATCAAGCCGCCGCGGGATTCGCAAGGGGCTTTTGCTCCGGCGAGCATGGTGGACTATTATCTGACGCTGGCGCGCGAGGCGGGATGTTCTGCGGAGCAGAGATCGCTGGAGCTGGCGGTCGACGAGGAGGACGTGCTTTCGGTTTCGGGCAAGCTGCCGGCCGTGATGTCATCGGATGCGCCGGTGGTGATACTCGTGCCCGGAGGCAGTTTCGGGCCCAGCAAATTCTGGCCGGCGGAACGGTTCACCCGGATTGCCGAGCGGCTGGTCGAAGAATACGGCGCCACGGTGGTCGTCTCGATCGCGCCCAACCCCGTGGAGAAGGCGGTGGCCGGGACGATCTGCAGTCAGAGCCGTCATCGGCTGGTCAATCTTGCCGAATATCCCCTTTCTCTGGGTGAGCTGAAGGCACTGTTCAACGAGGCGGCACTGGTCATCACCAATGACACGGGGCCGCGGCACATCGCGGTGGCCCTGGGACGGAAGGTCGTGTCGCTGTTCGGGCCCAACGACGCCCGATGGACGCAGACAGGTTATGCGGATGAGATCCAACTTGTGGGCCGCGCGGATTGCGCACCCTGCGAGAAACCCCACTGCACGCAGGAGCGGCATCTCTGCATGGAATCGATCACGGTGGACATGGTCTGGACGGCCGCACAGAAACTCATCAAGGCGGGCAAAGCATGAGCGAGCAGGACTTCGTTGAAGTGAGCAGCGGTTTTTTTGCTGATCGCCGGTATGTGGAGCCCCTGGGGCGTTTAGGCCTGAATTCAATGGAGGCGGTCTTTGCTTTTGAAGGGGACCGAAATCTCGCCAAGGCCAATCTGGCCCGGCACAGGAGCCGCATTCAGTTTTTGATGCCGGAAACGGGTAAGGCGTATTTTTTGAAGCGTTATGACCGGCCGCCGCAACTTCAGCAGGTGCGCAACTGGATCGATCATTTTGAGCGCGCCAGCACGGCCGCGTACGATCGACAGCCCGCCGAGCAATTAGCCGCCGCAGGCATCCGCACCGCGCGGGTCGTCGCGTACGGCGAAGGATGGGACGGCCTGTTTGAGGAACGCAGCTTCATCATTACCGAGGAAATCGCCGAAGGCCATTCGCTCGAGCAGAGACTGCCGGAGTGCTTCTCTACAAGTGGTCCGTTTACGAATATCGCTGCAAAGCGGCAATTCATCCAGAGGCTTGCGGATTTCGCCCGGCGGTTTCACGAGACAGGCCTGCGGCATCGGGACTTCTACTTTTGCCACATTTTCATGACAGCGGACGAGGCGTTTCATCTGATCGACCTGCAGCGGACTTTCCGGCCGCTGGTTTGGGAGGAGCGATTCCGCGTCAAAGACATCGCACAACTGCATTATTCGGCGCCGGGCAAGATTATCTCGCGGACCGACCGTCTCCGTTTCTATCTGCATTATGTGGACCGGGAAGCACTCACCGCGGCCGATCGCCGCTTCCTGCGTCAGGTCAAGAACCGGGCATGGCGCATGGCCGATCACGATATCAAGCACGGGCGGCCTGTGCCCTTTGCAGAGTAGGGGCAACGTGTTATAATCCAGCCGATGATAAGAACCGCGATTATTATTGAACGGGCGGACGTTGCGCTCGGCGGGGCCGAACGGTCGGTGTTTGAACTTGCCGGGCAGTTGCGCACGCTTGGGGTGGATGCCGAGATTCTGGCCGCTACAGGGGCTCAGGAGACGGCGCAGGTGAAGGTTCTGTGCGGCCAAAGCCGCGGCAAACGAACATCCTTTCGGGATTTCGGGCGGGCGCTCAAATCGCATTTGGCCCAGACGCGCTACGACGTCGTCCACAGTACGCTTCCGTTCGACTTTGCCGACATCTATCAGCCGCGCGGGGGCAGCTATGCCGAGGCCAGCGAGCGAAATATCGCCAGTTACGACCATCGGGCTGTCCGGTTTTGTAAAACTGCCACGCAGCATTTCAATCTGCGGCGGACCGTGCTGTTAAACGCGGAGAAACGTCTTTGCCGGCCGCAGCGGCGGACTATCATCGCGGCCTTGAGTGAGTATGTGAAATCGCAATTCATGCGGCACTACAATGTTGCCGAATCGCGAATTCGCGTGATAGGAAACGGTGTCGCCATGCACCAGCCGCCCGACCCGGTGCAGGCGGAGGCGCTGCGAAGCCGCATCCTTGGCGACCTGGGCGCCGGGCCCGGCGGGCAGCCGGCGGTTTTCCTTTTTGCCGCCAACAATTTTCGGCTTAAGGGGCTGGGCGCGATCGTCCGGGCACTGGCCCTTCTCAAAGGCGGTCTCGAACCGCGGCCGGTGTACGTCGCCGTTGCCGGGAGCGGCCGCACGGAGAATTACCGCGCGCTGGCGGACGAACTGGGTGTCTCCGATCGCCTCGTTTTCCTTGGTGCGCTGAGCGACGTGCACCAGGCCTTGGCCGCCGCCGACGCCGCCGTACTGCCGACATACTACGACCCCTGCTCGCGGTTCATTCTGGAAGCGCTCACCCACGCCAGGCCGGTCATTACGACACGATTCAACGGCGCCGCGGAGCGCTACGTCGACAGGCGCCATGGAGCGGTCATCGACGACCCTCGCGATACACGGGCGCTGGCCGAGGCCTTTGCGTGGGTTGCGGACGTCGACAACGCTCGCTCGGCCGCGGAGGCCATTCGGCGGGACAATCTGGCGGAGAACATTTCTATTGCCAGACACGCCGAGATGCTGGTAGAGTTATATCGTTTTATTACGGGAATCAATCTATGACATGGGTCGCGTTGACAGTTGCGGCGTATCTTTTGGGGTCCATCCCGTTCGGGCTGCTCATTGCACGGGCGCACGGCGTCGACCTGCGGCAGGTCGGGTCGGGCAACATCGGGGCGACGAATGTCTCGCGGGCGTTGGGCAAACCTTGGGCGGTCGTGTGCTTTGTGCTGGATTGCCTCAAGGGGGTCGTTCCGATGCTGGTTGCCGGGATGCTGATCGATCAGACGTACGACGGGATCACGGTCGGCGTGCTTTGGCGATGGCTCGCCGTGGGGTGTGCCGCGATTGTCGGTCACGTTTTTCCGGTGTATCTGAAATTCAAGGGCGGCAAAGGCGTCGCCACGAGCCTCGGCGTGGCCGTGGGGCTGTACCCGTACATGACGCAGCCGGGGCTGGTCATTCTGCTGATCTGGCTGGGGGCGATGCTGATGTGGCGGTATGTGTCGCTTGCGTCGCTGCTTGCGGCGGTGTCATTCCCCGTCGTGCTTGCGGCGATGATCTGCACGCGGCCGGACTGGCATTTCGCCGTGCTGTGGCCGCTGCTCATCGTCGCATCGGCTATCGCCGTCCTCGTCGTCGTGCGGCACGTGGAGAACATCAAGCGGCTGCTGGAAGGCTCCGAAAGCAAGGCATTTCAAAAATAACAGATGTGCGGCTTTGGGCGCGGCACCGCGCATTTTCGTGCCCGCGGAACAGCACCAGGCCCTACAGTCCGAGTTTTTGGTTGAGGATGTCGGCGACGACTTTGGGGTTAGCCTGTCCTTTGCTTTTCTGCATGACCTGGCCCATGAGGAAGCCTAATGACTTCTTGCTCTTTT
The DNA here is from genome assembly GCA_014859965.1 of Phycisphaerae bacterium. GTDB lineage: Bacteria > Planctomycetota > Phycisphaerae > Sedimentisphaerales > Anaerohalosphaeraceae > JACZKQ01. Next base: position 16,424 of record JACZKQ010000089.1, read on the forward strand.
TGCCTCCGGAGGTCACTTCGGCGACGGCCTCGGGGTTGGCTGCGATGGCTTCGTCGACCATGGCTTCGATTTCGCCGGCGTCACTTTTCTGGATGAGATTCAGTCTTTGCGCGACGTCTTCAGGCCGGCCGCCCGCAGCGATCATTTCCACGAAGATAGCGGTCGCGGCTGTGGCGCTGATTTCGCCGCCGTCCGCCATGGCGGCCAAGCGGGCCAGCGATTCGGCGTCGACGCCGAGTTGTCCCACGGTGCACCCCTTTTCGTTGGCGATCTTCAGGCCGGTCTGGGTGAGCAGATTGCAGACGCGCTTGGCGTCGGCGCCGGCCTTGACCGCCCTGTCGAACAATTCGGCCGTCGCGCGGTCGGCGGTAAGAACGCCGGCATCGTAGTCGCTGAGGCCGTATTCGACGGCGAATCGGCTTTGCATGGTCAGGGGCAGTTCGCACAGGCGCGCGCGGATTTCCGCGAGCCAGTCGGCACTCATCTCCACGGGCACCAGATCCGGCTCGGGGAAGTAGCGGTAGTCGTGGGCCTCTTCTTTCTCGCGCTGCAGGACGGTCCGCTGGTTGACGTCGTCCCAGCCGTAGGTTCGCTTGTTGCCCATTTTCAGGGTGCGGCCGGTTTCCCGAAAGTCGTTCAACTGGCGCTGGGCCTCGAAGGCGACACTCCGTTCGATGGCGCGAAAACTGTTGAGGTTTTTGACCTCCGAAATGGGCGTCTTGTGAAGCTGCCCGTCGCGGGTGATGTGCAGATTGATGTTGGGCTCAAAACGCATGTGGCCTTTTTGCATATCGGCCTCTGAGACGCCCAGATACCGCACGATCCGCTGGAGCTCCCTGGCGAGGGCGCCCACCTCCTGCGGTGAATTCATGTCCGGCTCCGTCACGATCTCAAGCAGCGGCGCCCCGGCCCGGTTGAGATCGACCGCCGAGAAATTGCCCAGCGTGTGGATGTTTTTGCCCGCATCCTCCTCCAGGTGGGCCCGCGTGATGCGGACTTTTTTCGTTCGGCCTGATTCGAGCGGGATCTCGATATAGCCGGGTCCGCCGAGCGGCAGATCGTACTGGCTGATCTGGTAATTCTTGGGCAGGTCGGGATAATAGTAGCTCTTGCGATCCCACTTGGTGAACGAGGCGACCTGGCAGTTCAGCGCCAGCGCCGTGAGCACCGCGTATTCATAAGCCGTCCTGTTCATCACCGGCAGCACGCCGGGCATACCGATGCACACGGGGCAGACACGCGTATTCGCCTGCTCGCCGTAGGCCATCTCGCAGCCGCAGAACATCTTGGTCCGCGCGGCCAGGTGCACGTGAATCTCCAGCCCCACAACCAGCTTGTAATCGAATTCAGCCATAGCGCCCTGTGTACTCTACTGTTCACCGTTTACGCGATGCACGGATTACCTCTGCTTCCTATAGCATCGGGTCCCATGCGGGCAGTGCAATCGGCTTCTGTTTCAGTATGTCCAGCACTTTCTTCGGCACGTACTCTTTTCTGACGATAATGTTGTATACGTGCAGATCGAACCAGTCGTCGTACATCGCCCAGTAGCCGCCCTTGCCCCGCTCGGCGCCCCAACTGTTTTCGACCCGCCACTTCACGGCCCGGTCTCCGTCGAGGTCGACGCCCACCAGAACCATGCCGTGGTTTCTAACGCCGTGTCGATACAGTGCGCGTTCCTGCTTGCTCATTGCCATATCGATGCCGTAGACCGAGTCATAGTCGTACAACCCCGCGGCCATGATGCCCAGTTCGCTGCTCTGATCGACGCTCACGTTGCACGCGAACATCAGCGGGGTATTGTCGGTTATCGATGCGATCGCGATTGCCTTAAGCGTGTCGATATCCACATTCAGATAGGTGATGTCGCGGCCCTCCCGGATATTCCTCGACATGGCGATCGTATAACGCTTGCCATAGGGGTGCGTCGTGTCGTTGAAGATATTCACCCAATCGCCCATGTCGACGGCCGCGAACTTCTGGAAGAACTCGCGCGGCGTCATGGACAGCTCTGCAATGTCCTGCTTGTTTTCCTTGATTTTCTTATCTTTGCTCTTATCGTCATCTTCAGCGTCGTCAGACTTCTCATCCTCCTTCTTGCCGCTGCCCGGCTCATATCTCCACACAAACTCGCTGGGGGGCTCGCCCAGGTTCATCGCCAGAACGCGATAGACATCAGCGAGCATTTTTGTCTTTTCCTGCCGCATCTGCCGCAGACTGGCCCCTTCGGCGTTCATCTTTCGCAGTTTAACGGCATTGGCCCGGAGCAACTGCTCCAGAATCCCGTTCATCGAACGCGTCGCTTCGGAGCTGTTCGTTTCCGGATACACCTCTTTCGGAACGAGTCCGTACTTGTTCACCAGGTCCACCACGTTCTCCCAGTAGCCGCCGTCATCGCAGGGTGACTTGAGGGCGATCACCAGCTCGCGATCCATCAGGTCGCGGTCGCGAAAGGTGATCATGCGTTCAAGGAACGTGTTGGACTTCTCGAACTTATCCCAGAATGTCAGATATATCTGCGAGAACTCGAGGTTTTTCAGGCCCTCCCTGCTGCGTACGCGATGCCGGATTGTGTTGAGCCCCGCAAAAAGCCAGCACCTGCCGGACGACTTCTGGTTGGTTACGCCTTTGACATCGATCTTATTGGTATAAAGATCGTTGTGGGCCCGCAAGATATCCCGGTTCAGCGCAACCTTCGTCACGTCTGTGCTGGTGATGGCGTTATACATCGCCCGCGTATGCGCATCCATCTGGAAGGACGACTGAATGCTTTCGATCATTTCGCTGCTCAGTGCGCCCGGGTCGGCATAGACGCCGGCGACACACGACACCACAACGCACACAACCGCCCATTTTACCCTTTTCTTTGCACTTCTCATCACATCACCCTTTCAAGCTTCTGGTTTACGCTTGTGCCATTCGGTGTGCTTTTCGAACATCCGGCCGATCCGCAACAGCTTTTCTTCGGTGAATGCGGGCGTCATGATCTGCAGACCGATGGGCAGGCCCCGGGTGTCGAAACCGCAGGGAATGCTGATGCCCGGCACGCCGGAGAGGTTGGCGGCGATCGTGTATATGTCGGCCATGTACATCTGTAGCGGGTCGGCCGTCTTTTCGCCTATCTTAAATGCCGTCGTCGGCGAGACCGGCATCACGATGCAGTCAGCCTTCTCGAACGCGCTCATGAAGTCGCCGCGAATGAGATTCCTTACTTTGAGCGCCCGCAGGTAATAGGCATCGTAGTAGCCGCTGGACAGGGCGAACGTGCCTAACATGATCCGCCGCTTGACTTCGTCTCCGAAGCCTTCAGCCCTGGATTTGGAGTACACTTCCACCAGATCGCAGGCTTCGGCGGAGCGATGGCCGTAATGGACGCCGTCGTAGCGGGCCAGATTGCTCGATGCCTCGGCGGTAGCGATCACGTAGTACACGGCAACAGCGTACTGGAAGTTCGGCATGCTCACTTCTATCAGTTCAACCCCCTGCCGGCGGTATACCTCCAGTGCTTCGTCAATGGCGTTTCGCGTGTCGATGTCGGCGGCCGCGTTGAATTCCGGCACGATCGCAATCCTCAGGCCGGCCGGCGGCTCGTCGAGCCGTGCCAGATAATCACAGACCGGGGCAGTGCGCTCGTCGACCGAGGTACTGTCGCGCGGGTCGTGGCCGGCAATGACGCCGAGCATCAGCGCCGCGTCGGCGACATCGACGGTTAACGGCCCGATCTGGTCCAGACTGGAGCCGTATGCGACCAGGCCGTATCGCGACACCCTGCCGTAGGTGGGCTTGAGGCCGACGACACCGCAGAATGCGGCCGGCTGGCGAATCGAGCCGCCCGTGTCCGAACCCAGCGCTGCATAACAAAGCCGCGCCGCCGTCGCCGCCGCCGATCCGCCGCTGCTGCCGCCGGGCACACGGGCCGCATCCCACGGATTGACCGTCTGCTTGAGGCCCGAGTTTTCGGTACTGGAGCCCATCGCGAACTCGTCCATGTTGGTCTTGCCGACGATGACGGCATCGGCCGCTTTCAAGCGTTCGACAACATGGGCGTCGTATGGTGAATGGAAGTTGGCCAGTATCTTCGACGCGCACGTCGTCGCGCCGACTTGCGTACACATGTTGTCTTTAATCGCTACGGGCACACCGGCAAGCAGGCCGACCGCACCGCCGCGGGCGACCTTGCGGTCCACCTCTTCCGCCGCGGCGAGGGCTTCATTTTTGAACAGGCTCAGGTACGCCCCTACCACCGGCTCGACGCGGTCGATCCGCGCGAAAAGCGACTGCACCACGTCGACGCTCTTGAGCCGACCCGCCGCAATTTCGTCACGCAACTGTCTGGCGGTGAATTCGTCCATTGTCATCGGGACCCTGCGGGAACCCCCTGCTTGCGGGTATGCTTGAGGAACCACTCGTACAGTTCAGGATTGTTGTATGTCGCCGTCCACGAATCGTGGGCTGCCTCGGGATAGACCGTCAGTTGGGCGTCGCCGCCGGCCCGCTTAACCCCCTGAACCATGACCTCGCTGCGATCCAGCGGCACGACATTGTCTTTGGCCCCGTGGAACGCCCAGACGGGCACATTCCTGAGCATAGGTGCAAAGAGCGGCTCTCCGCCGCCGCAGATCGGGGCAATCGCGGCAAAACGCTGCGGATGATCGCACGCCAGCGACCAGGTGCCGTATCCGCCCATGCTCAGGCCGGTGAGGTAAATGCGGCTGGTGTCCACGTTGTATCGTTTGACGATGTCGTCCAGCATGCTGATCAGCACCTCGCCCTGTTTGGGCCACCAGCTGTCTCTCGGGCATTGCGGCGATACGATAATAAAGGGAAGGTCCTTGTCCTTGACGATCTTCGGCGGACCGTGAAGCTCGACCTGTCTGAGATTGTCGCCGCGCTCGCCGGCGCCGTGCAGGAAGAGGATCAAAGGCCACTTCTTGTCCGCCGTCCCATACTCTTTCGGCAGGTACAGCAGGTACTTCAATCCCAGTGTCCTGGTGACTGTCTTTTCAAACGCCTGATCGTGCTGTCCCGGCGGCAACGGCTTGTTCACTTTCGTATCCTCCTCACCAAGGCATCCGGTCGATAGCGACGTGACCATCACAAAAACAATAAAATGCAAGGCTTTCATGTTGTGATCCTCTCTTATAAAGTCCCCTGAACAGCTCATCCGCTCAGGCCCCCGAGCCGTCATCCAAAATTTTGGGCACCTTGAAGTACTCGTCATGCCGCTGGGGTGCGTTGGCGAGGGCGGCCTCGGTATCCAGCGACGGCTTGATCTCGTCGGGCCGAAATACGTTGTGGATCGGCAGGCAATGGGCCAGCGGCTCAACGCCCGTCGTGTCCAGCTCATTGAGTTTTTCGATATACTCAACAATCGCACTCAGGTCGGTGCTGAACATGGCGACCTCCTGATCTGTCAATTCCAGTCGCGACAGTTTGGCCACATGCCGCACCTGCGCCTCGTCGATCCGCCCGGCCATCAATGACTCCACAAAAAAAAAAGCGAGACCGTAACAGCCTCGCTAAAAACGCAATTTACAACCGCTCCCTGCGAATCAGTCGGCTGCTTTCTCCACTGCCTTATAGTTGCGCTTGAGCGGTTTTTCAACGAGACCCATCCGAATGGCCTTGGCGGACACATTGATGCGGCAGATTTTGCCGTCCACAACCGCGCGGACCTTCTGGATATTGGGTTTGAATTTCCGCTTGGTCACGCCGGTGGTCTTCTTGCCGACGCCGCCCAGATACTTGGCCTTACCGCGTCTGGCGATGCTCCGCCCGCTTCGGGTCTTTCTTCCGGTAAAAATACATTCTCTGCCCATGTTAAACTCCCGTTCTGTAAACTCTACAGGCCGCTTGCGGGCCTCAGTATCCACTGTTTTAATCACTCCAAGAGCCTTATAACTATAAGCCTCGACGCCGATAATGCAAGAGCTAAGCGAAAATTTGCAAAAAAAACTGGGAATTCGTCAGAAAACGTGTTTTCTCTTGCGTTTGGGCGGTTTTCTGAGCAGAATACGGCTCTTAAGGAGGTCTCATGAGCACAAATACGCCGCGAAAACGGGTTTTGATCACCGGCTGTTCCAGCGGATTCGGCCTTCTGACGGCTGTAGAGGCGGCCAAGGCCGGCTACGACGTCATTGCGACCATGCGGAACATGAAAAAGGCCGATTACCTCGAAAAGGCACTGAATCAGGCCGGCGTCACGGCCGTTATTGAACATCTGGACGTGACCGACAAGGCCCAAATAGCCCAGATAGCCAAAAAACACAGTCCCGTCGATGTTTTGGTTAACAACGCGGGCATGTCGATTCTGGGCTCTTTCCTGGACATCACAGACGAGGAAATGAGTCGTGTTTTCGAGACCAACTACTTTGGTGTCGTCGCCATGACGCGGGCGATGGTACCGGGTATGATCAAGGCAGGCTCGGGGCTCGTCATCAATGTGACCTCGCTGGCGGGCCGTATCGGGCACCCCTTTAACGCCACTTATTCGGCAACCAAGCACGCACTGGTCGGCTTTTGCAGGTCCATCCGCGTGGAGTTGGAACCCTTCAACGTCCACGTCGTCTCCGTCGAACCGGGCTATCACAAAACCGAGATACTCCGCGCAAACGTTAATATCACGGAGAATTTCTACAATCCGGACTCGCCGATGCTGCAATACAATCGGGGGTTTCTGCGGCTGATGCGCGATGTGATTATCCCGCACGCCGGCGAAGCGCAGCACGTGGTTCGGACGATCCTGCGCGTGATGCAGAAAAGTCACCCGCGGCCGCATTATCTTGTCGGCCGGGATGCCCATTTCGCGATTGCCGCCCGATGGCTGGGCCTGATAGGGTTGGCGGAAAAGGAGGTTCGCCACAAATTGGAGGTGGCGGCCCGTCGAGAAACCCGCCGCGCCGAGGGCAAGCGAAAAAGGAGGCGCGGCGCCGACAAGGAATCCTGATGTGCTGTGCAGAACGGACGGCTGTAATATCAAGCCGGCGCCGTTTTATTCCAATTGCAGGTGTATGACTAATCCACAAAGATCAGAGGGGCCGAATGGCGATCTGGTCGCGCAGCCTGGAAAGCATCTTCTCCTTGCTGCGTCCGTACAGGCAGACGTCCGCCCAGACCTCCAGTTGCAGCAGTTTTGTGCGCATAAACGGTTTTGAATGATCGAACAAGTATGCCATTTGCCTTTCGGACAGTTCCAGCAGGTCACAGACATGTGATTTCTGGAAAAAGGTCAGCGGGATCTCCATGCGTTGCCATATATCCACGGCGAAACCCTTTTTGGGTCGGTATGCCAGGCTGGGGGGAATATAGCGTCTCGCCACTTGCCGCAGCACCCATTTGTCGCAGATAAGATAATGGCTGCTGTTGCCGCGGGCCCGCAGCGAAAATCGCACCTTGTTGGAATACGGCATATTGACGGCGTCTCGAACGACGGCGGTATGGAGGAAGGGGAAACGGGCCTCAATACTCGCCGCCATTCCCAAACAATCGTTTCGATGCAAGAGCGACCTGAGATGGTATCCCAGCCAATTCGGTGACAGGAGATCCGGAGGCCGTGCAGTACCGCCTTGCCGACAAAGGACCCTGTATGTATCCTCGCTTTCGAGATTTCGTTCGTAATGGTTGGCGAGGTCCTTGCGCGGGTCCCCTGTGTAGGCCGCGACCCGCTTGCCCAGCAGCCATTGCAGGGTGGTCATATACTTGTGGAGCCGCCGCGGCACATACCATTGGGGCTCGCCTGGATTGGCGATCATTTCAGAATACCCGTGGTAACACTCGTCCGCCCCTTCCCCGGAAAGCACGGCCTTTACGCCGCTGGATCGCACCAGCCGCGAGACGGCAAGGAACGGTGTCGAATTCAGATGCTGGGCGAACGGATGGCCGTAATGCTCCATGACATCGCACATGGCGTCAATGTAATCGCTGTCGTTGACGTCGACCGACCGGAAATCCAGTTTCAGTCCGTCGGCCAGCGTCCGCGCCGCCTCGTATTCGCTAAGGGGACCCGCGACATTGGCATGAAAAACCGTCATGTTGCCGTTTATTCGTGCGGCCATGGCCATGATCGTGGATGAATCGACGCCGCCGCTGCAGAAGACCCCGACAGGTGCATCAGCCACGAGTTGTGTGGACACACTTTCCACAAGCCTCTGTTCGGTGCGGTCTACGACCTGACGGGGCGAGAGGCGGCTCAGTTCCTCGACCTGCGCCGCATCCCACATGTCGCCGATCTGCAAATGACGATGAGATGAAACCGTGCCATCCGCGGCGACTTTGATCACCGAGCCGGGCTCGACGATGCGAATGCTTTTGTAAAATGTATGCCCCATATAAGGCCCGGGAAAGCTCTGCACATACGCCATGATAGACAACAGGTCGGGCTCAAAGTTGACCCATGGCCGCATCGCGGGGATGGCGGAGCTGAATAAACAAGTTCCGTTCCCCGGATGGCAGATATACAGGGGTTTTATACCAAAACGGTCGCGGGCCAGGGTCAGGGTATGTGCATGGCGATCATAAAAGGCAAAGGCATACATGCCCTCGATCCGCGCAAGCGTCCGCTCGACGCCGCAGTGGATCAGCAGTTCGAGAAGCACTTCGGTGTCGCTGGTCGTTCGGAATACGATCCCCTCGCGCTCCAACTCGGCTCTGAGCTGCTTGAAATTATATATTTCGCCGTTGTAGACGAGGGCATATCGCCGGCCGGGGTCCCAGAACGGCTGCCTGCTTCGTTCCGACAGATCCAGCAGCGACAAGCGGGTATGGACGAGCCCGATGCCTTTTTCACAGAAGACATCCTGCTGGTCAGGGCCACGGTGAAAGAGCAGATCCTTGGACCGATGCAGGTCCTGCACAGAAATGTCGACACTACGATCGGGGTAAAATATGCCAAGAAATCCGCACATACTTCGCCATAAACAAAGCCTGAGGCCGTTTGCGGCGTTTAGCCGCCTGTTTGCGTTCCAACTTGCATGTAAGTATAGCAGATTCCGGGTCTTTCAAGCAAGCGGATTCGCTATACCCGTGTTCGTGTTTTAAACAGACAGACCGGTCGCCTTTCTGAGGTACTTTACCTGACTTGTGGTGAGTCGTCTGCAACCGCCGACACTGAGGCCTTTGATTGTTATGCCTCCAATTGCGGTCCTCTTCAATGCCTTTACTTTAAAGCCGACATTGGCCATCATGCGGCGAACCTGTCGATTCAGGCCCTGACGGATGGTCACCTCGACAACGGATTCATCTCGCCCGCGATGCAGCACACGCACCGCTGATCGGCCCGTCTTGCCTTCAGCGAGCCAGGTGCCCTTCTTGAGCGATTCGATGGCGTCGCCTTCAATGCGGCCCTTGAGTGTTACTTCGTATGTTTTGGGGAGTTCGTACCTCGGATGGGCAAGACGATTGGCCAATTCAGAGTCATTGGTCAGAATTATGCCGCCGGTCGTATCGGCGTCGAGTCTTCCCACACAGAACACACGTTCCCTGCAGTCGACGAGGTCGACGGCTTTTTTTCGGCCATAGGGATCTGAACTGGTGCAGATCACGTTTTTTGGCTTATTGAGAAGGAAATAGACCTTTGGCTGGGCATGAATGCGTTTGCCTTCGACGGTGATCACGTCCGTCTGGGGATCGACGAATGCCGGCAGCGTATCGACCACTTTGCGATTTACCCGAACCAGGCCCGCACGGATGAGGTCCTCGCATGCCCTTCGCGATGCGATGCCGGCGGCGGCGAGGACTTTTTGGAGGCGCTGCTTGCCCGCAGGCTCCGCTTCGGGGGAGCGTTTGCCCGGGCGGCTGCGGTTCGTACGTGCCGAATTGTCTTTGCGTTGCACCATAATTATTAACGGCCCTACATCTTATTACATTTTCGAGACGGCTCTACCGCCGAAAGTACGTCACCAGCCACACGATCAAGGTCAGGATCAGGGACAAAACAATACTGGTCGTGACGGGAATAAACACACGCCAGTTTCTGCCGCCGAATTCGACATCTCCGGGAAGTTTGAACAGCCCGACACGGGCCAATAAAAGGATTGCCGCCCCCACAACCGCAATGGTCAGTCCCGTAATAACGAGCCACTTGCCTAATCCGCCGGGCCCCATATTGATCCCTTGAAACCTGATGCAAAACGAACACGAGGCTTATGCCGCTTTGCCTGGAATATCGCTTTGCAAAAATTCAGCATGAGTTTACAATGATGCATCGGCAAACGCAACAGATATTATTACGCGGCAACAGTTTAAATGATCACCACCGTCATATTCGATTTGGACGACACGCTTTACGAAGAGGCGGAGTTCTGCCGGAGCGGCTTTCGGGCCGTGGCGGCGTTCCTGGCGGGCGTGCCGAACCTGACCGCCAACCCCGGCGCCGAGGCGATATTCAGCGGGCTGTGGGAGCAGTTCGCCAAAGGCAACAGGGGCAAAATCTTCAACGCCGCGATGGAGGCACTTGGCATTGCTTTCGAAGCCGAGACCATCGGGCATCTCGTGCGCGTCTACCGTGAGCATACACCCGATATCGCCCTGCCGGCGGAGAGCAGACATGTTCTGGACACCATAAAGACTGAATATACACTTGGCCTGCTGACCGATGGTTTTCTGCCCACCCAGCCCTTGAAAGTCGCAGCACTGGGCATCGCCCACTATTTCAAGCACATCGTCTACACAGAGGAATTCGGCCGCAGCGCGTGGAAGCCCTCCACAAAAGGTTTCGAGCACCTCCTCAAAGAGCTCAGAGCCAAACCCCAGGACTGCGTTTACGTTGCGGATAACGCTGAAAAGGACTTTATCGGGCCCAACGGGCTCGGCATGTCCACGATCCAACTCATTCGCCCCAATCGGCTTCATGACGCGGCCCCAGCCGAACGGCAGGCCGAGCCGGGGCAGATTATCGCATCTATCACGCAATTGCCCTCAGCACTAAAGCACCTTCGGGGACATTGACGGCCTTTTCGGCCTTAGAGCGGCAAAAAGGCCCTCGGAGGGCGTTTTTCTATTGACGAAACGAGGCTTTTTTGGCATACTAAGGGTATCGCAATGCCCGCTTGGCAGGGGCTCACACTTTGTTAGGTCGGTTCGTGTGCAGATGTTTTGTAATTAAGGAGTTACGTTATGCCGGCAGGCAAACCATCCCAAAGCAGCGCCATGATGTATACGCTGATCGCATTCGTTACGATTTCGATAATTGCAACCGTCTGCGCCGTCTATTTCTACGTCAAAGCAGAGGATTATAAGACCCAGCGCAATACCAAAGACGAGACGCTGATCAAGCACGCCAACGCCAGTGAGCAAATGCAGACAGCCAAGATCGTTGGAAAGCCTGCCCAGGGAAAAACCATTCTCGGGACCATGGACAACCTGCTGAACGAAATGGTGTCGGCCATCATTGGTACCATCCCGGAGGATATGCCGGCTACGGTAAAGGCCAACGATGCGAAGGTGAAGATCAACGAGACCTTCGAAGTGCTGGTGAACGACGGGATAGTTTCGAGCACCGAAGGCGTCAACCTCATCCAGATTGTTCGGCAACTTAAAGGCCATCTCGACACGCTCAACGAAAATCAGCGGCAGCTTGCCCAGCGCTATTTGAAACTGCAGGACGATTTCGATGCCGCCGAGGCAGAAAGCCGCTTCAAGGAACAGCAACTGATCGACGAGAAGAACCGCTTCCAGGCACTGGCGGACGATGTGCAGGCGAAGTTCGACGAGTTGCGGCGGATTGCGAACAAGAGCACGGAAGAGCAGGTCCAGATCTACATGGACAAGCTCGAAAAGGAGCAGGCCAAAGTCAAGGAAAGAGGCATGGAACTCCTGACTACGCAGGAGGAACTCAAGAATACCAAGAACTCCCTTGCGATGGCGCTGGAGAAGCTCGAAGCGATAAAGGGCGGAGGCCTGGATATTGAAGTCGCCGCCTTTAAGCCGGACGCTCGAATCGTACGGATCGACGACCAGGCGAAGGTCGTCTACCTGGATATCGGAAGCAAAGATCACGTCTTCAGGGGTTTGACATTCTCGGTATACGACAGAAACGCGCCCATTCCCGATGACGGCAAGGGCAAAGCGGAGATCGAAGTCTTCCAGGTGAGCGAAAATGTTTCGGCGGCGAAGATCAACGAGTCCTCAAAGAAGAACCCGATTGTACCGGAGGATATCGTCGCCAATCTTATCTGGGACAGCCGGACGAGCAACCGATTCGTGGTGGCGGGGGATTTTGACTTCGACGGCAACGGCGCCATCGATGCCGACGGCGACGAGAAAATGATCCAGCTTATCGAGCGCTGGGGCGGCCGCATTGTCGGCGAGGTCACGATTGAAACGGACTTCGTCTTGTTAGGCATCAAGCCGTCGCCTTTGCCGAGACCGACCACCGAAGACATCCAGATAGACCCCACGGTCGAGCAGAAATACGAGGCTTCGCTGCAGGCGGGCCAGCGGTACGAAGAAATCTTCTCACGTGCCGCGTCGCTGCGGGTTCCGGTGATCAATCAGGAGCGATTTCTGCATCTGATCGGGTATCGGTCTCTGGCGAAGAAGAGCACGCCCTTTTAGAGTGTCAGGGCCGTTGCGGCTCGATGCCGATCGATGCGATGAAGATATCGCCAGTGACGGCCAGGATGTCTTCGGACAAAGTAAAGCCTTTCTTGGCGGCAACGAATGTCACTGTAGCGTCCGCTTCTATGCAGACCGGCAGGGGCACGCCCGTGTCGCAATCCAGGCCGCTGGGGATGTCGACTGCAACAACAGGCATGCGCCGGGCATTTATACAGGCGATCAGTTGGGCACATTCGCTTCGCAGTTCCCCGCTGAGGCCGGTCCCGAAAAGAGCGTCGACAAGAAGCGAACACCCTTCCGTGCATTCGCCGATGCGTTGCGGCAGCCCTTTTGACAGCAGATCAAGGTGCGAAATCGGCAGTCCCATACGTTCGATAATCTCAAGATTCGTCAGCGCGTCGCCTTTTATTTTGTCGCGCTGCCCGCAGATGACGACGCGGACCTCGGCGCCGCAGTTGGTCAAAAGCCGGGCAATGACGCAGCCGTCGCCGCCGTTATTTCCGGCGCCGCAGAAAACGGCGACCTTCGCACCGTTAACCGCGGCGAGACGGTCGCAGATGACCTGGGTGCATCCTCGGCCTGCGTTTTCCATCAGCACCACGCCGGGCATGCCCATTTCCCGAATCGCCCACGCGTCAAAGTCCCGCACCTCCTGCCGGGTCATCACGGCGTAGTCGGCCCACTGCCCTGCGATGATCTTTTGCAGCATCATAAAGCCACTCCTTCACTGAACATGTCGTTGCCGCCTGCTGTAACCCGCCAGGCCCCGAATCACATCGACGGGCGATCGTTGCGCCTTGAAATTCGAAACCGGCATTCACACGTTGACATTTTAGCACGGACGCCTTAGACTGGGCATGGAAAAATGACGTGTAAAGGAAGGCATCTTCATGCATATTCTGTTAACAAATGATGACGGTTTATTTGCGCCGGGACTGGCGGCCATGTACCGGCGGCTGACCCAACTCGGACATGTCACCGTGGTCGCGCCTGCACAGCCCAAGTCGGGCGCCAGCCACAGTATCTCTTTAGAGCCGTTAGTATGCGAAAAGCTGGACCTGATGGGCAAATTCACCGCGCTCAGCGTCGAAGGCTCGCCCGCGGACTGCGTAAAGGTCGCCCTGTCTCGGCTTGCCGACGATTCGCACGGTCCGGTCGACCTAGTCGTTTCAGGGATCAATCACGGCGCCAATGTGGGCGTTCACGTGTTTTATTCCGGCACGGTGGCCGCCGCTGTCGAAGCCGCGTTTGAGGCTGTACCATCCATCGCGGTCAGCGCCGTGTGCGATGAGCACTTCGACATCGAGACCGCGTCGGATTACGGTTTTCAGGTCATTCGGCAACTGCTGCCGCTTCATCCGGGCGACGTTGTAAACATCAATGTGCCGAGCCTGACGGACGGCAATCCGAAAGGGATCGTCGTGGTTCCGCAGTCCATCGGAGGCTTCGAGGAGAACTTCACGATCTCGCAGAGCCACGTGGGGCAGATTGTCTTCGAGTACGCCGGCGGCCGACACCGCGACCCGCACGTGACGCCTGCCGATACAAGTTCTCTCCGGCTTGGCTATATTACGGTGACGGCTTTGCATTTTGACATGACCCATTACGAGCGCAACAAGCTGCTGGCCAAAACTGCGTGGAAGTTGAAGCGCGCAAAGTAACTTCCGAATAAGGAGACCGGGCAATGAGCAACGTATTTGAAACGCCCTGGCTGCTGCTGTTTGTGGCTTTGGTGCTTTTGATCATCGTATGGCTCATACGCCAGAACCTGCCCGAGAAGCGAACATGGCCGCTGCTGCTGGCGCCGCTTGCGGTAGCTGTTTTGGGCGGCGCTTTGGAATACTTTGTAAAGACCGACTATGAACGTGTTGAGTCACTTATGGAACGCGGAAGGCGGGCGGCGGTTCACGAAGATGCCGCGGGTTTTGCCGAGGTGCTGGCGCCGAACTATGCCGATCGCGCCCACCGTTCCAAGGCTGCACTGGTCGCCTTTTTCGAATCTTTTTTTCAAACTACGCAAATAACCCATATCCGACGGACCGCCAGTCAGGTCGTCATCACACCGCCGTCAGCTACGGCGGAATGCGTGTACCGGGTGCAGTTAGCGCCCGGCAGCGCCTACAGCCAGGCTGCAAGTATGTATTATGTGAAACTCCGGTTTCATTTCGCGCAACAGGCCGACGGAGGCTGGCTCATAGACGGGGCCAACCTGCTCGAAGTCAACTTCCAGCCGATGGGGTGGGGGGACATCTGACGGAACGCACGGCGATTTCCGTGTCTCACGGTCTCAATGAGCGTCCGGGTGTGGAGTGAGCGGCAAACGAGTTGGAGGCGGCACACGGCGTGCCGGGAAAATAGGATGCAAGCGGTCGCCGTCGCGCTTTTGCCTGAGAACGGCAGGGACTACCTCATGACGGCTTTACGGTGTTCCACCACACTTTCGATCTTTTCGAGCAACTCGCTCAAGTCGAATGGTTTGACGATGTAATCGTCTATGCCGCACGCATTGGCGCGGGCGATGTCCTGTGTCTGACTGCGGGCGGTAAGCATAATCACGCTGACGTCCTGTCCGCCGGCTTGTTTGCGGAGCATTTCGAGCATTTCGTGGCCGTCCATAATAGGCATGATCACGTCGAGCAGAATGACATCGGGCCGCTCCTGCTCGAATTTCTGGAGCCCTTCGCGACCGTTGCCCGCGGTGAACACTTCGTACTCGTTCATCTCCAGGCGGTCCTGCAGCGTTTGAACGATGTTCGGCTCATCATCCACCACGAGGATTCTGGTCTTGCTTGCTTTCTTCTTGAGTCCCAAAAAATCAAACATACCTGTTCTCCAATACCGCGCTAGTCGCTAAGGCGTACTCTCGATAGAAATCAAAACAGCCGGATCAACTTCCTGCGTGCCATCTTTTCCAGGTCCCGCACCTCGCTTGTGTCGCCGGGGTAGAAACCTACCCCCAACATCGGCAGAATCGGGGCCTGCCCGCAGTTTTTCCTGAATCGTGCACGAACAATTTCCTGAATTCTCCGGCGCACTTTGTCCAGGCGGACAGATGCCTTGTCACCCACTACAAACACTACTTCGAAGTCCTCGGTTTGGATCGCAAGATCCTGCGGATCGGGCAGGAAATGGTCGCTTTCCGCCAATAATTCATTTATTATCGACCCGGCCTCGCCGGCGCAGGCGTCAGCTTTCTCCGCCGGCACGTCAAAATGAAGCATCATGAAGGCAAAATCGCCCGAAACGCCGCTGCTGGACCGGCTCAGGGAGGACAAATGCTTGTAAAGCATGATAAAGGGGTCCGTCCTCGGCAGCGAAAAGAAGAAGCGGCTGCCGTGTCCTTCCGTGCTTTCCACCCAGATGGCGCCGCCATGCATCGCGATGATGCCATGACAAATCGCAAGTCCCAGGCCGCTTCCCCGGCTGCCGGGACCGGCCTCGCGGTGTATCTGGTAAAATGTCCCAAAGATCTGCTTCTGGAGTTCGGCGGCGATGCCGATGCCTGTATCCTGCACGACGGTCACGACGTCGTCGCCGCTGTCAAACGTCCGCACGGTCACCTTGCCGCCCGGCGGCGTAAAGTGAAGGGCGTTGCCGATCAGATTGGTCAGCACCTGGCCGATGCGCTGCGGGTCCGCGTAAACGGGCGAAATACGACTGGGCGTTTCGTAATGCAGTTCAACGTTCCGCGCGTGCGCCTGGCTGGCCAACATGTGCATGGTGTCATTCACTACCGACACCACGCTCATAACGCGGCGGTTGACGGGCATGGAGCCGGCCTGCAATTTGGCCATGTCCAGCAGATCGTTGACGAGATCCGCCAGTCGATGACAGTCGCTTTTCATCGCGTGAAGATAATCGCTGGTCTTGTCGGTGATCTTGCCGGTGACTCCGGCGAGAATATTCGAAACGCTGTTCTGAATCGTGGTCAAAGGGGTCCGCAGTTCGTGGCTGATCGAGGCAATAAATTCTGTCTTGCTTTTTTCGGCAATCTCCTCTTCGGTGACATCCCGAACGGTAATCACGTTGCCTAAAAAGCGACCCCATAAATCCGCCATTTGATTCCACCGCATCTTGAGAATTTTATGATGGGTGGAGCGGACCTTAAACCCGCCTTCCTTTCGGTCGTCCGGATCGTCTTTGCTGGACACCATGTTTCGCAAGCCGAGCCCGTCGATTATGCCCGCCAGCGCGTCCAGTCCATCATCGGGTTTTAAGCCAAGGAGGACCTTTGCGGAAGGATTGGCGCGTTCGATTTCACCCGTCGGGCCCAGAATAATCAGTCCCTCGGTCATGTGGTCGGTGGCCACCGCAAGTTTATCCTTTTCCCATTGGACGATGGCCCTGACCCCATCCTGCACGACATCGATCTGATCGGCAATACCGCGCTCGATCTGCTGCTGAAGCTGCATCAGTTGTACCTGCGAATTATCCAGTTCCAAGAGCAATCCACTGAGGACATCTTCTTTGGAAAGCACTGAACGACCTTTTGTATCATCCTGCATGACCATAATATTGTCACATCCGACTTCCTGCATCTTGCGCAGCGCCTCAGTCACCGGCGTATCCGGCGTGACCGCCACTGTACATTCGGTGGGGATCGTCGAGCCGTCACCACGAATCAAATCGGAAATTCTAACCATCTTGGGGCCGTCAGCGCATCTTTGTCGCGGCCGGGGCACGCTGCCCGGACATTTGCATAAGCCCGTCATCGGCGAAACAGGTCTGGCGTTTAACTGAAAAACCCTGTCTCGTCGGAGGCGGGCGCCCTTCCCGCTGATTTGGCAGGCACACTGGATTTTACTGGACGTTAACCGGCGTAACAGGTATATGAATGTGCATTCGGACCTGCCGCATCCGGCGGGCAAGAAACAGGAGGATCGTCGTCGCATTGGTTCAGCGAGCAGTTGTCAATCTCTGGTTATTAATGGAAAGGACACGCGTATGAAACCTGGTAATCTCATGTCGATTTACCGTCGGGCGGGCCAATTCCGCTCGGCCGCAATTGCAGGCTTATGTGCCGCTCTCGTGCTGCTCACGACCGCCCTGCCGAATGCCGGCGCACAGTCATCGGATTTCAACGGACTCGGCATGAACATGGGCAACCTGTCACGCTTGTCGCGGGCAAAGACCCGGTCGATCAGCCCGGAAAACTTCAGCGGCGAAAAAGGCAAGGGCGGCATGGCCACCGAAGGCACGGGCAAGAACGCAGCCCGCGATCTCGGCCAGGGCTGGAAGGTCTCGCCCTCCGTACAAATCAAGGCCGGTCAGACCTTCGAGATTGCCAGTATCAAAGGGCCCGGCGCAATACAGCACATCTGGATGACGCCCACCGGCAATAATCGTTGCAATATAATCCGCATGTACTGGGATGGCGAGAAGGAGCCTTCCGTGGAGTGTCCGGTGGGTGATTTCTTCGCCTGCGGCTGGAACAAATTCGCTCAGGTCTCTTCGCTCGCTGTCAATGTCAATCCGGGCAGCGGGTTCAACTGCTACTGGGAAATGCCCTTCCGCAAGAGCGCCCGCATCACCATGGAGAACATCGACACCCGTGAGATGACGCTGTATTATCAGGTCGACTACACGTTGACGGAAATCCCTGCTGACGCCGCGTATTTCCACGCCCAGTTCCGACGCTCCAATCCTTTGCAATACAAGACCGACCATGTCATCCTCGACGGCGTCAAGGGCTGGGGCCAGTTCGTCGGCTGCTATATGGCCTGGGGCGTCAATAACACAGGCTGGTGGGGCGAAGGCGAGATCAAGTTCTTCATGGACGGCGACAAGGAATTCCCGACCATCTGCGGCACGGGCACCGAGGACTACTTCTGCGGGTCCTACTGTTTCATTAATCCCGACACGAACCAGTATCAGGAATACAACACGCCGTACGCCGGCATGCCGCAGGTGATCAAGCCGGACGGCAAGTACCAGTCGCAGACGCGCTTCGGCCTGTATCGCTGGCACATCATGGACCCGGTTCGCTTCGAGAAGGATTTGAAGGTGACGATGCAGGCCTTGGGCTGGCGGAGCGGCGGCCGGTACCTGCCCCTGCAGGACGACATCTCATCGACGGCCTTCTGGTACCAGACCGAGCCCCATGCACCCTTCCCGCCGCTGCCGGACAAGGACACGCTCGAAATCATTTGATGGGCAGACTGCCCCCTTGAGAAGCATCTGCAGGCCCCGGCCCGGTGTCGGGGCCTGTTCTTTGCGCAGGCGCCGAACGCCGCCAGAACTCTGCAATCCCCGACGCAGTAATGATGCACACGAAAACGAACAAGGCCGTCGGGATCGCGGATTCCTCGCTCAGATGATTCAGCGCAAGCACCGTACCCAGCCCGGCGTTCTGCATACCGATTTCTATACTCAGCGTCCGCCGCCGCGAAGTGCCCATCCTGAATAATGCCCCCACCCCATACCCGGCGGCCATGCCGTATGCATTGAGCAGGATTACGACGACAATCACCGACAGCGTCAGCATTTCCAGCCGATCGCGGTTCCGCGCGACAACAACCGCGCAGATGAATATGATGAACGTCACCGAGATAGCGGGAAACACGCATAACACGCGATCGATTTTATCTCTGAGCACGTGCCGAACAAGAAAACCCAGCGCCAGCGGCAGAACCACCATGCCGAGGACCTCGAACAACGGCCAAACTCGACCGGCATTCGTGCACCCGCCAGCCACAGCGTCAGCGCCGGCGTGACCACCGGACACAGGAGCGTCGAGACGGTCGTGAGCGAAACGGAGTATGCCGTATCGGCCCGGGCGATATAACTCATGACGTTGCTGGACATCGCACCGGGAGCACACCCCGCCAGGATGAGCCCGGCCGCCATCGCGTCGGGCAGTTGGAAGACGTTGGCCAGAGCGTACGCCCCCAGGGGCATAATCGTGAACTGGGCGACAGAGCCGATAAGGACGATTCCGGGCCTTTGCCCGATCCGCTTGAAATCGTCGAGACGCAGCACTGCCCCGATGCCGAACATGGTCAGGGCGAAGAAACACGTCATAATGATCGGCTCGACCATAAAAGGGGCGGGAAAGAAATACGCCACAACGGCAAGCAGCATCACCCACACGGCGAAAAACTTGGTGTAGAAGGCTAATACCCTGTTAAACATGTCGCACATTCACAGACATTATCTCAAAGCGTTTGCCACGCGAACAACGTCCATCATTTCCGGCACGTCGTGAACCCGAACAATGGAAACGCCCGCCGCGACCGCCAACGCTACGGTCGCCGCTGTCCCGAAGACCCGATCGGCGGGCACGTCCCTCCCCGTAAGCCGGCCGATGAACCGCTTGCGGCTGGTCCCCAAAAGAACACGGTAGCCCGAACCCACAAACCGGTCCAGGTTTCGCAGCAACTCAAGATTGTCCTCAGCAGTCTTGCCAAAGCCGATACCGGGATCGATGAATATCCTGTCGGCGGCAATGCCGCGGCACCGGGCACGTTCGGCGCGATCGAGGAGAAAAGCGAGGACCTCGGCAACCACATCGTCATAATGCGGGGCCTGCTGCATGGTAGCGGGGGTCCCCTTCATGTGCATCAACACAACTGGAACCTGCCGGTCGGCGGCGAGTTGCGCCATGCGGTCATCGGCAAGGGCCGTTACGTCGTTAATCATGTCCGCCCCCGCATCTATCGCCGCGGCCGTAACGTCGGGATACCTGGTATCGATACTGATCACGACCTTCGAATCGGCCGCCAGTTTCTCGATCACCGGAACCGCTCTTCGGATCTGTTCGTCGGCCTCCACCGCCTCGGAACCGGGCCGGGTCGATTCCGGCCCAACGTCGATGATCGCCGCCCCCGCCTCGGCCATCGCAAGACCGTGGGCAACCGCCGCGTTTGCATCGAGGAACTGCCCGCCGTCACTGAACGAATCCGGCGTCACGTTCAGTATGCCCATCACGATGGATCCTGTTGAAAAATCCAGCCGCCCCGCGGGCCACTCAAGGATATCGCTCGCCATACGTTCCTCTTGAACAAAGGACAGATCGTCAGGCAATATTGAACCCGATGCCCGCAAGTTTGCGCCCAAGCGCATCGTCGGCATCGACACCCTGCACGCCGGTGTTTTGAAACTCACGCCGCGTCGGATAATGCTTTCGCAGATCATCGAAGAATTTGCCTCGCTGGTCCGGGGCCACCAGCAGAATTTCCCGCGTGTTGAAATCATCGCGGTTAATCACATACACCTGCTGGACAGCATCGTGGATCGCCGCCTGCTGGTCCTCCACCGGGGCATCGATCCGGATCAGCGGCACCGGCGGCTCGGGCAGGAAATCCGCCGCCTCATGCTGGACTCCGATGCCGAAGTGCTCGCAGACGGCGCGATATACCATGATCAGCCCCAACACCTTGCCGTCGAACGAATAGCCGGCGATATGCGGTGTCGACAGGTCCGCCTTAAGAATCAGCTCGCCGTCTATGTTCGGCTCGTTTTCCCAGACGTCCAGCACCGCACCGCCCAATCGCCCGGACAGCAGCGCCCGCTTCAACGCCGGGGTGTCCACGACGGAGCCGCGGGACGTGTTAATGAAAAAACAGCCTTCTCTGAGCGCATTGAAAAATGCGTCGTCGGCGAGGTGATGCGTTTTATCAAGTCCTTCGCGCGTCAGAGGCGTGTGCATCGTCACGAAATCACAGTCGTACACCGCCTCCAGCGGCTGGTATTTGGGATCACCGGTTTGCCGCGCCAGCGGCGGATCGTTCAGCACCGGCCTCATTCCCAGAGCGGCCGTCTTCTTCTCGACTTTGCCGCCGACGTTGCCCACACCCACAATGCCGATACGTCTGCCGGCAAGTTCAATTTTGTGCTTGCGGCCCAGCGCCAGCAGCGCCGCCACGATGTACTCGGCGACGGAATTGGCGTTGCAGCCCGGCGCCGATGCAAACCCGATCCCCGCCGACGCAAGGTAGTCCTGATCCACGTGCTCCATACCGATGGTCGCCGTAGCGACAAATCTGACCGAACTGTTCTTGAGCAGAGCTTCGTTCACTTGCGTAATGCTGCGCACCAGCAGCACGTCGGCATCTGCCACGACCTGACGTGTGATCGCCCGCCCCCCCACCGTCGTCACTTCGCCTATTGCAGAGAAACACTCCTTGACGAAGGGTATGTTTTCATCAGCCACGATCTTCACAGTAAAACCTCGCATCACGCAGTTCAAATAGTATCCGCACTTTCGCGGCTATTCTAACGAAGGCAGAACCGTTTGCACGCTTTTTTCGGGCACTATCCCAAATCCACACCGGCGATATGCGCCCCGCACGCCGGGCAGGCGGAATCCTTGATCGCATTGGAGCGTATGCTGTACCCGATCCGCTCGATGAGACGCTCGCCGCACCGCCAGCAATGCGTCGACTCGGCCTTCGAGCCGGGCAGGTTGCCCACATAGACGTAGCGCAGACCCGCCTGGCGGCCGATGTCGAGGGCCCGCTGCAGCGTTGCGGCCGGCGTGGGCGGCGTGTCCGTCATCTCGTAGGTCGGATAGAAGCGGCTCACGTGCCACGGCACATCCGGCGAGGCCTCGTTGGCGATGAACCCGGCAATCCGCCCAAGCTCGTCGTCGGAGTCGTTCTCGCCGGGAATGATCAGCGTCGTCAATTCCATCCAGATATTCGTATTGCGGGCAATATAGCGGATCGAATCCAGCACGGGCTCCAGATGCGCCTTGCAGAGGCTGCGGTAGTAGCCCTCGGTGAACGCCTTAAGGTCGATATTGATCGCATCGAGCCACGGCGCGGCGAAATCGATCGCCTGCGTGGTCATGTAACCGTTGCTGACGAAGACGTTGGCCAGTCCCCTCTGGCGGGCGACAACCGCGGTCTCGGCACAAAGCTCCATGAAAATCGTCGGCTCAGTGTAAGTGTAGGCGATACTGCCGCACCCAGCCCGCACGGCCGCCGAGACGATCTCCTGCGGACTGTAGGGCTGTCCGTCGATGGCGCCTTTCTCAAGGACCACCTGACTGATCTGCCAGTTTTGGCAGAAGCCGCACCGGAAGTTGCAGCCGGGCGTGCTAATGGAAAAACTTCGGGTGCCGGGCTGGAAGTGGAACAGCGGTTTTTTTTCAATCGGATCGTCACCTGCCGCACACACTCTATCGTAGACGAGCGAATACAGCACGCCGCCGATATTCTTTCGCACCGCGCAGTGTCCGACCTTGCCGTCGGCGATCAGACATCGCCAGTTGCAAAGAAAGCAATTGACTTTCTTGTCGGCCGCAGGCTCCCAGAGCACGGCCTGCTTCAGCTTGCGTTCTGTGGTCGCCATTCTTTTGCTCCTCTGAGCCGTCAGGGCTCACAGCAAAAATGTCCCAAACCGTACATCGCTCTTTCGTAAGCGCCCCGGTTGACACAAGGTATATCGTAAATACGGCCGATGCAATGAAATTAAGGTGCAATGTGAACTGCGCATGAACGAATGGCCGCCGCATCTTGCGGACCGCAAAAGCCGCTGCCGCCTCGCTCGTGATCATCACCCGCACCGCCAGACCGGACTGGGCCCGATGCTCCCCATCATCAACAGCCCGATAACTATCAAGGGTTTGCCTCCAGGGTCTTCTACGGAAAATATGCGCATGCACCAGCCCCTCAAAGTATCTTCAGGAATCCCCGCTTAGCCTCCCCAGCGCAAAAAGAAAGGTCTGCCCAAAGACAGACCTTGTATAGTCAGGCAAACCTCCGCAAGAGCCGTGAACGGCGCCTTTGAAAAGAACCCTCTAATTCAAAGTGGGCAGTCGTTGCTTGCGTCCGAAAGTCCTGTCATGCAGGCGTTTCCGATCCGTCAAGGCCTGACCTCCCTTTGCGAGGGCATCGGTTCTTTCAAATGTCATCGCCATCACGCACACCACAGGGGTCACCTGCTTATTTATATATAGCACAGCTTCGTGCCAAAAGCAAGTGAATAATCGGATTTCTGACGTCGCCGCAATCGGCCCTTTACGTAAATCGATAGCGTCCGTCATAAACATTTCGCAGTCAATTATTTGCGCGCATCGCGCCGCCGGTCCGACTCTTTCAGCAATCGTTTGCGCATTCGAATCGTAGTGGGGCAGGCTTCCACCAGTTCGTCATCCTGAATGTATTCCATCGCCGCCTCAAGGCTCATTTTGCGTGCCGGACGAACTTTGGCCGCGTCATCCTTGCCGGAGGCGCGCACGTTCGTCAACTGTTTGGCCTTGGCGACGTTTACCGGAATATCGTTTTCCTTGCAGTGCTCTCCCACCACCTGCCCTTCGTACACCTGCTCTCCGGGCGCGACAAAAAAGATACCCCGATCAAACAGTCCATCCAGCGCATAGGCCGTCACCTGCCCGGTGGTCGTTGCGATCATCACACCGGCCTTGCGCTGCGGAATGGACCCGCGCATGGGCTCGTACCGCTCGAACGTATGGTGCATCACCGCTCGTCCCTGGGTCGCGTTCAGCATCCGCGCGTGCAGCCCGAACAGGCCCCGCGACGGAATCATAAACTCCATGTGAATAAAATCACTCGCCCCGCGCTTGGCGTCCATCTTCATAATTTCGCTGCGTCGATCCCCAAGCAGGCTCATCACCGCGCTCTGACAATCCAGCGGGCAATCCACGGCCAGGAGCTCAATCGGCTCATACCGACGCCCCTCCACAAGGCGAATGATGACATTCGGCTTGCCCACGCACACCTCATATCCCTCGCGCCGCATGTTTTCCAGCAGAATACCCAGGTGCATCAGCCCCCGTCCCGATACCGTAAACTCCTCCGGCGTCGCGCCCGGGTCCACCCGCAGCGCCACGTTGCGCTCCAGTTCCTTTCGCAGCCGCTCGCCGATCTGTCGGCTCGTCACATACTTGCCGTCGCGTCCGGCGAACGGACCGTCGTTGACCCGGAAGGTCATCGTCATCGTCGGCTCATCGACCGCCGCGACGGACAGGGCCGTCGGCCGATCCGCACAGGCAATGGTATCTCCGATCTCAACCGGATCCAGCCCCGAAATAGCACAAATATCGCCTGCCTGGACCGAGAAAACCCGCTTGCGCCCCAATCCGTTGAATTGGTGAATGTGCATCACTTTCTGTTGTGTGTGCAGCCCCTGCTTGTCGATCACCGTCACGCGCTGCCCTTCGCTGACGTCACCTGCAAAAACCTTGCCGATCGCGATACGCCCCACGTAGTCGGACCATTCCTGGTTTGTCACAAGCATCTGCAGCGGTGCATCGGCAACCGCCTTTGGCGACGGAACATACTCGATAATCGCATCGAAAATCGCCTTGAGCGTCGTCGTTTTCACCGCCAGATCCGTCGTCGCCCAGCCCTCTCGGGCGGAGGCGTAGACCACCGGAAAATCCAGCGACGTATCGTTCGCCCCCAGGCTCACCAACAGATCGAACACCTCGTCCACCACGTCGTTCGGCCGGCTGTTTGCGCGGTCCACCTTGTTCACCACGACGATGGGCCGCAGCCCATTTTCCAGCGCCTTGGTCAGGACGAATCGCGTCTGCGGCATCGGCCCGTCAAATGCATCCACCAGCAGCAGCACCCCGTCGGCCATCTTGAGCACCCGCTCCACCTCGCCGCCGAAATCGGCGTGGCCCGGGGTGTCAATAATATTGATCTTGTATTCGTCTCCTGCACCGTTGATGTACTGAATCGAACAGTTCTTGCTCAGGATTGTGATGCCCCGCTCCCGCTCCAGAGGGTTCGAGTCCATGATCAACCCGTGCTCGCTCCCCGCCAGCTTGTCCAGCTCCTCATCCCGGAACATCCCGGACTGATAAAGTAACCCGTCCACCAGCGTCGTCTTGCCGTGGTCGACATGTGCAATAATCGCTACGTTGCGAATAGAATCTGAATACATAATGCGCTCGAATAAACCTATGAGATAACTGTTGACCGGGGCGGAAATCCCCACACATACAAACTCTCCATTCTAACCGTCCCGAACCCCGAAAGCAACAATTACTTCCGCCCCGCCGAAAAGTTCATTACATCGCCCGCCGGAGATACACTGAGAAAGCTCCTTTGATCGTCGATTTGAGGGTCTGCATAATTCTGTCCGAACGGGTCGATGCTGCAGGCAAATCAAAGGAGGAAGTCCGAAGTTATTGACCCGATCAGCCTCTATCATTATACTCTTGCGGTCGCCTTCGCGTTCAAGGCCGTTATGCACACGCAGCAGTGCAGTCGTCGGACCGCAGGGGTCGTTTTCCAGCGGCAAGTGACAAATTCTTTAATTTGAACAACTTAATAGACAAAGGAATCCTCCTGTGCCGGGAATAAGCCTTTTGTGCGAGATGGGCGACCAGCAGCAGGTTTCGGCGCAATCGTTGCGGCGAAGTCTGGAGCGTACCTACCGCGCAGAGGAGCAGTCGGTACGTGTTCTCATGGACACACCGCATTGTATACTCGGCGCGGCGATCCCGGAGTATTATCCGCTTCGCATTTTCGAGAACGACACCCTGTTCGTGTGTCTGGAGGGCCGTATCTACGGTCTGTCTGACAATGCCGTTGATCGACAGCTTATGCAACTGGGCCAACGAGTAACCAGCCACCGGGATGAGTTCAAGAACGAACTGCGACAATGGCTTCTTAATACGGATGGGCAGTTCATTTGTGTGATCGCCCACAAGGGGTCCGGCAGAACCGTCCTTTTCAACGATGTTTTCGGCCGCCTGCCGCTGTATTACCATCTCTCAGAGCGGCGAGGCGTCTTTTCCAGAGACCTTTCGCTCGTATCCGAAACAACCGGCCGCAGTGAATTTGATCGCCAGTCCATCTGGCAGTATCTCCTTCTTCTGTACTGCCTTGAATACCGAACCTTGCTGAAGGATGTATTTCGATTGCCGGCGGCCAGCCTCGTCATGATTGACACAGCGGCAGGCGCGATTCAGAAAGAGGCGGTGTACACTTTTGATTTCCAACAGAAGCAGAATGAACTGACGTCACTGGAGGCGAATGCCGAACAGTTGGCGGATCTCCTGACGGAGGCATGTCGTACGCGCACGGACGCCGACAGGACGACAGTTCTGTCGTTGAGCGGCGGACTCGACTCGCGCGCCCTCGCGGGAGCCCTGAAGCGGGCAGGACGCCCTTTCGAGACGGCAAGTTGGCTGGATGCGGGCAGGCGGGCAAAGACCGATGTTGAGGTTGCCGGCGAGGTGGCCGAGGCGCTCGGCGTCGAACGATGGCTTTGCGAACCGGCGCCGGCGACCGGGGCCGATGTTCTTGAACTGCTCAGGATCAAGACTGGGCAGGTTTTCCTGGGAATCCCACACGCGTTACAATATTTCAGGAACTTGAATGGCCGGTATGGGGGCAGGCTGATTTATTTTTCAGGTAACGGCGGCGACAAAGTTATGCCCGACCTCAGACCTGCCAGGAAACTGCGATCCCTTAACCAACTGGTGGCACACCTGTTGAAGTCTAACCAAGTGTTCCCCTTGAAGATGGTTTCGCAACTGACAGGAACCGACGAAGAAGAAATCCTTTCGGAACTAAAGACCCTGCTGTCGTCATTTCCGGAGAGATCGCTTCAGCAGAAATACGTGCATTTCATCATCTGTCAACGCGGCTTCATGCGTTTTCTGGAGGGCGATGAGCGGCAGCGGTTCTTTTTTGAGATCGCTGCTCCATTCTGGTCGCCGGGCTTCTTTTTCTACGCGATGAATTGTCCGGATGAGCAGAAGCACGGCAACCGGCTGTACGCTCGTATGCTTCAGAATTTGAATTGCAGCCTGGCAGGCATCGATCGCGCCATAGAGGGCAGACGTGTCGACATTATTGTGCCCGATCCGGCGGCAACCCCGTTGGCGGATCGTTTACGACGATTGCCGAATCCGATTCGTTTTGCCCGCAGAACACTGAGGGGGCACGGCAGTATTACACAGACGGTTAAGCCGGCCGGCCACGTTCACTCCGCGTCGGTACTGGACTGTCTTCGCAATCAGAGTCGCCGGTGTGCGGTCATTGGCGAATACTTCCTGCTTGATAAGGTGAATGCGCTGCTGGATGATCCGTCCTCCTGTAAACGAGATGCAGTCTCGGCGATACTGACCGTGTTTTCCACGATGGAATGGCTGACGGATAAGCGAAGCACGCTTGAGGATTATCATGATACGGTAATGGATCCCTTTATGTAAGTGACCATGTCGGCAACGATGCGGGCTTAGCAATGAACGACGATAATGCACAGGTTGAACCCTTCGGGATCGAGCATACACCCGGTGTCCTTTTTGCGCGCACAGTGAAAAGCGGCTGCTGGATCGTCGCAGGCAAGGTCCTGACACAGGCCCTGTTTACCATCAAATTCATTATCGTACTGCGGATGCTGGCCGTTGATGATATCGGGCTCATTGGCGTCGCGGCGCTGATGATGGCGACTTTGACGAATTTCAGCGAGACAGGCTTCCGGGCGGCGATGGTCCAGAAGAGGGGTGAAATCGAAACCTATCTAAACACGGCCTGGTCTCTGGAGGTCATTCGTGGGGCCGCCTTGTTTACGCTGCTCTTTCTGGCGGCGCCCTTGGCGGCACAGATGAAAGTGCCTCCGGAGAAGGTGGGACTGACAATCGCCGTAATACGAATCCTTGGGGTATCGTTGCTCCTGGGCCCGCTGGGCAGCATGGCGACCATATACTTCACAAAAGAGTTGCAGTTCCGAAAAAGCTTTTGGCTGCAAAGTACCGCCGAAATAGTCGATTTTATTGTGACCGTGACTGTGGCGCTGCTTTACCGCAGCATTTGGGCGGTTGTGGCCGGGAAACTCGCTGCGGGAATCGTCTCGGTGATCGTCAGCTATCGCATGCACCCTTACCGGCCGCGATTCGCGATTGACCGCCAAAAAGCAAAGGAAATGTGGCGTTTCGGGCGATGGATCTTCAGTATAAACGTAATTGGTTTTCTGATGACCCAAGGCGACGACTATTTCGTCTGGGGAACCCTCGGAGTAATGGCCCTGGCATACTACCAGACTGCCTATAAGTTCGCCAACATACCGGCGACCCAGATCACCACGGTAATATCACAGGTTGCATTTCCAGCGTACGCGAAACTTCAGCATGACATACCAAGACTGCGGAACGCGTATTTGAAAGTATTCGAACTGACGGCGTTTCTGGCGTTTCCATGTACCGGCCTCATCTTCATATTGGCCCGTGATTTTGTGATTCTGTTTCCGGGCGAACAATGGCTGCCCATCGTGCCGGCGATGCAGATTCTTGCACTGAAAGGCCTCGAACGCTCCCTGGGGGCCAGCCGAGGGCCGCTCTTTTCGGCTGTCGGGAAACCCGGCACCAGCACAGGCCTCCAGATAGTTAAACTTGTGGCGCTAATCGCGTTTATCTATCCGTTTACGCACCGATGGGGATTTGTCGGCACATCGGCACTGATCGTGATCATTGGTATGGCGGCCCAGCCATTCGGGCTGTATTTGGCGAAGCGAATTCTGCAGTGCCGTATGTCGGACTTAATCCGGCCAGCAATCCTTCCGTTGGCGGCAACTCTGATCATGGTCGCCACGGTTATGCTGATTCGTACGGTGGCTTTGCAGAAAACAAATGTCACCTCATTCCTGCTGCTGGGTTTACTGGCGTCAGCAGCTTATCTCGTTGTGGTCTATGTCGGTGACCGTTTGGTCCGGGGCCGGATCAGGGAAATTATTGCTGAACAGGTGACATTTCTGCTTAAACAAAGATGATAAACGCAGGTGAGACCAATGGAACCTCTCGACATTATCGGCGAAAAGTGGGACTGCCTTATTATACTTGATGCCTGTCGGTACGACTATTTCGAGCAGGTCTGGGGCGACTATCTGGAAGGTGAACTCAGCCGCAGGCAATCCGTGGGTTCCAGTACGAATGAATGGCGAAACAAGTCCTTTACGGGTCGCTATGACGACATCGTTTATATCACCGCCAATCCCCAGATCAGCGCCTCTTCACACGTCTACGGGTTCTGCGCGGGTGAGCATTTTCACGCAGTGCATGAGGTGTGGAAAACGCACTGGGTACGGGGGACCGTGCCTCCGGAGGCGGTAACAGCGGCGGCGGCGCGCATCATTGCCAATACGCCGGGCAAACGGTTTATCGTGCATTACATTCAGCCCCATGCACCCTATCTGAGCCTTGGCGAAGATGCACGCGGCTACGAACACGCGGACATTAACGCGCCGCGGCATCTGGTCGGTGTCGTAGGCGGCGCAGCCCGCAGCAAAACGATGCTGTACCGCTTGCTGCTGCCGTTGTGCAGGTGCACAGGCCTTCTGGGCAATCATCCCGACTGGATGCTCAGAAAGTGGTTGAACATGCCGCCTAAAGCCCCCATGGAAGTCGTGCTGCGCCGCCATACCGTCGAACAACTGCGGGAGGCATACAGGGACAATCTCCAAAGAGTGCTCGTGCAGACGGCCCTTCTGATCAAACAACTCTCCGGCCGAATCATAGTCACTTCTGACCACGGAGAACTGCTGGGAGAGGATCGCTGTTTTTCCCATCCGACCGGCTCGGACCATCCGATCCTTCGCCAGGTCCCCTGGCTTGTGATCGATAAGACATCGGCAGACGCTTCTGCAAGCCGAATAATCGATAAGGTCGCCGACCGGCCGCAGTCATCACCTCCACCGGCCTGTACGCAAGACGAACGCGAACTCACGGAAAAACTCAAGGCGCTGGGTTACCTGGATTAAATCGGATGGCAACGCGGGGCTATACCTGGAACAGCCCATCGGGTAATCACATCGAATTAATGGTGCTGTGGGTATTTAGCCGCTCAAGAATTGCCTCTTCACTCATGCCGTACAGGCACATGTGGGCCCAGACCTCCAGGTGAAGCAGACGGGTTCGGTACGTCTGGTCGCAATGTTCGAAAAGGTATTCCAGTTCCCTTCGTCCAAGACCCAGCATCTCGCACGTCAATGATTTCTCGAAGAACGCCTTGGGAATATTCATACGGAAATAAGCATCGGAGGGAAATCAAAGCTTCTGGCGGTGCGCCAGCCCGGGCGGCAAATACCGACCGGCGACGACCGCGTTGTCGTCATGCTTCATAATCCCGAAGATTCCGCACATGTGTTCAGACGTCGCTTCTATTGGTGCCGTCAGCGCCTTCTTGCCCGGGTCTTATTACAGATAGCCGAGATCTGACAAGTGCTTTTCGACTTGGCGTTGTTCATCATCCGAGTATTCCGTTGCCGACGAGGCGCCGTAGCTGACATCTTTAAAGAGCACGTGGAGCGGCTCCGAAAAAAGCGACTCCATCACCTGACCGTCCATGTATCGCGGCACCGGGATGTCCAGATACGCAAGGATTGTCGGCACGATGTCGACAATCTCCGCATCGAATTTGCCGGCGGGGCGAATGGCGGGGCCATGCGCGACAAATATGCCGCTTCGACTGTGCGTCCCCTGCTGTTTGCCTTTGAAGGCGCCTGGCATAATCACCTCCTCGCCACCCGGATGAATCCGCGACTCATAACCGGCTGCAAACTCGACCACGAGATCGGGAAGATAATCCTGCTGCTCCTCCAGGCTGTATACCTCTCGGCCCGCACGGATGCCCGTTATCACCGGATCTTTCGCCTGCGGCCCGAACGCCTCCAGCAATTCGCCGGCAAGTTGCTGCCCGAAAAGGGCCCGCTCGCACCTGTCTCCATTGATGTAGATCATTCCAGCCATGCCCCCAAGGCAGAAGGCCCGGCTTGTTTCAAAGTCGACGACTGTCCTGATGTGCGCGGTCAGCGTGTCGGCATACATGCGCGTACTGCCGGGTTTCTGCATTTTCTCACGAATACGTTTGCAGCCGCCCGATACGCCGCCGCGAAGCGAGCCGTAGGTCTTCGCCATCGATTTTAGTACGGGGTGATTGTCTTTCAGTCGATTCTTGGCGGCCGCGAAACCTACAGCCGGCGGCCTGCCAACGAGTTGCAAATAACCCTTTTGGCGAAGCCACGTGTTGACGCCAACGTCGGCCTTCTTTGCACAGAAGCCGTGGTCTGAAACAAGCAGCTTAAGCGTTTCCGGTCCGGCCGCATCTACAAGCCGACCTATGTTCTCGTCACAACTTCGATAAAAACGCATGGCATCGGTGTGCTCCTCCGCAGAAGCGCCCGCTGAAATCGGATCGATCGCCCACCAGATCTTGTGCTGCAGCGCATCACTGCTTTGCACCTGCACGCAGAAAATATCCCAGTCGATATCCTGCATCATATCGAGCGCCACGTCGCAACGGACGCGTTCTGTCGCAATCGCCTGGTCAACGAACTGCCCTACCGTGTCCTGCCAGTCGTGGTTGACAATAAGATAGCCTCTTCGAGGTTTAATGTACCTGTTATAAGCCTCCGGCGGCTGGACTGTCTCGCAAGACAGCTTCGGGCACAGCAGCCCCGGAACAATGACCCCCCTGAGCCGCGGCGGCGGAGAACTAACCGGCATGTTCAGGCTCACGACCGTCTTGCCGGCTTTGTCCGCCAGTTCCCATATGCTCGGAACGGCAATATCCGAAAAACTGTTCAGGCGAACCGTTCTGTTCGCTCTGTCATAGGTATGGAATGCGAATACGCGGGTCTTGCCGGGCAGGCATCCCGTTTGAAATGAGGACCATGCCGGCGATGTCTCGAACGGCATGACACTTCTCAGATCGCCCGACCCGCCTCCCTGGACCAGAGCCGCCAGACGGGGCATGACTCCCTGTTGCATAAAGTGCCGCCCGAGATTCCATGTAAAACCGTCGAGGCCGATAATCAGTACACGTTTTTTTGTATTTGGTCCCATTTTTCTCGAATTAGTCGATGAATCATAGTATCAGAAAATCTTCTCAAATCCAACCCTTTTGTTATTCATCAACCATGAACAGGCAACAGGTTCATGCACGTCAAAACCGGCTTATCAGCGGATTGCGGTTCACTTTCGGTCAGACCATGATATAATACAATGGTCTATGGCGATTCACGGCAAATTCGACCAGGACCTGAGCATAATGGACCTGATTGCCTGTGTTTCTTGTTCGCCGTCGTCAGATGTTTGTGACGGTTTCGCAAGACGAATGTTCGACCAAATTTGCAGGATAGACGAACAATTCATCTACATTTTGCCTAAAATGTGATACAGTGCTCAGAATCAAGAAATTCTGTTTTCGAACTCTATTTGTGTGCCATAATTACAATTATCTGGCGATATTGATGGTTCGGTAATGAAATTTGCATCGTTGCTGAAAATAGTCCACCTTGATGGTTTCGTTCAATGCATAGTGGAAGCGTGCACGGGCTGTGCGCAGAGATTGTCAGCGCAAGTTAAGCGTATTGCGTATCGCCGGGCACTCAAGGGCCGCCGTGACGATCTGTCACGCACGGACTTCGGCCCCAAAGTGCTTGTTGTAATCAGTGGCGGCGGGATCGGCAACGCCGTGGAGGCGACACCGCTCGTTCAGGGAGTCAGGGCATTGTGGCCCAAGGCCGTAATGACAGTTGTTGTCCCGCACGGTGATCTCTTTGAAAACTGGTGTGTGCCTGACCATATCACGGATTCCCAGGAAGATGTGCGGGGCGCGTCGTTCGACCACAGTTTTTTTCCTTATCCGTTTTTGAGTGCGATCTCGCCGTGGCGGCAGGTTTGCGACCTTGGGGTGGTCCATCACCCCCGTGTGTGGCTGAGACAGTATTTTCTGAAGCCTGAACGCCAGTACTTCATGGATATGCTGAAACCTTTAGGCGGCAAAGGGATCATGCCGCCGCTTTATGTGTCGTTAAAGGAGCCGCAACGGCATCTGCCCGAAGCGAGTATGCGCGTGTGCATCGCGCCAGGCGGCAAGAACGAGCTTCGTTGGCGACATAAACGCTGGCTTCTATATGGATCGTTAGCCGGCATGATACGCCAGACCTATCCGCACGCTCAGATCTGTATTATCGGAACGGAAGAAGATGACTTTCCGGCAGAGCAGCGCGACGATCCTCATATTGTCGATTTGAGAGGCAAGCTGACGCTTGCCGAAACCGCCTGGATTCTGAAGAAGGCTTCGCTCGCCGTGGGTAACGACTGCGGGCCCATGCACATCGCCTGCGCTGTTCAGACGCCCGCCATTACGATCTTCGGGCCCACTTGCGCCATTAAGAATGCGCCGTGGAACAAGGGGGTTGCGCTGATTACCCCGGCGGAATGCGGACCTTGCCAGTATGATGCACGACTGGAGACCTGCTCAGATCCGCGATGCCTGAATGAAATCACTCCGCAAATGGTCATGGCCAAAATGACCGAAATACTGAAGCAGACGGAAATTGTCGGACAAGTATGAAACACGAAGCATTGTCGACAGCATTGCTGACAACTCACATCAAGAGGCCGGGCCCGCGCATGCCCGGCTGGGAGCGATGGCTATGAAAATACTGGTTACCGGCGGGGCCGGATTCATCGGTTCACACCTTGTGGAAAGGCTGCTCAATGCGCAGCACGAAGTCGTTGCCGTGGACGACCTCAGCACCGGCAGCATGGAAAACCTCACCGTTGCCGGAAAAAATCCGCGCTTCAGCTTCGTGTATGATAACGTGCGGAACGCCGAGACGATGCATATCCTTATCGAGCAGTGCGACGCGGTGTTTCACCTGGCCGCGGCGGTGGGCGTGCAGTTGATCGTGGACCGCCCCGTACACACGATCGAAACAAATATCCATGGCACGGAAGTGGTGCTTGCTGTGGCGAACAAATTCAGAAAGAAGGTCCTTATTGCCAGCACCAGCGAAGTTTACGGCAAGAGCGAGGCGGTGCCCTTCCACGAAGACGACGACACCGTATCCGGCAGCACGCGCTTTTCGCGATGGTCTTATGCGTGCAGCAAGGCCATTGATGAGTTCCTCGCGCTGGCTTATCATGACCAGTTCGGGCTGCCGGTGATCGTGGCAAGGCTCTTCAATACGGTTGGGCCGAGGCAGACCGGACAATACGGCATGGTGATTCCCCGGTTTGTCGAGCGGGCACTGAAGAACGAACCGCTGCTTATCTACGGGACGGGCAGCCAGAAACGCTGCTTTGCTTCGGTCGACGACGTGATCGGCGGCCTGATCTCCCTGATGGATTGCCCCACGGCCCCCGGCCGGGTGTACAATGTAGGCGGCACCGAAGAAATAACGATTGAAGCACTCGCCGAAAAGATCATCCGCATGACCCGCAGCAGCAGCACACTGCAACATCTGTCCTATGAAGAAGCCTATGGCAGGCCTTTTGACGACATGGCGCGACGAATGCCTTGTCTGGATCGAATCAGAGAGACCGTGGGATACGAACCGCGGACCACTTTGGACGAGATACTGCAGGCGGTCATCGACCATACCAGAAAGAAAATGGAAGCCTCCGCATAAATGATGGACACCGACATCCATATGACAGTTACTGCAGTAATCCCTGCCTATAACGCCGCAAAGCACATTGGGAGGGCAATCGACAGCATCCTTGCGCAAACCCGTCCCGCCGAGGAGATTATTGTCGTCGACGATGGCTCAACGGATGACACCGGCCGTGTCGTCGAAGCGTACGGCGAGCAGGTACGTTACGTATACCAGCAAAACGGCGGCGCCAGTGTCGCCCGTAACACCGGCATAGAGGCAGCCCATGGCGAGTGGATTGCCTTTCTCGACGCGGATGACGAATGGCTGCCCCAAAAGCTTGCCGAACAGGTTGAACTCCACAGGAAGCACCCCGATCTGGCATGGTCTGCGACCAATTACGAGATTCATCCAATAGACGGAACGCCGCCAAGACTGACTTTTGCACCTGAAACATTGGGATTCCTGTGCAGTGACACAGACCGATTAGAGAATTACTTTGATGCGCTTACCGCCGGGTTTGCGCTTTCGACAATCACGATCATGGTAAAAAAGAGCGTGCTTCTTGATGCGGGCATGTTTCGCGTCGGGCAGTGGTGGGCCCAGGACACCGACCTGTTTTTTCGTATAGCATATAGATGGCCTCAAATTGGATACTTGCAAACCCCCCTTTCGGTTAACCATTTCGGCAGACCGGAAAGCATCACTCAGGCCAATAAGTATCTGACGGAGCAGAGGTGCGACTTAATTGTAAGACACCTCCACCTTGCAGCCGAGCACAACATGAGTGAGTCATTTCGCCCGTGCGCAGCAAGACTGCTGACCCGGTGGCTGAGGGGATACGTTGCCGAGCCTTCCGTGGATATCCGTCCGATGCTTGATCGATTTAGCGACCTTTTGCCGCGAAATCTCCGGGTTGAGATGCGTATGCGCATTGCATTTCCAAAGTTTACTGACCGGCTTTTCATGCTCTATTTTGGCGTCAAGCGGTTCCTTCTATCAAAGCAGGGCTGAGGAATGAAAATTGCCGTCATAACCACCTCGTTCCCCTGCCTTTCTGAGACGTTCATTCTCAATCAGATCACCGGTCTGATCGACCTGGGGCACGACGTTCGGGTTATTGCCTGGCGGGATTCGGCCGATTCCGTCGTCCACCCCGATGTGGCGAGGTATAATCTGCGCGCCCGCACGCGATATATACCGCCGGTCCCGCAGAGCAAGGCATTGTGCCTTATTAAGGCGCTCCAGTTGATCGTTACGAATCTTCCCAAAGGCCCCGGGCCTCTCCTGCGGTTTGTACACATGTTCGCGCGCCGCAGAAAGGGCCTTTCGCTTCAGCACCTCTATTTTCTCCTCTACTTTCTGGACGATGGTTTCGACGTAATACATTGCCACTACGGCCCTAACGGCCTGATCGGGGCATTTCTGAAGGAAGCAGGCATCAACTCAAAGGTGGGTACGGTTTTTCATGGGTTCGATGTGTCCAGATACCCCCTTACCAGCGGTTTGGACGTTTATAATACTCTGTTCGAAAAGTGCGATTTATGCATGCCGATCAGTGAGTACTGGAAGCATCGACTGGTTGAATTGGGCTGCAAGCCCGATAACATTGTTGTTCACCGGATGGGGATCGATTTGCAGCGGTTTGCATGTGTCGACCGAAAATACGATGCCGGCCCGTTCAAACTGCTAACCCTGGGGCGGCTTGTCGAGAAGAAAGGGCATGAATACGTGCTCAGGGCCATCGCCAAACTCATCGACAAGGGATACGATGTTGCGTACACCGTTGCCGGGGACGGGCCGCTGAGAGACTCCCTGGAGGCATTAGCCGCACATCTTGGCATAGGCAGCCACGTGACGTTTGCCGGTCCCGTGACCGGCGATGAGGCAATCATGCTTTATCACAGTGCACACATTTTTCTGCTGCCGAGCGTGACGGCCGCCGATGGCGACATGGAAGGGGTCCCGGTGGTGCTCATGGAGGCGCTGGCCACGGGAATGCCTGCGGTGGCGAGCGACCATAGCGGCATTGGCGAGATTATTATCGACGGGGAAACAGGCTTCCTCGTGCCTGAAAGAGACGTTGACGCCTTGGCCGAGCGTGTACAGTATCTTCTCGACAATCAGCAGCTTTGGCCCGCCACGGGACGGCAAGGCCGCAGTCTGGTCGAAGAGCAATACGACATAAGCAAGCTGAATCGCAAACTCGAATTGACCTATCGACAACTCTGGGCCGGTGAGAAACCGAGGACCTGAACACAACGGCTCACTCAAAGCCGCAGGATGAATTGACCATCTTAACGCAGCCTGGATTGAAACTTCGCCACGTAATCTGATGAACATGCCTGGCCCTTGAAGCGGCACGTGCGATAATTCTGAATGCCCATGAAAAACGGCCTCTCGCTTGTTGCGAGAGGCCGTTTGCTTGTACATCATGCAAAATGGACGATGAACTTAGTTCGGTTTAGAGTCACCCACAAGAAAGGAATCTTCCTTTGTTGTAGGATGAAGGGGGGAATTGTACGCGAACGTATACGGCCCCAAGGTGCCTTGACGAATCCGGCGGCTCTCAGGATCAGCTCCGGTGCCTGGGGTCCGAATCGTGTAAATCTGGTCATGGTTAATGCCCACATCGGGCGTCTTTTCGTAGCTGCTGTGGCCATCACCAAACAGCACGTTTTGACCTTCACGACCATGCGCTGCGCTATTGGCCCGTTCAACTTCCCACTTTTCCCAGGCTAGGCCTGTTACCCAATAGGGTCTCAGGTTTCCAACGCGACTCGTCCAATCCTCTTTGGTGGGATCCAGGGTGCTGAGCTTCTCGTCGAACCACGGACTTCTGTCGGCCATCACTGCGAACGAGGCAGAGGACGAGCCGTCGGCCGGATAGCGCCCGTACGGGAAATGATAGGCATAACTCTGCGTCCGGGCGGGACCCGTGTTTTCATAGTTAGGATGACCGAAATCCCAAAGTTCCGTGATATCCCAGTTGTTCTGGTTCTTACCATCGAACACGGTCTGCCCGCCGCCGCCGCAAACAAAGCTCTTGGGGCTCACGTCGGCTTCTCTCACCAGCAGGTACAGACTGGCGCCGATCGAAATAGCGTCGGGCGTACTCCAGTTCTTGCCCGGGCCCTGCTGCCAGCCGCCCGTCATGCCGACGGTGTCGGCCGTCCAGGTATGGGCGACGCCGCGACCCTGCTTAACATACTGGTCATCATAGTCGTTGGCGTAGACCATTTGTGCGGTGCCAAGACCCTTCAGGTTGGTGCCGCATACGACGCGCTGGGCGATCTTCTTTACCTTGCTCAGCGCAGGCATGAGGATCGCCAACAGCATAGCTATGATCGCAATAACGACCAATAGCTCGATCAGTGTGAACCCTTTTTTTCTCTTCATTTCTTGCTCCTTTAAAAATTGTTGAAAAGACTCGCTCAGAACCGCCTCCAGCGACAGTATCAGATTGATGATTGCCGCTCATTGCCCAACGCCGGACAAGTGAGCACCTGCTGCCTCTGAGCAAATCTCTCCAGGTTTACTTTTGCGCGACCGGAGAGCGGTTACTTGGACCCTTCAGGACATCACGCCGCCGCAAGCTTTGTGATTCCGCAACCGTATAAGAAGTGGACAAGCAGACCTTCTGCCGCTGAAATGAAGTGAAGTGAAAAACTGCTGAGACGGGTTCATACTATGACAATATGGTTTATAATGGCTTTTTGAAATTATATTTTTGAACCCTACCTCACCTCGCACTATTCAGCCACTTCCACTAATGTAATTTAACACTACTTGCCCTGCCTGTCAAGCAGTTTTTTTCCGAAATAAATGAACAAGTTGAAAAAAACATCGGTCTTTTGTACTTACGGGACAGTATACTGTGTGCGATTCGGCATTACAAGGCCGTTATAACTGCCCGACCTGTCCAGATCGGGCAAAAAAGAGGGCCCTTGCGACCCCGTTTTAAGCTCTAAATCATGCACGGCATGGCTTGCAACTGACATTAACGGACATTGGCGGCCATTTGGAACCATGACAAAGATTTGTATAGCACTAATAGCGGTTATGCGCATTAAAGTCTTTTTTTTGCTCCGAACCCGCACTTCACTGAGACAGTGTCTTTTCGCGGCCGGCATAATTGCAGCGGTTGATCGATGGGTTGCGAGCATTTCGCCCCAAATGCTCGGTGCCGCCAACCGGTTCGAGTTCACCGGCACCGATCTGACCAGCGGGCTCCTGAGTCCGGACGTGTGGACCGAGTTTCCGTACCACCTCCACTCTCCAGGTAAAGCTCAAAGGGTGGCCAGCCAAAGGAGACGCCCTGGCTGGACTTGGCGGAGGATTTCCGCAAGCGGTCAGCCCAATCTGACGAATCAATCAACTATCGGCTGGACTCTCATTAAACGCCGCATGGGCACCGCATTGCTGCACACAGGATAGCACAATGGATCGGCAACCAGGACTGGGTACAACTAAACCCACAGAACTAAGGAAGTGAACTGCGATTATGGAAATGAAATGTGATCTCGACTGCCAAAGTGTCAGGCAAATCCTGAAACAACATGGACAGATGCACCTGCTTGACTTCTATGATGGCCTGGATGAGGACAAAAGGACGCAATTACTTCATCAGATCCGACAATTAGATTTTTCGGTGATGTCTGAGTGGATTGAAAAGTATGTGCGGCGCGATGTCGCGTTAAGCGTGCCCGAGACTCTCAATCCCGCCCCGTTTTACCCTGCCGCCGGGCAGGCGTCGAAGCAGGATAGATATCAGGAGGCCGTGAAATACGGCAGCAATCTTCTTGCCGCCGGCAAGGTCGCCGGCTTCGTGGTGGCGGGCGGACAGGGTACGCGGCTGGGATTTGAGGGGCCGAAGGGGGATTTTCCGGTGAGCCCCATCCGGAGTAAGACGCTGTTCCGCCTGTTCGCCGAGACTATTCTGGCAGCCGGCAGGAAGTACGGCACAACGCCGGCATGGTATGTCATGACCAGTCCGTTGAATCATGAGGCGACCGTTGAACTCTTCGAATCGAACGACTACTACGGACTCGCCAGGTCCGATGTCTTTCTGTTCCAACAAGGCACAAATCCAAACTTCTCTTTCGACGGCAAGATCCTCCTGGCCGACAAAGGCACTCTTTCGACCAGCCCCGACGGACACGGCGGCAGCCTCAAGGCCCTTTACCGGAGCGGCGCCATCGAAGACATGAAGAAACGCGGCGTAGAATATATCAGCTACTGGCAGATCGACAATCCGCTCATTCACATCTTTGACCCGCTTTTCATCGGACTGCACGCCATGGACGGCGCCGAGATGTCGTCCAAAGCCCTGATAAAAGCCCATCCGACTGAGAAAGTAGGCAATTTTTGCCTCGTCGACGGCAGGGTCACGGTCATCGAGTACAGCGACCTCTCCGATGAGCAGGCGTCGCGGCGCAACCCCGACGGCTCGCTGGTCTTCGAACTCGGCTCTATCGCCATTCATATCATCAACCGAACCTTCGTAGAGAAACTCAACGCTCAGGGTTTTGCCCTGCCCATCCATCGGGCCGTAAAAAAAATCCCGCATATCGATGAAGCCGGCAATCTGGTAGAACCCCGGAAGCCAAATGGCGTCAAACTGGAGACTTTCATTTTTGACGCTTTGCCGCTCGCCGAGCGGTCCATCATTCTGGAGACGCTGCGCCAGGAGGAATTCGCCCCGGTCAAGAACGCCACCGGCGATGACAGCCCCGAGGTCACCCGCCGCATGATGATCGAACGGGCGGCCAACTGGATCGAGGCCGCCGGTGTGAAAGTGCCCCGAAAAGAGGACGGCTCGCCGGATTGTACACTTGAGATCGCCCCCAGTTTCGCGCTGACAAAAGAAGACCTGGCGGGCCGCCTTGATGAAAGATTGCCTGTAATCAATCCAGGGGTTATAGTGTACCTGGAGTGAAAAGAGGCGAGATTCCCGCCTTGTACGAAACCGCACAGACGGCACTTGATTGGAAAAAGAAGATGGTACAGGAAGTTCAGAGAAACACTGTCGTAAGGTACGCTCTGGCGCTTTGCCTGTTGGCATTTGCCATACTGATAAATCCGTATTTTCTTCTTGCGGTGGCCGGGGGCATTGTGGGTCACGAATTAGAGTTGACAAACGAGATTATCTGCTGGCTGCTGAGCATCGCTGTGCTACTGGTAGCTGGCGTCATTTTGCTTAAAGGCAGGACGGCCGAGGCGAGAAAGCGAATTGCTTTTGCGGTTGCAGCCGCCATTCTCATGGTCATCCTGGTCGAGGTCCTGTTGCAGGCGGCTGTTTGGGCTGGCGGGAAGTTTCAGACCGGTTCGCGGGGGAGACCTTCTTTGTTGTCCCATTCTGCTTACGCAGAAAAAGACTGGGCAAAACAACTTCTCACTGAATGGAAACAGACGCCGTTGGATTATGAGCCCTTTCTCG
Source organism: Phycisphaerae bacterium (assembly GCA_014859965.1). GTDB lineage: Bacteria > Planctomycetota > Phycisphaerae > Sedimentisphaerales > Anaerohalosphaeraceae > JACZKQ01. The sequence goes on from JACZKQ010000089.1 coordinate 57,720, forward strand.
GCTGGGATCGAAGATTTTTCAAAGGCAAGTTTGTCAACATTGATGCCGGAGGCGTGAGGAAGACCTGGAATCCGGAGTTTTTGGAAGAGAGCCCGAGAGAGATTTACATGTTCGGCGGCTCGACTATGTGGGGAGCCGGGGCACGAGATGACTTTACGATTCCGTCATGGGTATCCAAGCAATTAGATGCTGCTGGCGTGAATGCGCGTGTCCACAATTACGGTGAGCGGGGCTATGTCTTCTTGCAGGAAATCGTGCAGCTTATTCTGTTGCTGCGAGAAGGACAACGACCTGACTTGGTTGTTTTTTATGATGGCGTTAATGATGTGTACGCCGCCTATCAGGCTGGTCGCGCGGGGGCCGTGCAAAATACCGCGCAAATGAGGGCTAAACTGTCGACCCCTCAACCATCCACCTGGGCATGTTTTCGCATGGGCGTTGAGCAGCTCATCAAAACGAATTCCGTGATTTATAAGGCCATTGATCGAATTGCTGCCGCCTCGCAGGGTCGCGGCACCGGCAGAGAAGTTGCTGCCTTGTACGATGAAGATGAACTCGCAAGGCTGTCGGAGGACATCGTGCGGCAATATGGCAAGTCGCTGTTGCTTCTGAAGGACCTTTCAAGGATTTATGGGTTTAATTACATCTGTTTCTGGCAACCTGTGAGTTTTCTTGAGAAGACACTGACTGAAGAAGAATTTGGCAGTGACCCCAGAATACGAGACGAGTGCTTGGCCCGCCTTTCTGGAAAAGTACACGCGTTACTGCAGCAGAAACCACTTGATAACCACATCGACATGGTCGATGTTCTTGCACACAGAACCCAATCGGTCTACTTTGATTTTTGTCATATTACCGAAGAAGGCAACGAAATGGTTTCGCAAAGAATAACTTCCGCAATAATCGGAAAGTTCTCCAACGGAACGGTAGATAAAAGTTCGGAGCAGTAGTTCTGCTTCGCTGCATCGCGGGAAATGCGGTTCTGAAGGGTGAAAGTTGCACCCTTGGTTTCCTCCCTGCTTAAACAATCAGCATTGCGTCGCCGTAGGAAAAAAAGCGATAGCGTTGTTCCACAGCGTGCCGATACGCGGATAAGACATTTTCCAGGCCGGCAAACGCCGCCACCAGCGCCAGCAAAGTCGATCGCGGCAGGTGAAAATTGGTAATTATTGCATCCACCACCTGAAACTCATACCCCGGCCGGATGAACAGGGCTGTTTGGCCGACCCCCGCGCTGATATGCCGCCCCTGAGCGAGTGTTTCGAGCGTGCGGACGGACGTTGTTCCCACCGCCACAATGCGCCCGCCTTGTGCCATGGTCTCATTAATGATCTCCGCGTCGGCGGCTTTCACTTCATAGTGCTCCGAGTGCATCTGGTGGTCCTCAAGCCGGTCGGCCGTGACCGGTTTGAACGTACCCGCCCCGACGTGAAGTGTCACATGCGCCCTGCGGACCCCTTTTACCTCCAATTGTTCAAGAAGAGCCTCCGTAAAGTGCAATCCCGCCGTCGGCGCCGCAACTGCGCCCGGCCGGCTTGCATAAACCGTCTGATAGCGTCCAAGGTCGATCTTTGCTCGGGCGGCGTCGGCATCGCGTTTGATATACGGCGGCAGCGGTGCAAAGCCGATCTCGTTAAGAATTGTTAAGGCATCTTTGTCGCTCTTGACGCTCAGCCTCCAACGGCCATCGCCCAGGCGTTCAACCGCTTCGGCCTCACCCCAGTCGCTTTCCCCCCTGTCGCAGAAAATGATCCGTTCATGAGGCTTGACCCTGCGGCTGTTCTTGAGCATGACCACCCAGCGTCCCGTGGCATCCGCCTCCAAAAATAATCCTTCCAGCCGTGCACCTGTCGCCTTGCGGGCAAAAAAACGTGCCGGCGTTACTTTGGTATTGTTAAGCACGAGACAGTCGCCAGGTTCGATACAGTCGGCAATGTCTGCAAATCCGCGGTCGCGCAGCGCGGCCGTTTTGCGGTTCATCACAAGCAGACGCGACGCACTCCGCTGGTCAGCGGGCGTTTGTGCGATCAGCTCCGGCGGTAAGTCATAGTCAAGAGTATTCGTTTGCATGAGCAGGTTCACCGTAAATCGATACTGCAAGTTTTGAGATGATGGTCTATGCAGCGACTGACAATACAGGAATTTTGCGTTCAACACAAAAAAAATAATGACCTCGTTGCACGCAAGTTAATTGAGCTTAAAAATAATCCGAAGAAATCGGCGTCCTGGTGTCAAGCTTACCCTTTCTGGAGAATATCTAACTTATGATTTCGGCAAGTTCATTTGATAAACTGGCATCGAGCATTGCGTCACTCGACGAGTCCGAGGTCAAAACGCGATTAAAAAGCTTCACCGGGCTCAAGCTTGACTTCACGGATAAGTACCTTGACGGGCAGAGCACCGACAAGCTTCGCCACATTCTGCTGGCGGCCATGGCGACGCGGATGAGGGGTATCGGAATCTGAGACCGCCGGCGTGCCCGTGCGATCCGGGCGCAATCGGTCCCCGCCATCGGCATTTCATGCGTCCGCCCTGGAGTGACAACCTCGAACATGGGTTGACAGGGTCCGGCACGCTGTTCCCGCTGTATACAACTGTTTTGCATGCACAGGCCCCGCCCCAAGCCGTATCTTAACAATGCGCCGGCGATGGGGGTCAATCACCTATTATCCAAAAAAGAGCGGCAACGTTTTCTTGTTCCTGCCAGCGGCATTTGCCTGTTTTGACCCCCATTTTGGGCCGAAGGAACGCGTGGGGCGGAAATCAGCCGGCAAATTCAGGATTTTTGCCCGAATTTGCAAAAAATGTTGACACACGTAATGCCTTGTATTAAGGTGTTACGATTCTCTATCTCCGGTTATAGAGAGCAAACGGTAACGTTCATTTAATGGAGGTTAGTTTCTGTGAGTAAGGAACTGGCTCGCGACCTTATCAGCGCGGGCGTACATTTTGGTCACGCGGTCAGCCGCTGGAATCCGAAAATGGCACCGTATGTTTTCGGAAAACGCGGGATGATCCACATTATTGACGTGAAGGAAACGCTAAAGGGGCTGTTGATTGCCAAGAAGCTCCTTGCCGATGTAGTTTCCTCGGGAAAAGACGTTGTTTTTGTGGGCACCAAGCGGCAGGCTCAAAAGGCAGTCATCAAGACGGCTGAAAAATGCGGCATGCATTATGTTTCGCAGCGGTGGCTCGGCGGAATGCTCACCAATTTCCGCACCATCCGCACGCGGCTTCAGCGGCTCGAAGAGCTTGAGGCGCTGCAGGCCAGCGGCAAGTTGGATGCCGAGAGCAAGAAGCAGGCCGCCAGGCTCAAACGGGAAATGAACAAAATCCTGGTCAACCTTGGCGGGGTTCGCAAAATGAACCGGCTGCCGGGCGCGCTGGTGGTTGTTGATGCCAAAAAAGAGACCACCGCCCTTCGCGAAGCTGCGAAACTGGGTGTGGTGACAGTCGGCATCATTGACACCGACTCGGACCCGGACACCGTGGATGTGGCGATTCCGGCCAATGATGACTCCATCAAGGCGGTCGACATCCTGCTGAGCGAACTGGCCGAGGCGGTTGCACTGGGCAAGACCATGGTGCGGATAACGCCGCAGACAGAGGTCACCGGACGAGGCCGGTCGAGAAGGCGTGCGCTGGCCAGCGCCATGGCTGAGGAAGAAGGGGCCGCTACCGAGCAAGCTCCGCCAGCCGCCAGAGAGGAGCCTGAGCCCGAGGAAGCCGCGGTGGCAGTAGAAAGCGGCGAGCAGTCGCCCGAAGCGCAGAGTCCTTCTTCGGAAGGCCCGGCCCAGTAAGGCTTTGGGTTCTCTGCTTTCGGTTAAAATTGAATTGATAGGCGTGCCCCGCCGATGACCTGTGCGGCGTGCGCATAAAACAATCGCTCGAGCCGATTAGGCGCGGGTGTATATACACTGACAGGAGTTTGAGGAATGGCTGACATTTCGGCTGCATCGGTAATGAAACTCCGCAAGATGAGCGGACAGGGAATGATGGACTGCAAGAACGCGCTGACCGAGTGCGGCGGGAACCTGGAAGAGGCTATGGCGCTGCTCCGCAAGAAGGGGCTGGCAACTCTCCAGAAACGGGCCGGGCGCGAGACCTCCGAAGGTCGTGTAATCTGCAACAAGAGTCAGGACGGCAAGATCGTCGCCATGGCGACGCTGTGCTGTGAAACCGATTTTGTCGCCAAAAGCGATGACTTCATCGCGGCCGCAGATGTCCTGACGGAATGTACACTGCTGGCGGCGGCCGACACGGGCGCCGACGTGCTGCTCAACACCGAATACAAAGGCAGGAAATTCTCCGAGATTCTCACTGATACCGTCAGCAAGACGGGCGAAAAGACCGAAATCGGCGAGTTCGTCCGCTACAGGGTCAGCGGACGCGGCGTCATCGGGACATATGTGCACTTCAATAACAAGGTCGGCGCCATGGTCGAGATCGAAACGAGCAGCGACGACGTGTCCTGCGCCGTTGCGGCCACAGCGATCGACATCGCCATGCATATCACGGCGATCAATCCCGCGGGCGTCGACCCGGCGGATATCAGCCCGGATGTGATCGAGAAGGAGCGAGCTATCGCTGCAGAACAGGTCAAGAACAAGCCGGCCAATATCATCGACAAAATCGTTGACGGGAAAATCGCCAAGTTTTTCAAAGATAATTGCCTGGTCGAGCAGCCGTTTGTCAAAGACGACTCTAAGACCGTCGGGCAGGCACTGGCAGATGTCGCCAAGAAGGCCGGCGGCGAGGCAAAGATAAAACGATTTGTACGGCTGGAAATCAGCTGACAACGCTTACATCAGAGGCGCCCGCAACAGGCGCCTTTTTTTTTTTGGAGCCACGGAGATTTATGGCGGAGATCAGGTACAAACGGATTTTACTAAAACTCTCCGGTGAGAGTTTCTGCAAGCCCGGAGGGTACGGGCTGGATATTGCATCGCTCGAATCCATCGCCTCACGGATTGACCAGGTGTGCAGTTTGGGTCCGCAAGTGGCCATCGTGGTGGGCGGGGGCAATTTTCTGCGCGGCCATACATTCTCGGCAAACAGTCCGATCCCTCGAAACACGGCCGATTACATGGGCATGCTGGCTACTGTGCTGAACGCCTGTGCGTTGCAGGAGTTGCTCGAAAAGGCCGGCCGGCCCACGCGTGTCCTCAGCGCCATCGAAGTGCCCGCGCTGTGCGAAGCCTTCATACGGAGACGCTGCATCAAGCACCTCGAAGGCGGCAAGGTGGTGATCCTGGCTGGCGGAACCGGAAATCCATTCTTCTCGACGGACACCTGTGCGGCTCTGAGGGCGGCAGAACTCGACGTGGATCTTATCATCAAGGCTACGAAGGTCGACGGTGTCTACACCGACGATCCCATGAAAAACCCCGATGCCCAACTGATTGAGAATATCTCATACCAGGAAGTACTGCAGAAAAACCTCAAGGTCATTGACCCCGCGGCGATCAGCCTCTGCAGCGAAAACAACATTCCTATCGTCGTTTTGAACATCTTCAGAATGGGCAGTATCGAAAGCACGCTGCGCGGCGAAAAGGTGGGCACACTGATCGCCCGCTGACAACGACCAGGATTTGACGGATGTGGAGTTCAAAAGATGAACATGCAAAGCACGATCGCAGAACACGAGAACGGTATGAAAAAGGCCGTGGAATTCCTGCAGCACGAACTCCGGGCCGTCCGCACGGGAAGAGCGTCAAGCGGACTTGTTGAAAACCTCAGCGTCGAGTACTACGGCTCACCGACGCCCCTGAAGCAACTGGCTACGATTGCCGTTCCTGAGCCGGACGCGATCGTCATTAAGCCGTTCGATCCGGCCAGCCTCAAAGACATCGAAAAGGCGATAAGGAACAGCGAGTTGAACCTGGCTCCCCTTTCCGACGGCAAAGTCGTTCGGCTCAGTATCCCCGCACTCAGCGGGGAAAGACGTGACCAGCTCGCCAACCAGGTCAGACAAATGGGGGAGAAGAGCAAGATCAGCATTCGCAATATCAGACGTGACGGCAACAAGTCGCTCGACGATGCACAAAAGGACAAACTCATCACGGAAGATGAACGCGACAAGGGCAAGAAGGACATCGATAACCTGACGAAGAAATATACCGATAGGATCGATGCCATCGTAAAAGCCAAGTCCGACGAAATAATGCTCGACTGAGTATCCGCCGATAGCAAATGTATACGGTGGCGGGGCAGCCAGCGGCCGCGGACAAGTGCAGGTCCGCTTGTCGGCCGGTTGTCTGTAGATAAATACCAGTCGAATTGTGGGGACAAGAGAATGGAATCGCGGAGCACTCAATCGGAACATAAACCGAGTCGCCGAAAGAGCAAGCGCTTCACCTGGGTGCTTATTGGTATTGTTGCGCTGCTTCTTTTCGCCGTGATTTTTATTCTGCCTGCATGGCTGTCCTCCGACAGCGGGCGGCGCCTCATATTATCGAGGATTAACCGGTCCGTGGACGGCCAAGTGGACGCCCGCGACCTGTCGGTCGGGTGGTTCAGCGGCATCCGAGCCACCGAGGTCACTTACACCGACACCGAGGGCGATACCTCTGTCAGCATAGAGGAACTTACCACTCACCCAAGACTGGGCCCCATGCTCCGGGGCAATCTGGCCCTTGGCAGGACCGTGCTCGAATCGCCCCGTATCCTGCTCACCATTCACGAGCGTATGCTCAAGGAAAGGCAGGACGCCCCCGACCGCGAACCGGAACGCCAAAGAAGGGACCTGCCGCTCTCGTCGCTCGATCTCAAAGTCAATGGCGGAAACGCCAGAATCCGTCTTGCGTCCAACGGCGACATGCAAACCGTGGAACTCCGCAATATTGCTTCCACCATCGATCTTAATCCTCGCGGCCGCAGGTCGACATTCGACGTTTCCATGGCGGTGGCCGAAAACAACGGGGCTGAATCGCAGGTCAACGCCGAGGGCAATGTGACCCGCTCCGAAAAGCAATGGACGCTCAAGGGCACCAGCGGCGCGTTCAAGGTCAACATCGACAAGCTCGACCTGTCTTCGCTGACGCCCCTGTTCGCCCTGGCGGGAAAGGACATTGCCGCCACCGGCCAACTGAATGCCGATGCCGAGATCCGCATCGAGCAAGGACGCGTCGAACAAGTCGTCGCCCAGGCTGACCTTCGAGACTTCAGCCAAACGGTGGCAGGCCGCAAAATCGTTGTGGATGAACCTGTCACACTGGATATCGATGTTACGACGCCCGAAGAAACCCTCCAGATCAGGCGATTCGATGTGACCTCGTCTTTTCTCACAATTCGTTCGAGCGGCACTGCCGACACCGTTGACTATGATGCAAACGCCGACATGGGAAAGCTGCACGAGGTGGCGTCCCAGTTCACCGATTTCGGAGGATATGCGTTCAAGGGCGCCGCGGCCAGTAAGGGCCGGCTTAAGCTTGATAAGAACCTCATCGGCCTTACCGGCCAAGGACTCGCAGAGCAGCTTGTCATCAGCAAGAACGGCGTCGCGACCCCCGCCACAAACGCCAACGTGGGATTTAACCTCCAGAAGACCCCGGAGTTTCTGAGGATTTCGTCAATCAAGATCCTGGCCGATCTGGGACGCGTGGAGCTCACCGATTCGGTCATTCCCGTTGAGGCGCAGCTTGCCGAGACCCGTCTTAATCTGACCGCCGACGTGGACCTTCAGAAGTTGCAGCCATTCGTGCGACTGGTCACGAATGTCCCTGAAGGCATGACGTTTGCGGGACGGCTCACGTCCGAAACGGCTGTTACCGGAAAGAACGGCGTACTGCACGTACTCACCGACAGGACCAACGTGACCGATCTGGTGATCACTTCACCCGAGCAGGAACCCTTCAGACAGGAAACGGTGAAGGTCGCAGTCGACGTCATCGCAGACACCCGGGAAAAAGAAATCACCATTAATGACATGCTGATCGAAGGCGCTCAGGGTCAGTCTTTGATTCAGGTCATGAAAGGCCGATTCGAACAGAGCGAAAGGCAAGGCAAGACAAACGTCACGGGCGAGCTTGAGGCACGGTATGACCTGGCAGCCGTTACCGCAATGGGCGCGGCCTTTCTGCCTGGCGGGCTGGCGATGGAGGGCATCCGCACGACACAACTGACCTTTAACTCGGAGTACCCGACAGGCGCAGACAAATTCCTGGCGAACCTCAACGGCAGTACCGTTCTCGGATTCGACAGGGCCACCTACGTCGGGCTCCATATAGGGCCCGCCGAGATGAGATTCCTGGCCGATGAGGGTTTCGTGACGATTGCTGTTCCGCCGGCCAGGGTAAACGACGGAAGAACACAATTTGCCGGCAATATCAACTTGCAGGAAACGCCGATGACCCTGCGGATGGCGGCCCCGACCCAGTTGGTTGAAAATGTGAACATCAACGACGATATGAGCAGGCAACTGCTGGTATACGTCAACCCGCTGTTTGCCAATCAGGTCGACGTCACAGGTGTCGCCAACTTTCGCTGCGAGAGGTTAGCCGTTCCGCTGGATTCTGCGTCGATGAGAGAAGACCTTCATCTCACGGGTACGATTCAGCTCGACGGCGTCCGGCTCCAGCCGCGAGGTCTGCTCGGTCAACTTGTCCGCAGTCCGACGGTGTTGACCATCCTGCCCACACAATTTATCGTGCAGGACGGTTTTGTCAGCTATAAGGATATGGAGGCCCGGATCGGAGAGTACCCGGTCAACTTCAGCGGCCGGGTCGGTCTGGACCGCACGATCGACATGAACGTGACCTTTCCATGGGCGCTCACCGGCAGGACCGTAAAGGTCGGCGACCCCGCGGCACGGGTGACCGCCCCTATCGAAGGCACGCTCGACAATCCAACCATCAACATCGAAAAACTTGTGGAGAGTCTCGGCAAGCAGTTGCTTGAAGAGGAACTCAGGAAGCAAGAGCAGGAACTTCGCAACCGGCTGGAGAGGATATTCCGATAAAAGCGTAACTGCCGGGCGTCTCTGCTTTTGCCTTAAAGCGTTGTCCTGATATCTCCGATGGATTCAGCAGTGATCCTGATGAGGTCGGGCGCCGGCATGGTCGCCCTTTTGCGAGGAAAAGAATGCTCAAAGAGATCCTCAGCGCCCCTACCGAAGAACTGGGGAAGTGGACGCGATTCGCCGTTTTTCAGCTCAAGCTCTGGCGGCATTGCGCCAAACTTCTGCGCCAGAACCGTGCCGGTACACAGGCGGCCGCCCTGTCGTATCATACCATCTTCGGCATTGTTCCCCTGGCAATCGTTGCCGTCATGGTTTTTCAGGCGATGCCGGGCTACCGGGGGGCCGCCGACAATGTGAAGACCTTCTTCTATGAGCAGCTTAACCTCGACCGCATTGTGTATCCCGCCGAAAACGACGCGGAGGCGGAGGAAGTGCGGCTTACCGATAAGATAGACGAAATCGCCACCCGCTACATTTCCGGCCTGAACACCGGCGCCATCACGCTATTCAGCTCCTTGTTTGTCTTTTGTGCATCTGTGGCACTTCTGACCACAATCGAGCGATCCTTCAACACCATCTGGCGTGTCGGACAGGGCAGAAACCTGGTGCAGCGTCTGGTGAACTACTGGGCGCTGATGACCTTGGGGCCGCTGCTGTTTGCTGTCAGCTTTTACGCCAGCACCCACTACATCGTCAACAACGAAGCCGAAGAGAATTTCATCGCCCAGGCGGGATGGCTCTTTCCATATCTATTAAGCGTCGCAGCGTTCTTTCTTCTTTATTTCGTACTGCCGAACACCAAAGTCAGCTTCGGGGCGGCCCTCTGGGGCGCGGTCGTGGCGGCCTTGATCTGGACCGGCGCCAAGGAACTTTTTTCCATTTACGTCATCAAGTTCATCCCGCAGAGAACGGTGTACGGCGTTATGGGCCTTATCCCTCTCGGCGTGTTCTGGATATGGGTGACATGGCTGATCGTCCTGTTCGGTCTGAATCTCACCTACGCCACGCAGCATCTGAAAAAACTGGACGAGGCCGAAATCGCCGCAATGCGCAAGACCGAGGAATACTTCCTCGTCAACGAATTCACCATCATCAGAATCCTCGAGTACGTGTTTGGCGAATTCGAAAGTCCGCGGGGGCCTGTGCGGGCCGAGGCTATCTGCCGCACCATGAACCTGCCCGCAGGCTTTGGCGCCAAAATCCTTCAACATCTTGTGAGCGAGGGCCTGCTCGTGCAAACCGTTGAACCGCATGTGGGCTTTGTCCCCGCCACCGACGGCGCCCACATCACATTGGCGGAAGTCGTTGACGCCGTTCAGAAAGCCACATTCGATCAGGACGATCAGGGCATGAGCGGACGGCTTGCCGAAATCATGCACGCCAAGCGCCAGGCGATGGCAAAGATCACGCTTAAGGATATCCTCCAGCCGCTGCAGCACCCCCTCGTCGCTGGCGGCGAACGCTCAGTTTCCCTGTGCGGTCCTCAGCCAGAGCGCCGCGGCGCTCCAGATGAATTTCATACTGAAAAAAATCAATGCGGCCCCGCAGACGGCCAGGATAATCCGCTGCACGCGGCCGCCCAGAACGCGCGATCCCCCGAAGCTCATATACCCGAGAAAACCTAACCATACCAGGTCGCAAAACCAGTGAACAAGGGTGAAAAGCACAAAAGCCACCCAGCCCAACTGCCGTGCATCGGTCGCGAGTTTCAGACCCACTGTCGCCCACCACAACAGAAAATAAGGGTTGCTTGCCGAAAGCAGCAGCCCGGTCAGAATCGGGCCGGACTTGTAAGACCCCCCTGCCGAAAAACCCTCTTTACCTGTGTCGCGGATCATCTGGGCGCCCATCCACAGCAGAAAGAGCCCGCCGACGAGGCCGATGACAACCTGTGAGACGCGCGACCGGATAATGGCGTCAAAACCCAGGACGATCAGGAACATCAGGGGGAACTCGACCATGCCGTGGCCAATTGCGATCAGCACGCCCGCGTCCTTCCGTGCGGCCCCATGAGCGATGGTCGCCGCCGTAACCGACCCCGGCGCCATCACGCCTGAAAGGGAGATGACAACCGCACTGAAAAGAAAAACAGCGATTGGCAATGTCGGCTCCACGCCCCCCTCACTCGCCGATGATCTTGATCAGTACGCGCTTCTTTCGCTTGCCGTCGAACTCGCCGTAGAATATCTGCTCCCACGGCCCGAAGTCCAGCTTGCCGTCCGTAACGGCGACGACCACCTCGCGCCCCATGACCGAGCGCTTCAAATGGGCGTCGGCGTTGTCCTCGTAACCGTTATGGTTGTACTGGGAATGCGGCTTCTCCGGCGCAAGCTTCTCCAGCCACACTTCAAAATCCTGGTGCAGCCCGGACTCGTCATCGTTGATGAACACACTGGCGGTAATATGCATGGCATTGCAAAGCAGAATGCCCTCGCGAATGCCGCTTTCCGCCAGGCACATCTCCACCTGCGAAGTCATGTTGATCAACTGCCGCCGCTGCGTGGTGCTGAACCAAAGCTCTTTGCGATAACTTTTCATGCTGACTCCCATGCAGGCACATGAAGCTCAACGGGCTGTGGAGCTGCCTGCGGGTCTATTCTTCGATGATCCCTTTTGCCACGAGTATTTTGTTTTCGATTTCTTTGGTCAGCTCGGCATTTTCCTTCAGGAACTGTTTGGCGTTTTCGCGGCCCTGGCCGAGGCGCATTTCGCCGTAATTGATCCATGCGCCGCTCTTCTGAATGACGCCGCACTCAATGCCCAGATCAATCATATCGCCCTCATGGCTGATGCCGCCGGTGAAATCCAGGTCGAATTCGGCCACTTTAAACGGCGCCGCCACCTTGTTCTTGACGATCCTCGCCCGGACACGATTGGCGATCGCCGCCCCGGCCGCATCCTTGATCGTCGAAATACGGCGGACATCGATCCGCACAGAACTGTAGAACTTGAGCGCATTGCCGCCAGGCGTCGTTTCAGGGTTGCCGAACATCACCCCGATCTTCATGCGAATCTGATTAATGAAAATCAGGCAGGTCTTGCTCTTACTGATCACGCCCGTCAGTTTGCGAAGCGCCTGACTCATCAGCCGCGCCTGCAGACCGACGTGGCTTTGCCCCATTTCGCCCTGCATCTCGGCCGCCGGAACGAGTGCCGCCACCGAATCGATCACAATGATGTCCACGGCGTTGGATTTAATGAGCATTTCGGCGATGTCCAGCGCCTGTTCGCCCGTGTCCGGCTGGCTTACGAGCATGCTCGAAATGTCCACGCCCAGTTTGCGCGCCCAGGTTGTGTCCAGAGCGTGCTCGGCATCAATAAACGCCGCGACGCCGCCCTCCTTCTGTGCACAGCCGATGGCATGGAGGGCAAGCGTCGTCTTGCCGGACGATTCCGGCCCGAACAGTTCGCACACGCGCCCACGCGGAATGCCGCGTCCGCCCAGCGCGATGTCCAACGATAGCGCCCCGGTGCTGATGCCTGCGATCTGAGCGATATTCGCCTCATCCATCTTCATGATCGAACCCGCCCCGTACTGCTTTTCAATCTGCGCGATTGCCCGCTCCAGCGCGCCGCCTGTGGAACTCTGCGCACCTTCGACCGTTTTGGTTACCTTTTTCGCTTTTGCCATTCCTGTCTCCTGTGCCCTATTTGAGCATGCTTCTGCTTATGACTGTATAAACGGGTCCTGATTTTTCCAGATCACTTCTGTAAACGCAGACGGAATCGACGAACACCGTACCGAGCCGGCTGTCCGCCTGGCCGGCGACAGCCTCCTGCAACACCTTGCCCGCCCGTACATTTTTTACCCGGCAAAGTGTCAGATGCGCGCTGAACTTCTTGTCTTCCTTCGGCCAACCCGCCTCGTCCAGCCGCTGTTCAATATCCTCTTGAAGCGCGATCAGATCCTGCGATTCACTGATGCCCGCCCAGACAACTCTTGCCGGCCTGCCGAACGTTCCTACTCCCTCGGCCTCGATTGAAAAACGCCCGTGGTCCGCCGCCGCCTCGTTGACGATTCGGCAGACCTCGCAAATGTCCTGGTCGCGAACCTCGCCCAGAAACTTCAGCGTCAGGTGAATGTTCGCCGGCTCCACCCATTTGGCCTCCGACCGCTTAAGGTCCGACTGGCGCCGCAGGGCATCCTGCACGTCGGCAATCTCATCCCTCACGGCCTCGTCAATGTCAACTGCGATAAAACAGCGCATGAGTCCTCCGCCTCAGAACTGCGTCACCTTACGGAGCATATCGAAGCGACTGTCGATGTCGTTCAGGTCGGCGGTCCTGATACCGTGGATCGAGAAATCGCCAATGGCAAACGACGCCGCCACCGTGCCGTACGCCATTGCCTGGCGCAGCGACACCACGTCGAGTTTCTTCGACCGGGCCAGGTGTCCCATCAGGCCGCCGGCGAATGAATCACCCGCCCCTGTCGGATCGATGACCACCGCCGTGGGATACGCCGGAAGGATAAACAGATCGCCGTCCTTGTTGCACATCATCGAACCGTGCTCGCCCTTTTTGATGATCACGATCCGCGGGCCCATGTCGAGGATCGAACGGGCGGCCGTGATTAGATTCCGCTGACCGGTGAGCAGTTTCGCCTCGCCCTCGTTGAGAACGAGCATGTCGATTCGGTCCAGCAATTCCTTCAGATCGTCCGTCGCCGTGATGATCCAGTGGTTCATAGTGTCGGCGACGACGAGTTCGGGGCTGCGTAACTGATCGAGCAACTGCATCTGGAGCGCCGGCGCCGTATTGGCCAAAAAGACGTATTCGCTGTCGCGATAAGCCTCCGGAACAGTCGGCGGCGACTCGGCCAGCACATTCAGTTCCACGCCATCGGTGCTCGCCTCGTTCATATCGCCTTCGTAGGAGCCCGCCCAGCGAAATGTGCGACTGCCCTTGCGGACCTCCAGACCCTGCAAGTCCACGTTGCTCCCGGCGAACACATCGCCGAGGTCGAACGGACAGTCCTCCCCCACCACCCCCACGAACCGCACCGGGCTAAAGAAGTTTGCAGCCAGGCTGAAATGAACCGCCGAACCCCCAATACAATCCTGGCTGAAGCCGAACGGCGTCCGTACCGTGTCAATTCCGATGCTCCCCGTCACCAAAAGCGTCATGCATGTGTCTCCTGTCAAATGGCAATCAAAGTGTCCTTACTCGGCAAATCTTTTCAGCGCGATATCGATACGGTCCAGTGTGTTATCAAGCCCCAACAACTCGACCGAGTCGAAGATCGGCGGGCTGACGGTCGTTCCGCATATAGCCACCCGCAGCGGCTGGGCGACCTTGCCGAGGCCGATCTGTTTCTCCTCGGCCAGCGACCGCAACACGGTCTCAATAGACTCCGGTGTCAGCGTCTCCAGCGCCGCCAGCCGTTCGCGGACCTCCTTCAGAACCGCAAGGCCATCGGCTTTCAGCAGGATCTTCTGCACGGCTTTCGGGTCATAGCCGACCGCATTATTGGCGACAAAGAGGAAACGGCATTTTGCATCGATGTCCGCCAGCGTTCTTGCCCCCTCGTTGATCCGTACGAGCCGCATCAGCATTTCATCGTCGGCCGCGGCCACCGGCGAACCGACCACTTCGAGATAGCGCCTCAGGTGCACGCTAAGTTTCTCGTGACCGATTATGCGGATATGTTCGGTATTAAAGGACAGCAGTTTCTTGCGGTCAAAGAGACTGTTCGATTTGGCCATCCGTGAAATATCGAACGCGGCGACCACCTCCTCACGCGTCATGACTTCCCGGTCATCACCCGGATTCCATCCCAACAGCGCAAGAAAGTTGACCATGGTCTCCGGCAGGTAGCCGCTGCGGAAAAAGTCCACTACGTTAATCTCCGGCAGGTGAACGCCCAGGTACTCAGCCATCGCATCAATCGCCGGCATGTCCGGGGTCAGTTTACCCATGACAAACGCGTTGAACATCTCGATATCGATGCCGCCGGCCGCGGCCAGTTGTTGCACGTCGATCTCTTCAGAGGCCCCAATCGCCGTGCGCAAGGCCTTGGGCCGCTCGCGCTTGGAAAGTTTGCCGCCTGTCTCGCTGACCGTCACCGACATGTGGGCATACACAGGAATACGGAAACCCAGCGCCTTCTGGAGCGCCTGGTGGGCAGGCGTATTCATCAGGTGCTCCTGCCCGCGAATCACATGCGTCACCCCCATCAACTCATCGTCAACAACCACGGCAAAGTGGTACGTCGGAAACCCGTCGGACTTCAGAATGATGAAATCTCCGACCTCGCCGGGGCCAAAACACACCTCACCCCGAACGACGTCGTTCACGACAGTAACCTCCTCCTGCTGCACCTTCAGCCGCACGGTCACCGGCCGTCCTTCCGCCCGGGCCTGCTCGGCTTCGTCGTGCGTCGCAAAGACCTCCGGCCGCTGGTAGGCAAAGCCCTGCTTGCCGCCGGCCGCTTCCTCTCGGAGGGCGCCTAATTCCTCCGTCGTTTCGAAGCAATAGTACGCCTTGCCCTCATCCAGCAGTTGCCGGATATAGCGGTCATAGATATCCCGCCGCTGCGATTGCAGGTACGGCCCGTTTGGCCCCCCCACCTCGGGCCCTTCGTCCCAGTCTATGCCCAACCACCGCAGGTCGTCGATCACCTGCTGCATCGCCGTCGGCGTGTTGCGCTTAAGGTCCGTATCCTCGATCCGAAGGATGAATTTACCGCCCGCCCGCCGCGCATACAGCCAGTTGAACAGGGCCGTCCGGGCCCCGCCCACATGCAGATACCCGGTCGGCGAGGGTGCAAAACGTGTTACAATCATGAAAAAACCTCCGAGGTTGCCAGGAAACAAAGACGCGTCACTTTAAATGACAGGAGCCCCTCTGTCAAGAACCACCTGTGCTAACAAAAAAAATTACCATCCTAAATCCTCTGATACTTTACCGGATCGCACCCATCATAAGAATCTCTCAGGCGCCCCCAAAATTATCTTCTCGCACTCATGAACCCATGTTAGATTGACGTATTCTTTGTTGTACGCCGCAAGTTGATTAAGGATGAACCCATGGAGTCACCTGAAAGCAGAAAAAACGCCAGCAATGACGGCAGTGAAGGTCCAGATAAAGCGTCGACCGAACGGCTTGATTTCATTCGCACGATTGTCGCCGAAGACAACCGCACCGGCAAGTGGGACAGTCGCGTACATACCCGCTTTCCTCCGGAGCCCAACGGCTATCTGCATATCGGGCATGCCAAGAGCATCTGCCTCAATTTCGGCATCGCCGCGGAATTCGGCGGCAAGTGCAATCTCCGCTTTGACGACACCAACCCCTCAAAAGAGGAGCAGGAATACGTCGATTCCATTATCGAAGATGTCCGCTGGCTGGGCTGGGACTGGAAGGACCGGCTGTATTTCGCCTCCGACTATTTCCAGCAGATGCACGATTATGCCGTGCAACTTATAAAGGCCGGCAAGGCCTACGTCTGCGATCTGACGGCCGAAGAAACGCGGCAATACCGCGGCACGCTGACCCGACCCGGCAAAGACAGCCCCTACCGCAACCGCAGCGTCGAGGAGAATCTCGACCTGTTCGAACGCATGCGCAAAGGTGAGTTCCCGGACGGTTCACGGACGCTTCGCGCCAAAATCGACATGGCCCATGCCAACCTGAACATGCGCGACCCGGTCATGTACCGGATTCTCCACGAATCGCACCATCGAACCGGCGACGCCTGGTGCATCTATCCCATGTACGACTGGGCCCACGGCATCGAGGATTCCATCGAACGCATCACACATTCGATCTGCACCCTCGAATTCGAAAATCATCGCCCCCTGTACGACTGGTTCCTCGACGCGCTCGGCGCCTATCACCCGCAACAGATCGAGTTCGCCCGGCTCAACCTGACTTACACCGTCATGAGCAAGCGCAAGCTCCTGCGACTCGTTCAGGACAAGCATGTCAGCGGGTGGGACGACCCGCGCATGCCCACCCTCTGCGGGCTGCGCCGCCGCGGCTATTCTCCCGCCGCTATCCGCAACTTCTGCAAGGTCATCGGCGTCAACAAGTTCAACAGCACCGTCGACATCGCACTGCTGGAGCACTGTCTGCGGGAAGATCTCAACAGAACGGCCCCGCGGGTCATGGCGGTGCTGAAGCCCCTGAAGCTTATCATTGACAACTACCCGGAAGGCCAAATCGAAGAGCTGGACGCCATCAACAATCCGGAGGACGCTTCAGCAGGCACCCGCAAGGTGCCCTTCGGCCGCAAATTGTACATTGAGCAGGAAGACTTCATGGAAGAGCCGCCAAAGAAGTTTTTCCGCCTGGCCCCGGGCCGCGAGGTCCGCCTGCGTTACGCCTATTTCGTCACCTGCACCGACGTCGTCAAGGATCCGGCGGGCAACGTTGTTGAGATTCACTGCACCTACGATCCCGCCACCCGAGGCGGCGATGCACCCGACGGCCGAAAGGTCAAGTCCACCCTCCACTGGGTCTCAGCCGCCCGATCGCTTCCAGCCGAGGTCCGCCTTTATGACGGCCTTTCTACGAAAGAAAACCCCGAAGATACCGAAGAAGGTCAGGACTTCACCGCCAACCTTAACCCCGAATCCCTGCAGGTCATCACCGGCTGCCGGGTCGAGCCGGCTCTTGCCGACACAAAACCACTGGATCGCTTCCAATTCGAACGCCTGGGCTACTTCTGCACCGATCCCGACACACAGACCGAAGGCCGGCTCATCTTCAATCGGACCGTAGGCCTCCGCGACACCTGGGCCAAAATCCAGCAGTCGCAAAAATAACCAGGGCACGGCCAGGCCGCTGTTGCAGTTGTCGTAGTTGCAAGCGACCGACCTTGCATTGGGCGAGGCCGCACGCCGCGTCAGTACTGCTCGCAGAATTCCATCTGTCTGGGATTTGCAGATTCTACCATCGCCTTCAACGGCGTCGCATTGCCCTGCATCACGTCGTCACACATCATGCCCCACTGGCCGGCCAACATACCCAGTTCCGTAAGGCCGATCGGCTGCATCGGATCGGCCTCATTGAGGCTCATCACCGGGAAGATGCTCATCCACGCCGCGGCCACTTCCGCAAAATCGGCCAAATCGACCACGCAGTCGCAGTTGAAGTCCGCCGAAAGCACATCGAGCGGAACGTACTGCGCCGCATAGGCCTTGTCCACATTCGGCACCACGGCCAGCCGCGGATTAAGCCACGGCCCGCCCGGCAGATCCTGCCCGTACCGGTTCGTCCACTTATTGAACTTCCATGCGCCGTACTTCGGCTGGGCCGTTATTTGGAAAAGTCCCAGGGTGTTGACCGGATGGATGCGGCGAGCCCAGCCGCGTGCATCCGCCCTTTGATTACGGTCGAGCGCATTGATGGAGAAGTAGGGCATGAAATCCCTCCTCGCCAGCGGTTGGCCGCCGGGCTTCGCCGTCGCCACCTGCAGCCCGATGTCGCACAAACGTAGCTGCGGGTTCCGAGGCATGAAATCATATTGCAGTTCCAGCCGCAGCGTGGTCAGGTCTATGGCCTTGCCCGCATTGTTGTGCACTGTCAGCGAGAATTCGAGATCCGCCCATGCGCTCGGCCGCGAATACAGCATCATCTCCTGGCTCGCCGTACTCGACAGCAGTGACTTCAGCAGCGAGGCGGACGCCGCGCTCGGAGCGACCGGAATGACGTCGCCGTCCACCGGGAAGTATCTCGCACCCCACGTGATCGGATTCGTCGTCTGCCGATTGTAATGCCTGAACAAATACGTTTGCCCGTCGGACATCAGCCTCGACAGGCCCGAATGCTCGATCCGCAGGTTCACATAGGCATTCTGCTCGTACGAGCCGCCCACCGCCTCCGCCCCAATGGTATGCACCTTGAAATTCACAATCCGCACGTTCTCTTCGGCCGTCGGGAATATCCCAAGGTCCATCAGATTCAGCCGCACCTTCTCGCCCGCATTGATAGCCGCGATCTCGTCCGGCGTCAGGTTGAACCGCACCGGCGCCGACAGTTCAGGCCGGTTGTCGTTGTACCTCGTGAAGATCTCTTCCGCCACCGTCGCGATCGCATCCCTGTAAAGGCCTTTGAGCGCAGCAAACTGCCCCGGCGGTATAATACTGCCCCCGGTCCCCGGAGCGACGCTGTTCACCAGTTCGTTCATCATCGTATTCAGGTTAAGCGGCTGCATATAAGGCTTCAGCAGCCTGTACTCGTACGCCTTCGCCATGTAGTAATGATACTTCTGCAGCCGCTCCACCGCCCTCCGGTTGAGGGCTGTCAAGTACATCGACGCCCGCGGGTCCAGCGTCGGGATGGACGCCAGTTCCTCACGCAGTGTGTCGAGCGCCAGCAGGTTCTCCGTGATCAGGTCCGCCAGCACCGCAAGCCGCAGCATGGTCTGCGTCGTATCGCGGATTAGTTCCAGGTGCTGCTGCTGAAGGGCTTCGATGGCCTCGGCCTGCGCCTTGAACTCCGGCGACTCTCCTTTGAGCCGGTTCAGTTCCGCCTGCACCACCTCGGCAGGGGCGTTGATGCCTTCCAGCGCTGCCTTCATGCCGGTCACATAGTCGGTCAGACCTGTCTTCGAAACTCCAAGGCTGTCCACTATGAATTTCGCTGCCTCGCCGACCTCGCCCTTCGCCGCGCCTGCCGCCGCGCCCACGCCGGTGGCGACAGTCTGAAGCTGTGTGGAGATCATCTTGTCGACTAATTGCGTTCCCTGCAAGACCGTGTCATACGGCTGGTTAGCATCGAAATTGACCGCCATCTCCATGCCCGTCCCGATGTATCCTGCGGCGGGCTGAACCAGCGGAACAACCTTGCACATCACCGCCGCCATCTTCAGACCCGTCTTCCACCACGGCGTCTGCGTATTCTGCGCGGCCTGCGCCCTGAGCCGGTCCTCAAGCGCCTGGATGCTCAACACCTCCCGCTCCATCAACTGCTTGACCTCCGCGGCCCGGATCTTAAGAGTCCCGAGATTCTCCATGCTCTGGTCGTATTCGTCTATCGCTGCATCCTTCTCCTCTATCAGTTTCGTGCGCAGGCCCAGAAGGGCGTCGCGCCTCTGTGTCTGCGTGGCATTCGTCTTGCCGATCCAGTGATTGAGATACAGCATGTCGATCGCACGATCGATCTCATTGTCGAACAGAGTCGTATTCACCTCGAAGCTCAGCATCGGCACCCAACCCGCCGGATTGCCGAAGTAGTCCAGGTTGCTGCCGATCTGATAAAGCATCGTCTTCATCTGGTCGTACATGTTCCGCAGGTCGCGGCGGTTGTCGCCAGGCGCCCCCGCCCACGCCTCATCGGCCATATAGGCCTCCAGAGCCCCTACCAACTCCTCCATCCGCGTCTGCGCCTCGCCAAGACGACCGTTAAGGTACAGATCCTTGGCCCGGCCGAAAAGCACCTCCATCACAAACGGATCGACCCAGCCGAAGGAATTTCCCCCGCTCACGCACGAGCCATAGTCCCCCGGTGCGGGGGCATCCGGCTGCACCACCGGCGCATTGCTGCCCGCCGTCGTCGGCCCTCCGTGGTTGTTGTACCAGTCAAGTGTCGAAAAACCCGCCGAAAAGCAGTAGTCCGCCCTCATCTTGCGCCACTTGTTCGGCCAGCCCGCAGAGCCGCCCCAGTACTGACTTCGCGACTGGTTCAAACGCTGCGGCGGAGTCCGGCCGGGCTCTCCCGCATTGACATCAGCATGCGCCTGAACGAAATCAACTGTGCTTGCCAGCGTACCGCCTCGCCCGCCCTTGCCCGGCTTGCCGGAGGCAGTCGCATTCGTGCCGCTGGTGGGACGGTAACTGGCTGGGGCCGCATGGCTGCCCGGATACTCCCACCCCTTGATCGGTATACCAAATGCACAGGTGTTGTAGGTGATCTGGTAGATGATCCATTCGTCATCGGGCGCCGTCCATGAAAAACTAATCCCCGAGTCAGTCCACTGGAACGTCTTCCAGTAAGTTGCTATGGAGTTACCATTAGTGCCATCCTGCCCGTCACCTCCATCCTGACCCGGTCCGCCCCGGAGGTCGAACCGTATCCCCGGATGTGTGACAAGCAGTCGCCCGACCTCAAGCGTTATATCGCCTGCGGAAAGACCATTGTTGCCGGGAATGGACAGATTGGGGACTGCCGTGTTCTTCAGCGGCGTTGTAACAATCGCCGCATCCGGCCCTTCCATAAAAAGTTCATTGGCACGTATTATCACGTTTGTCTGCGGCAGGCGCAATCGGCTGCGGATGATCACCCGCTCGGCGATCATTTCCATGGTCTGGATATTCCGCTGATCGTCGAACATCTCGAAATATCCGTTGGCGTGCCCCTGTTGAATCTCGATCGTCTGGCGCCGAATCAAAACGGTGCGCGGATTCACCTGCTGGTGGTTCATCCACACCGTTGTTAAGGCCGTGGTAATCTGCGGACCCGGATCGTTTACCTCAATCAACCCGGCCTGTGTATGCCTCGAAGCATCGAAGACCACCTGCTCGGGCAGCAGGTTGGCCATTGGCATAATTTCGAACGATTGCTTCAGGATATCCTCGCCGTCCTGCCCCCTCAGCGTGACCATGAACGGGAACTTGTCCGCACCGCACGTCCCGTCCATACAAGGAGTGTACGAAAACAGCCACCAGCCTCCCATCACGTGCTCGAGACTGACCGGCCCCGACGGTGCAGGGTTCGTCGCCAGCGAAAGTGTGCAGCCGGCATGTCCTTCCCACTCAACGAAGAAGGAATAAGTACCGCCGTGCCAGACGCTCTTTGAAGGAACCTCGCCCAGCTTCCATTGCGACAGAGATCCCTGGGCTGCACAATATTGTGCCAACAACTGAGTGCACAAAAATAACGCCACGCCGCAGAATGCGGCCTTTCGACCTTCTCCCATAAATCCTCCAGTTATATTTTTTGCTCCCCCTCCAGACTGATATACTTTATGTGCTTTGTCTCTATAAGTCAAGATGAATTTAGCCGAAAACGGACCAAGCAAAGGCGACCTATTAAACTCTCAATAAAGGAGGGCATGAAGAAACAGGAGGGAGAGGGGTGCCCGTTGCGGGCATCTGCACTCGATTGATTACTGCGGGGGTGGGCCGAAAAGCTCGGCAAACTTCTCTTCGATATCTTCGCTCCCGCAAAGGGTCTGGCCGATCAGAACCGCCCCGAGCCCGGCGTCAATGAGCTTCTCCACGTCCGCACGAGTCCGGATGCCGCTTTCTGCGACAAGGTGCTTCTTGTTGTCGGCCATCTCTGCTAACCTCAGCGTCGTGTTGATATCCACCTGCATCGTCGTCAGATCGCGATTGTTGATGCCGAGTACACTGTAATGCTTCTGCGGGAATCCGATCATGCTCCGCACGCTCATCAGCGACTCGATGCTGTGCACCTCAATCAGCGCGGTCAGCGTCAACTGATTGGCCAGGATCAGCAGGTCCATCAATTCGCCCGGCCTGATCGCTTCGGCAATCAACAGAATCGCATCCGCCCCGGCCGCCCGCGCCTCGTAAACTTGATATGGATCGATGATGAAATCCTTCCGCAGCAGCGGCAATTTCACGGCTTCTTTGACTTGTGCGAGATATTCCAGCTTCCCCTGAAAATACTTCTCGTCCGTCAGCACGCTGATCGCGTCGGCTCCGCATTCTTCATACGTCCGGGCAATCGCCACCGGATCGAAATCTGCCCGAATCACACCCGCAGACGGCGAGGCTTTTTTGATCTCCGCGATGACGTTGATGAACCGCCGATTGCGCTTGGTGACCGCCTTGTAGAAATTGCGGCATTTGCCCATGCCGCGCATCTGCGATCGCAATTGTTCTAACGGCACAAGCCCCTTCTGCCGCTGCACCTCATCGCGCTTGTCCGAGATGATCTGATCCAGTACGCTCAACCGCCCACCTGTTTTGACAACTCCACAAAGACCATGCGCAACTGATGAAGCGCCCCGGTAAGGAGCTTCTTCTCGTCTTCGGTCGTATTTCCGCGGGTCTTCTCGTCGATCATGCTCAGAAGATCGATGTTGAACTTCGCCGCCTCCAGGTCGGGTTCGTGTTGTTCATCCTCCTCGGCCCCGAGGATTCCCAGGGCGAGATACGCCTGCGTCGCGAGCATGCTGATCAGCGCAGAAAGGTCCGCGGGCGGAAGCTGCCCCTGCCGCTCCGCTTCCGTTTGCGGCTTGTGCTCCTGCTGTTCCTGCTGCTTCAGTGCTTCTTTTTCTTTCTGGGCCTGAGCCTTCCAGTCCTCGTCAATGATCAGTTTTTTTTCAGAGGCTTTTTCATTCGCCATAATCGCTCTCCCAACTCTGCTGTCGTTTCCCGCAAAGCAGGAATCAACAACGCCCAATTGCCGTTTATTCGCTTCTCTATCGCCGGAATTTCTTCATATCCCGGGCAACGTCTTTCTTCTGCTGTTCGGCTTGGAGTTTTTGCCGCTTGTCATACTGCCGTTTGCCCCGGCCCAGCGCCACCTCCACCTTTGCCAATCCCCGCGAATTGAAGTAGATACGCAACGGAACCAGCGTAAACCCCCGCTGTGTCAGCTTGCCCGTGATCTTGTGGATTTGGGCCTTTCGGAGCAGCAATTTGCGCTTGCGCGTCGGGTCATGATTGCTTTGTCCCGCCTGGGCATATTGCGCTATCTTGCAGCCGACCAGCCAGCACTCATTGTCGATAATCCGGGCGTACGCGCCTTCCAGGTCGCCCTGGCCCTCCCGGAGGGACTTGACCTCGGTCCCCAAAAGCGCAATGCCGGCCTCGACCTTTTCTACGAGCTCATAGTCGTGGTAGGCCTTCTTGTTCGTTATACGTGGCCCGCTGTCGGCCGCCTTCTTGTCCGCCTTCTTTGCCATTGCCCCATCATAACAACTGGCGTGATCCTGGCAAGCCAGCCGAAATTAACAAATCGGCCGCCGCGGCCTCACCTCTATTTCACCAGACGCAGGCACACGGGATACCGGTAATGCTCACCCTTGCTGGCAGCCACGCATGCCATAATCGACAAGACAAGGTTGCCTATCAGCACGACGAGCGCCGTAAGGCCGCCGATGCCGCAGACGGGCACCAGAATACCCGATGCAATCATGGCAATGAGCACGGTTATCTGAAAGTTAAGCGCTTCTTTTCCTTGCTCATCGACAAAGGCATCGGAGTCCTTTTTGATGATCCAAATGATCAGCGGCCCCAGGAAACTGGTCAGCAGCCCCAAAAGATGACACAGCATTCCCATATTTTTGGAATCCTGTGAAATTGCGACTGCCGGCTGGCCGCTGTCGACCGGTTCCGGATTCGGTTGTCCGCCCGCCTGAAAATTATCGTCCATGTGCACCTTCCTTGATTACCCAAATGGTTACTTATAACAGTACTAAAAACGCTGGTATCTTTGTATCACTGTGCCGAAAGCACGTCAAGTACCTGCTGCCTGTACTTGTTACTTATCGGTCGCCAATGGCGGCGCCTGAACTGCCGTACTACCGGCAGGACGCGCAGAATTGCCCCATCGCCATCATCGCCTCACCGGCGCTTTCCGCCGAGCCGTCCATCTTCGCAAATGCATCCACGAGTTCGAGCAGTTCAGTATCAGCCGGTTTATCGCCAAAATGGTGCGCCACGTTAACGATCCCGGCATCCAGCCCATATTCCATAGCCTTCTGAACGTAAGCCCGACAGATGCCCACTTTGCGGGCCGGAAGATCGCGTGCGCAATTGCTCACGCCCAGAGAACAATGCACGCCCTTCATGTCCGGGTCAGTCATGATTCGGCGGATCGTCTCAAACGCCCGATACGTATATCCCGGCACCCCCGGTTCCATAGGCATATCGATTGCCAGCGGGAAGACGGTCGAATCGAAGAATATCTCCGACGGCTCAAACCCGTATTTGTGCACGGCCTTGTCGAAGAGTTCTCGCGCCAGTCCGTAGAGCTCGTCCACCGTGTGTGAGCCGCCCGGACCGGAGGCTTTGCCCTCACTCATTAAAAGGCCCACAAACGAGAAATCATAATCCCGCCTCACCGGCATCATGCGATCTGCCGTGTACACCTTGATTGAATTGACCAGGGGCTGACCAACCGCCTGGTCGGTATCGTACCATTCCTTCAGGCCCCCGATGAGAACATCATCATTACTGCTGTCGACACATACCGGCACACCTTTGCCCCACCTGCGCACAAGCTTGACATACTCGCGCATAATCTCAACGGCAGCCGCCGGGTTGCTCTCTCCAAAGGCGTCCACATTCACGGCGATGTACGCCGCCCCTTCGTTCGCCTGGTCTTCGATCAGTGCTCTCACGTAGCCAAGCGCCTCGCTGGGGGCTTCGTAAGCATCGCCGCCGCGCTCAGCCAGAACCCTCATGACTTCACCCGTCCGCGGGATGGACGCATGAACCGCTTCCCCGATTGCTATCAGCCCTTGTGCCACAATCAAACTCCTTCCAAATATGTCAGACAAAAGCTCTGCAGCACTTTCGTGCCGGCCCGACCCCGCAGTATAATCACTCTTTCGTCCACAAGCCATAAAAAGGCCCACAAAATTTGAATCAAATGAGGGGAACGCGCAATGGCTATAGGGCCTAAGGACTACTCCAAAATAGAGGTTTTTACCTATCGCTGGCAAGCAGCAGGCTTGGCTATAATGAAGCCTCAGGATACACTTATTTGGGGCCTTTGCCCGCATGTTGACTGAATATGCATGTGGAACAAATGTGGATAACTGCGTTGCCGGATATCGTTCTTACAGCCTGCCAACTTTGCATGCCCAAGCGACTCCGGCGGTCAGTTCTGTCGGCCTGCAGGGCACTGAGGTCTTGATCCCCCATTCGGGCCTCTAAACAAGGTATCCTTGCCATGCATCGGACAGCACGCAGCAAACCATACCATGCGGTCGGTACGTAGGGCCCCAAGTTTTTCCACAAGAGAGCAAGCATCTAAGCCCTGCCGGGCCGGGTCGGCGGCGTGGATAACTTGTCGAAAACCTCAGGCGATACAGCCGCCAACATATCAGACCACGGTAAAAAGCCCTAAGCCTTATCGGCCCCTGAGCCGCTCTTTAAACTGGCGGCACTGGGTCCGGGTATTCCGCGCATGCGTCACGGCCGAGCAGACCGCAATTGCACGAACACCCCAGCCAAGCACCTCTTCGAGGTTGTCCAGGGTGATGCCTCCAATGGCGACATGAGCGATCCCGGCCTCTCCAAGCAGGCCGAGTGCGGGACGAATGTAAGCCGGTCCGACGCAAGGCTCATGGGCCTTCGTAGCCGTGGCGAAGGCGGGTCCTAAGGCAATATAAGCTGGATTTTCTGCGATCGCCGCGTCCAACTGTTCGGTGCTGTGGGTGCTCAGCCCGAAAAGCATGGGGCGGGTCTGAAGCCTGCGGGCCTCGGCGAGCGGCAGGTCATTCTGCCCCAGGTGAACCCCGTCGGCCCCCGTTGCGACGGCAATATCAACCCGGTCGTTGATGATGCTGAGCACATTGTGCTCGGCACAAATCCGGACGAGGCCCCCGGAGAGGTGGAACACGCGGTCATCCGGGATATTCTTAGCCCGCAGTTGTATGCAATCGGCGCCGCCCAGCGAGCACTCGGCTGCCAGTTCAAGAACACGGGAATCACTGTCCTCAGGGCTGGCGGTAATCAGGACGTAGAGTCGAACCCCCCCGAAACGCTGCCGGGCGTCGCCGCTGAGAGTGATGTCCTTTTCCAACGCATAGGCCTCAAACCGCAGTGCCTCAAAGGCCCCGGCGACCTCGGCATCAACAATGGCGGTCGTTTCCGCTAAAGCCCGCAGAGCCTCCGTCAACCGCTTGCAGGCGGCGATTAGGGCATCGCCGAGCTGGCGGCGAACCATCTGGTCGCCCACCTGCATCCCCCGACCCACATCGCCTGCCGAATCCCGCGCAGTCATAAGTTTGCCGGCATCCAGCCGTGCCACTGCCCCGCAAAGCTGATGGCGCAGTCTCTTAGCGCGTGCCGTCAATGGCCCCGAATCCAGGAAGAAGCGGCAATACTCCTCCATAACCCGCGCCGCCTCACGGCCGCGGTTGAAATTTGCGTCGATAATCCGGTAAACAGCCTTTTCCATGGGGCAATTATACGTTCCACAGCCTGGTTTGCTACTGTAATTCCCTCGTTGCGGCCCCTTATGATGGACCAATCAATGATCACAATTTGCAGATCAACACTGTCCTTTATGGTGGTTGCGCAAAAAAGCGGAGCCGCTCCTCCGAACCGGCTCCTAAACTATTCACCACCTTCCTCACGAAGTGAATAGTGCCAGTTTTAGCAATACCTATGCCAGGAAGGCTGTAATCGATGATGCCGGATGCCAAAGACTGCCTAAACTGCCGCGCTTGCGTGATTTACAACCGAACAAGAGATTTCTTATGGCCGGGGAGGCTGGGATGGGCTTTTTCGCATCTGTTGTTTTTTTTCAACACGGACCCCCTATCATCTACGGATTGATGCGCGGGAGCTGACGTAAACCATTGATAAAAAGAAAGAACGGGCGCGCGTTGCTAAAGGGAAACACACATGTTTGTTTTTGCAAACATTCAGGGAGACAACCATCGCCTTGAAATACGGCTGCCGAAGGGCGCGGCAAGCGATCTCAGCCGATGAGCAACTGCAGCACTTGGGCGACTGCGCCGGCGTGAACCTGTGCAGCCGTCGCCACCTGAGTCCGGATCTGCCGGCCCGTCATGCCGGCGATCTCGACCGCCACATCGGCATCGGATATGCGCGACTTAGAGGCGAGGAGGTTTTCTGCCTGGACAGAGAGGACCTCGCTTGCCGACTCCAGACGCTGCATGGACGCGCCCAGCGTCCCGCGGTAGCTGCTGGTTTGGCTGATCGCTGCGCTTACGGTTTTGGCGGCGGCCAGGGGATCGCTGGCGAGGTCGGCAAAACCCATGGTGAGGGCCTCAGTAGTGAAACTGATCGAATTGCCGTCGCCCAGGGCAATGTCGATCTGGCTGCCTTCGGCGAAGAGGGGCGTACCGTTGAACTCGGTTACGCTGATGATGCGGCTGTTCTCAGCGGCAAGCTGGCCGAATTCCTGCTGCATAAGCCTTTTCTGGGACGTGGAATAGGTTGGAGAGGATGCCTGGGTCGCTAACTCCTGCATGCGTACGAGGTTGGCGTTGACTACGCCGGCGGCGCCTTCGGCGGTTTGCAGCATGGAGATGCCGTTACTGACATTGCTTGCACCCTGCCTGGCGGTAGCGATGTCGGCGCGCAAGAGTTCGCGGACGGCCATGCCCGCAGCATCGTCGGCGGCGGATGCTATGCGACTGCCCGAGGCAAGATGACTAAATGAGGCCTTCAGGGCGTTGTAAGAATTCGAGACAATACTCGCCACATCGAATGCAAGACTATTCTGGTTCCCCGCCATCTACCAATCTCCATGCTCGCTGTTTAATATTCTGCATAGCCGTACAACACGTGTTCATCCGCAGGCGACATGAAAATATAAGAAACATTGAGGCCTTTGCCAAACGACTGAGAGGGATGTATTTTAAGAAAATAAAGCGGGCCTTGAATCGTGATTAAGGCGGTCACAATCTCGCGTGAATTATCCGTTGTTCTTGTGCTGTCTTCGTGGTAAACTTACCGCCTGAACAGGCACATTGGTTTCGGAATAACAACACTATGGCAAAAACGCTCACGTACAAAATTTTGGAAAAGCACCTCGTCGAGGGCAAGCTGATCGCCGGCGAACCTATCGGCATTCGCATCGACCAGACACTGACGCAGGACGCCACCGGCACGACAGCCTTTCTGCTGTTCGAGTCGATGGGCATGCGGCGGGTTCAAACGCAGGTCTCGGTCAGCTATGTCGACCACAACATGAGCCAATTCGGCCCCGAAAACCACAATGACCACCTTTATCTGCAGACAGTGGCGACCAAGGCGGGGGCCTGGCACTCGCGGGCCGGCAACGGGATCTGTCACCAGGTGCACCTCGAACGCTTCGGCAAACCCGGAGCGACCCTGCTGGGCAGTGACTCGCACACCCCGACGGGCGGGGCCCTGGGTATGCTGGCCATCGGCGCCGGCGGCCTGGACGTGGCGGTCGCTATGGGCGGAGGGGCTTTCTACCTGACCTGCCCGAAGGTCATCGGAGTTAAACTGACGGGCAGCCTGGCCGAGTGGGTCGCAAGCAAAGATGTCATCCTGAAACTGCTCTCCATTCTCACGACCAAGGGCAATGTCGGCTGCGTTGTTGAGTACTTCGGCGACGGCGTCAAAACGCTGTCCGTACCTCAACGGGCCACCATCACCAATATGGGCGCCGAATTGGGCGTCACAACCAGCATCTTCCCAAGCGACGAAAACACCAGCCGCTTTCTCAAAGCCCAGCAGCGCGCCGAGGATTGCCAGCCGCTCAGTGCCGACGAGTTCGCCGATTACGACCGGATCATCGAAATTGACCTGTCGGAACTGGAGCCGCTGGCAGCGTGCCCATCGTCCCCGGAGAATATCAAAACGGTAGCTGAATTGCAGGGTAAAAAGACCAGCCAGGTCGTTGTCGGAAGCTGCACCAATTCGAGCTACACGGATCTCATGACGGTCGCTGAAGTCCTGAAGGGCCGACATATCGACCCGATGACCGAGTTCGCCATCGCTCCGGGTAGTCGCCAAGTCCTGACAATGTTAGCCAAAACCGACGCCTTGGCGAACCTGATCGCCGCCGGCGCCCGCATTCTCGAAAGTGGTTGCGGCCCATGCATCGGCCAGGGCTTCTCGCCGGCCGACGGTGTCGTGACCCTTCGGACCTTCAACCGGAATTTCGCCGGTCGAACCGGCACACCGGACGACAACGCTTACCTTGTGAGTCCGGAGACGGCGGTCGCTTCAGCGATCATGGGTGAAATCACCGACCCCCGCTCGCTGCGTGAGCTGCTCGGCATCAAACACCCCCACCCCAAACTGCCCACGACGTTTCTTGTCGACGACAGCATGATCGAGGAGCCCATAGATGCCGCGGAGGCCAGCAAGGCCCAGGTGCTCAGGGGTCCGACCATTGTGGTTCCTGAATCGCCAAACCCCCTGCCGACGTCGCTCGCCGGCAAGGTGCTTCTCAAATGCGGCGACAAGATCACGACGGACCATATCATGCCGGCCGGTCCTTTCCTGAAATACCGCTCCAATGTGCCGGAATACGCCAAGGTCGTGTTCAACTGCTTCAACAAGCCCGACCAGCCCACCTTCGCCCAGCGGTGCCTCGAACTGAAAGCCGACGGCATCGGTGCGGTTGTCGTGGCGGGCCTCAGCTATGGCCAAGGCTCCAGCCGCGAGCACGCCGCCCTGTGCCCGATGTACCTGGGCGTCCGTGCTGTCATCGCCAGGAGCATTGAACGCATCCACAAAGCCAATCTCATAAATTTTGCCATTGTGCCGCTGGAGTTCGTCGATGGCCGGGACTATGACCGTATACAACCTGAAGACCAGCTACATATCGACAACCTGCTTGATAGTATACGCGGCGGCGACCGTGTGACCGTTTCGGACACAACCGCCGGATTCGAGTTCGCGTGCAGACTCGATCTGTCGACCCGCGACAGGGAGATCCTGCTGGCGGCCGGACTCCTGAATTATACCCGCAAAAAAGCGCTGCACGGATGAGCAAGAAGAGAGTGGTCACAATTTTTGGCGGCGGCAGCGCCGTCGAAGGCGACGGCGTTTTCGAGCAGGCGGTCGAATTGGGTTTTCTGCTGGCGTCGCGGGATTGCACGATCGCCAATGGGGGTTACGGCGGCACGATGTTAGCGGCCGCCAGGGGCGCCCACAAGGCGGGCGGAGACGTGATCGGCGTCACCTGCGCGGCGTTTCGCCGGGCCGGACCCAACGAGTATGTTACGCAGGAAATCCAGACCCATTCGCTCGAAGAACGGCTCAGGACCCTTGTGGAACTCGGCAGCGCCTATTTTGTCCTGCCCGGGGGCACGGGGACCCTGCTCGAACTTGCGGAGGTCTGGGAACTTAAAAACAAACGATTTGCCTCCGCCAGCAAGCCGATTATAATAGTCGGCGAGTTCTGGAAGGATTTGATCGGCCTGATGCAAAAGGCCGATCCGAAAAGCATCCGGCATATCACAGCAGCCGCGACGCCCTCGCAGGCGGTCGGTCTTTTCGATGGCTCTGTGCCAACAACAGACAGGGAAAGCGGGTTATGAAAAAAATATCGCTCTTAATCGTATTCGGCTGCATATGCTTTGGCTTGTGCCCGGCCCAATCCGGCACGACGTCGCCCGCCAGGTCTGCCGTGCCCCTGAGGGACGGAACGCTGTACAGCGGTGTCGAAGGCGCAGTGCGCAAGGACCCCAACCAGAGCACGTGGTATTTCGTCGCAACGGGCGATATCACGGACGGCACAGCGACCATCCCTGCGGGTGAAGCCATTGAAATGCTGCCCTGCAGCACGCTCGACAAGATCATCGCCGCGGCCGGCCAAAACCCGTCGATTAACGGCAAGCTTTGGGCAAGAGTGACCCGCTACTCCAATCGCAACATCCTGATGGATCAATTGCCCGGCCGTAAGTTCATCAATCGAAAGGCCAGAAATAAAGACCTGCTGGACTCCAAATTCCTCAGCGAGAATCTGGTCAATAAGAACTTTTTGTTTGCAGCCTATTTCATTCCGATGACGGATGATGCGCCCGTTGAGCCGGAACCTGGTGCGGACAAGCCGCAGGCGATAACTGTAAAGCAGCCAGGGGAAGACATCATCCCCGAGGACGTGCTTGAACAACTTAACAGGAAGCGCGTCGTCGATTTGAAAAAGATCAAAGACATGCTCGAAAGTGAAGGCGACGTTGTTCTCGCCGACCGAATAGGATTCGTCACAATCGACAACGATCAGAAGGTGTTCACCGTCGATGGCCTCGGGAGAAACGTCGAGGATCTGAAATTTACGCTATTGCCCTGTGAGGCTCTCGAATTCACGGAGAAGAGCCTTGTTGAAACGCCTGTGGTGCGCCAGCGGTTCCGAGTCTCGGGCATCGTGACGACCTCGGGCGGCAAGTCTTACATGCTGATTCAACGGGCGGTGCGGACCTATTCGCACGGCAATTTCGCACGGTAGCCCCCGTATGAGGAGCTGCTGAAACTGCCTGGAAACCGGGCTCAGAGTAACATGCTTGACGATATACTGATCACACATTCAGAACCCGGTTCAGCCGAAAAAATGCAGCGGCTCATGGAGGGTCATGCCATGAGCGGCTTTCTGCGCAACCGCGGCGATGTCGCCCGGCAGGTCCGCGACATCGTCGAGGAAGTCGCCCGACGGGGCAACGACGCGGTCATCGAGTTCACCGAACGCTTTGACCACGTTAGACTCACCAGCGAGGAACTTCGCATCGGTCCGGACGAACTGACGGCCGCCCACCGCGGTCTGGACGACGCGCTGATGGCGACGCTTCGGCAGGCCATCGCGAATGTCCGGGCGTATCAGTCGGCTATTTTCATCGGCGGACGCGACGTGCCCGAGGGCATCCGGTACACGCCGCTCAAACGCGTGGGACTGTGCATTCCCGGCGCAAGCGCCCCGTTGCCCAGCACGGTTATCATGACGGCCGTTTGCGCCATCGTCGCAGGCGTCAGCGAAATAGCCGTCATTTCTCCGCCGCGGCACAACGGCACTATTCACCCGGTTATTCTTGCCGTCTGCCGTGAGTTGGGCATCGACGAAGTCTACAGGATCGGCGGTGCTCACGCGGTCGCCGCGCTTGCGTGGGGCACGCAAACCATCGCCAAGGTCGACAAGATCGTCGGGCCCGGCAATGACTACGTGCAACTCGCCAAGAAGGAGGTCTTCGGTCTCGTCGACATGGATTCCTTCGCCGGCCCGAGCGACGTCCTCATCCTCGCCGACGAAACCGCGAATGCCGCATGGGTCGCCGCCGACATGCTCAGCCAGGCCGAACACAACCCGGGCGCCGGAATCCTCGTGACACATTCGCAGCAACTGGCGCAACGTGTGCTCGGCGAATTGGAAGGACAGGCCAAACAACTTGATCGCGCCGACGCCACGGTCGCGTGCTTAAAGGAATTCAGCGCCATCGTCGTTGTCCCGGATTTGCAGGCGGCAATCGATTTCGTCAATAACTTCGCCCCCGAACACCTGCAGATTCAATGCGGCGATCGCAGCCGGAACGTTCTGGCGAGAATCGAAAACGCAGGCGCCATCTTTGTAGGCCCCTACACGCCGGTTGCCGTCGGCGACTACTGGGCCGGGCCGAGCCACACGCTGCCGACCCGCCAGACAACCCGGCATTTCAGCGCCCTGACAAGCAACGATTTCATTAAGTCGTCGAGCATCATTGAGTATGACAAACAGAAGCTGCTTGAAAGCGCCGACGATATCATCCGCCTGGCCATGACGGAGGGCCTTGACGCCCATGCCCGAAGCGTGAACATCCGGCGTCAGGACTAACGCCGCTTACCGGTATTCCGTTTTCGGTCTAAGCGGCCTGCCTGTCTCTCACGAAAGCTTGCCTTTGATCAATTCCGCCGCCTTCGCTAGCGCCTCATCAAGTTTCGACGCGTCCTTTCCGCCGGCCTGAGCCATTTGCGGCCGCCCGCCGCCGCCGCCGCCGACTATCGGAGCGATGTCCCTGACGATGTCCCCGGCCTTGACTCCCCTGCCGACCACATCATCCGTTACAGCCACCAGCAGCACGACCTTGTCCGGCGCTTCGGCAATACCCAGAACAATCGCCGCCGATTTGGCCTTTTTCTTGAGACTGTCGACCGCCTGCCGAACCTGCTCGATGGGACACGGCGCAATCGCCCCCACGACGACTGCCGTATCGCCGATCCTTTCGGCCTTTTCCAGCAGTTTCGCCGTCTCCCCCATCACATCCGTTCCGCCCTTCTGTGCCGCCGATTTCAGATCTTTGACCAGCTTCTTATTGTCCTCCATAAGCCTGGCGACCCTGTCCACGATCTGTTCTGGCGGCGCCTTGAGAAGGCTCGTGAGGCTGTCGACGACTCTGTTTCGCTCCATCAGATAATCGTTGAGCCCCCGGCCGGTCAGCGCCGTGATCCGCCGCACCCCAGCCGAAACACTCTCTTCCCTGACAATGGCGAATCCGCCGATCTGCCCCGTGCCGTCGACGTGCGTGCCGCCGCAGAACTCGCGGCTGAACGCCTCTGTGATCGGGCCGGACCCTTCGGCGCCGATACCCACGACCCGGACTTCGCTGCCGTATTTTTCGGTGAACAGCGCCATGGCCCCGATCTGACGCGCCGCATCAATCGGCATGACCGCACAGGTGACGGGAATATCCTCTGCAATCTTCTCTCGAACCAGCCGCTGAACGTCCTCCATTTGCTCGCTCGTCAGCGCCTTGGGATACGTAAAATCAAACCGGAGGTAATCGGCGCAGACCAGTGATCCCTGCTGCTTGACCGCATCGCCCAGAACCTCCTGGAGCGCCCACTGCAACAAGTGTGTCGCAGTGTGATTCTTCTTCGTCGATTCCCGCTGCTTGTCAACGGCGGCGTTCACCTGGTCTCCAACTGCGATCACTCCCGCTGCAACCCGGCCGCGGTGTATGACGCAGTCGGCAATCTTCTCCGTCCCCTCGACGACGAACTCGCCTGCCGGGCCTTTGATGATGCCGCCGTCGCCGACCTGGCCGCCCGACTCGGCATAGAAGCATGTTCGATCAAGCACCAGCCCCGCCTCCCCGGCGGGTTCGTTAATCGCCCCCTGAGTCTTGAATCCCTCGGCATCAATCCAGCCGATCACCTTGGCGGCACTCGTATTACCCTCGTACTTAAAGGAATCGTCGGTCGCCGGCAGGGCCACGCCGCTGAGGCCCGCAGCCATCGATACGCCCTTCTGCGCAGCCCGCGCACGCGCACGCTGCTCGCCCATTAGTTTGTCGAACGTCTCCACGTCCACCTTCAGCCCTCGTTCGCGGGCCATCAATTCCGTCAGATCCAGCGGAAATCCATACGTGTCGTAAAGGCTGAACGCATCCTCGCCGCAAACGATCCCCTGACCTGAAGCCTCGGCTCTCTCGGCGGCCCTGGAGAATATCTCAAGACCCCTGTCCAGCGTGCGGCCAAAGCTGGCTTCTTCGGCCTCAATGACCGTCCTCACCAGATCGGCCCTCTCCCGCACCTCGCCGAACGCATCGCCCATCGTCCTGGCGACCACGTCGACCAGCTTATACATGAACGGCTCATGAGCATCCAGTACGCGGCCGAAACGCGCCGCCCGCCTGAGTATCCGACGCATGACGTAACCCCGTCCGTCATTGGAAGGCGTCACGCCGTCGGCAATCGAAAACGTCAGCGAACGGAGATGGTCGGCGATGACGCGAAACGCGCTGTCCGTCCTGCTGTCGAGTTGCGAGGTGTATGGATGTCCCGTCAGGTCGGAAATCGCGCTGATGATCGGCATAAACAGGTCGGTGTCGTAATTGCTCTTTTTGTCCTGCAGCACGGCGGTTATCCGCTCCAGCCCGGCGCCCGTATCTATGTACCGGGCCCCAAGCTTTTCCAAGGTACCATCCGCCTGACGATTGAACTGGATAAACACAAGGTTCCACAATTCGATGAATCGCGCACAGCCGCTGTTCACCGCGCATTTGTGCCCCTTGACGTGCTGCATATCGCAGCGATCAGGGCCAAGGTCGATATGAATCTCGCTGCACGGACCGCATGGACCTGTCCCCCCCATCTCCCAAAAATTGTCTTTCCTGCCGTAGTACCCCACGCGCTCCTTCGGTATACCAGCAATCTTAATCCACAATTCGGCGGCCTCGTGGTCGGGCGGGCTGCCTTCAGCTTCGTTGCCTTCGAA
This sequence comes from Phycisphaerae bacterium, assembly GCA_014859965.1. Taxonomy (GTDB): domain Bacteria; phylum Planctomycetota; class Phycisphaerae; order Sedimentisphaerales; family Anaerohalosphaeraceae; genus JACZKQ01. The sequence continues at coordinate 93,460 of JACZKQ010000089.1, forward strand.
GACCGTCGTCCACAGCTTGCCGGGGTCGATGCCATAGACCCTGGTCAGAAGGTCCCACGCCCATTCGATGGCCTCGGCCTTGAAATAGTCGTTGAACGACCAGTTGCCCAGCATCTCGAAAAAAGTATGATGATAGGTGTCCATCCCGACTTCTTCGAGGTCGTTGTGCTTGCCGCTGACGCGGATACATTTCTGGCTGTTGGCCGCCCGCGGCCATGCCGGACTGCGAAGCCCCAGGAAGATATCTTTAAACTGGTTCATCCCCGCATTTGTGAACAGCAGTGTTTCGTCCCCAACCGGAACGACACTGGCGCTGGGAACGAAGGTATGCCCCCGCTCCTGGAAAAACTCGATAAACGTGCTTCGAATTTCTTTCGACGTAAACACTTTTTGTCCTCTTGGGAAAAACATGCCGCGGCCGTAAGAACTGAAAATTGTAGACCGCAACTAAGCTTATTCATAACAAGGACTTGCAAAAAGCCCTTTTTTCCATCACTCTTATGTCGTCTTGACCCGCCGTTCGCTTAACTGCGATCCGCCGGGGACGCCCCACCGTCTGTCAGGCTGAAAAAGAACTTATACTTAATCTAAGACAGAAAGTCATGAAAAATCCCGCATCTTCGCTTTACGACCTGTTTCGCCCTTCGGGGCAAACGCCGTCGTCGATCAGATGTGGTGCGCCGGCTGGGTCGCCAGTACCTCGCCGACACGCTTATCCATTGCTTTCTGATCCGTGGCAAAGCTGGTAAGCCCCGCCAGGTTCATGAGGCTGTCGAGGGCGATCGTGCCGTCCGCCAGTTTGTCATGCCAGTTTGACAACTTCGGGATCTTGCCTTCGGCGGCGCTGATCGCCCGCTCCTCATCACTCCACCGTACGAACACGTCGCCGCAGCCGTGCGCGTCAAAGAAGTCGACCAGGTCGTCCGGCCCGAAAGTGTCGAGATTCTCTCTTTCCAGCGCATCGACGCACGCAATCAGTTCCGGCTGGATGTCCCACAGCGTATCGAGCCGTATGCTTGCTGTGTCGACATGGTCGTCCACCTCGGCAATGTATTCCCGGCCTGTTCGGTCGCCGATATCCTCCATCCGCGGGCTGCTCGCGATGAACTCCTGAGCGGCCTTCGGCGGCATCGTCAAAACATCCAGACCCGCCAGGTCGGCGATCTGCTGTCCATTCCGCAGGCTGGCGCCGATTTGTCGCGTGTACACGCCGTATCGCGTGCGAATCTGGCCCACCGCCGCCTGCGAAGCCAGCGTCGCTTTCTCCCCGACAAACCGGCCGCTGCCGAGTCCGTTGGCAGATATGAAACTGTTCAGTCTCCCCAGGAATACGTTCACAAATGCCGGACGGGCGATGCGCACGACCACGTAGTTCTGCCTCGCCGAAAAACCCAGCGTATGGTTGATCGGCAGTCCTTCGTTCGACGCAAGTCGCGTCGCAAGCAGTCCGGCCGGCGTAAACGGCATCTTTATTATGAATCGCTCCGGGCAGAGCCGATGATACCGCCGCGCGTACGCGACCGCGCCGGTGACATCGTTGGCCAAATCGGTATGCTCTTCCACCGAAACATAGGCCTCGAACCGTTCAACCAGCCGCATCGCATGCCACGCGTTCAACATAAAGGCGAATTCCAGCCGCTTTTCCTTTTCGTTGAGGTCGCCGTGCAGCTCGAGAAGCTCCTCCATTTCCGGAATCACCGAATCATAACATCCCGTTTGAATTTCCCGGTTCAGGAGCGTATTGTTTGTCGTCAAGGCCGAGAATTCGCGAGTCCACAATGCTTCGGCATCCTGGATACTGCCGGTATCCAGCCACACTTCGGTGCCCAACTCACGAAATTTTTGCCACAAAGTGCTGGATTTAAAAGCCAGCCTGGCTTCGTCATAACGTGGAGAAAATCCCCCCTTGAGGAATATCTCGACCTCGCGGTTCAGGTTCTCCCTTTTTCCAGTTGTCATCTGTCTGCCCTTTCAAAGGCCTCACTGCTTGCCCCTTTACAGGTAGCGCACCGATCCGGCTGCCCAACACTCCTGATCGGCGCAAAACGGGCAATTGCCTCGACAAAATGCGTCAACAATACGGACTGTGGACCCGAACTGCAAAAATCGCCTCCCTGCAAGGGTCGCACGCCCGGTATCCTGCCGCTGAAAACAGGCTGATATTGCCATTTACGGCTTCCGCGGGACGCAGACCGCCAGACCTGCCAAGTCTTCCCAAACTGACTTGACAAAGTTCATCCTTCATGCTATAATAAGTCCAGCATTCAGGTTTGAATATTTCGCTGGGGGGTATTCGTTAGTAACCCGGAAATGACTGGCAATTCGGCAATAGGCGCGATATAATATGGGTAGCGCGTGAGGAATCCCGGGTGAAGACTGGACGACCCGCCTGGCATCGCCAAAGGGGCAAAGCACCAAGAAAAAGTGTAACGATCCGGGCATAGAAAGGCTCTTTACTGTCGGATCGTTCGTGTAAGGCAACGCGAACGAATACCTGACAAGTGGCACGTGATGGCAAGGTCGCAAAGCACTCCGAAAAATGGATTCCAGGCGGCCTTTCAAGGTCTTAGGACATGACAGGTGATGATTCTAAAAATCCGTTAGAACAGCAGGCGATTGAGGCGGTCGCGCAGCGTCCGGCGACGCACCCCGGCAGCAGTCCGAGCGTGGTGCCGTTGCATCCCCAGAAGAGCGCCGCCGCCTCCGGCGCAAGAGCTCAGCCCAAGGCCAAAGACACCATGCTGGCCTGCCGCTATGAGCTTAAGTACCGCATCAGTGAGTCGAAGGCCCGCGCCATCGCCGAGTATGTTCGAGCCTATCTGGAGCCAGACCGCTACGCCAAACTGAGGCCCCGCGGCGAATACCCGATTACCAGTCTTTACCTTGATTCTGACGGTTTTCAACTCGCCCGGGAGACACTCGAAGGCAAGAAGAACCGATTCAAACTGCGGGTCCGCGGATACAGCGACAATCCGCAATCACCTTGCTTTTTCGAGGTTAAGCGAAGGGTTTCGAACGTTATCCTGAAAAGCCGCGCCAGGGTACAACACGAGGACATCGCCCGCATTCTCCAAACTGCGAGAATCCCTGCGGGCTATAAGACAGATGAAAAAGCTCTGAAACAGTTTTTGCTGTACGTTAATTATCTTCAAGCACGGCCGCTGGTGCTCGTTCGTTACATGCGTGAAGCTTATGAGGGCGATTCAGACAACCGTGTCCGGATCACGTTCGACCGCCAGTTATGCTACAATGTTACACGGGAGCCAATCGTCAAACTGAACGGCACGGGATGGCAGGACGCCCGTCTGGGCTTCGTTGTGCTCGAAGTCAAATTCACGGCAAACTATCCGGCATGGCTCAACAGGATGGTCAGAGTTTTTGACCTTAAGCAGACGTCCATGTCCAAGTATGCCTCTTCGGTAAGATTGTCTTGTGCTGCGGGGTTTTGTGCACCCCAGGCGTTTGGTATGGGTGCACCTCAATTGGCGGGATACTTAGATGGATAGACTCTGGCAATTGCTCGATGGTAATACGTCAGGCAGTCTGTACACGCCGGATACGGTGCTGCTCTCACTGCTGCTGGCCTTTGTGTTGGGCCAGGCTCTGGCGTGGGTATATTATTTCACGCACAGCGGCCTGTCTTATTCCAAGTCGTTTGTGCAGTCGCTCATCCTGATCACTGTTGTGATCGCCATGGTGATGTCGACGATCGCCGGAAGCTTTGTGACGGCCGTCGGACTCATGGGCGCCTTGTCGATCGTCCGGTTTCGAAACATGATCAAGGACACGCGCGACATCGCGTTCATATTCTGTGCCCTGGTCATCGGCATGGCCGCCGGCTCACAGCGCTACACCATCGCCATCCTGGGAACCATCGTGCTCAGTCTGGTTATCGTGTATTTGTATCTTACGGATTTCGGCAAGCACAAGGCCCACAACGGATTCCTTCGGTTCAGCCTGACCGGACACATTGGTCCCCAGCATGCCATACCGCAAGTGCTGCGGCGATTCTGCCGCACCTTTACGCTGATTTCAACCCAGGACGGCGACTTCGGAAATCCCGACGTGGAATATGCCTACCAGGTGATGATCCGCAATGCCAGTCGTAATGAACAGATGCTCTCGGAACTGCAGAGTATCCAGGGGGTCAAGAACATCAGCCTGACGATGCAGGAGCAGTTGTTGGAGGTGTAGTTAAGAATGAAAAGACCAAAGATCACGACGTCACGGCAAGGCCGCCTGAGTCTTCACCTGGTTCCGGCTCTGATCTGGATCACGGCCGTTGCCGGTGTGGGTGCCTTGTTTGTCTATCGTGCGGAGCGATGCGAGGTGGTCGGGCTCGCCCTCGGCGAAGTCTACAATGTCGCGGCCACGAGCCACGGGCGCGTCAAGACCCTTCCCGTCAAATTATTCGAGCATGTCAAGGCCGGCGAAGTACTGGTCGTAATCAACACCGTTCTCGACAATGAAATGCTGCAAAGCGAACTGGAAGCCGAAAAAGCCACTATTGAACTGGAGATCGCCCGCCTCAAAGCCGAACTCAACGCAGCCGAGGAATCACTGCGAATGCAGGTGGCCGAACACGAGCAGGACCACACCGAGGCCCTCCGGCGGATGTCCGTCGACGTCGAACGGGCTCGCCTGGCGGTCCTGGAAATCGAGACGGTTATCGAGCCCGACCGCATTATGCTCAAAGACCTCGAACTGGAAGTGCGAATCGTCAAGGATCTTTTGGCCAAAGAGGCTGTGGAAGCCTATGAACTGCAGAAGGCCGAGACCCAGTACAATTTTCTGGCCAGGAAGATCGCGGAAAATGAGCGACTCCTCGCTCAGGCGAAAAAGAATGCCGCCGAAGCCGCCGTACGCCTGGCGAAACTCGAAAGCAAAGAAGCCCTCATGCCGTCTCTGGGCCTGACGCTCAATCCCATTCGCACCGCCATCAACGTGCAGTACAAGAAAATCGACGAACTGCTGCTCGAACAGATGACCCAGCGCGTGGCCCTGCCTCTAATGGCGCCGTTTGACGGCGTCGTCAGTCAGATTCTCAGGCGAAGCGGAGATACTGTTTTGCTGGGCGAACCCATATTGTCCATCGCCAGACCCACCGCCGACTCCGTGATGGCATGGGTCAAAGAGGAACAGGCGGCACAACTTCGAGAGGGCAGGCAGGTAAAGATCGTCCGGCGCGGCCACGGCGGCCAGATCGCCATGAGCCAAATCACCGGCGTTGGACCGGCGTTCCTGCCGCTGCCCATGGAGTTGTGGTTCGATCCCAAAGTGCCGGAATACGGATTGCCGTTTGAGGTCGCCGTGCCGCCGGGCTTGAAAATCAGGCCCAATGAGAAGGTGGGCATCAAACTGTTATAGGCGGCCGGGTGATGAAATGCCGTCGCGATTTGTCGAAAAACGTACGGGGGCGGGTATCACGTAAATGATTCGTAACATTTACATCAGCATTGTACTTTGCCTGGGCGCCTTGGGCCTGACGGGCCTGTGCGTAGTCGGCGGCTGTGCGCTGGAGCCGGAAAAGGTCAAGAGCGAGGCCGACGAAGACGTCTACGGCATCGTCGACAAGAAATGGGACGAGAAATTCGGCATCCGAACCAATTACAGGATCAGCGATACCGAGGCATCCGCTAATGCACTGCGTGTTGAAAAAGCCGTTCCCAAGTCCGGAACTCTTAACATCGCCGAAGCCGTCGCGCTGGCCACCGCACACAACCGCCCGTACCAGACCGAAAAGGAAGCGATATACCTCAAGGCGCTGGACCTGCGGCTGATCCGTCACAGCTACGAACCCAACCTGTTTGCTCTGGGCAGTATCGATGCCATCCGCGACGGTGAAGACGGGGCCATCGGCGGTGAAGCGGCGTTCGGGTTTCAACAATTGCTGGCCACCGGAGGCATGATCAGCACGCAAGTGGCGCTCGGCTGGATTGACATTCTCTCAGGGGACGTCCGCAGCGGCATGACGTCCATCCTCACCGCAGCGGTCCGGGTGCCTCTGCTCCGCGGCAGCGGCCGGGCCATCGCCCTTGAGCAACTGACACAGGCCGAACGCGATACGCTCTACCAGATTCGCATATTCAACAGGTTCCGAAAGACCTTTGTTGTCGACGTCATCAGCCAGTACTACAGGCTGCTGGAACTGTACAACATTATGGAGAACGCCGAAGCCAATTATCGCGTTCTTGGCACTTTCTATGAACGCATGGCCCCGCTCAACGAGGCGGGCAAACTGCCCAGGCACGAACTGCAGCAGGCGCATCAGGACAGGCTGCTGGCCCTGGACCTGTATGTCCAGGCAAGAAACGAATACGAGAAGGCGCTGGATCTGTTCAAAATCACGCTTGGCCTGCCCACGGCGACGGCAATGGCGCTGGACACGGCCGAGTTAACCGCGTTGGTGGCACACGGCGTCCCCACGGTCAACTTCAATGAGGAGGATGCGATCAGCACCGCATTGCGGACGCGACTGGACCTGGCCAACGTCGCAGACATGGTGATCGACACGGAGCGCAAAGTGACCGTTGCCGAGGACGGCCTCCGGGCCCAGTTGGATTTGATCGGCGTCGCCCGTCCGAATTTCTCCGATCAGATGCACTTCGGAGCCGGCTCCGGGCAACTGCGGGATGCCGAAGACAGATATATGCTCAGCGCTAAACTCGATCTGCCGCTCGACCGCATGGCCGAAAAAACAGCTTATCGAAAGGCCCTCATCGCACTGATCCAGCAGCGCCGGGCCCATGAAGAAGCCACCGACCAGGTTGTATTAGCTGTCCGTCAGGCCTACCGCAAGCTCAAGGAGGCGCGAGAGCGCTATCTGGTCCAGTCTCATGCTACGACCCTGGCCCAGCAACGGGTGGACAACACTTTTCTCCTGTTGCAGTACAGCAGCGCACAAAATCGGCGGGCATCGGTGCGAGACGTGCTGGATGCTCAAAAAGACCTCTTCAGGGCACAGAATGACGCAACCGACGCACTGGTGGATTACAACATCGCCCTGCTGGAGTTCTACCGGGACGCGGGCGTGCTGCAGGTCAAGCCGGACGGCATGTGGCAGACAGTGGCTGCCGCCGAATAGTTCTTTGCTGCGGCTCCCCCATCACTGGGGCTGTCATTCTAAGCAACTTCGTAGTCGATTCCGCACAAGGTCTCGATCTTCTGCAGCGCCGAAGTTGCGAAGATGATCGGGTAGAGCTTCTCGAAATACCACAACCTTGCAAAATACAGACCGATGGGCGCCTCCGGTATTTCATGGACGTCCGCCAGATGCTCCACCAGCCATGTCCCCGCCCGGCCGACCGCCGCCTCCATCGGCGCAATCGGCAAATCCATAACCGCGGCAAATGCGGCATCGTGCCGGACCCGCAGCAGGAGCGATGCAAGGGCATCGGCGGCAACCGCCGTTTCTTCAATGGACGCAAGCACGCCGCGGTCGCCGCCCCAGCCGCCCGTATCGCCCTGCGCCTCGAGCAGCCACTCAACCGCCCTGCCGATGTGGGCCGTTGCGGGCGCCAACAGTTGAAGCTGCGCACGATTGAGACCCAGCAGAACACGTGCCGTACAATATACCGGGTTTTCCTTGCCCGGGCTCCTTTCATTGCCGAACCATAACGCAAGCCACGTGCCCTGCGGCGACTGATTTCTCATAAGGAATCGGATCGCCCGACGCATCGCCCTTTCCGTCCGCTTCATTGCCGGGCCGGGCAGTTCATCGGCCCACACGCTCCAGGCCGCCAGCGCATGCGCCGTCAGGTCGGCCGCACTGCGGTCGAACGGCAGCCGGCCCCACCCTTTGCAGAAGGTCGGCATGCCGCCGTCACGGTTCTGCAGATCCAGCAGCCACTTAACGCCCGCAAACGCCTCGCCTGTCACCTCATCCGCCGGTCCCGCCAAGTGGTGTATCGCCAGCAGCGCCCCCGCCGTATCGTCGGCGTCCGGCACCGCCCCGGGCAGGTCCGTCCAGGCCCAGCCGCCCGGCGCCGCATGCGTGTACGGATGGCGCGAACGACACTGCTGGCCGAGAAGCCATAGCAACAGCCGCGAACGCACCTTGGGTGAGAGTAGTGCAGGATAGTCGCGCCCCTGCGCCAGGGCCTTGACCGAGAGCGTCGTCACCCATGTCGCCAGATCGGTGTCGATGGGCCAGCTTCCGTCGGGCCGCACCCGCCTGACAAGAAAATCCACACTCGTGCCAACAAGAGGATGATCAACACATCCTGCCGCGGCGAGGCTCATTACTACAAAACTCGTCAGCGGCGCCGCCTCCAGAAACCCGCCGTTAGCCGGTTGAATGCCGGCCAGGACTTGCAGCGTCCGTTTGCGCGCCCCGCCGCGAATCCACCGCACAAACCGGTTGCGCGGCGGACGGTTGTGAAAGCTTGCCTGGCCCATCGCGATCAGCGCCGGCAGCGCATAGCTCACCACGCTGAGATTGAGCCACTTGAACAGCTCGTGGGGCAAAGCCGCCAACTCAAAAGGCAGCGGCGTTACAAAACGCCACGGGTCGTTCCCCAGTCGCCCTGCAAGTGCGCACATGGTCAGAATGGGGACAGAAAATGTTCGATCTTTGCCGTAGTTGTCGTAGACGGCCTGCACCAGCGCCTCCGCCTCCAGGCTGCCTGCATATCCGCTCAGCCACTGCTCGGCTCGCTCTATGGACGACTCGAATGTGGGTTGCGACTCGCCCGCTGTGAAGGCTGCCCAGCAAAGCAGAGTCGTGCTGATGTTGCTTTCGCTGGCGACGGTATCGCCCCAGCCGCCGTCGGCGTTCTGATGGCTCGCCAGCCAGTCAAGACCCCGCGCAATTAGCGGCCTATGCCCTTGCGGATCAACGCGCGACAATGCAAACACCGCCGTCGCGGTGGACAGCGCACTGCTTGAAAGCGTCCCCCGCCAGGACCCCTCCTCCGTGCGCAGCGCCATCAGCCGATCCTTCAGGCCGGTCGCGGCCGCGGCAAGACGTGTACGGTCAATATCCATTACTCCCCACCCAAATGGCCCAGCGCCAGCAGCGCATAATATGTGTACTCGCAGTCGAGCGTCTCGTCCAGCCAGTTACCCGCAAACGCCCCGTCGGTGCTCCAAAGACTGTCGATGAATTCCAGCGTGGGACGCCTCACGCTTTCCAGCGCAGCGCCCGTCAGCGCCAGCGCGTGAATCGCCGTCGCCGTCGAGAGCAGGTCGGGAATGGGCGCCGTTGGCGTCGCCAGAAATCCGCCCGTCGCCCGGCTTCTCGCCAACAGCCACTGGGCCGATGCCGCCGCCGGGGGTTGTCCAAGATAGTGCAGCGCCGTCACGGCCGCGGCCGTCGCCGGCGCAGAGCCCGTCTGAATCGCAGCGTCGTTTGCATACGCCCCGTCCGGCCGTTGCAGCGAATGAATGCACGTGATCAGCCCCTCCGGGTTCGGCAGGGTTAATCCTAAATCCTGGTACGCGCCAAGGGCAAGAAAGCAGCCGTAACATGTGCCGCATTCGGCCCCCATCACATTGCCGTAGCCGCCGTCGCGACAGCGGTATAATTCCAGGCGCCGGCCGAGCTCCTTATTGAACACCGCCTCCGTCGCCATATCGATTACATTGGCACGACACCGCGCCAGGCAGGCAAGCCCGATGAGGTCCAGCACCCGGCCGTCAGCATACTGCCGCAGGTAATCGACAGCCGGGGCGACTCTGTTTCCGGCGCCGAGCGCCACAAGCGTTTCAATCCCAAAAACCGTATAGTATAAATCACTTGCCTCTGCGCGTCCCTTGAACCCCCCGTCCGGATTCATTTGCCCCGAGGCAAACGCAATGACATCCATGACCGATTCATTCAGCAGGTGTTTCGCCCGGGCGGCGGCGGCCAGCATGTCGTGCCTGATAGTCATTACAGCAACCCATCAAATCAATCTCGTTGAATATCTTACTGATCACCCGCCGCAAGAGAGCCTTCAGATCGCCGCTGGTCAACTGCCCAAGGCAGCTCAGCGCCCGCGACTTGTACAACTCCATCAAGTTGAACGCCGCACGCGGCACGGCGCATTCATCGAATATCCGCAGAACGTCCGCGTAAACGCCTTCGATCTCCACCGAACAATCCCACACCGATTTCAAGAGTTCCTTCTGCGGACCTTCGGCCTTCTCCAACGCCATGGCCAGCAGCAGCGAAGGTTTCATGGCCTTGACATGCCGCAACCCGTCGCCCGTCTCGAACTCTTCGAGATCGTCCCGAATTTGATACGCGATCCCGAGGGCCTCGCTGTACGTTTCAAGCACCTCGGCAAGTTCCGCGTCGCGCCCCGCCACGATCGCCCCCAACTTCAGCGCCACCTCGAACGCCGGCGACGTCTTTTTACGGAAAATGTCGATCACCTCGTCAACGGACAGCGGCTGAGGCCTGCGGACCCACGCCAACTCCTTGCCCTGCCCGAGGCACAGGCTGCGGTGCCCCTGCGCGGCAACCTGAACGCAACGCGCCCTGCACGCATCGGGCAATGCCAGTTCGGCGAGCAGCCGATACCCCTCGCCTAACAGGTAATCGCCGACATTCAGGGCAATCGGCACGCCGCATTGGGCATGCACGGTCTTGCGCCCGTAACGCAGGTCGTCACCGTCCTCGATGTCATCATGGATGAGCGACGCTTTGTGAAAGCACTCCACCGCGACCGCCGCCTGCTGCAGCGCCTGCGGAAGCTTACTGCCGTCGGCCGTCAGCGCTTCGTATACCGCCGCTGTCAGGAACGGCCGCCATCGCTTGCCTTCGCCTGCAAGCCAGTCGGCCCCCAGTTTCTCGACTTCGCTCAGTTCGCCGCCGATCAGCCGCCCCACCGCATCCTGATTAAACCATGTCTCCACCTCGCTCCGCAGCGCTTCGAGATTCAGTCGACGGGCCTCTTTCTCGGCCGTGCGGTAGATGACCTCCCACACCCAATCCACGTCCACACCGGTATTGCAGCAGCCATCGTACAGCAAAGGAATCGCAATGCCCGGCACCGCTCCGGCATCCATGTACGGAAAGACGTTTTCGAGAACCGACAAACAGCTCACGCCGATTATCGCATCGACCTTGCCGGTCTTGACCAGCGACATCACGATCGGCGAGCCCTCCGCGATGAGCACCGCATAGCCCAACTGCTCGGCCTGCCGCTTGAGTTCGTCGTTGAGACAGTTGCCGCAGTGCTCGCACAGCAGCCCGATTTCGTCAAACTCCGCCGGGCAAAGGTCCTTGTTGCGGAGGCACTTGGGCAACAGCAGAAGTCGTTTGTGATATGGGATGCCCGCCACCACCGGCCACCAGGCGGCATTACTCACTAACACCGCTGCGAAATCAGTGTATTTGTCATCCGCTCCTGTCGACCGGATCACCTCCCCGGCATGGCGGCGCAACTCCCCCAATGAGAGCGGCGGGACCGGCTTGTGCTCCTCAACGTACCGGCCGACGGCCTCCAGCAGTGCTTCCCGCTCCTTTTTCGTCTTCGGAACGTTGTCCTGCGGCGGCCTGAACGATCTTGTTTGCGTTCCCAAATCTGCCATCATCCCATCTCCACCGCTGTCTTGCGCTGCGCAATTTGCCTGCCGACCTTTCGGAAGGTCTTTCGCCACGAATACACCTCGGTCTTCCCCAGAAGCTGCATGGCCGTCCGCTTGAACCACGACACACCGCCCGCCCGCTGGTTGTCCCAGAATAATAACGGGACTTTGCGGAAATTTATTTCATAACACCGGCTGTAAAGCTCAAGATGGTCGGCCCGCATCTTGTCGACCGTAAACCCGAGGTTGTTCTTGATCTGCTCGGCCAGCAAAGGCTCGTAGAACACGGGAAAAACCACGGCCTTCTGATCTTCCAGAAAATGCACCAACTTCAGCGTCCGCTCCACGTCGTTCGGCGTTTCGCCCGGCAGACCGAGGATCAGACTCACCACCGAGAAAAAGCCGTTGCGCCCCATGCGCTCCACCGTCTGCCGCACGAGGTCTTCCCAGTCCTCCGGCCGAAACGGCGCGAGCTTGCCCGGCGAGCTCTGCGCCACCAGATGCCCGTTGGCGCTTTCCACGCCCATGTTGACCCACAGGTAATCCGAACGTTCCTCCCAGTTCAGCAGTTGGCGGACCTCACAAAGCTCTTCGTCCGTCATTTGTGCCGCCGACGAGATGTTTGCATGATCGATCTGCATAAACGACAGACCTTTGATTTCGCGCATCCGTTCGAGAAGCCCGTGGAGCTTTTTGAACTCGGGCTTGACGCCCTCTGCGCCGTATCGGAAAAAATCCTCGCTGCCGCTGACCACCGAACGCACCCCCGCGGCGACATTGGTTTCAAGGTCCGCACAGATCGTCTCCACGGGCAGGTGTGCCATCTTCCTGTCGGCCATCGTGCAGAATTTGCAGCCGCGCCCGCATCCGCGAGACAACTCGATAATACCCAGCAGCGACGCGCCGCGGATCGGCCGGATACTTTGGAGGCACGTCCCCGCCTCCCGTACCACACGCTCGCGTGGATGCCCTTCAATCAGGTCCTTAACCAGTTGCGGCCCTTGCGACTCGAAGTACCCCTCGAAGACCACGTCGATGCATTCGGCCGCCGTCGCGTCGGCATAGCGGTCCCACTGCCACGCGCCCGCCCCGCCGCCGACCACCTTGAAGCCATACCGCCGCTTGGCCTCGCCGATCCGGCGAAGCACATCTCTCGTCCAGTACCGCGTGTAAAGCTCGCCCTTCCAAAAGTTTTTGGTCGTCGTGTTGCTCATCCCCTGCCCGAGCGGATCGCTCGAACTGACGGCCACCACCTTGACCGAGGGGCCTAATACGCGATCCAGCGCATCGGGCGTCGTACAGACAATCTCGCCCGCGCCCAGGCCGCCATGTTCCAGGAGCGCCGACTCCACACGCCGCAGACCCAGGGGCGCCGTCCGCGCCCGGCCCAAAGTATCTGTCTTCACAGGCCGCGACACGAAATGTCGCATCACCGCCTCCGGCACCTGTGTCGTTTGCATGGTCGCAAAGATGCCCTCGAACAGCACCCTGTAGTCCGCACTGAGGGTCCTGTCGGCAACCAGGACAACAACCGGTGCCGGTTCGCGACGGTTCACGTTATTCATCATCCTCCCGCTTCTGACAGTCACCCTCGCAGAACTCCGCGTTAGGACAATCTTTGGCCCCCTTCGCCTTATCCTTTTGTTTCGCAGGCCCCGAAAGCGCATCCAGCACGTCCTGCGGTATGTCGAGTTCCTCCTGCAGTCTGGAAAGCCGGTCACGTTTCTGCTGCGACGATAATGCGTCAGCGCCGTCCGCTTTGCGGGCAAAGCGTTTGCGGGCCGTGCGCTCCCTTATGATATCATGAACCTCCCCGCCCAGAAGGGCCTCCAACTCGGAGCGATCTTCCTCGGGGGCATTCTCGTTGACTTCGTCGCCGTTGATAGGACTTTTCTCATATTTCGGGAAGATAATCGCCCGCTCGGGGCACACCCGCGCACACGCCGGGCAATTCGTTTTGCAGCCCTGCGGATTCACCACCTCGACGCGGCCCTCATCAGAAAGGCCGTATACGCCAAACAAGCAGAAGTTCAGGCACTGCTTACAGTCGACACAGCGGTCATAATCGATTACCGGAAACCACGGGACCCACTCGCCCTGCCGCTCCGCATGCAAGGGCTCACCGCGCACAAAACCGTCGCCTGTCAACGCGGAGACAATCACTTCGGCCGCTTCGGTGACCCCGTTGAATATCCGCACACGATCCATCTGCAATGTAACACCCGCCCGATGAAACAGCCACCGGACCGCACGCGGATAACACGCCACCACGGCGAGTCGGTCCCTGCGAGCCCATGGCTCCAGCATCCCCGTGTTTGTCGCAAGCCCGCAGAGATCGTCGACCACCTCATACGAGGCGCCCGCCTCGCGGAGCCCCTGCACGATGCGATCGCAAACCGCTTCGGGAATCCGGTGATAATGGGCACATCGGCATATGAGGATGTCGGGCGATTCTGCCATCGGGAAGTCCTGCCGTCAACCGGCAATATCGTAGGCCATCAGAGCATCGCCATGCCGAATATACAGTCGGCCGCCGCACACCACCGGGTAAGCCCAGTGCTTCCCGTCACCTTGCTTGACCTCAAATGAGCTGACCACATCAAACCCTTTGGGGGTCACTTTGACGAGGGCCACATTGCCGCTCTTTTCTTCATAGCAATAGAGCATCCCGTCGGCATAGGTTATCGAGCCCTTGCAGTTCCAGTGCGTCTCATACATCACCTTGCCGGTGTCCCATTCCAGGCAGCACCACGAGCCGTCGCCGTTGTCCTTCCAGTTCGCCCCGTAAATGTGCCCATCTACGAGGACCACACCGCCGTGATGGCAGTCCAGCGTGGCATCCACCCATTTCCTCGTCACAGAGGTGCCGTCGGCCGACAGCACGAGCATCGCGCCGCCGTCGTCATATCCGCTGGTGGCATAGATGGCGCCGTCGTGATACAGCGGTGACACAGGATTGATCTGCTTGTTATGGCCGAACTGCGCCTCCAGCGAATCCTTCCAAAGCAGCTTGCCCGTCCGCGCATCGATGCCGAGGATGTAGTTGTCGGTCATGGTCACGATAAGCCTGTTGGGACCGCGCTCCACAAGGATGGGCGTGCAGTAGGAAGATCGCTCCCCTTCGACCAGGCACGTCCACACTGTCTCGCCCGTCTTCTTGTTCAGGGCCGCAACCGTGGCCTTGCTGCCGCCCGGTGTGCAAATGACGTTGTCGCCGTCAATCAGGGGCGACTCGGCAATGCCCCATGTGCCGTATTTGCCGTCGAATTTCTCGAATGCATCCACCGACCACTTCTGGTCGCCGTTGGCTGCGTCGAAGCAGAAGACCTGCCCCACCCCGCTGATCAGATACAAATTCTTGCCGTCGATCGTCGGCGTCCCTCTCACCCCCGGCATCGACCGCCGCCACTCCGTACCGTATGCCTTCTTCCACTTGGGCTTGCCGTTCATGTCGTATGCAAAAAGCGTACCGCCCGAGCGGTCCATACCGGTGGTGTAAATTGTCCCATCTGCGACAACAACAGTTGAGTAACCCGAACCCAGCCCTTCGACCGTCCACATCAGCTTTGGGCCGCCGGCGGGCCACTTCTTCAGAAGGCCGGTTTCCGAGCTGCGGCCGTCCTGGTTGGGCCCGCGAAACTGCGGCCAGTACGCCTCGGCCGGCGGCGGTGACGACGTGGGCAGCGATGCCATCGCGGCATTCTTCCGAACGTCGATGCAGACCAGATGCCCCGGCCCGCTGCGTGCGTAAATCCGCCCATTCGCCAGAACCGGCATCGTCCAGCACTTGCCCTTGAGGATCTGCGCCGAAGAGATCGGCTTGAATCCTTCCGGCGACGGCTCGGCAAAGTAAAGCATGCCCTTGTCGCTCAAAACGATCAGTTTGCCGTCCGCCGCCATCAGGCTTCCTTTGCCGATGCCGCGTTCGGTCCATTTGACCTCGCCGGTCATGAAATCCATGCACGCCAGTTGGTTCTCGTCGATGCCGTAGAGATACCCGTCGATCAGCACCGGCCCGCTGAGCTGCGAACGCATTTTCTTGTTTTCCCAGAGCTGTTTCGGGGTGTTGCCTTCGAGTTTGATGAGGCCACACCCGCGATTGTATCCGGATGTGATGAACACATAATCGCCGAGGATGATCGGGTCCGAAGCGTTCACATCGTGTTGCGTCTGCCACGGGGACCGCCAGAGTTCCTTGCCCGTGGCCGCCTCCAGCCCAAACACGTGTTTCTGGCCGAACAACGCGATGCAGTTCTTGCCGTCCCGGACAAACGGAACCGCCGAGGCATAACCTGAAGGTCCGTCGCCGTTCTCCCAGACGACGGAACCATCGTTCTTGTTAAGTGCAAGGCCGGCGCTGCCCACGTTAAAAATAACCAGGTCGCCCTGGATCACACCCGAGCCCGCAAACCCCCACGTCGGCGGCTTTGGACTGACGGTCTTTTCCCAAACCACGCCGCCGGTTGCCGCATTGAGACAGAAGATCTTGCCCTGCTTGCTGATCGTGTAGACCTTGCCGTCATGCACGGTCGGCGTCGCGCTGGTGCCGCCCTCGTAATACTTCGGGTCCAACGGCTCGGGATAAGAATGCGTCCATAGCTCCTTGCCCGTCACCGCATCAAAGCAAAAAACGACGTCTTTGGTCTTGCCGACATTGCCCGTCACATAGGCCCGGCCCTCGCTGACCGTCACAGACGAAAAGCCCATGCCGATCTCGGCCTCCCACACGGGTTTGGTGCCGTCGCCGAGCGCCGCCGCATCGAAGCCTGTCTCCTTCGAGATGCCGTCGTAGTCCGGCCCACGCCAGTGCGGCCAGTCCGCCGCCGCGGCAACGCACCCCAGCGTCACAGCCGCCATCACGATAAACATAGACAATCTGACTAAGCAAGTTGACTTCATGGTAGTCTCCAGCTAATAGTAAAGATAAATGGTAGTCCGTTGGATTATACCGGAAAATGCACCCGGTGTCAATTTCGTCGCCCTTGCCCGGAATGTGCCATGTCCCATCTACAATAAGACCAAAGCCGCCCCATTCTAACCTTCAGGCTGTTTCAGGGCCAGCGCCCCGGTGGGACAGGCCTTTGCACACCGGCGCGCCGCCACAGCCAGCGCTTCGGTAATCGTTTTGTCAAACGGCGCCGCCACCCGCACGTTAAACCCCCTGCCGATAAAGGCAAGCCCCAGTCTTTCACCTTCGGCCGCGGCAATCTGAATGCAAAGCCCGCAATCAATGCACTTGCCCGATTCGTAGATGACCTCGGGGTGGCCCGTCTCCTGGCGGAAGGAGCGACGCGGCCCTTTGTACCGTGCCGCACGCACCTCGAATTGCCTGGAATACATGCGAAGCTTGCAATCGTCCGGCTTGCGGCAGTCGCAATGGAGACAACGGAGTGCCTCGGCAATTGCCGACGCCTTCTCAAACCCGGCATGCACCTGCGGCGGCGCTTGACGGGGCTCAGTGCTCGCACAGTGCTTGAACGCCTCGACTTCGGAGGCTTCGAGCTGGCCGATGCGGGTGTTGAACGGTTTTTCAGGCCCGGTCACCGGCTGACCGCACAAATACTGGTCGATGGCTTCGGCCGCCTCTTTGCCGTCGGCCGCCGACCGCACGGCTAATTGACGGTTGCGTATCACGTCCCCTCCGGCAAACACCTTCGGCCTGTCCGTCTGGTACGTCGCGCCGTCAACGGCGACGCCCTTGCCCGCCGCCTTAAGGCCCAACTCAGCGGCCGCTTCCGGCGTGGTCTTGCCAATCGCCACAAACACCGCATCATGCGCATCGCACAATGCATCGAGCGATTCGTCCCGGCCGATTCGCGTGTTCGGCCGCAATGCAACACCCAACCGCAAAACCTGTTCGATCTCCTTGTCCAGCACATTATGCGGCAGACGGTCCTGGCCCACGCCATCGCGCAGCGCCCCTCCCGGTTTCGGACGATCATCGAAGATCGTGCAGTCGTATCCCCGGCGCGCCAGGTAATACGCCGCCGACAGCCCCGCCGGCCCCGCCCCGACAATCGCCACACGCTTCTTCTTCGCAGTCGAACGTGGCGGCACATAAGGCGCCGCACTGGCAAGGTCCGCATCCGCTGCAAAGCGTTTCAACAGACAGATCGACACCGCCTCATCGAGCTGATTGCGCCGGCACACCTTCTCACACGGCGCCGGACATATCCGCCCCAACACCGCAGGCAGGGCAATGTCCTCCTTGATGACCGCGATGGCGCTCGCCGTGTCGCCGGCGGCGATCCGCCGGATCATCTCCGGGATATCCATCTTCGCCGGGCAGCCGATTTCGCAGGGCCCCATGCAGTCGCCCGCATGGTCGCTCAGCAGCAGCTCCAGCGCCATCACGCGTGCCGCCCGCACCTGGGGGCAATCGTTCTGCACCTGCATACCCTCTTCGGCAGCCGTCGCACACGCAGGAACCATCTTGCCTGACGGCGCCAGACTGACCACGCAGAGCATGCAACTGGTCGACGGCGAACACCCCTCCATGAAGCACATCGTCGGTATCTCGATGCCAAGCTGTCGTGCAGCATCGAGAATCGTCGCCCCATCGGGCGCCTCCACCGGCCGGTCGTCAATCGTCAATCGCACCATCTATTCAACCCTGATCGCATTCTCCGGACAGACCTTGCGGCACGTGTCGCACCGGATGCACGCGTCCGTATCGATTTCATGTTTTTCATAAGGCCGCATCGCAATAGCGTCCACCGGACAACGCTGCGCGCACAGCGTACAGCCGATACACTCATCCGTCACCGAATACCGGATCAGCGCCCGGCACTTGCCCGCCGGACAGCGTTTCAGGATATGCGCCTCATACTCGTCGCGGAAATGCTCGATCGTCGAAAGCACCGGATTCGGCGCCGTCTTGCCCAAGCCGCACAGGCTCGACTGCTTGACCATCAACGCCAGGTGCTGCAATTCCTCGATGTCGCCCTTCCTGCCCTCGCCGCCGCAGAGCCTTTCAAGGATGTCCAGCATCCGCCGCGTTCCCACCCGACAGAACGTACACTTGCCGCACGACTGATCCTGTGTAAACTCAAGAAAATACCGGGCGATATCCACCATGCAGTCCGACTCGTCCAGAACCACCAAGCCGCCCGAACCCATAATGGCCCCCGCCGCCGTCAGCGACTCATAATCGACCGAGATATGGCCCAGTTTGGCCGGCACGCATCCGCCCGAGGGGCCGCCCACCTGCACCCCCTTGAAACGCAGGCCGCTGCCGATGCCGCCGCCGATCTCCTCAACGATCTCCCGAATCGAAATACCCATCGGCACCTCGATCAGTCCGCCGCGCGCGACCTTGCCCGCCAGCGCAAAGACCTTTGTGCCCTTGCTGGTGCGGGTGCCCGATTGCGCAAACGCCTCGCCGCCGTTGCGAATGATCCACGGCACGAGCGCATACGTCTCGACGTTATTGATCAGCGTGGGCTTGCCCCAGAGGCCCTTCTGTGCGGGGTACGGCGGCCGAAGCCGCGGCATGCCGCGCTGCCCCATGATGCTCGCCAGGAGCGCCGTTTCTTCGCCGCACACAAAGGCCCCTGCCCCTGCTACGATCTTCAACTCCAGTGAAAAGCCTTGCCCCGAAACATCCGGCCCGACCAGGCCTCGCGCGCGGCACTGCTCGATCGCCGTCGTCATCCGCTTTATCGCCAGGGGATACTCGGCACGGATGTAGAAATAACCGACCTTCGCCCCCACAACACGGGCCGCTATAGCCAACCCTTCGATAATTCGGTACGGGTATGATTCCATCAGCATCCGGTCCATGAACGCGCCCGGGTCCCCTTCGTCGCCGTTGCACACGACGTACTTTGTCTCGTCCGGCCTGCGATGCACGGCCGCCCATTTCAAGTGCGCCGGAAAACCCGCCCCGCCCCGTCCGCGGAGGCCGCTGCGTTCGATCTCGCCGATGATCTCCTCGGGATCGAGTTGGCGCGTGCATTTTTCAAGCGCCTCGAAGCCGCCTTTGCTCACATATTCGTCAATATCGACCGGATCGATCACGCCGCAATATTCAGTGGCGATGTGCTTTTGCTTGGCCAGGAAGTCGGCCACCGGCTTGTCGCGGACGCCGATCGCATACCGCATCACCGGATCACCATCCTCCTTCACCATAATGTCGTCCAGCAGGTGCGACACCGTATTGGACACCTTCTTTCGCAAACCCTGCACCTTGAAATGCCGCAGCAGGATCGGCTTGGCGTCCTCCGGTTCGACACGGGCATAAAGAAATGTCCCGCGCGACGGCAGCACCACCTCAAGCAGCGGCGTCTGATGACACATCCCCACGCACCCTACGTGCTTGACGGCCGCATTGATGCCGGTCTCCTGCAGTGCCCGGTTAAGGGCCTCGTTCAACTTGCCGCTGCCCCGTGCGATACAGCACGACCCCAACCCGATCCGCAGTTCGCCTTCGCTGTCGGCGGCAACCGATGCCGCCGCACGCTTTCTCGCCGCCGGCGCCTCCTGATGCCGCAGAAAGTCTTCCAGCACCCCGGCTACCTTGTCGGGCGCTACGTGCCCGTACGTAATCTCGCCGATCTGCACCGCCGGCGCCAGTGTACAGCACCCCAGGCACGCGACCTTCTCGACGGTGAACAGGCCCGCCGGATCCGTATCCTGGCCGGTCGCAATCTTCAGATGGCGATGAAATGCGTCATAGACCTGCCCGGCCCCTTTGACGTGGCAGGCTGTCCCCACGCAGACGCGGATGATGTGCTTGCCTGCCGGCGAATGCCGGAACTGATCGTAAAACGTGCTGATACCCGCGATCGACGCCGGCGTGATTTCGGTTGTCTCGCATACCCGCTCGAGCGCTTCGCGCGGCAGGTATCCATAATGCGATTGAATCGCCTGCAATATCTCCAGCACCTTGTCGGCCGTCGTGCCGACGCGTCCCACCGTCTCATCCACAAACGTCAGATCGACCGCATCCATCACTTGCCGCTTCCTATGCAGTAAAGGTTTTTCTCCGACCGTATGTAGATCCGCCCGTCCGCAAACGCCGGTGACGCCAGGCACTTATCGCCCAATTTGCTCGTGCCCAACTCTTTGAACTCGGCTGCCGCGGCGACCCTGTGCATCGTGCCCTTCACGTCCAGCAGATAAAGCGTGTCTCCCACGAGGCTCGGTGATGCCTGAAAACTCGCTCGCTCGAACTCGTGCGCCCACACCTTCTCGCCGTCGGCAAGTCCATAGCACGTCAGGTATCCGTCTGTGGTCAAAACCCAGACCCGCTCGCCATCGCTGACCGGGCTGCAAATATCCGGAATATCGTCCTCGGCGACCCATGCCTCGTGCGTCTTGGTCACGTCGCCCGTCCCGTCGGTGCGAAGCGCCACCATCCGACTGTACGGCTCAATCGCCAACATCAGCCCCCCCGCGTAGATCGGCGACGGCGCGACGTCCCCCATGACACATTCGGCGCGCCACAATTCGGCGCCCGTCGCAGGATCATACGCAATCGCCAAAGGGTCGGCGACCGTGAACAAGCGCCATGTCTCGCCCACGCGCACGACAACGGGCGACGACCACGAATTCCCAACCGGCCGAGGCGTTTCCCACACCGTGCGCCCCGTAAAGGCGTCGAGCGCGATCACTTTGGACAGCCCGTCATCCGCCACGGACTGATCGAATTGTACGATCACTTTGTCCTGGTAGAGCGCAAGCGACGAGGCGTACCCATAAACGCTGTCGGGGACGCCGAGTTTCGTCAGCCACAGGCGCTTGCCCTCGTAGTCAAAGGCCGCGACATTACCCGTGGCGAAGATCACATAGACCCGCCGCCCGTCGGTTGCGCCCGTACAGGACGCCAGCCCCGTGTCCTCCATCACTTCCAGCGGTTCGCCTTCGCTGTTGAGCGCGTTCGGCACGTCGCCGGTCCAGAGCAGTTTGCCATTGCGGGCATCGTAACAGTAAACCTGGTAAGTATAGTTCTTTTCATCCGCCCCCAGAACGAACACGCGGTCACCCCAGACCAACGGTGAATTGTTGCCCGCCAGCGGTATCGGTGACTTCCACAGTATTCCCTGGCCGCTTTCGCCGTCCCAGGCATCGGGAATGTTCGTATACGCACTGACGCCGTCACCCTGCGGCCCACGGAAACTGCCCCAGTTGGCCGCGACCTCCTCCATCGACGGATAGGGCGCCGGAATCGCCGCCTTGTCCGTACCGAATTCGATCTCCCCTTTCAGCGCCACAACGGCCGAAACAATGCAGAAGCCTGCCACACACGCAGCCGCCGCCCGCCTGCCAAGGACGGCCTGTCGGCGCTGCCCCTGCTGTCCATCGGGTTGGTGCATCGGACAGGGCAGTTTCCTTCTTGCCGTCGCCACCCACTTGAGAGTCCCGAAGAAGATCAGAAGCCCGCCCAGAAGCAATCTGCTGCCCCGTTGTGAAAAAGTCAAATGCCCGAAACGGCGGCTGCGATTCTCGATGTCCATGCGGCGTATCTCCTCCAGAAGTTTTTCGTCGCCGGGCTGTTTTGTGAACTGCTCTTTCATCGCCGCCAGGGCGTCCTCATCACGCAGGTCAGACACCTTCATCCGGTAGGCATTTGCAAACAGCAGCATCGCCGCAATGACCGAGAAAACGCCGGCCACCACCGCGCAGCGCACCGCCGCTACATACCACCTCTGCGTGGCCTCTGCACCCGCAGCACTCGCTCTCGCCTCGATCTTCGGCATCACTGCCCCTCCCGCTTGAGCTTCAGCACGGCATGCTGCCGCGGGCAGAATTCGTAACATCGCCCGCACGCCACACACGACGCCTTGTCCACCTCATATTCCGCACGCCTCTGGCGCAACGTGGTCGCCGCCAGTTTCAGGCCCACGACAAGCCCCATAAACCCTCCCGCCAGCCAGCCGCCCAGGCTAAACTGCCCGCGGATCTGTGCCGCCTCAGCAAAAAGCGCATCGGCCGTCCTGCCTGTCCCGCGGAAGGCATCGCTGGCATCCGTCGTCTCGGTCACCAGGCCGGCGTTTTCCATGTAGATACGGTCGGCCAGACGCACCGTGTCATGCACGCGCGCCGCCCGCCCGCTGAGCCCGTAACCCGCCCAGCCGCTAACAGCAATCAGTAGCGGCAGCAGCAGCAGAAAGAAACCCAGCAGCTTCTTGTTCTTTATGTAGTCGCCTTCATCCGATTGCGCCGTCGGCGCCAAAATCGCTCCGAACGGGCAGGCGTCCTCGCATAAACGGCACGAAATGCACCGATCCGGCGTGATCGTCACCCGGCGCTTGGATAATCGTGAAAACTGCCGCAGCAAAATCGACAGAGGACACACAAACCGGCAATACGGCCGCCCTACGAAGATCCCCACCAGCAAAAAGCACAAACCGATGACGATAATGTTAAGATTCCCGCCCAACCTGAAAAACCCGATGAACGGATCGTACCGACAAATTACGAACGCACTCCCCGTCGCCGCAAAAACCACCGCCGCCGCCAGATACCCCCAAGCAAACAAACGCAACACTCCCTCCAGCCAGCGCGGCACCCGCACCGGCCGAAGCAGGACCATGTCCTGCATCGCCCCTAACGGGCACACGCCCGCGCAGAATGTCCGCCCGACAAACAGCGCAAATGCCAGCGGCAGCAGAAAAAACACCGCCGCGGTGATCGGTATGGCGTATGAACTGTCGAAAACTGTCAGGGTTAGGTTCT
The DNA here is from genome assembly GCA_014859965.1 of Phycisphaerae bacterium. GTDB lineage: Bacteria > Planctomycetota > Phycisphaerae > Sedimentisphaerales > Anaerohalosphaeraceae > JACZKQ01. The sequence continues at coordinate 116,653 of JACZKQ010000089.1, forward strand.
GAATGGCCCCGATCGCACAGATGCACCCTTTCCGCCAGAATCCGAAATACAGGGCGGCGAAGATCATCAGCGCAAAAATACCCCGCCGAGACCGCCGCGTGTACGTCAGCCATGTGGCCGCCGCCAGCGCAATCGCCAGCATCGCCGCATCGACGTACTCACGCGCAGCGCTGTGAGGCGGCGGTGTCGTCGTATCCGGGAATTCGTAGCCGCTCTCGAAGTCTGGCGGTGGAAACTGCTCGATGGCCGCGGCCTCGATAGAGAGACCCGCGACCCACAGGCCCAGGACGGCAATCATGTAGAAACGTCTCATGCCTTGCCGTCCGCCCCCTTCAGCAGGTACGGTGTTTTCGCCGGCACCCGCTTGAACGCCCCCGACGGACACGCCGCCGCGATCGAACACTCGTTGCAGTTGAGGCATCGGTCGTGACGGACCTGAAGAAACAGCGAGCCGTTGCCGAAGACCGCACACGCCTTGACGCACTTGGCGCAGCCGATACACAACTCCTCTATGATGTTGTATTCGTAATATGGATCCTCCACGAATGTCCGCTCGATAGCGCCCGTGGGACACAATTCGTTCTCCGCCCCCGTATCCAGTTGCTTCGGCTCCGGCACCAGGTACCCGAAGCACAAATCGCAATAGCCGCAAATCGAATAGAGCTGCACGCACTTGACCGCCGACTCCTCCAGCACGCAGTATTTGGCGCAATTGCCGCATGAAGTGCAGACATTCGGATCGATCTGCCAGACGGTGTCCCCGCGGGTGCTTCGCACACCCACGAATCCTCCCACGGCCCCGAGTCCCGCAAGCCCCCCGGCCCACAGTCCTTCCCGCAGGAATTTACGCCGATTGACAGGTTCGTTCTTCTCAGCCATGGCCATGCTCCTTTGAAGCCCGCTTCGACGAAAGTGCTAACGGCAAACCGCACGACTGAAACATTCTGCAATCCTTACACACGCTGCGGTTTATACATTTGCCGTCATACAAACGACGCCGCTTGGCAGCGACCCCGATGCCGCACACGGCAAGCAACCCGGCCGCCGCATAGCGCAGACCCGCGGTAACCGCCGCCCTCCTGTCGCGCCGCTGAGTCACTTCTTTCGGCATCACAGCTCCTTCAAAGTGAATTTACGAATCACGTTCGCCGCCGTATCCAGCACATATATCCGCCCCGCCGAATCCGCCGCCACGTCGAAACCGCCCGACTGGCACTGCTCCGGCCTGACGCATATCTTTGCGGGACTGCCAGGCGTCAACTGCTCCGGCCCAGCCACGACGCCCTTAAACTTGCCCGTGTGATCGTAGACCTTAATCCGGTTGAGCCCCTTTTCGCACGTTATTACATCATCGTTCGGCAGCAGCGCGATATTCACGGGGTTGCAGCACCCGCAGAACCCTTCAATGTCTACCGACGGCTCGCCCCACGCGAATTCATAATCGCCCTCGACCGTGTACGTCTCGATCCGGAGGCGCCCCGGGTTCACCACCCGAGGCATGCCGTCCCGCGGAACGACCACATCAAAATGCGGACTCGGAACCACGAACCCCGGCACGTTTCGATCCAGGTCTTTCTTACCGATGCGGTTGATCTCGCGCCCTTCGGCATCGTAACGGATCACAATCCGACCCCCCGCATCGGCCACAAACACGTCGCCCCCCTTCGACACGGCAATGCTGGTCACCACCGCCGAAGCGCCCGGCGACGGCCAAATCGCAACCAGCTTTCCGCCACCGTCATACACCTCCACATGATCGCCAATGCCCGCATAAATGAGACCCGTTGCTGCACTGACCGCCAGACACTCGACCGCCCCAGGAACGTCGATAGTACGCCGCACCGCTCCCGACGTGTCGAAAACCCTAATGGCTTTGTCCCCGGCCACATAAAGGTAATCCCTCGCGTCGATCGCAATGGCCCGCGTACTCTGCAAGGCCGTTTCAATCTGCGTGCCGGACTCTTCGTAAAGGATCATCGCGGGATCGATTTTTGTCAGCTTCTCCACATCGTAGGCGAAATCGCCGCTTAGACCGCTCCCCTTGCGGCCGGTCGCATCGTGCATGAGCATGCTGAAGATAACCACACCTGTGGCTGCGACAATCACCGTGCCCACAAGAAGTTCGACACGTTGTATTCCTGATTGTTGCTTCATGCACACGCTTCCGGTTCACATCTCTATTTGTAGACTGCCACTGTAGTCAAATCCGCAGATGCCTGCAACGCGCAGGCCAAGTTTGCCCGCTGCCGCTATTGCCCGCTGACATCCAGACAGACCATCCGTACAATGTCCCGTACAAGCAGCCGGCCCGCAACCATCGCCATCGGCGCCCACGATTCCGGTCCATTCAACACGCGGGCCTGCGCAAGCTCCGCATACCCTCCCGCCGCAGCCTGAACAAGCCGCAAAAGGCCGTCATCATCCATCACATAAATCAGCCCGTCGGCAACCATATACGGACCATGGCCGAACTTGTTTGCACTGGAACTCCGCCAAAGCACCTTGCCCGCCTCGTCCAGGCACGCCAACTGCTTGTCCATGCCCACGCCGTAAAGATGCCCATCATAATAGACCGGCGTCTGCTGCATTGAACCGAACACGTCGGTGTTGTGGACAAATTCGGCCGCAACCGCAATCCGCCCGTCGGCCTCACTCAGCTTCAGCATCGTGCAGCCCAGATCGAACTGTCCATACCCGGCGCTCAGGAATATCCTGTCGCCCCCGATAAGCACCGGCAGCGGCACTGTCGTACGCATCTGCCACCCCGTATGTTTCCACAGAACCTCGCCGTTCTCCGCGTCAACCCCTACGACCCCCCCGCTGCCGCAGTAAACATAGAAACGTTTGCCGCCAAACTCCATCGGGACGATCGACGAGTGGGTCATTACCCACCCATCCGGATTGGGCGTCTGCCAGACAATATCTCCGGTCGCACAATCCACGGCCATCATCAGCACCTCTTTGCCCGCCGGCGCAATGATCGCCTTGCCGTCCTCGATCAGCGGGCACTGTGCGGTATACCACTGCGGCACCGTCGTTCCGAACTCGCTCACAAGGTTGTACATCCACTTGAACTCGCCCGTCTTCGAATCCAGACACGTGACGTGACATCTGGGCCCGATCGTGACGATATACTCGTCCGTCACCGCAGGCACGGTCCGGCTCATTCCGTGCCACCGCTTCAGCTTCACCGGATACGCATACCGCCATATCTCCTTGCCGTCGTCCAAGGAAAGGCACCGCACGACGTCGGCTTCGCCCTGACGGTCGTAATCCAGCAGGTACACGCAACCGCCGAACACCGCCGGCCCGGCAAAGCCCTCCCCGAGTTCAAGCGACCACAGCACGGGCGGTCCCGCTTCGCCCCACGAACGCGCCAGCGGCACGTCGCTATTCTTGACAGCATCGAAGTTCTCGCCCCTGAAACGCGGCCACGCATCGGAAATCTCCGACGGTTTGCCTTCGCCCGTCGTTAGGCGTCCTTCAATCTTGACCGGCCCTTCGGCTTCGACGCCCGCCGCCGGACGGCCGTCGCCCCCCGGAACGCGCGCCTCAAAATCGACTCCGCCGGCGAACCAACTGACCAGCACAATCGCCGCCACAGCCGACAGAATCGCCGGCAGAACTTTTTCTGGTTGTTGTATCTTCATACCTGCTCTGTCAGGCGGGGTTTACCGCCGCCCATCTAATCCGGGTTTGGACATCCGGCCCACGTTACAACGGCAGGATAGCCCTGCCGCATCTACTCGTTTCGAATCGCATCCAGCAAACTGCCCCGCAGCGCCATGCCCGCCGCGATGTAAATCCACACCGCCGCACTCGCCGCGATAGCCCCTATTATAGCAGAAAGTGTCATGTATGGCAAACCCGCCCCCGGCGACGCAATAGCGGGCGCCATGGCGATTAAGGCCGCGGCAACCCCCGCACACAGCCCCACGCCGACGAGCAGCACGTGCTCGTAAAGGATGATCTGCTTGATCCGCTGTTCGGCAAAGCCCAAGGCCCTCATCATGCCCAGTTCGCCCCGCCGTTCGAGCACATTCAACAGCACCACCAGAGCCAATCCCACGCTGCCAAGAAGAAGCCCCAAGCCCCCTAACACCTGAAATATGGACAAGTAGGTATTCTTGACGGCATTAAGTTCGGCCATGCGCTGCACCGTCGGGTTCATGTCCATACCGAAGTCCGCCAGCGCCTTTGAGAAGGCACTCTCCACCACCGGGGCACGGTCCTTCTCGGCTTCTATCAGGAAAAGGCGATATCCGTCCTCGGAAGGGAATCGGCGAGTGAATGCATCGGCCGCTATCACCAGCGACCCCTGGAGCACCGAGTTCTGCAATCCTCCGACCAGCCGCAGTTTGAATCGCCGCCCTCGCTCGTCGGTATACTCGATCTCGTCACCGATGCCCTTGCCGAACATCCATTTTATCATCTCCGCGTCCCCGACGGCCGGCACAACGTCCTCTCCGATGTCTATATTGAGCAGCGCCCACCCCTCTTCGGCCTTCGTACCTTTCGTCGTGCCGGCAAAGGCGAATGCCCCCCGCGACTGCAATGCCTCCGGCTTTACACCCAGCAGGCGCGGCCGCTGCACACGGTTCAGATTCAGGCAACTGGCATCCTCACCGTCCCGAACGCGAAACTGCACCACCTCCAGATCTCTCACCGCAGCCTCGTTCAAGCCCACCGCCTTGCGGCCGTCAGGGCTGTTCAAATCACCAAGGACCGGTACGGACGTTTCGCCTATAAACGCAAAACCACCCGTGCCGCTGTCCCGCTCGTGCGCTTCCGTAAGCGGTTCCTCCCGAAACGCCCCGATCGAGATCACCAGAAAACACCCGCTCGCCAGCAGCGCTGCAACAGCCAGGCTTCGCCCGCTTCGCCGCGTCGTGTTGCGAAGCGCCAGTTGGCCCACCGAATGCATCGCCCCGCCGGCACGCCCAAGCCACGCCAGAAGAAAGAAAACTCCGCAAAGACCCGCCGTCAACAGCAGCGCACCGGCCGCAAAGAAAGCCCCGCTCACGGCTGTCCCGCTCCCCCTGCCGAACACGAACAAAAGCAACACCGCCAAAGCCGCGCACACGCCTGCGACAATGAGGGCTGCTCTGCCTCGCGACCGCGGCCCCGCGGACAGAAACTGCTCCTGCAAATTCCCTTCCAGAAATTCCCTGGCGGGCCGGTGCAACTGCTTGCGGAGCGTCAGCCAGATCGCGCCCGCCGACACAGCAACACCCGCCGACAATCCCATCAGCAGAGCCACCGGACCGGCGTGAAAATAAACCACCGACCCGCCGATAGCCCCCTTCCAAATCGTAGACAGCGCCCCAATCATGATGCCGGTGTAGACCAGGGCCCCGATCACCCCAACAATCGCCCCGGCCCCGGCGATCAGCGCGCCCTCGATCACAAAAAGGCGACGGATCAACTGTGGCGTGTAGCCCACCGACAGAAGCAGCCCTGACTGGTCGCTACGTTTTTCAACCCCGAAAACAAACACCAGACCGAGCAGAATTACCGCCGAGGCGATCAGAAACATGCTCAGCCCTAAAAATAAATGTCCAAAGTCGGTCGCCTGCGCCGTCGCGCGTTGGGCCGCGGCACGGACCGCCTCGAAAAACAACCCTGCCGAGGCCGGCTCAACAGACTTTACGATATGCGACGCAATATCCTTCGCCGATTGCGCATCCATCGAGAAACGCACCGCCGTCAGGCCGCCGAAGCGATTGCCCCACATCTTCTGCCCCGCCGCCAACGTCACAAACGCCTTTGGGGTACCCCGGTACATATCCCACCAGGTCTCATCTTTCTCCCGAATCTTGTCAAGGTCGATTGCAATCCCCGGCTTCCAGTCCCGGCAGTCGTCGGCGTCGGCCAGCCCGGGAAACGCCGGCATCAATTGTGCGTCAGCGGCAGCACCCGCTATCGGCACGATTGCGCGGACCCGAAACGCTGCGCTTTCCTCCGTCAGTCGCCCCCCGGCTCCCGCCACATAATATTTCATCACAATCGTTTCACCGACCGATGCCCCGAGGTCCTCTGCCAGCCACTCATTGATAATCGTTTCGTCATCGGCCATGTCGGCCGGCATCAAGCCCGCATCGCCCTCAGCGCCCATCCCCGTGACAAACGAATACGGCGTCGCCTTGTCGCCCAAACGCAGCTCATTGACGAAATATGTGAACACGCCCACCGGCGACTTGCCCGCCCCGGTCACCGCCTTGGCCAGTACATCGTCGATAAATATTTTCCTGCTGATCACTTCGATCAGTCCCTCTTCGGCAAGCGTGCGAACCTCCAGCCCCAGGTCATCCAGCCGCACACACCCCGCCAACGCCTCACCGGCCTGGGCGATATCGAGCGCGCGGCGCCCCGCCGACGCCGCAAGCAGAAGATTGGCCCGCCCCGCCTGGTCTGTTTTTGCTCCCAGCCAGCCCAGCGGCACGAACGCATTGTACGGCGACATCTGGTTGGCCTGCAGGCTGAACCGCCCGAACTGCCCCTCGCCCGCAATCGCCGCAACCCTCAATCGAAAACCGACCGACAAATCCGAATCCGGCGTCAGCGGCACATCGCGCGGCATGAGTCCCGGCTTGGCGATCCGCAGAACCACATCGTCGCCGACCTCCACCTTCAGTTTGGCCGCCAGCGGCTCGTTTAATACAACCGCATCCTCGGCAATATCCGCGGCCGTCTCCGACTGTCCCGCCATCGCAAAGAATCTCGCATCGACACCCAGCACCTGGATACGCGGCGCCCCGGTTGCGGCCTCACCATCGGTCATCAGACCGCGAAGCTGAAGCACCGGCGCAACACGCGCATCAAGCCGCTTCGCCAACTCCTCCCCCAGCGCCGCCCGGAAAAAGCGGTTCGGCGACACCAGGGCCAGTTCCGTATCCCCCAGCCGCATTCCCACCAGCCGCCGCAGACTATACCGCACCGAGTCGCCGACCAGCAGCGCACCCGTCAAAATCATCGTCGCCACCGCCGCAGCCAGGAACACACCCAGGTGCGTCCGCCAGAAAAAAACCAGACTCCTCGTAACCAGTCGCCACAGGCTCATTGCTGCGCTCCGTCTTCCAGAACGCCGTCGTACAATTCCAGTATCCTGCCCATGGACTCGGCCAGCCGCAGCGAGTGCGTCACCGCCACCATCGTCATCCGCTGCCGCAGATTCAAATCCACCAAAAGTTCGATGATATTCTCCGACGCCTCCCGATCCAGCGACCCCGTCGGTTCGTCGGCCAGCAACAGCGACGGCTTATTGATCACCGCCCGCACCACCGCCACCCGCTGCCGCTGCCCGCCCGATAACTCTCCAGGGCGATACCCCATCCGATCCTTCAGGCCCACGGTTTCGAGAAGTTGTGCCGCCCGTTCCTGAACCTCCTTGCCCGCTTTGCCTCCCGGCCGCGCCAGTGTCGGTATCAACACGTTCTCGAGCACCGTGCACTGACTCAGCAGATGGTGCATTTGAAAAACAAAGCCAATCTTGCGGTTGCGAACCCCGGCCAGCGCCGTCTCGTCCAGTGACGCCAGATCCTGACCGTCGAGCACCACTTTGCCCGACGTGGGCTTGTCCAGCGCCCCGATAATGTTCAGCAGCGTGCTCTTGCCGCAGCCCGACGGCCCCACCACCGCCACAGACTCGCCCGCCCGCAAATCAAGCGAAACATCCTTCAGCACATCCAGCTTGTCCGGCGAATCCGGCGTGCCGTACGTTTTGGCCACATGAACAAGTTCGAGCATATAATCCCTACTAAACCTTCACACAACTTCTATAACGTTGAGCGTTTCATCTCGCGGCCGCCGATCAAACCGCCTGCACGCGCAGTAGCTTTACTCCTCAAACCGCCGAAGAGTTGCAGATTTCCCGATAAATCCCCATCACCCGCTCCGCCGTCCTGCGAATATCAAATTTCTCGAATACCGCCTCCTTGCCCGCCTGGCCCAACTCCCGCAAACGTTCACGATTCTTCAACAGCGCCGCCAGCCGCTTCGCCAGAATCGCCGCGTCGTTCGGCTCATACGTCACGCATCCCCCGTCGGTCAGCGTACTCAACTCGTCGAACACCCCGCCGGTCGGCTGCACCGCCGGCACACCCACCGCCAGCGCCTCCGCCACATACAACCCGCATGCCACCGGCTGCTTCTCAGGCACCGACAGAACCGAAAGTCCCCGCAAAAACGCAAACCGCGCGCTCCGCTCATAGTCCGGCGCAAATTCAACATCCGCCGTCAGTCCGCAAGCAGCCAGTCGTTTCTGCACGCCGCGCACAAACGCCGCATCGCCCGGCATCTGTCCGCCGGCGATCTTCAGTTTCGCCTGCGACAGCGCCGGATCCTGCTTCAGCAGCACAAACGCCTCGACCAGTGTATCAAGCCCCCGCGCCGCGCACATCCGCGAAAGATAACCGATCGTCGGCGCCTCCGGCTCCAGGCGCAGCGCATCGCACCCCTCCAGGGAAATCCCTGCATGCGCCACGTGCATCTTGCCCGCATCAATGCTCAGCCGCCGCCGCATCACATCGGCATAATACCCGCTCGCCGCGACAAACCCGTCGATGTCGCCCACCCGCTGGCGAACAAGCTGCCACGCCTGACTGGCATACGGCTCCCCCAGCCCGTCAAGAAATCCATCCTCATCCTGAAGCAGACAGACCACCTTGGCGCCGACCCGCTCCTTAAGCACGCCCGCCGCCCCGGCCAGAAGTGCATTGCTAAGCACCACAATGTCCGGCCGATTCGCCGCCTCACCCAGCCACGCCGCCAGACGCTCCATTTCCTTCGCCTGCCTGCCGTTTTCGCCCCGAAGCATCGAAACCGTCATCTCTCCCAGCGTCCGCGCATCCGTCATCGACGCCTTGCGGCCGACCCAACTCAAAAGCTTCGGCGAATCGAACAGCCGATCCACCCACCGCGGCGTCCGTTGAAAGAAATCCAGCTTCTGTTGAAGATAGACATTGATGCCCCCGAAAAACACCGGCGACGCGGTGTCCGCCTGTTCACCGCCGACGGACACAGGAAGATACATCGGAACCATCAGCACGTCATGGCCCAACGTGCCCGCTGCCTTGATAAAACCCAGGTCGCGGAGACAATTTTCGCAATAAAAATTGTCCCCGGAACCCGGCGTCAATTGTGCAATCTTCACGGCTTCGTGCCTTTCCTGCCGCATTGCGGCATAACCAGTCCATCCCCTCCGGTTACAGGAATCGGCATCATAACACAGACCCGCCGCCCTTTCAACAACCCCCCGACCCGCACACCGGATTTTCGTCGCTTTTCGCCTTGACTTCGCCGCCCAAAAGGATAATAATGGTCACAGGCGATGAACGAGTCATTTTGGAGGCATGACGTATGCACCTGATTGTCAAGCAATCCGGTACGCTCGTAAAGGATCTGCGCTTTGCTCGCGGCCCGATCTACATCGGCAGACAACTCGAAAGCCACATCTGTCTTCCCGATCTTGGCGTCTCGCGCGAGCATGCCGTCATCTACGGAGCCGACAACACACCCTGGTTCGCAGAAGACCTGAACAGCGCAAACAAGACCTACCTGAACAAGAAGGCGATACACAAATCCGGACTCGCCGACGGCGACGTCCTGCAGATCGCAGGCTTCACCATCGAAGTCCAGTTAGGCGACGAAGACCAGAGCGCCGGCGCGTTGAGCATGGGCGACACACTCGCGATGGACATCCACACCCCTGAAACCATCGTCCGCCGCTACGAAGCAAAGGACGCCCCGCCTATCCGCTTTAATCCCTCGCGCGCCAAAGAGTACCTGGCCGCAACCGCCGCCATCCTCAACGCCGCAACTCCCGAGGAATTGCTCAACGCCCTCATGACCATTACCGCCGAGCAGTTCGGCACGTTCCACAACTGGGTCGGCCTGCGGACCGCCACGGCGGGCGAAATCATCTACGAAGCAGGCCACAAGAGCACCGGCCAGGACGTCAGGCTCGAAGAACTCATCTTCGCCAAAATGATCATCGACGCCATGGCCAAGTGCGAATACACACTCATCCCCCTCCTCCCAAAGGACAAACAATACGAACGCATTCGCTCCGGCCTCATCGTACCCGTCGAAAGCCCCGCAGGCTGCCACGGGGCAATCTACGTCGACAACGCCACGGACCGAACCCATTACAGCCTTCCGGACCTCGACTATCTCGTCCTCCTGGCCGTCCAGGCAGGCACAATGCTCTACAAATTCGCCGCCGGCGCCTGACCTGCTTGCAGTGGCATATAAGCCCTCATGAAGGCAAGGCATGCCTTGCCCTCGCACCGATTCACCTGCCGCATGGATTCTGATTCAATCGCGAGCTCCGCACGCGCCCCACCGTCACCACATCGCATCCCTGCGCTCTGCATAACACCACCTTCAAGGCGCCTCGGCCCCAAGCAGGTGCCGCACAAGGAAATCGCGACGCCGGCGGTCGCCATAGACCCCGCCGCCGCCGTGTCCTGCGCCCGGAACGACCACCAGATCGAAGTCCTTGTCCGCCTTGATCAATGCGTCAACAAACCGCATCGTCGATTCGGGCGGCACGTTGGTGTCCATCTCTCCCACGATCAGCATAAGCCGGCCCTGCAAGCGCCCGGCATGATCGATGTTGGAGGACTCGGCATATTGCGGGCCCACCGGGTAGCCCATCCACTGCTCGTTCCACGACGCCTTGTCCATGCGGTTGTCGTGGCAGCCGCACGAGGCGACGGCGACTTTGTAGAACTCCGGATGAAAGAGGACGGCCCCGGCGGCGTTCTGGCCGCCTGCGGAGGTACCGTAAACGCCGACGCGGTCGAGGTCCATGTACGGATATTTCACGGCGGCGGCCTTCATCCAGAGGATGCGATCGGCAAAACCCGCATCTTTGAGATTCTTCCAGCAGACGTCGTGGAAAGCTTTGGACCGGTGCGCCGTACCCATGCCGTCGATCTTCACCACTACAAAGCCCAGATCGGTCAGCGACGCGTAACGCGAACTGCCGCTGAACCGCTTGGCCACGTATGCGCTATGCGGCCCGGCGTATATGTCTTCGACGATGGGATATTTCTTAGCCGGATCAAAATCGCCCGGGCGGCAGATGATCCCCCAGATGTCGGTCTCACCGTCGCGGCCCTTGGCGACAAACACCTCCGGCGGCTGCCAGCCGGAGTTTGTGAGGCCGGTAATGTCGGCGTGTTCAAGGGGGCATAACAGTCGGCCGTCAGAAACACGGCGCAGCTCATGAACGGCTGCCATATCCACCCGCGAGTATGTATCGATGATATGCTTGCGGTCCGGTGAATACTGTATCGTGTGATCGCCGTCGCCCGAGGTCAGCGCCACGAGACCGGAACCCTCGAAATTGACGCGATAGTAATGCAGGAAGTACGGGTCCTGCCCAGGATTCATGCCGCCGGCGCGAAACCATATCTGCCGCTGTTCCTCGTCGATGCGGTCGATGGCCCTGACGACGAAGTCGCCTTTGGTAATCTGATGTTTAGTTCGGCCGGTCTCGACATCGATAAGATAAAGGTGCCGCCAGCCGTCCCGTTCGGATGCGTAGATGATCTCGTTTGTGCCGGGTATCCAGTTGACGCGGTTGAGCTGGACGCTTTCGGTATGGGCGGTCCAGATGAACGTGTCGCTTTTTTCGTCGATTATGTTGCGGGCCTCGCCGGTGCGGGAGTTCACCTCGATCAGGCGAAACCGCTGATGGCCGCGGTCGATCTGTTCATAAGTGAAACGGCGTCCGTCGGCGTTCCACCGCAAACGGGGACGGCCGAAGTCGATCCGATCTACTTTCGCTTTGAGCTGCGTCCTGTTCTCCGGACCGAAGAAGTTCAGTTCATAGGCGGCAAATCTGTCGCCGGGCAGGTCATAAGGCCGCGAGTGCAGGATGGCCCGGCCGCCTCCGGCAGGAGAGGATTCCACCAGGTGCACCTCTTTCCTGTCGCCCGGCTCGATGCGAAAGGCCACGAGGGACTGTGAATCGGGCGACCATTCGAGCATGCCGTAGCCCGTATCGGTATTGCCGTCTCGGCTCAGTTGAATTTCGGCGCCGGTGTCCTTTGCACGGACGTACACGTTGCCGTCTCTGATGAAGTGCGTCCATTTTCCATCGGGGGATTCGTCGCGCGGCCGCCCGGTCTCTTCGCGTATCGATCGCATCCGCGGCGCCGCTGAAGATTGTGCGGTTATCTCGGCACGGATCGGATTGTCCTCGGCCTGAAACAGCGACAGTACGCCTCGACCTTCGACCTGCCAAACGTGGCCTGCGTAAGTGTGCTGGCCGCGTTCGGCACCGGGGGCTACTCTGCCGTAGCTGCGTTTTTGACCGGCGCTGTCGAGCCAGAAAAGTTCAACTTCCGCCGCGGTGCGATTGACGAACGTGATCGAACTCTCCGGTCCGGTTCTGGTGCTCCGTCGCGGCACGTTGGCAGCCTGTGCAGCGGAGACGGTCTGCACTGACTCCTGACGGGACAACTTGCGCAGATGGTACGTTTTCAGATTGCACTGCCATGCGGCTTCTCCGATACGGAAGAGGAGGGTGTTCTCGGTGACGTCGAACTCAAGACCCTCTATCGGCAGGCGATCCGCACGGACGTCAGCGATGCCTTCGGCTTTGAGTGCACTGGCCAGTCGCTCGTGATCGAAGGCGGGTTTGCGCACACCATTGACCGCGTCCACGAGGATGAATTCACGTGAGGACCCGGGCAAATCGTTGCGGTACCAGAAGTGCGTACTGTCCGCAAACCAGTGCGGCTCGATGCCTGCCTTATATACGCGGGTATCCGGACGCTGCGAGGATCGCCGCTGCTGCGGAGAAGCCGCGTCCCCGGCAGCGCAGAAACGCTGTCCGGTGGTGCTCATCGCCCCCGCGACCAGCAGGATGATTTTTAAATACACGATAGCTCTCATCACTTCTCCTCATGCTGTTAACAACGAGGTTATCTGCCCAGACGCCAGTCGACCTTGCCATTGTATCCCATGGTCTCATCCACGAGCACAAAGAGCCCCCGATCATACTCCCGGAGCGCCTCGCGGGTGGTAATCGGCCGGGAGGCATCGTTCGGCGGCACGCCTTGACCGGTTGCGTCGAAGTAAGCCAGCACGCCAGCCGTCCAGTATTCGACCCGGTTGTGCATTGCCGCTGTTCCTTTCCAAAGACCCATCCCGGTGGCGGTTTCGTAAGCCGTCGTGAGCTTCTCGTCAAAGCGGACGTCCATGCGCTGGACACGCAGTTCATACTGCTGCATATCCCGCCTCTTCTCCCATTGGGGATCGACCGGGCGCAGGGCGGTCAGGTGGTAGAGAGCCCCTGCCAGGACGCGGATAACCTGGCATTCGGTGGCATACGCACGATCCAGGCTGCCAAGCACATTCTCCTGGCCGACGGCCACAATCTTAAGCCCTGGCGTGTAGTAGAGGAATCGTGCGGCGTGATCGATGTCGACCTCGGCTTTCGTGAACTCGGGGAGCGCGGCGAGACTCTCGCTATCGCCGAGGACGACCAGCTTGAGACCATCGGCGATAAGCGCCTTTAGGATGTCGTGGCGGTAGGCGAACATCTTTCGGATTATGTCGTTGGCCGCGAGCAAGGCTTCGTCGTCGGCATCTCGTCCAATGACGATGAATTCGCGGGCCCAGGTGAACTTCGTGTAGTACGGATCGATCCCGAACCTAACGGGCGGCTTGTCAACCCGCGGCAGCGCTTGCAGCCAGCTATACCGCCAGTCTTGACCGGGCTTCAGATTGAAGGTGCTGCGGACCAGTTCATAACCTTTGGGATCATACACCTTGAGCTGCTCGCGCCGGCCGATGGGACCGTGATTCCAGTTGTTGACGCGATTGCAGTCGAAGTACGCCTGGGCGATCTCCGCCCAGTATTCCGCCGCATTCCCGATAGCGTAGGTGTCTTTGTAGAGCCCTTTGTTAACCGCACTTCGATAGGCGGCGTTCTTGCGGACCTCCCATGTCGGATCGATCCTTGCCAGTGTGCTGTCGATAGTATGGCAGAATTCGTGCACCGCGATGCTTTCATCATCGTACCGGTCGATGGGAAGGCTTAGCAGATTTTCCTCGCCGAAGCTGGTCGGAAAGCCGCCGGTGCCCCTCACTCGCTCATTCAGGTAGTCTGGATTGCTGGCGTTTCTATTTTCGGGCAGGTCCGTGTAGACCTCGTCCGCCCCGATAATAGTGAGGTACATGCCGCGGTCGACAAGCGCCTGGACGATATCGGGGCGGCCGGCCAGCATGCGGCTGACGATCTCATGCGTGCGGTGTAAGGCCTTATCCGCCACTGCCGCCGAGGCGACTACCGGCGTACCGTTGATGTCGATGTATTTGCGGTAGAAATCGCGTGCGGCCTCTCTGTGCTCGTGACGGACCTTTTCGAAGAAGGCTTCCGGCGGCGCCGTCACGGCAGGACATCGCAAGTCAGTCTTGTTCTCAGCAAAGACCGCACATGCTGCGCAAGCCCATAACACAACCGCTACCGTGCATTTTCCTCTAACCATCAGCGAAACCCTTTCGATCAGTGATCTTTCACCCATACGGACGAACTGAGACCCCGCCGGCGGCGATCCGGCGGGTCTGTCGTCACGTTGCGGTTGTTCCTGGCGTAATTCGGAATCGCCGTCAGTTCGGAGCCGTCGGCCCACTTGCCTTTGATCACCACAACGCCGTCCAGCACATCCGGCTTCCACTGCAGCGTGAGCGCCGTGTCGGAGGCAAGGATGCCGTCGATACTCTGATCGATGCTCTCGAATGAATAGATCAGCGGCCCGTACCGCAAGGCAACCCGCCCGCGCATGGCGTCAATCTTCTCGATGGCTTTAATCCTTTGAATCTTCATTGGCAGATCAAGCGTTATCCGGTCACCGTGCTTCCACTTGCGATTTATGACGGCATAGCCGCTGCTGACCGTGGGGGAGACAGCACGTCCGTTCACCGCGATCGAAGAAATCCCGTCAGAAGCCGGTGAGACGCTATACAATTCGCTGACGCTGCGATTCGGCATGCGGATACAGACGCTGAACTTCCTTGCCGCTGCCGGATTAATCGTAATATCCACCTTGCCGCTCCACGGATAATCCGTCGTCTGCGTGATCTCGACGTCGGTCCCCGCCACCTCGCCGATCTGAACGGTGCTGCCGACGAAGAGATTCACCTGAATGCTGTCATGGCTCTTGCTGTACATCCAGGTCGGCAGCATAAGCAGCGTCCTCGGGATATTGCCGACGCAACATGGGCAGCCGTGCCAGTCGTATCGGTCGCCCCGTGAATCCAGCGGATTCTGGTAGTAGAAGTTTTTTGCTTCCAGATCGACGGAGCCCAGCAGCGCGTTGAAGAGCGTTTCTTCGCACAGGTCGGCGTATTTCGACTCGTGCCAGATCATGCCCAGCTTGTGCTGCAGGAAGATCAGGCCGCAACTGGAACACGACTCGCAGTACGCGTCATTCGGCAGCGAGTAATCGGGGCCGAACCCTTCTGAGGTCTCTCCGCTGCCGATGCCGCCGGTCACATAATACTTGCGATGCACCATGTTGTCCCACAGGGACATTGTGGCGCTGAGGTAGTCTACGTCGCCCGTTTCCATGGCGATGTCGGCCATCCCCGCGTACGTATAAGATGCGCGGACGGCGTGACCCACCGCCACGTACTGCTGGACCACCGGTACGTGGCTTTGATCGTATTCGCTGCCGCCCCGCCGGCAATCCGCCAAAAATTTGGCCAGTGCAATGTACTTATCTCCCTTACCGTCTCCCTCCACGTCGTTGACGAACCTGCCGAACCGAACCAGTGCAATCTTCATCGCCTGATGGCCGTCAAACCACTCTTTCTTCGGAGCCGGCCCGATGTTGTCGCACCAGCAGTCGGCCAGTTTCCTGGCTGCATCATAAAGCCTTGTATCCTTGCCTTCAGTAAGGAGATAATGGCTGACGGCACATTCCAGGAAATATCCCGCAACGTATCCCTCATGGTCGCCACGGTATCTTGCCGACCAGCGCTGGCGATCGCTGAGCGTGTAGGCCGTCTGCAGATATCCGTCTGGCTCCTGGGCGGCCAGGATCTTTGGAATCCAATCCTCCAGCGCCTGGCCCATCTCCCGCTGCGCCTTTATAATCTCCGCGTCACCCTGCGGATCGATCATGATCGCAATACAGATCGATTCGATCGTGTTGTAAATCCATGCGTTGGAAAACACGTAGCCCCTGTGGCGGCCGTGTTCTTTTCCGGCAAGTTTGTTCGCGGCGTCTATCAGATTGTTGATGCCGCCCTCCCGCAGGTCCGGATCGGATATTTTTCTTATGCAATGAGGAATCCAGTTGACAATGAGGGCCTTTGCCCGGCTGCTCCACAAGGGGCTGTCGATTTTGTAATGCGTTGCGTATACCGGCTGGAAGTGCGCGGCAGGCGGCGGGCCATCGACCTTCACGGTCAGGGTTGACGATGCAGTCAACGGCTCCGCACCGGCGGCAAACTTGAGGACGTATGTGCCAGGCGTCGAAAACGTCGCCGTTGTATCGGCCGCACGTGCGTCGGTGAAATGGACGTCGCCCGGGCCCGATACCTTGCTCCAGGCCACGGCAGCGCCTTTGCCGTCCAGGGTCTTGACTGTGCCGCTCAGCCACGTTCTGCCCCCCTGGATAACCACGCGATCTACGCCGGCCTCGACCATGGGCGCAAACGCGGGCGAGTTGCCCGAGTCGTACACCTTCCATTCCAGGATACCGGTCGAGTATTCTCCGTCGGCGTCAATCTCGAGGCGAAGGCGAGACGTGCAAACCTCGTCAAACGTCGTTGTATTGTAGCAATCCTTCTCCACACCCAGGCCGGACGCATTCTTCACCTGCACAAAGGCCTCGCCGTCCCAGAACAGCAAGCGGCACGCCCTCGGCAGCCGGACGCCCTGCCGGTCGTCCCACCAGTATACGTCAACTTTACTCGTGCTCACGGGTTTGGTCCAGTCGTACTGCACCCATTGCGTCCCGCGTGCGGGCCAGTTGCCGTAGGACCCGCGCCCGCGGACATGAGACGTGTTGGGCGCGTGGCCATCGTTCAGCGCAGCCAGCGACGTGTCCCCGGAAACCCGCGAAGTCGAAGGCTTTGCCACAAGAGACAGGTTGATGGACGCACGTGCCGACTCGTCGGCCGGCGGTCCGGCGAACGCCTGGATTACCCCCGCGGCGGCAAACGCCGCCAGACCACAACAAAGCAGCACCTTTATCATCGCAATCTCCTTAACAATGCCATTCTGCCTTTTAGAGCGTCAGCAGTCATTGAAGAACTGCCGCTGATGCCTATTGTACCGCAAAAGCCCGGATTTAGCCAGACGTGATCCGACGTGCCCGCCATGAATGGCAAGCAGTGCTTACGTGCGACATTTTGGCCAGTTCTTGCATTGCTCTGCTGTATTGACCTACAATAAGGCACAGGTTTGTGAGTGCAGCAATAAAGTCCGGCAGGAGATACCATGCAATACATCGTACCACCGTTGATTTCCGGCGGCATTATGCTCAGTTACCAGTGCACCAATGCGTGCCGACACTGTCTGTATCGCTGTCGGCCGGACAAAAGTCCCTGGATGAGCAATGAGATGATAGACCGGGTCTTTTCAGCCCTTGCGGACGAATCTTGTCTGCAAGGAGTGCATTTGGCCGGCGGCGAAGCAACCATGCGAATGGACGTTCTTATAGAGGCGATTGACTCAGCAGTTCGCCACAACGTGCCGATGGACTATCTTGAGACGAACTGTGCCTGGTGTCTGGACGAGCAGACCGCACGCAAAGGTTTTGAACAACTGCGGCAGCGAGGCCTCGGCGCCGTGCTCATAAGCGCCTCGCTTTTTCACAATGAATTCATTCCATTTGAGCGAACAAGAATCGGCATCTCCGTAGCCGGCGAGGTGTTCGGAGGCAATGTTATCGTGTGGACACCGGAAGGCTATCGTGCCTTGTCGCGGTTGGGTAACGAAGACCGGACGCACACGCTGGCCGAATCCTGCAAAATCCTGGGGCTTGACGATGCTGACCTTTGGCGCCTTCACTCTTATGTCCGCCCGAGCGGCCGGGCTGCTGAGATCTTGAGGGCAGGCCTGCCCAAGTACGAAATCGAACACTTCGTAAATGACAATTGCTCGGGTATGCTTTCCTCGGTTACACATTTTCACATCGATCCGAATGGATTTCTGTATACCGGGGGCTGCCCCGGAATAACGGTTGGCAATGTCAGAGATGGGCTTCACCCTCGGATTACTCCGGACCGATTTGGCGTGTTCTGCAGACTTTTTGACAGTGGACCATGCGGCCTGCTGCAGATGGATGAGTACAAGCCCCGCTTAGCCGGATATGTCAGCAAGTGCGATCTGTGCCTCGACATAAGAAAGCAACTTAGACGAACGGGTAAGTTTCCGGAACTCGAACCTCATGAGTTCTATGCGTAGACTGCCCACGCGGCTAGGGACATGGACAAAGCAGGCCCACCCTGACAGATATCCGCCCACCTCAAATTAGCCATTTCCCCGTACTTGACAACACCCCAACTTGTGTTATAGTTGCCGACAGTAGCTGAATGGATTTTTCTTATAATTCTTTTTTTCTAAGGAGAGATTTCAATGGCAAAGACAAAAGCACCTGCGAAACCACTGACAAAGAGCGAGATCGTGGCGGGAATCGCCGACACTACAGGACTGACGAAGAAAGATGTCAATGCTGTGTTTGAAGCGATGACTGGGCAGGTCAAAAAGAGTCTGGGTCGAAGCGGCCCGGGGGCCTACACTGTGCCGGGCCTGATGAAGTTAATGGTCGTGCGAAAGCCCGCCACGAAGGCTCGTAAGGGCACCAATCCCTTCACCGGGGAGGAAACCATGTTTAAAGCCAAGCCGGCGCGAAATGTGGTGAAAATCAGACCTTTGAAAAACCTGAAGGATATGGTTTGACTCTACAGGAACAAGAGAACAAGCGCACGTCGCCTCATCGCACGGCGCTTGTTCCTGAGTTCTGCGGAGGCAGACGGCCCGGTTTCTTCGTCTTGCCAAGAGTGACAGTCTAAAGCAACTGCCTCGACTGCATTTGCAGACTTGAGAGTACCGGTACCACTTGAGAAACGGCTCAAAAACCCGACCGCTTATTGACTGCATTGCTCGGGTGCAGGACAATTTGATCGGGGCAGCATCTGTCGCTCCAGGTGAAATCCTTACGCTTACCGAGGTTGCTGAAGCGAAAGAACCGCAGTTGCTGAAAGTGCGGACGAGGAGATCAGGACACTACGCGAAAGCATGGCCTGCGCAGGCACATCGAATGCTGTTCTAAAGATAGAACAGGGTCGACCTTTTCAGCAGCCATGAGCACCCATGACGCATGGGCGCACGGTGGATTATGCGCCGGCCCTGAAAAACTGCCTGCAGAGTTGACTCCGCTCAGCATCTTGAGTACAATAAACAGACAGGCATGGTCTTGAGGATGCTGGCGATGAATAAAGCCGCATCGGCAGAATGTGGTTTTGAAAAGTAAGGAGAAGACCCTATGAGCAATGACAATAACATGAAACTCACGCGGCGTCGATTCCTGAAACGGGGGGCGGTAGCGGCGGGTGTGGTGGCGCTGCCCTGGTGTATTCCGGCCTCCTCGATGGGACGCGGCGGAGCCGTTGCACCAAGTGAACGCATTTTGATGGGCGGCATAGGCATAGGCGGCCGCGGTTCCTACGATCTGGGATATATGCTGACCCAGCCGGATGTGCAGTGGGTCGCCGTCTGCGATGTTCTCAAGGGTCGGCGCGCAGCGGCCAAGAATGCGGTCGACAACAAATACGGCAACAAGGATTGTGTTGCATATAGCGATATGCGCCAGCTCCTGGCCGAACGGACGGATGTGGATGCCGTGTTGATCGCCACCGGAGATCGCTGGCACGCGCTGGCTTCGGTACTGGCGATGCGGGCGGGCAAGGACGTCTACTGCGAGAAACCCGCGTGCCTCACCATGGCCCAGGGGCAAGCGGTCGTGGAGACCGCACGCCGTTATGGCCGGGTCTATCAAACTGGCGCCCAGCGGCTCAGTGAGCCGCCTCATGTGTTTGCCATCGAGATGGCCCGATCCGGTCGATTGGGCGAGATTCATACCGTCTATGCCGACTGTCGCTGGCGGGACGGCTTGCGTCACGATTGGCTGCCTGCGGAACCCGAGCCGCCCAAAGACCAGTTGGACTGGGATGTCTGGCTCGGACCATGTCCGTGGCGGCCGTATAACGCCGGTTATGTCAACGGCGGCTGGTATCACTTCTATGACTTCGCCACTGACGTAGCCATGTGGGGCGCCCACACCGTCGCCCAGGCACTGGCCGGACTCGACATGACCGACGTATCCCACATCGAGTTCCAGTATGAAAAACCGGATGCGACCATGGTCACGCGCCTGTCCAACGGAGTCAAGCTGGTCCTGTTCCGCGTTGCCGGCTCGGTCTGGGAACCCTGCCAGTATTGGCATGGCGCCTGCGGTGAACGGTTCGACGGCCCGGAAGGATGGGTTGCCGCCGCCGACGGCTATTCGGGGCCCGATGTCTCATCGCCGGCGCTGATGACAGAGTACAAGAAAGTGCTCGCCGACTACACAGCCCGCACGCAACGACCTCTGGACCACGTCCGCGATTTCCTGGATTGTATCCGGTCGCGGCGACCCACTGTGGCAAGTCCGGACGTCATGGCCAGGTCCATGAACATCTGCCTGGCGGCCGACATTTGCGAGCAATTGAAGCGAAACCTGAAGTTCGATCTGCGGACGGCAGAGTTCGTTGGCGATCCCGAGGCCAACCGCTTGCGGTCCCGTGCGATGCGTACCCCGTACACGATGTAGTTTGGCCATCAAGAAAACCACGCTGAGGGGCTCGGTCGAACCGCCGCAATCATCCGGTCGAAGAATCTCTCCGGGTCGCGGTTGGTCATTTCGGTGCGCAGAGGACTTTCACCTCCAAGTAGTGTGCCCTGCCGGGCACACACAAAAAAAAAGGACTCGCAAATCAATGCAAGTCCTTTATCTACAATAAGTAGCGGGGGCAGGATTCGAACCTGCGACCTCCGGGTTATGAGCCCGACGAGCTACCAGACTGCTCTACCCCGCGATTATATTTTTTACGTTACCACGATTGGCAACCGGAATCAAACTCTATATCGGCAAAATCACAGTTTTTCTCGAATCTTGGCGGCGATATCCTCGGCCCGGCCAAGTCCGTATTTACCCGCCGGCCAGCGTGCAAAGATCCCGTCGCCCGCACACCTGGGTATCACATGCAAATGCACGTGCCCCACGACCTGCCCCGCCGCTTTTCCGTTGTTGCACAGGGCATTGTACCCGTCGGCATCGGCCGCAGCAACAACGGCACGGGCCAGTTTGCCCGCACAAACCATTATCTCAGACAGCACGTCGGCCGGACATTGATCCAGCGTCTCGAAGTGCCGCTTCGGTATCACCAGTGTATGGCCCTCGCTTACGGGGGCAACATCAAGAAACGCCAACACGGAGGCGTCCTCATACACTTTTACACAAGGGATTTCCCCCGCCACGATCGAGCAAAATACGCACGTCTTCTCTGCCACTTTGCCTTCTCTCCCCACCCGGTGCGTTCGCCTACTCCTTGCTCTTTTTCTTCTTCGGCTTGCCTGCCTTCTTGGCGTCCGGCTGGGCTTCAGAGGATTTCGGCGATCCTACCAGTTGCAGCAGAACCAGCTGGCCATTGTCGCCAAGGCGTCTTCGCGACAAATGAACGATTCGCGTGTATCCGCCCGGCCGCTCCAAATAGCGCGGGCCAAGCTCACTGAACAGTTTGCCGACCACGGTGCCGGATTTAACGAGTTCGCCGTCTTCTTCCTTGTAGATGATCCGATTATTTAACATCGCGATCGCTCTGCGGCGCGCGGCCAGCGTGCCCTTCTTGGCCAGAGTGATCAGCTTCTCGGCAAAAGGCCTAACTTCCTTGGCCTTCTGCACCGTCGTTGAAATCGTCTCATGTTCGAAAAGCGACGACACCATATTGCGGCGCATCGACAAACGGTGCTCACTCGTACGACTTAATTGACGTCCTGCGATTCGATGACGCATCTTTATAACCTCTCGCCTGGGGTCGACCTTTTCACCAGGATCGGATCGGCCGACACAATACTTATAACTCTCGTCTCACTATCTTTTTAAATACTTGTCCAAGTCCGTCATGCCAAGCGACAGTCCCATATCCGCCAGCTTCCGACGAATTTCGCGTAAACTGGTCTTGCCGAAGCTGCGGATCTTCAGCAGGTCCGCTTCTGTCATATCAACCAGTTGGCCGACCGTCTCGATATGGTTCGACTCGAGACAGTTGCTCGACCTGACCGTCAGATCCAGCGATTCAATCGGCATCGCCAGCTTGGCGGCCAGTTCTTCATCCAAATCGCCTTCTTCGACCTCTTCGGCAATGACCTCTTCTCCGACCGTTTCCTCGCCGAGTTCGGCGTAGTGTACGAACGGATTGATATATTTCCGCAGGATCTTACCCGCTTCGACGAGCGCCATCTCCGGCGCCGCCGTGCCGTCGGTCCATATCTCCAGGATCAGCTTATCGTAGTTGGTCCGCTGACCCACGCGGGTATCTTCGGTCTTGTACCGGACACGAAGCACCGGAGAATAAATCGCATCGATTTCGATACGCCCGATCTCCTGATCGAACCTGTCGGCTTCGGTGATGCGTTCCATCGCGGGAGAATAGCCTCGTCCGTTGTCGACGAGCATCTCCATCTCGAAGTTCACATTCTCCGTCAGCGTCGCCAGCACCAGATCTTTGTTGATGATCTGAACTGAGGCGTCGGCAGTGATCATCCCGGCGGTTACATCGCCTGCCTTGTTTGCCGAGACCTTGATCGTCTTCGGCTCGTCGCCTTGCAGCCGCACGACGAGTTTCTTGACGTTCAGGATGAGCCCCGTCACATCTTCCACGACACCGCGGATCGTCGTGAACTCATGGTCCACGCCGGCGACCTTGATCGATGTCACCGCGCTGCCTTCGAGCGACGAAAGCAGGACACGCCGCAGGCTGTTGCCGATGGTCGTCCCGAATCCTCGTTCAAACGGCTCAATGAAGAATCGTCCGTACATGTTCGTCGAAACGGCCTCGTCGCGCAGCACTTTGGTCGG
Organism: Phycisphaerae bacterium; assembly: GCA_014859965.1. Taxonomy (GTDB): domain Bacteria; phylum Planctomycetota; class Phycisphaerae; order Sedimentisphaerales; family Anaerohalosphaeraceae; genus JACZKQ01. Next base: position 139,800 of record JACZKQ010000089.1, read on the forward strand.
TAATTCCAAACCTCTCCAGGTTATTCTCATATATGGCCTCCTATTATTGCGGCAAATGTTCTCAGCAACACCCGTCTCCGGCCACCGTCCGACGCTGCCGCTCTCTGTTATTCACCGCTTGTTAACCAATACTTCTACCACATCCGCTCCCGGCACGCCACCAGCGGCGGTTACCGCGAACAGAACTCGACCACTAGGTATTCTTCAATCGCCAGTTGGACGTCATCTCGCGACGGCAAGCCCACGACGGTCGCCGACGGCTTGTCTGCGTCCCGCTGCAACCAGCCCTGGACGTTGAAGTTCGGGTTGCTCGCAAGCTGGTCTTTCACCAGTTTGCGACTGCGATCGGCGTTTTTCAAAGTGATCTTGTCCCCGATTTGCAGCATGATACTCGGTATCGTCACACGCCGGCCGTTCAGATAAATGTGCCCGTGCGTAATCAACTGCCGCGCCGCCTTGCGGGACGCCGCGAAGTTAAGCTTGTAGATCACGTTGTCGAGCCGGCGCTCCAGCAACTGCAACAGCACCTCGCCGGTGTTGCCCTTCAGCCGCTCGGCCTCTTCGACGCAGTCGATGAACTGTTTTTCGAACAGCCCATAAAAGCGTTTGACTTTCTGCTTCTCCCTAAGGCGAACGCCGTAATCGCTGTTTCTGCCGCGGCGCCAGCCGTGCATGCCCGGCGCCATATTGCGCTCGCGCTTCTCAACGGCGCACTTGGCCGTTTCGCAGCGCCTGCCCTTCAGCATCAGTTTCATGCCTTCGCGACGGCACTGCTTGCAGGATGAATCAAGATAACGTCCCATACCAGATCAATTTCCATTTCTTAAGTCACGTTCTTACTTCACCGCCGGAAAACCCTTCCTGCGCCGGTTACACGCGTCTCCGCTTCCGTGGCCGACAGCCGTTGTGCGGGATCGGCGTCACGTCTTCGATCGATGCAATCCGCAGGCCCGCCTGCTGGAAGGCCGCCACCGCCGATTCACGCCCGCTGCCCGGGCCTTTTACTCTGATTTCAACTTCGCGAACCCCATGGCGCATCGCCATCTTGGCACACTTTTCAGCGGCCCGCTGCGCGGCAAACGGCGTGCTCTTGCGGGACCCCTTGAATCCAACCGTTCCGCTGGAATCGCGGCACAGCGCGTCGCCGTTCTGGTCCGTAATCGTAATGAGCGTATTGTTGAACGTGGCCTTGATATGCACCACCGCTTTGACCACATTCTTCCGTATTTTTCGTTTCGCCGTCTTTGCCATGAAGATCCCTGTTCTCGAATATCACCAAACCAACCTGCGGGGTTACCGCATTTCTTTGACGCCCTTCTTGCCCGCAACCGTCTTCTTCTTGCCCTTACGCGTACGAGCGTTGCTCTGCGTCTGCTGCCCCCGCACGGGCAGTCCTTTCCTGTGACGAATGCCCCGGTAACACGCAATGTCCCTGAGCCGCGCGATGTTCTGCGACACCTGCCGCCGCAACTGACCTTCCACCATGTAGTCCCGGTCGATGATCTGCGTAATGCGGCTGACCTCGTCTTCCGTCAGATTGACCGCCTTGACCATGCTCTCGATGCCGGCCTCTTTGAGAATCCGACCGGCCGTATAATGGCCGATACCGTGGACGTACGTCAACGCGATGCACACGGGTTTGTTATTAGGAACATCGATACCTACTATACGAGGCATAACAACTCCTGCAATTGCTCTGGTTCAACACTCTGAAAATAACCGTCCATCTCGATCCGATCGCCCGTTCAACCCTGACGCTGCTTATGACGAGGATTCGCCGAACAGATCACCCGCACCACGCCTTTGCGGCGGATGATCTTGCAATTTTCACAAATACGTTTTACTGAACTTCTGACCTTCATAATTACACCGTCTATTTCTCAAACCTGTCTCGTTGCTGGCCGCCGTATCGTCCCTCTCAGCTCCTCAGAACAATGCGCCCTCGATTCAAATCGTAAGGGCTCATCTCCACCGTCACCTTATCACCTGGCAATATACGTATAAAATGCATTCTCATCTTGCCCGAAACATGCGCCAGTATCTGGTGGCCATTCTCAAGTTCCACCTTGAACATCGCATTCGGCAAGGCATCAATTACCGTCGCTGGAAGCCTGATAGCATCTTTTTTCGCCATAATCCTTCGGCAGCAAGCCGTATTCCCGTCTTCGTCCAGATATTATCATTGCGCCGCCACGCTCAGAATCACACGGTCAGCACTTCACAACCGCTTGCCACAATCGCGATTGTGTGCTCAAAATGAGCCGAACACAGGCCGTCCTTCGTCACAACCGTCCAGCCGTCAGCAAGCGTCTTCACAGCCGGCTTGCCCATATTCACCATCGGCTCTACCGCCAGGATCATGCCGGGCTTCAGTACGATATCGTTCCGCATCAGTTCTTTGCTGACGAAATTCGGCAATTTCGGGTCCTCGTGCATCTCCATCCCGATCCCGTGACCCACAAAATCGGTCACCACTGAGAATCCCGCGTCTTTGGCACAACGCTCCATCTGGCCGGCCACCTCACTCCACTTCACACCCGGAGCGGATCGCTCGATCGCGATATCCAACAGTTGCCTGGTCACATCCATCAACCTCTGCCGGTCAGGTGCAATTCGACCTACAGCAACCGTCACGGCCGCATCGCCGCAATAACCCGCAAGCCTGTCGCCGTAATCAACACTGAAGATATCGCCTTCGCGAAGCTTCACTGCCGCGGACGGAATACCATGCACCACTTGCTCGTTAACCGATGCACAGATGACGCCCGGAAAAGGAATCGACGCATACGGGCTCTTAACACCCTTAAACAGGGCTGTCGCCCCGCTGCGGTCCGTTATCTCACCGGCCAGTGCGTCCAGTTCAGCAGTGCTGATTCCCGGTCTAACCGCTTCCTGCAATTTTGAAAGAACTTCAGCAACCACGGCTCCGGCCTTCCGGAGCAATTCTATCTCACGGCTGCTTCTAAGCGTAATTGCCATTATCGGCCCTGGTCGCTTAGGGCGTCAAGTTTGGCGAATACTGACGCCGTTACCGCTTCAGGCGATTGCGCGGCATCGATCGTCATGATCTCTTTGTCCGTTTTCGTATAATAACCGACCACCGCCGCCGTCTGCTCATGATACGTCTTCAGGCGGTTCGCGACGACTTCCGGTTTATCGTCTTTCCGCTGCACCAGCGGTTCACCATCTTTGTCGCAGATATTATCGACCTTTGGCTTGAGGTTTTCAATATGATAAACCGCGCCGCACTTCGGACAACTTCGTCGCCCGGTCATCCGGCCAATAATAATCTGATCGTCGATTACAAGATTTACGATGCCGTCAATTTGCTCACCGGCCTTTTCCAAAGCCGCGTCAAGCGCTTCGGCCTGTGCGACCGTTCGCGGAAATCCGTCAAGGACGTAACCGCCGCCGGCCTTCTTCATCGCACCGACCATCATTTCAATAATCAGGTCGTCGGGCACCAAGGCCCCGGAATCCATATAGCTTTGAGCTTTCCGCCCTAAATTAGTGTCGGCCGAACGCTCGGCACGGAGAATATCTCCGCTGGACAGGTGGTTCATGCCATACCTGTCAACGATTCGCTTGCACTGTGTGCCCTTACCGGCACCGGGCGGACCCAATAAAATCAACTTCAACTGTGCGCTCCCTTAATTCTGCCTGAATCACTGAAACCTTCATAGTTCCGCATAATCAGGTTCGCCTCAACCCGCTGAACGATATCGAGTGATACACTGACCACAATCAGAAGGCCCGTGCCGCCCAGGAACATCGAAACGCGATAGTCCACGCCCAGCAATTGGGTAATGACGCTCGGCACGACGGCGATGAACGAAAGAAACGCGGCACCATAATAGGTAATCCGGATCATGACCCGCTCCAGATACTCCGCCGTACGGTGCCCCGGCCGAAGGCCCGGTATAAAGCTTCCTGCGTCGCGAAGGCGCTTGGCCATCTCCTTGGGCTGGAACTGAACCGTCGTCCAAAAATAAGCAAACAGGAAGATCAACAGGATGAAAATCAGATTATATGTAAAACCTGAAGACCTGTTAAATGCATCCGAAATCCTTAACACTATATCGCTCCACAATTGCGATTCACGAATGCCCGGAATACGAGCAATCTGCTGAAAGATTACGGACGGAAACATCATTAAACTCGAAGCAAAAATGATCGGCATCACGCCGCCGTGGTTAATCCGCAAAGGCAGATAATGCCGCTGTCCGCCATACATCCGGCGGCCGCGCATTTGCTTCGCCTGCTGGATCGGGATGCGTCGCTGACCTTGCGTGATAAGAATCGCCCCGGCCACCACAAAAATGAACCCGCCGATCAAAACCGCAATGGTGCCCGGACCGTAAGAGCCCTCACCGGCTCCTACTCGCATTTCCGCATGCGACCATACCCACCCGATCGCCCACGGCATGCGAGCGACAATGCCCGCCATAATAATCAGGCTGATACCATTGCCGATGCCGTACTCGTCGATCTGCTCGCCAAGCCACATCAAAAACAGCGTCCCGGCCGTCATGCCCAAAACACCCATGAAGAGCGCCTGCCGTTCGAGGCCGGCATACGTAAATGCGCCCATCACCTTAATCATCATCATCGACTGAATGATGCATAAAGGCACCGTCAGGTAACGCGTGTACTCCTGTATCTTCTTGTAGCCCGTGGCCCCTTCCTGACGCAATTTCCGAAGCGTCGGCACAATCTCGCCCAACAGCATCAAAATAATCGATGCCGAAATATACGGCATAATGCCCAATCCGAAGAGGCTGCTCTGGTCCATGCGGCCGCCGCTGAACATCTGGAGATAGGCCGCCACCTTGCCGACCGGATCATCATCATCGCGGTCTTCGTCGACCTTCAGGATTTTCCCCTGGTCGAAACCCGGAACCGGAATGTGGAAGCCGATACGGTAAATGCACAACAGCGCAACCGTAAACAGAATCTTATTGCGCAGATCCGGAATCTTGAAAACATTAACTAAGGTTCGAAGCATTCGCTCTTTCCTTTACTGTCCCTGCCAGTCATGCAACGATCTTCACGGTGCCGCCGCAATCGGAGATCTTCTGCTCAGCCGCCCTGCTGAACTTGTGCGCCACCACTTCGAGTTTCTTCGTCAACTCGCCGTCGCCCAGGATCTTCACGCGGCTGCCGGCGTTGTCGATCAGATTGGCCGCGACCAGTTGCTGCACGTCGATCACCGCGCCATCGCTGAAAAACTTTTCAAGCTGCGCCACGTTCACGATCTCGTATCGTTTGGCAAAATTGGCATTGTTGAATCCGCGCTTCGGCATGCGACGGAACAACGGCATCTGTCCGCCTTCATAGGTCGGGCGTGCGAAACTTCCCGCTCGGCTTCCGGAGCCTTTATGGCCCCGTCCGCATGTCTTGCCGTGACCCGTGCCCCTGCCTCTGCCCAAACGTTTGCGCTTTTTATAAGCACCGGCAATAAGAGTTATTTCATCGCTCAACATCTTGCTATCACCGCCTTTTAACTGCTTCTATCTCAACGCCGCGAAGCGTTTCTATGGTCTCTTTATCACGCAGTTTCGACAATCCGTCCAAGACCGCCTTGACCACGTTCTTTGCGGACGTGCTGCCGTAGATCTTAGTCAACACATTGCGGACACCGGCATACTCAAGCACCGCCCGTGCGCTGGAGCCGGCGATCACGCCGGTACCCGGACTCGCCGGAACCATCGTGATGCTCGTCGCCCGGCACTTGCCCATAACTTTGTGCGGCAGCGTCCCGTTGACCAGCGAGATCTCATGCAGATTTTTCTTGGCGTCCTTGACCGCTTTTTCGACGGCGGGAGGCACTTCATTGGCTTTTCCGTAGCCGATACCCACGATCCCGTTCCGGTCGCCCACGACCACCAGCGCCGCGAAACTGAACCGCCGCCCGCCTTTGACGACTTTGGAGCAACGAAACACCTTAACCACGGTGTCCTCCAACGGCTGCTCGCCCTGCATCGCCATTCTCATTACATCTTCAGCCAACTTCTATCTCCAATTCGTGTGTCACGTTTGCGTATTAGCCGGTCTTTAGAAAACGAGCCCCGCCTCGCGCGCCGCATCGGCCAAGGCCTTGACGCGGCCATGGTATTGGTACCGGTTGCGATCGAAGCTGACGCGCTGTATGCCCACTCCCAGCGCCTGCTTGGCGATTGCCCGACCCACCACGCCCGCTGCGGTGATATTTCCGCTCTTGACGATCTCCGGGCGCAGGCTTTTCGATTGCGTGCTCGCCGACGCCAGCGTTACACCGGCATAGTCGTCGATGATCTGAACGTAAATGTGTCGGCTCGTGCGAAACACCGACAACCGCGGACGTTCCGTACTGCCGAATATCCGCTTGCGGGCACGATACTTCCGCCTTAGCCTGGCCTTTTTGATTCTTTCTGACTGCATCTCTACCGTTCCAACCTGTACGTTTTTTCTCTGCTTCACGGGTTCGCACCAGCGCGGCCCCGTTAGCCGCCAGACGCGAACGCCTTGCCGACCTTCCGACGAACCACCTCTTCGGTGTAGCGGATCCCTTTGCCCTTGTACGGCTCCGGCGGCCGAACCTCCCGCACGTTGGCAGCAAACTGACCTAACACCTGCTTATCGGGACCCCGCAATACGAAAGAGGCGGGAACGTCATTGCCTCGCGTCGCCGGAACCTTGATCTCGACCTTTACCTCGTTCGGGATTTTGACCTCGATGGGATGGCAGTACCCTACCTGGAGCACGAGCTTGCCGCCTTGCTCCTTGACATTGTATCCCGTCCCGAAGATCTGCATCTGCCGCTCAAAGCCCTGGCTGACGCCTGTCACCATGTTCTGCACCAGCGACCGGGTTGTGCCGTGCAGCGCCTTCTTGAAGCTGTTCTCGGCATCCGGGTTAGCCACCACGATCTGCCCCGCGGCTTCGTCGATAGTCAGCTCGATCGCCGGATGACACGCTATCTCAAGAGTGCCCTTCGGCCCCGTCGCCTTAAAGGTCGAACCCTTCTTTTCAACTTTCACGCCCTGCGGGATGGATATGGGTTTTTTTCCTATTCGACTCATCAGCTCACCGTGCAAATCAATTCGCCGCCAACATTCAGCTTGCGGCAGTTTCTATCGCTCATTATGCCCTTACTCGTCGATACGATCGCGATGCCCATGCCGCCGAGAACCTCGGGCAGATCACCCACCGCGTTGTAAACCCGACGACCCGGCTTGCTGCCGCGCTGAACATCCGTGATCGCAAAATCGCCGTCGTCGGAGTATTTGAGGGTAACCCGGATCAGGCCCTGCTTGTCGTCGTCGATCCGATCGTAATCAGAGATATAGCCTTCTTCTTTCAGGACGGCCGCTACGCCTTCGCAGATCTTAGAGGCCCTGATCCTGACCTCCTTCTTGCCCGCACGCCCGGCATTACGTATCCGTGTCAACATGTCCGCTATCGGATCACTCAGACTCATGTAATCAGCTCCGCTTCAAGCTCCACTTGCTTCACAACGATTGTCACCAACTCGCCTTCTTTACACCCGGAATTTTTCCCTGGTTCGCCATGGACCTGAAACAAATCCGGCAAATTCGGAACTTCTGGTACACCGCCCTGGCTCGTCCGCACACCTCACATCGCGTATAACCACGGCTGCGGTATTTCGGTTTCTTCCTGGCTTTATTTTCCAGCGCCTTCGTTGACATTCAAAACTCCGATCACTCGTTGTTTAAACCGCCCGGCGGCGCCATCGCCCACCGACCCGGCAATCGCTTAAACTTTATTCCCTGAACGGCATTCCGAAGGAACGGAGAAGCTCGCGCCCCTCGTCGTTCGTCCGGGCCGTCGTCACAAACGTGATATTCATACCCTGCGTGTTCTCAATTCTGCCCGGATCGATTTCCGGAAACACGCTCTGCTCCTGCAGGCCCATCGAATAGTTACCCAGGCCATCGAAACTGTTCGGGTTGAGCCCGCGAAAGTCTTTTACCCGCGGTATCGCCAGGTTGATCAGCCGGTCCATGAACTCGTACATCCGTTCCCGGCGAAGCGTTACCTTCAGTCCTACTTCCATGCCCTCGCGAAGCTTGAAGTTAGATACGCTCTTCTTCGCCGGGCAAATCAGCGGCTTCTGGCCCGCAATCACCGTCATATCCCGCAGCGCCGCCTCCAGGAATTTCTTGTCCGCCGCGGCCTTGCCAACGCCCATCGACACGACAATCTTTTCCATCTTCGGCACAGCCATGATGCTGGTGTATTGAAACCGCTCCTGCATCGCGGGCACTATCTTGGACCTGTATATCTCTCTCAAACGCGCCATCTGAAAACCTTCGCTTCAACGTTATCCGAATCGGCCTCTCAGCCCTTCTTGGCCTTCTGCACCACCGCTATTTCGCTGCCATCGACGGCCACTTTTTTCTTCACACCCTTTTTGTCCGTCTGGAAACGGACTCGCGTGCCCCCGGAACCCTTGCCGCCAACCGGCTGTACATTGCTGATGTGGATCGGCCGCTCGACGCGAATGCGCCCGCCCTGCGGATTGCGCTGCGACGGCTTCACATGCTTGTAAGCCAGGTTCAGGCCTTCCACAAGCACTCGCTGCTTGTCGGGCATCACCCGCATCACCCGGCCCGTCGATCCCTTATGGTCGCCGGTGATAATCTCCACCATCTCGCCCTTTTTCACGTGTCTTGCCATAATTCATCGCTTCCAAACTGCTGATTCTGTCTCGTCAACGCCAGATCGTTTCAGACCACCTCGCCGGCCAGCGAAACAATCTTCATGAAATTCTTTTCGCGAAGCTCCCGCGCCACCGCGCCGAAGATGCGTGTGCCGATCGGGTTGTTGTCGGCATCGATCATCACGGCCGCATTGCTGTCAAACCGAACATAGCTGCCATCGGTCCGCCGAATCGGATACTTCGTTCGGATGATAACGCACTTGTGAACCTTCTTGTCGTCCAACTGACAGTTCGGAAGATGCTTCTTGATCGCCACACAGACGATATCGCCCACCGTCGCCGTAGGACGCGTGCACTTGCCCGGGCGGGAACTTGTCTTGCCCAGCACCTTGATGCACTGCGCCGTTTTGACGCCGCTGTTGTCGGCTATGCTCAACATGGTCTCTTGCTGAATCACCGCGTTGTTCCTTTACTCAATTATTCCTTTTTGCAGCACCTTCACAAGACGCCAGCTTTTGGTCTTGCTGATCGGGCGGCATTCTGTAATTTCCACGACGTCACCGATGCCCGCCAGGTTTTGCGCGTCATGTACACCCAGACGCGTCCGCCGCCTCACGTACTTGCCGTAAACCGGATGCTTAACGCGGTAGTCGATCTGCACTTTGATGCTCTTGTCGCCGCTCCTGCTGACCACCACAGCGCGCTTCGTTTTCAGCTGTTTTGTCTCTTCCATACGCCTTACCGGCCCTTCAATTCACTTTCCCGCATTAGCGTTTTCACCCGGGCGATATCCCGCCGGACATTCTTCACCGCATTGGTGTTCTCCAGTTTCTCGGTCACAGCCTGTGCCCGAAGGGAAAACAACTTCTTATGAAGATCCTCGAGCTTTTCGGTCAGCTCGTCAGGCCGCAATTCACGTAACTGTAATGCCTTCATCGTCTCTCCATTATCCCAGAGCATGTCTTCGTGTCACCAGTCGGCATCGGACCGGCATCTTGTGAGCCACGCGGACCAGCGCCGCTTTGGCGATTTCCTCGGGCACGCCGCCGATTTCATACAAAATATTGCCCGGTTTTACGCGCGCCACCCAGCCGGCGATTTCGGCTTTTCCCTTGCCCATGCGTGTCTCCAGGGGCTTAGCCGTGTACGAATGGTGCGGAAAAATCCGAATATGCACTTTGCCTTCGCGACGGAGATGGTGCGTTGCCGCGACACGGCCCGCTTCAATCTGCCGGCCCGTAATCCAATGGCTCTCCAGCGTCTGAAGGCCGTACTCGCCGAACGCAACAAAGTTGCTGCGGGTCGCATTGCCCTTCATCTTGCCGCGCTGCTGTTTGCGGTACTTAACTCGTTTCGGCATCAACGCCATGTTACTAACCCTCTACAAAAGTCCATTTCAGCTCGTTGCCGATTGTTCGCCTGGCTTGTCCGCTCCGGCCGCCGGCGCCGGGGCTGTCCGGCCGCCACTCTGAGGCCGGCCTGCCGATCCGCCGCCGCCACTCCTGCGAGGGCCGCCACCGCCGCCACCACCGCCGCCTTGTCCGCCGCCTTCGCGACGGGGTCGCTGCGGACGACGCGGCCGAGCCACAGGCGTGATCTCTTCGCCGAATTTGCCCTTGTAAATCCATACCTTGATTCCGATTTTCCCATAGGTCGTACGGGATTCGGACAGTCCATAGTCTACATTCGCATCGAGCGTCTGAAGTGGAATACTACCCATCTTCTGCGTTTCCGTGCGGGCGATTTCCGCCCCTGCAAGCCGTCCGCTGCAGATAATTTTTACACCCTTGGCCCCGGCATTCATGGCGTTCTCGCACTGGCTCTTCATCGCCCGCCGGTACGACGCACGCTTTTTAAGCTGTTCGGCGATCGCCTCGCCCACAAGCTGGGCATCCAAAGCCGGTTCCTTGATCTCGATTACGTTTACGTTGATCTTGCGATCAACCAGCTCTTCGAGTTCTTCCTTGAGCGTCTCGACCTCTGCGCCCCGCGGGCCGATAACCATACCGGGCCGCGCGGTGAAAAGCGTCACCTTGACCTCGTTGCGGGTCCGCGCGATCTCTACCTTCGCCACCGCTGCATACGGAGGCTTTCGATTGAACCGCGTATCGATATATTCCCTGATCTTCCAGTCCTCGATCAGGAATTCGCCGTAGTTGGCCTTCGGAGCAAACCACGTGCTCTGCCAGTTGAGCGTGATGCCTGTTCTAAACCCTGTTGGCGATGTTTTCTGACCCATAAATGACCTGCCTTAGAATTCCGGCTTACAACCTATTCTTCCGTTACGGTAACATGTAAATGGCTGGCTTCTTTGCGGATCGGATGTGCCCGTCCGCGGTCCTTGGCGATCCAGCCCTTGGTGCCCAACCGACGCCCTGCGCCGTCGACGCGGGCCTCACTGACTATGAGTCTCTCCACGTCCGCCTCGGCCTCGTCGGCATTGGCGATGGCGCTTTGGAGAAGTTTCTCTATCATCCTCGCCGCGCGTTTGTGCTCGAACTTCAAAACATCCAGAGCCTTTTGCGCCGGCAGCCCCGCGATCATGTCCGCCACAAGGCGGGCTTTACGAGGTGCGGTCGGTGCATAACGATACGAAACCCGCCACTCGGATATCTCGACGGCTTCCACACCCAGGCCTCCCGCCAGGTGCTCCACATCTGTCGCCGTCGGCAAAGGCTTGTAAAGGCGCCTCTTCCAGTTGCGGATCGCGCTGGCCGCGTCCTTGCGGCTCAAGCCGCCGCGCGCCACGTGACCCGCAAGGTTATCGACGCTCATCTTGAGCTCTTCACAAAGTCCGCTTAGTTTGTCGCCGCTTAACATCTCAAAACCTTACTTCCAAAGATGAAGGATTTGACGTCCTTACGCCTATTTCTTGCCTTTTCCGCCGGAGTGACCCTTGAAGATGCGGGTCAGCGAAAACTCGCCCAACTTATGCCCCACCATATCTTCGGTGACGAAGACCTTGTGAAACATCTTGCCGTTATGAACCATAAACGTAAAGCCTACGAATTCCGGTATAATCGTGCAACTCCTGGCCCACGTCTTGATCGGCTCGCGTTCGCCGCTCTGCACCTGCCGGTTCACCTTTATGAACAGCTTCTCGTCGACGTACGGCCCTTTTTTCTGAGATCGTCCCATGTTTAACCTTCAGCCTTTACTCTCAATATCCCGCTTTCGACGCCACGAATCTTAAAGAACCAGTTGCGCGCCTCGGTTATTCTTACGCCGGCGAATAATCCGCTTATTGCTTACTTTCCGCGGGTTGCGTGTCTTGCCGCCCTTCGCCAGCACACCCGTCGGCGAGCAGGGATGACGTCCGCCGTTGGCGCGGCCTTCGCCGCCGCCCATCGGGTGCGCCACGGGATTCTGGGCCTTGCCGCGAACGTGCGGCCGCCGCCCCATGTGACGCTTTCGCCCCGCTTTGCCGAGCTTGACATTCTGATAATCCGAATTGCTCAGCGTCCCGATCGTCGCCCGGCACTCGCTGCGAATCATCCGCATTTCGCCGCTGGGGAGCACCACAGTCGCCCACGACCCTTCGCGAGCCATCAGACGCGCTGTCCCGCCGGCGCTGCGAACCATCTTGCCGCCCTGCCCCGCCGTCATCTCGATGTTGTGGATCTCGACTCCCACCGGAATCGCCGCCAACGGCATCGCATTGCCCGTCTTCGGCTCGACAACGGCTCCGCTCTCTATCATCTCACCGACCTTAATCCCCGCCGGGGAAAGGATATACCGCTTCTCGCCGTCCACGTAATGCAGGAGCGAAATGAAACAGTTGCGATTCGGATCGTATTCGATTGTCGCCACCTTCGCGGGAATCCCGTCCTTGGTGCGCTTAAAGTCGATAATCCGATAAATCCGCCGGGCTCCGCCGCCGCGGAATCGAACGGTTGTCTGGCCGGTATGATTCCGCCCGCCGCTTTTCTTAATCCGCTTGCACAGGGACTTCTCGGGCTTGGTCGTCGTCAGCTCGCGATTGTAATCGATCACCGAAGCATTACGCCGTCCCGCACTCGTCGGTCTGTAGATCCGTATTGCCATAGTTCAAATCTCTCAAATACTGCCGCCGCCCGAGCCTCCCGGCCCGAAGCGGCATGCGCTTAAAACAGGTCGATGTGATAATCCTCGTGCAGCACGACAACCGCCTTCTTCCAGTTCGGCGTTCTGCCGACATGCCGACCGCGACGACGCGGTTTGCCCAGGTAGTTCGCCGTGCGAACATCAATCACCTTTACGTTATACAATCGCTCCACCGCCCCCCTGATCTGGACCTTGTTGGCGTCCCGGTTCACCTCGAAGCTGTACGCATTCCGCGTGCTGGCGAAATGCATCCCCTGCTCCGTCACCAAAGGCCTGATAATCACGCTATAGTCATCCACGAGGCACCCGCACCTTTAAAACCTTATGATTGCTTGTCCGTGCCGCGGTCGATCAGCGACAGGAACGCTTCTTTCGTAAACAGCACTCTTTGACGATTGCAGATATCGCCCGCATTCAAGTCCCGCACCGTCGTCACCGTAACCTTCGGTATGTTCCGCGCCGACTTGTACACGTTCTCGTTGATGTCCTGGATCGCCACCAGGCAGCTCCGGTCGATCTTCAGGTTTCCGAGCACCTCGGCCAACACCTTGGTCTGAGGCTTTTCGAACTGCAGCTCGTCGACCACCACCAGCCGATTGGCCAGGAGTTTCGCCAAAATCGCGGAATCCCGGGCCAGACGACGCTGCTTCTGCGGCATACGCTTGCCGAAGTCGCGGGCTACCTTGGCGAACGTCACGCCGCCGCCCACACGCTTGCCCGTTCGCACGTTGCCGACACGCGCGTTGCCTGTGCCCTTCTGCTTGAACAGTTTCCGCGTCGAACCTGCCACCATGCCGCGGCTCTTGGTCGCCGCCGTGCCCACGCGTTTGTTCGCGTGATACATCACGATCGCCTGCTTCAACAACGGATAACGCACCGTTGTGCCGAATATGGCTTCGTCGACCTGAAGACTGTCGATCTCGTTGCCTTTTCTGTCATGTACCGCCACGTCAATCATTTCACACGTCCAATTCTTCTGTCCTGGGCTAACTATGCACGACTCTTACGGGCGCTGCGAATCTCTACAAAACTCCCCGATGCGCCCGGCACAGCCCCTTTGACCACCAGCAAATTCTGCGATTCGTCAATGGATACCAGCACATGGTTCTTGGTCGTCACGCGAACGCCGCCCATGCGCCCCGCCATGCGCTTTCCTTTTTTCAAATTTCCCCCGTGACCGCGGTCACTGGAGTAACTGGCTATCGAGCCGCCGGCCCGGTGCTTCCGCTCCGTACCGTGCGAGCCCGGAAATCCGCCGAACCCGTGACGCTTCATCACGCCGGCGTACCCCTTGCCTTTGCTTGTCCCGGCCACGTCCACATAGGCTACATCCGCGAACGCCGAAACCGTCACCTCGTCGCCCGCCGAAACCTCGGCCGGCGTATCGTCGGCCAAACGCCACTCGCGGACAAACTTCTTCGGAACCGTATTGGCCTTGGCAGCATGACCCGCTTCGGGCTTGCGGCGGCGGGATTCCTTCACGTCATGAAACCCCAACTGAACCGCGTTGTAGCCGTCCGTCTTCTTATTCTTTACCTGCATCACCTTGCACGGACCCGCCTGCAACACTGTCACCGTGGTAATCCTGCCCGATGCGTCGTACACCTGCGTCATACCAATCTTTTTTCCAAGCAACATTACCATTGTTCTATCCTTCAGCCACTCTTAGCCGGTTGCATTACCTTGTTCCGCCGGCGTTCTACGCCTTGATCTTTACAAAAACACCCGCCGGAACGACCAGCCTGTTCAGGGCCTCCACTGTGCGGGCATTCGCTTCATGAATGTCTATCAGGCGCTTGTGCGTACGCATCTCGAACTGCTCGCGCGATTTTTTGTCGATATGCGGACTGCGCAAGACGGTGTATCGTTCTATGCGGGTCGGCAGCGGCACCGGACCACTCACCCTGGCGTTCGTACGGCGTGCCTGCTCCACGATCTCCTTGGCGCTCGTATCCAGCGCCCGGTGATCGTATGCCTCCATACGGATTCGTATTCTTTCGGTATCAGCAGACATCCCTAATCCTCAATAACTAATCTACAATGTCTCTACATCTGTATCAGAAAGTCCGTTACACTATCAGCTTGCAATGCAAAGGCAAGGAAAATATAAAAATTCCGCAATGAGACACCGCGTCCCTTGTCTTTTTGCACTGTCCGAAGGCAGGAAAGGCCTGATTATCGCCTTCCTTCAAATTGCCCGCGAATCGGAGTGCGCCTCTTCTACACTCGTTTCATCACCACCCCAAACGAGGCACATTCTTCCCTCCGGCCATCGCGAGCCTTTTTCTACCGTCCGTGTACCAATCACTTGATGTGAACCAGCCCAACTCGGTACGCACGGCAGTCCTTTCCGTGCTCGCTTCGGCTGTAAAACAACGGTATATAACACACACTTCAAATACTGTCAATAACAACTTACAAGAATTTTTTCACAAATTTGCGCAGGCACCTTTTCGTAGCACAAAGGCTCCATGGAAAAGGTTCCGCGCCCCGCTGTCGCGCCTCGGATCTCGCCGGAATATCCGAACATTTCGGCTAAAGGCACGCGTGCGTCGATCACCCGCATGTTCCCATGGACATGCGAATCGGTAATCGTGCCTCGCCGGCTGATCAGATTGCTCTGAACCGTCCCATAGTTGGCTTCAGGCACCACAACCTGCACCTTCATCACCGGCTCAAGCAGAATCGGTCCGGCCTTGCGGGCGGCCTCCTGAGCGGCCAGAATACCGGCCTGTTCAAAGGCCAATTCCGACGAATCCACCGTATGAAACGAACCGTCAAGAAGCGTTACCTTGGCGCCCACAAGAGGATACCCTGCGAGGCTGCCGCTTGAGAGTCCCTGCATCACGCCCCGCCCCACCGGCGGAATATATTCTTTTGGAACGGAGCCGCCGATAATGGCGTTCTCAAATACGTTTTCCGCTTGAAATTGTCCTTCGCTGTCCAGCTGCGGTTCGATCCGAATCACAACGTGACCATATTGACCTCGTCCGCCCGTCTGACGCACAAACTTGCCTTCGGCCTCCACAATTTCCGTAATGGCCTCTTTGTAAGCAACCCGCGGCTTGCCCACGCGTACGTCGATGCCCATGTCACGGGTCAATTTGTGCTGAAGAATCTCCAGGTGCAGTTCCCCCATGCCCCCGATAAGCAACTGACCCGTCTCCTCATCATATCTGGTCTCAAATGTCGGATCTTCGCGACGAAGCACCGTCAGCGCATCGGCCAACTTCATCCGTTCGCTCGCGGATCGCGGCTCAATGGACATATGGATAACCGTCTGCGGGAAACTCATACTCGGCAAAACAAGCGGATGCTTCGTGTCGCATATAGTGTCGCCCGTCAGGGTGTCTCTGAGCCCCACCACCGCAACGATGTCGCCGGCCGAAGTTGAATTCAGGATGTTGCGGTTGTTGGCGTGCATTTCAAATATACGCGTCACGTTCTCCTTCCGCGAACGCGTGCTGTTCAATACCCGGCTGCCCGACTTGAGCGTACCCTGGTAGATCCTGAGAAAATAGAGGTCACCATGCTTGTCGCTGATAATCTTGAATGCGATGGCCGCAAGCGGCTTATTGGGATCGCACGTGACCGGTATTTCCTCTTCGCTGTCCGGCTTGTGCGCCATAATGACGGGCCGGTCAAGCGGCGAAGGCAGAAGCGCCGTTATCCCATCCATCAAACGCTGCACTCCAATGTACCGCAGTGCCGACCCAACGAATACCGGATTCACCTTTCCGGCCAAGGTCCCCTTGCGAAGTGCCGCCATAATGGCCGCCGGCTCTACCGGCTCATCGTGCACGTAAGCGTCCATCAGAGCTTCATCGAATTCGGCGGCCGCCTCAATGGTAGCGTGGCGGTACCTCTCGGCAAGCTTCAAATATTCCTCGGGGATCGCCTCCTCTCGGAACTTCGCCCCCAGGACGTCCGGCTCGTAGAAGACCGCCTTCATCGTTATCAGATCAATCAGGCCTTCAAAATTGGACTCGGCCCCCATCGGCATCTGTATGCAGACCGGATTGGCAAGCAGCCTGTCTCGGATGCTCGTCAACGTCATCTCGAAATCCGCCCCCACCTTGTCCATCTTGTTCAGGAAGAACATGCATGGCAACCCGTATTTGCGGCCCTGCCGCCACACGGTCTCGCTCTGTGCCTGCACCCCTTCGCTGGCATCGAAAACAGCCACCGCACCATCCAGAACGCGCAAGGAACGCTCGACCTCCGCCGTAAAATCCACGTGCCCCGGCGTGTCGATTAAGTTAATAACATATCCCTTCCATGGGCATTTGGTCGAAGCCGAGGTGATTGTAATCCCCCGCTGCTGCTCCTCCTCCATGAAATCCATGACGGCCGTGCCCTGGTGCACTTCGCCCATCTTATAAATCTTGCCCGAGTAATACAGGATCCGCTCGGAAACCGTCGTCTTGCCCGCATCAATGTGCGCCATGATCCCGATATTTCGAAGTTGTTCTAAATTCCGTGACATATCTTTTATTCTCGGCCGTACCGCTCGAATACCTTATCTGTGAAATAACGTCATAAACCGCTAAAGTCCGATACCAATAAAAAACTGCCACGGTCATGGACTTGTTAACCGTGGCAGAATATCTCTAAAAAAACTACCATGCAAAATGGGCGAAGGCTTTATTCGCCTCGGCCATGCGGTGCACGTTTTCACGTGTCGTCATCGCCGCACCGTCCTTCTTATAGGCGTCCATCAGCTCGGCGGCCAGCCGAAGGCTCATGGGTTTGCCCTTTTTTGCCCGCGCCGCCGCCAGAATCCAACGGAAGGCAAGCGACTGCTGGCGCTTGGGACCCACCTGCATGGGAACCTGATAGCTGGCCCCGCCCACGCGCTTGCTGCGAACTTCTAACATCGGCTTGACATTGCCCACCGCGGTCTCGAACACCTCCAGCGGAGAAACATCCTTAACGCGCTTGCCGATGACGTCCATGGCGTCATAAAACACCCTGCAGGCCACGCTTTTCTTGCCGTCCCACATCATGCAGTTGACAAATTTCGCCACCAGTCTGCTGTTGTACTTCGCATCCGGCTTTAACTGCCAGCTCGATGCCGTAAACTTTTTAGCCATTCATGCACCTGTCCATTACGTGATTCTGCCTTCGTGTTAACACCGTATCCGTCTTAAGCCTTCTTGGCCCCGTATTTGCTTCGGCCCTGCTTACGGCCGCTTACGCCCGCCGTGTCCAAAACGCCGCGGACGATATGATACCGCACGCCCGGTAAATCGCGTACTCTCCCGCCGCGGATCATCACCGTGCTGTGCTCCTGAAGATTATGGTCGATACCGGGGATATACGCCGTCACTTCCTTACCGTTGGTCAGGCGCACACGGGCGATCTTCCGCAAAGCCGAGTTCGGCTTTTTCGGCGTCTGCGTACGTACAATCAGGCAGACGCCGCGCTTCTGCGGGCAACCTGTAATATCCGAAACGCGTTTCTTGCCTTTTCGGCTTCGTCCTTTTCGCACCAATTGATTAATAGTCGGCATAGTTTCTCCAAACCAACACTTCAAAACGATCTTCTGTATATCTCATTCAATTTGTAACACGTTTCGCATACGCGTCGGAGCCAGGCTCGTTCACCCGCGGCGTCTATTTCTACGGCGGCTATTCCAGACCCAGTGCTGCCTTTACAGCCCTTTCCGCTGCCGCTTCGGCTTCCTTGGCCTCGCGCAACTCCTCAAGCTGCTTGGGCACCGGCGGTTCGGCAAGGTGCCGTACCCGCATTTCCAGGTTCGGTTTGAACGCCGTACCCGCTGGAACCAGGTGACCTAAAATTACATTTTCCTTAAGACCGCGTAATTGGTCAACTCTACCAGAAAGCGACGCCTCCGTCAACACCTTTGTTGTTTCCTGGAAACTCGCCGCCGAAATAAAGCTTTCCGACTGCAGCGACGCCTTGGTGATACCCAGCAGCAGCGTCTGGGCCGATGCGGGACGCGGCTTCTTGCCCTTGGCCGGCGTGCCGCCCAGAACTTCCACTTTTTCGTTGGCCGCCTCGAGCTCCTTCTTGGTTACGCGCTGCTCGGTCGCCAACGCAGTATCCCCGGGGTCGGTGATGCGAACGCTGTGCGCCAAGTCCTCATTGGCCTTGCGAAAGACCAGCCGGTCCACAACTTCACCCGGCAGAAAATCACTGTCGCCGACCGATTCAATCTCTACTTTGCGCATCATCTGCGACGTAATGATTTCGATATGCTTGTCGCTGATTGTAACGCTTTGGGCCCGGTATACGTTTTGAATTTCACGCAACAGGTATCGCTGAAGCGCTTCTTCGCCTTTGATTCGGAGAATATCGTGCGGCACCAGCGGCCCATCTGTCAGGGCATCGCCCGCCTCCACCCGGTCGCCCGTGTGGAAGTTCAAGTGGCGATCTCGCGGCACGTGGTGCTCTTTTTCCATGCCGCTTTCATTGCGGATCGTAATTGTCATCTTGCCCCGCCGCTTATCGCTCTTGAGTTCGACGATGCCGCTGATTTCCGCCATCGCCGCAGGGTCCTTGGGCTTACGGGCCTCAAGAATTTCCGTGACGCGCGGCAGACCACCGGTAATGTCCTGCGTGCCTCCGCTGCCGCGAGGCAACCGTGCAAGCAGCTTTCCGGCGCTAACCTCCTGCCCCTCGTCGACCTCAATACGGGCCTTCGCGGGCAGATAGTGCACATCCAGAATCTTGCCTTCGCTGTTCTCTATGATCACCTGCGGGTGTTTGTCGCCCTTGTGCTCGATCACGACCGGCCGACCCTGCTGACCCTTGCGTTCCTCTTCAATGCGCATCGTCTCGCCTTCAGCGACGTCCACGAGACGCACCAGGCCGGACACCTCGGCCAGAATCGGAAGACGGTGCGGGTCCCAACTGAAGAGCTTCTGGCCGGCTTTAACCGACTCCCCGGCCTCGGCCTGCACAACGGCGCCGTAAGGCACCCTGAACTTCTCAAGTTCTCGGCCTTTTGAGTCGACCAGGGCGAGTTCCCCGTTACGCGCCAGCACAATACCCTTCGACTCGACCAAACGTTTCTTTGTAGGATCTTCGACGCCCGTCGCCAGATCCGTGCTGAACGCCTTTCCGTCTGAATCGACCCATATGTCCGGATCGGGCACCACGTTCAGCTCCCGGTACTCCACGATGCCGTCGCGCGGCGCCTTTTGATCGGTCTCGAGAATCGTAATCTCTGCGATACCGCCCGTGTGGAACGTCCGCATTGTAAGCTGCGTGCCGGGTTCGCCGATCGATTGCGCCGCGATGATGCCCACCGCCAGCCCTTCTTCGACCAGTTGCCCCATGCTCAGGTCCCAGCCGTAGCATTTGGCGCAAATACCCATGTCGCTCTCGCACGTCAGCGGACTTCGCACGCGAATCGCGTCCAAGCCCAACTGTTCAATCTTCTCGGCCGCTTCGCCTGTGATCACGTCGTTTTCATGTACGATCATCTCGTCAGTCATCGGGTTGCGGATGTTGTCGCGCACCGTCCGCCCGATGATCAACTGCTTGAGCGGAACGTCCACGGCCTCGCCCTTGTAAACCGTTGTCTTGGTGATGCCCTGCAAAGTGCCGCAGTCGACCTGCGTCACCATTACGTTCTGGGCCACATCCGCCAGCTTCCTCGTCAGGTATCCCGAATCCGCTGTCTTTAAAGCGGTATCAGCAAGACCCTTTCGCGCACCGTGCGTCGAGCTGAAGTACTCGAGCACGTTGAGCCCTTCCCGGAAGTTCGACTTGATCGGCGTCTCGATGATCTCGCCGCTGGGCTTGGCCATCAGGGCGCGCATGCCCGCCAACTGCTGGATCTGGTCCACGCTGCCTCGGGCGCCCGAATCGCGCATCACCCAGATCGGATTCAGATAAGGCTTGCCGCCGCGTTCGTCGTTCTCCATGGCCCGCATCATGGCGTTCGTGACTGCAACACGAGCGTGCGTCCATGCGTCGATCACCTGGTTGTACCGCTCCCCTTCCGTGAGGACGCCGCTGTGATAATTCTTCAGAACACGATCCACCCGCTTCTGCGTGCGGTCGATGATATCCTGCTTCTCAGGCGGAATCCGAAGGTCCAGAACCCCGATACTCAGCCCCGCCAGAGTCGCTTGCTTGAATCCCAATTCCTTGATGTTGTCCAGCAGATCGATCGTCGCCCGCCCGCCGGCGATTTCGTAGCAATCCTGGATCACCTGACCCAGACGCTTCTTGCCCATGAGCATGTTGTAGAACGGCATGCGATCGTCAAGAATGTCGTTGAACAGGCATCGGCCCGGCGAAGTCTCGATGATACCCCCCTGCTGTGTTTTGCCGGTATCCGTAACCACCTTCTTATGGCTTGGGAGGCGCACCTTTACCTTTGCATGAATCTCCACTTTGCCCATTTCGTAGGCGGTAATGGCCTCGAACGTATCCCGGAACATCATGCCCTCGCCCTTTTTGCCTGCACGAACGAAGGAGATGTAGTAGTTACCCAGCACGATATCCTGCGACGGCCCCAACATCGGCGCACCGCTCTGCGGGGAGAAAATACTGTTTGTCGACAAAATCAAGACGTGGGCCTCGACCTGCGCTTCGATGCTCAGCGGCAGATGCACCGCCATCTGGTCGCCGTCGAAGTCGGCGTTGAAGCCCTGGCAGACCAGCGGATGCAGCATGATCGCGTTGCCTTCCACCAGCACCGGCTCGAACCCTTGAATACCCATGCGGTGAAGTGTCGGTGCACGATTCAAGAGCACGGGGTGCTGATGAATAACCTCTTCCAGGATGTCCCAGACGTGCTCTTCCCGACGTTCCAGCATGCGCTTGGCGCTCTTGATCGTGTCGGCCAGGCCGCGGTCTTTCAGTTTGCGGATGATAAACGGCTGATACAACTCCAGTGCGATCTTCTTGGGCAGCCCGCACTGGTGCAGTTTCAGACTCGGACCCACCACAATAACCGACCGCGCCGAGTAGTCAACACGCTTGCCCAGCAGGTTTTCGCGGAACCGTCCCTGCTTGCCCTTGATCATGTCGGTCAAGCTCTTCAGGGGCCGGTTGTTGCTGCCCAGCACCGGACGGCGGCACCGGCCGTTGTCCAGCAGCGAATCCACCGCCTGCTGCAGCATCCGCTTTTCATTACGGATAATCACCTCGGGCGCGTTCAAATCGATCAGCTTCTTCAAACGGTTGTTCCGGTTGATGATGCGGCGATACAGATCGTTCAAATCGCTTGTCGCGAAGTTGCCGCTCTCTAACATCACCAGCGGCCGAAGGTCCGGCGGAATCACCGGAATCACTTCCAGCACCATCCAGTCGGCTTTGTTCTCGCTCTGGCGAATGCTATTGACAATCTTCAGACGCTTGGTGAGGTCCTTTATCTTCTGCTTGCTCGACGTTTTCGTGATAGCCGCTCGAAGTTCACCGCTGAGTTCATCCAGATTTAGACGGTTCAGCAGCTCCTTGACCGCCTCGGCCCCCATCAGCGCTCGAAAACACACGCCGTATTTCGTACAGGCTTCGCGGTACTCGTCCTCGGTCAAGAGCTGTCTGGCGCTGAGCGGACTCTGGCCCGGATCGGTCACCACATAATCCTGGAAGTAAATCAGCTTTTCCAGATCCGACGTTTTCATCCCCAGAAGCGTGCTCAAGCGGCTCGGCATTGCTTTGAAGAACCAGATGTGCACCACCGGCGCAGCCAGATTGATGTGCCCCATCCGCTTGCGCCGCACGCGGCTGTGTGTCACCTTCACACCGCAGCGATCGCAGATAATCCCCTTGAACTTCGTACCCTTATATTTGCCGCAGGCGCACTCCCAGTCCCGCTCGGGCCCGAAAATCCGCTCACAAAAAAGACCATCCTTTTCAGGTCGATACGTGCGGTAATTTATCGTCTCCGGCTTGCGAACCTCACCAAATGACCAGCTCCGAATGTCGTTCGGACTGGCCAGGGTGATCTTCACTGAGCCGTAATCGTTGATGCGATCGTAAATAGATTCTACCATTTTTTGACCAACTCCGACTAACCGTCAAAAATCCAGCCGTCTTGTCGTCCGCCGCTTGCGGAACTATATCCCCGCAACCCCGATACGCTTCTTTTCGAGCTGGATGTTCAGCCCTAATCCGCGAATCTCGTTGCACAACACGTCGAACGATATCGGGGTCCCGGCCTCCAGCGTATTGTCGCCCTTGACCATCGACTCGTAAATCTTCGTCCGCCCTTCGATATCGTCGCTCTTGACCGTCAGCAGTTCCTGCAGGGTGTAGGCCGCACCGTACGCTTCCAGCGCCCACACTTCCATTTCGCCGAAACGCTGTCCGCCCGTCCGCGCTTTTCCGCCCAACGGCTGTTGCGTGATCAGGCTGTAGGGGCCCGTCGCCCGGGCGTGGATCTTGTCATCCACAAGGTGGTGCAATTTCATCATATAAATGTAGCCGATCGTCGCTTCCTGTTCGAACGGCTCGCCCGTGCGTCCGTCAAATATCTTCGTTTTGAGGTCCGGAGGGATGATCGCAAACACCTCATCCGCCGGCGGCACCGCCGACGCCTGTGACAGTTCCTCCATGCGCCGCCGGGCATGGGCATTGGCCTCTTCGGTGACCGCCGAGATCTGCTCTTCCGTGGCCCCGTCGAACACCGGCGTCACGCAATCGAATCCCAAAACCTTGCCGGCCCATCCCAGGTGCGTCTCCAGAATCTGGCCCACGTTCATACGGCTGGGAACACCCAACGGATTCAGGCACACATCCACCGGCGTACCGTCCTCAAGGAACGGCATATCTTCTTCCGGCATGATCTTGGCGATCACGCCTTTGTTACCGTGCCGACCGGCCATTTTGTCACCGATCGAAAGCGTCCGCTTGGTCGCAATGTATATCTTGACCATCTCGAGGACGCCGCTGGGAAGTTCGTCGCCGTGCTTCATCCGCTCCAGACGGCGCGCCTTCTCTTCCTGGAGTTCTTCCATTTTGCCCCAGTACTTGTCCACGATTTTCTGTGCGTCGTCGCGCAGTTTCGCCGGCTTCACCCACGATACATCGAAGCCCTCGATCTGCTCATAGATCACATCCTGGTCGTCACTGGCGCCCACCTTCTGGCGTGTCGACGGATCCACCACCTCAATGCCGAGTGTCTGGTGGATATCGTCCATCATCCGTTTGAACAGTTCACACTCGTTTGTAACCATCTGTGCGCTATAGCGCGCCATTTCCTGTTTGTGGGCCTTGCGCTGCTCTTCGCTGCCGGCGCCTCGCCGCATGAAACGGCGTGTCCCGATCACGACGCCCTCGAACCCGCTGGGCGCCTCCAGCGAATCGTTCTTCACGTCTTCGCCCGCTCGCCCGAAAATCGCGTGCAGCAGCTTTTCTTCGGGTGTCAGTTCCGTCTTGCTCTTCGGCGAAACCTTGCCGACGAGAATATCGCCGGCCGCGACCCGCGTCCCTTCGCGCACAATGCCGTTCTCGTCCAGGTTGCGAAGCGCCTTTTCGCTGACGTTCGGAATGTCTCGCGTGAATTCTTCGCGACCGAGTTTCGTTTCCCGAATCTCCACGCTGAATTCGTCGATATGAATGCTCGTAAAGACGTCGTCCTTCACCAGCCGTTCGCTGATCAGAATCGCGTCCTCAAAATTGTATCCGTCAAAAGGCACAAACGCCACCAGCACATTGCGTCCCAGCGCCAGCACGCCGTCGCAGGTGCCGCCGCCGTCGGCAATGATTTGATTTTTCTTGACCTTTTCGCCCATCTTCACGATCGGCGTCTGATTCAAACACGTTCGTTCGTTGAGTCCCACGTACTTGAGCAGCTTGTATTCGTCGGTCTCATTAAGCATGATCCGGCTGCCGTCCACGGCAGTGACTGTTCCCGCGTTGCGGGCCCGGACCACCATGCTGGAGTTCTGGGCCACCGCTCGCTCCATGCCCGTCCCTACCAGCGGGGCCTCGGTCCGAAGCAGCGGCACCGCCTGGCGCTGCATGTTTGATCCCATCAGCGCACGGTTGGCGTCGTCATGCTCCAGGAACGGGATCAGTGCAGCCGAAACGCCCACCGTCTGCTTGGGCGAAATATCGACGTAGGCCACTTCACTGCTGTCCACTTGGCTAAGATCGCCCTGCACACGCGACAGCACCATGCCTTTTCGCAGTTGGTTCGTATCTGGATCCACCATGCTCGGCGGCGCAAAAATCGCCTCGATTTCCTCGTCGGCCCGAAGGTACTCGACCTCGTCGCTCAGTTTGCCCTTTCGCACTTTGCGATACGGCGTGATGAGAAAGCCGTACTCATCCACCTTCGAGAAAATGGCCAGCGAAACAATCAGCCCGATGTTGGTGCCTTCCGGCGTCTCGATCGGACAGACGCGGCCGTAGTGGCTGATGTGCACGTCGCGCACCTCAAAGCCCGCACGCTTGCGGTTAAGGCCGCCCGGCCCCAGCGCACTGAGACGCCGCTCATGCGTCAACTGACTCAACGCGTTCGTCTGGTCCACAACCTGGCTCAGCTCGCCCCGGCCGAAGAAGTAATCGATGCTCGAAGAGACGCTCTTGCTGTTGACAAGATCGGCGATACGCGCGATGTCTTCCGGGCTCTTCATGCTCATCCGTTCCTGCACCGTACGACGCAGTTTCAGGAGCCCCTTGCGGATTTCACCCGCCGCCAGTTCGTCGATCGTCCGGAGACGCCGGTTGCCCAGGTGGTCGATGTCGTCGATACTGCCTTCGTTGCCGCGCAATTTGAGGACGTATCGCATCGTATTGAGAAAATCTTCCGGCCGCAGAGACATTTCATTCTCGTCGACGGTCTGGTTGAATTTGCGATTCAGCCGGAACCGTCCTACGCGGCCCAGGCGATACCGGTTGGTGTCATAGAACTTCTCGTGAAACAGCGTCCGCGCTTTGTCGATCTGTGCGGGGTTGCCCGGCCGAAGACGCACATACAGCTTCATCAGCGCTTCATCCTGGCTTTCGCAGTCATCCTCGGCCAGCGTATTGAGAATCAGCGGATCGCCGGGGTTCTTCACCACGTCCACGCTGTCCAGGCTGCTCGACTGAATCAGGCTGACACTGTCGCCCAACTGCGACGCGGCCTCGACCAGCACTTCGCCCGTATCCGTATCCACGATGGGACCCACCGACCACATTGTCGGCTCCAGCTTTTTGGCCTTCACGGATGCGGTCTCGTAGAAGAGACGGACCAGCGCCTCGGTTTTGCCGAAAGACTCGTCCATCGCCCGCAGGAACACCGTCGCCGGGATCTTGCTCGACTGGTCAATGCGCACGACCAGAACGTCCTTCTTGGTAACCGAAATCTCGATCCAGCTTCCCCGTTCCGGGATGATCCGGCACCCGTGAAGAACGCGGTCACCGTCTTTGCTGTCCACAACAAAATCAACGCCCGGAGAGCGATGGAGCTGGTTGACGATCACGCGCTCCGCCCCGTTGATGATGAACTCGCCGCCGCCGATCATGATCGGCATCTCGCCGAGATAAATCGCCTGCTCTGCGATGTCCACCACATCCTTACGCTTCAGCCGGCAGTGGATCTTCAGAGGATACCCGTACGTCAAGCGAAGTTCCCTGCATTCCTGCGGGGTATAGCGCGGCTTCTCCAGTTCGTAGCAGATGTACTCCAGCTCCATCGACTTATCGTAGCTGACAATCGGGAAGATTTCCCGCAGCAGCTCCTCGAAGCCGGCGTTCTTCCGCTTCAACGGAGGCACATCTTCCTGCAGAAATCGACGGTAGCTGGCCAACTGGACCTCGATCAGGTCCGGTATCTCCACGGCATCGCCGATTCTTCCGAAGTTACGCGCGGGTCGTGACGTCATGCGCTCACTCTCCATTCAGACAACAAATCCAATTCCCAAATACTCAGAACGCGCCCCCCCTCCGGCATCAGGCAAGTTCCACTGTCGCGCCGGCCGCCTCGAGCTTGCTCTTGGCATCCTCGGCCTCTTCTTTGCTCACGCCTTCCTTGACCGGCTTCGGCACACTGTCCACCAGGTCCTTGGCTTCTTTGAGCCCCAGGGCCGTCAACGCACGGACTTCCTTGATCACTTGTATTTTCTTGTCGCCGAAACTCTTCAGGATAACGTCGAAGGTCGTCTTCTCTTCAACTGCGGCTTCGCCACCTGCGGCCGCCGGAGCCATCATGATCGCGCCGCCGCCGGCCGGCTCTATCCCGTGAACTTCCTTCAGATAGTCCCCGAGTTCCTTCGCCTGCAACAACGTAAGGGCTACGATCTTGTCGCCCAGTTCCTTGGTTACCGCACTGAATTCTCTTGCTTCGTCAGACATTTCTATACTCCTGCTTTCTGTGCTCGCGGCTGACAAGACTACGCCGTCTCCTTTAACCCCTTTCGGGGACAACCACGGGCAGCAAACACCTTTATAATCAATAACACACCGACAGGTTCATTTTGCTTCTAACAAACCTATGCCGCACTCTTTTCCAGCTTCTCGATCAGTCCCGCGATGCAGCCGGCGATAATGCCGCCCGGGGCCGATATGCTTGCGGCCAACCGCCGTCCGGGGGATGCCGCCAACATTACGACCTCTCCCTGCAGTTCAACCCTGTTCGGCATCTTCGCCAGGGCCACGGCGCCGGCCTGGTTAAGCGCCTGGCCGTCCACGAACGCGCCCTTGATGGACAACGTTTTAATCTTCTTTGCCCACTCCGTTATCTCCTTGGCGACGTCCACCACGCTGTCGCCCCCGTAGACCACTGTGCACGGGCCCGTTTGAAAAAGCTGGGCCG
Organism: Phycisphaerae bacterium; assembly: GCA_014859965.1. GTDB lineage: Bacteria > Planctomycetota > Phycisphaerae > Sedimentisphaerales > Anaerohalosphaeraceae > JACZKQ01. The sequence goes on from JACZKQ010000089.1 coordinate 167,270, forward strand.
CCTTGGCTTGTCCCAGGTTCTCCATCGCCCGCGCCATAAGGGCGTTCCGAACCACCGTCAGCCGTATCCCTTTTTCCTTCAGGGCCCCCCGCAGGGCGTTGTTCTCATTGCCGCCGATACCCATGGTGTCGACCACCACGAAACTGGTTACGTTTGCAAGCTTGCTTTCGAGTTCCTTGCTCAGCAGTCCCTTGACATATGTACTCATGACCTGACCTCTCGATTAAGTTGCTGCCGCCGAAGCGATTTGCGTGCTCTCATAATTTGAATGCCTCGTATGTGCAAAACGCGTCTACGCGTATTCCACCACGACACCCGGACTCATCGTCGCACTGATGCATACCTTCTTGATGTACGTCCCTTTGGCCGTGCTCGGCTTCATCCGCTTGATGTGCGTTAAGAACGCATCGATGTTCTCGGCAAGCTTTGTTGCGTCAAAGCTCACCTTGCCGACCACCGCATGCACATTGCCGCCCGCGTCGTTGCGGAATTCCACCTTGCCCGCTGCAAACTCGCCGACCGCCTCCACCACGTTCGGCGTCACCGTGCCGTTCTTGGGCGACGGCATCTTGCCCTGGGGTCCCAGGACCCGGCCTAACTTGCCCACCTTGCCCATCACTTTGGGCGATGCGATCGCAACGTCGAAATCCGACCATCCGTCCTGAACCTTCTGGACCAGGTCGTCAATGCCGGCCTCGATGGCACCCGCCTCTTTCGCCGCCGCAGCCTCGGACTCGTCGCAGAATGCGATGACCCGGCGGGCCTTTCCTATGCCGTGCGGCAAACTGATCGCCCCGCGAATCATCTGGTCAGCCTGCTTCGGATCGATCCCGAGGTGCATCACGCATTCAACCGACTGATCGAACTTCGTCGATGCGAACGTCTTGACCTTCTTCACCGCCTCCGGCAAAGGCAACGGCGTTTTGTCTGCCTTTTTCGATTCCCCTTTGTACCGCTTGCTTCTTACTGCCATAACCGTCTCCGCGAATAAAACCGTTTTCGCTCCCACTACATGCCGTGGTCAGCAACTCTGTTCTTCATATAAACGTCGTCTGCCCCACAACGCGCCGCCTGTACGCACAGACGCCGCCCTCGACGCCAACCGGCGCGAAGGGCCGAGGCGCCGCGTACATCCGCCGCTAATCTTCTACGACCTCGATTCCCATGCTTCGGGCCGTTCCCTCGATGATCCGATCCGCGTGATCAAAGTCGAACGCATTCAAGTCGTTGAATTTTGTTTCGGAAATCTTGCGTATCTGCGCACGCGTCACGGTGCCCACTTTGTCCTTGTTCGGGACGCCGCTGCCCTTGGCAAGGCCCGCTTCCTGCTTCAGCAACACAGCCGCAGGCGGACTCTTGACAATAAACTCGAAGCTCTTGTCCGCATACACCGTGATCTCCACGGGCACCGTCATACCGTTCATCTCGCGGGTCCGCTCATTGAACTGCGAAACGAACTGACCGATATTAACGCCGTGCTGACCCAGTGCCGGGCCGATAGGCGGCGCAGGCGTCGCTTTGCCGCCCGACGCTTGCAGTTTGATTTTACCTACTATTTCTTTGGCCATCTGTCATCCTCATTTACCAGGAAAACCGCCTCACAAGAAGCGATGCAATCGCACATGCCTTGACCGGCCGAACGCGGCCGCCGTGTTATACCTTCTCGATTTGCCAGTATTCGATATCCAACGGCGTGCTCCGACCGAAAATCGTCACGATTACACGCACCACCCCGCGCTCCGCATCGATCGAATCCACCGTACCTTCGAAGTTCTCGAAAGCGCCGTCGCGAATCTTCACCACGTCGCCTTGTTCGAACTCGACCTTGATATTCGGCGTATCCTCAGGCTTCTCCACTTCCTTCAACATCTTCGCCACGTCCGTGTCTCGCATCGGCGTCGGAATGCCCTCGGTGCCGATGAAATCGCCCACGCCCATCGTTTCCTTAATGATGAACCATGCATCATCCGGTATCCGGCCGTCCTCCTTCGGCTCCATCTCCATGAACACGTACCCCGGATACAGCTTGCGCTTCACCACACGCTGCTTGCCCGCGCGAATGCGCTTGATCTGCTCGACCGGAACAATGATCCGACCGACACTCTGCACGCCCTCCACTTCCATTTTGCGCGCCAGCTTCTCTCGGACCTGTTCCTCCTTGTTGGAGGCTACTCGCAATACGTACCACTGCATCGCCATCGTCTCAACTTCCGGCAAACAACCGCTTCGATCTTAATATACGCTTACTAATACAACCCGAGGCCTTTTGAAAACAGCCAGATAAAGAACAAGTCCACCAGTTGCAGCATGAACCCCATCGCTAAAACAAGCACGATCACGATCGTCGTAGACGCCACCAACTCGCGCCGACTCGACCAACTGACCTTCTTTACCTCTCCCTCGGCCGCGATCAGAAAATCCGCCACGTTCGGCTTGTTCACCAGCCAGAACACCAGCAGAACCAGGCCCGCCCACACCGCCGACGGCGCCAGCGTGTACAGCCAAATATTATTCGTCGGCTTGAGCATCTCATAAAGACTGAAGCAGCCGATCGACACGATCGCCGCGCCTACCAGTCCGCTCCACAGCCGCGTATTGACGCCCTGACCTCGCTTGTAGATTTTCAATTCCATTTCGATATCCTGAGTCTTTGTTGCCGGCCGCAACCAGTCAGACAAATGCAGGCCAGGAGGGATTTGAACCCCCAACCTACGGTTTTGGAGACCGTTGCTCTGCCAATTGAGCTACTGGCCTGTCTGGTTCATTTCCGCCGTATCTTATGGACTGTACGCTTGCGCTCCCGCTTGCAGTACTTCATTAATTCAATTTTCGGAACGCCCCCCTGAACGTTCACCTCGGTGCGGTAGTTGCGGTCGCCGCACTCCTTACATTCCAGCCAAACGTTTTCACGTTTCAACGCCTTCGCCATGACCACCTCGCAAAAACAAATGTACCCCTCGAGCCCGTCAGCACTCAAGAGGCCAAAAAAGGTGCTGTGGACATCGCCACAGCACCTTGACTGTCTTACTCACGTTTACTCAAGAATCTTCGTCACCACGCCCGCGCCGACCGTTCGGCCGCCTTCGCGAATCGCGAAACGAAGACCCTCTTCCATGGCGATTTTCGATATGATTTCCACTTCCATCTCGATGTTGTCGCCCGGCATGCACATCTCGACCGGCTTGCCTTCGCGGCTGCGAATTACATTTACGGAACCCGTGACGTCTGTCGTGCGGAAGAAGAACTGCGGACGATATCCCGCAAAGAACGGCGTGTGACGGCCGCCTTCCGTTTGCGACAACACGTACACTTCCGAAATGAATTTCGTGTGCGGATTAATCGATCCCGGCGCCGCGACCACCTGGCCGCGCTCCAGGTCTTTCTTTTCCACGCCACGAAGCAGCAGGCCCACATTGTCACCCGCCTGACCCTCGTTCAGCGTCTTGTTGAACATCTCAACGCCCGTGCAGGTCGTCTTGAATACCTGGTCGGCCAGACCCACGACTTCAACGGCGTCGCCGATGTGGACCTTGCCGCGCTCGATACGGCCCGTGCCGACGGTGCCGCGACCCTTGATGCTGAAGACGTCTTCCACCGGCATCAGGAACGGAAGGTCAACCAGACGGTCGGGAACCGGAATATACTCATCCACAGCCGCCATCAGCTCATCGATGCATGCACATGCCGCATCGTCCTTGCCCTCTTTCTCCATCGCCGCAAGCGCCGATCCTTTGATAATCGGAATCTCGTCGCCCGGAAACTCGTACTTGTCCAGCAACTCGCGAAGTTCCATCTCGACCAGATCCAGAAGTTCCGGATCGTCGACCTGGTCCACCTTGTTCAGGAACACCACGATGCGGGGCACGTTCACCTGACGGGCCAGCAGAATGTGTTCACGCGTCTGCGGCATGGGACCGTCGCTGGCGGCAACCACCAGTATCGCGCCGTCCATCTGAGCGGCGCCGGTGATCATGTTCTTGACGTAGTCGGCGTGACCCGGGCAGTCCACATGGGCGTAGTGACGGTTGGCTGTCTCATACTCCACGTGAGCCGTATTGATCGTAATACCGCGCTCGCGCTCTTCCGGAGCATTGTCAATTTCTTCAAACTTTTTGACATTGCCGCCGCCGCCCTTGACCGCCAGACGCATCGTAATAGCCGCCGTCAAAGTGGTTTTGCCGTGATCGATGTGACCAATTGTACCAATGTTCACATGCGGTTTTGTTCGCTCAAATACAGCCTTAGCCATCTGTCAATAACCTCCTGATATTCTGGATTTCAACCCGTTCGCTAATTCAACAACCCGGTTCATATACTTGATTACGTTCGGCCGATCCAGGGCCGCCACACTGTTGTCATTTAGCTGCTGATGGGATTTGAACCCATGACCCCGTCCTTACCAAGGACGTGCTCTACCACTGAGCTACAGCAGCACACCTTCCGGAAAAAACGCCGCAACGCCTCGCGAAGACAAATACTCTCCGCGAATCCGCCCATCCTGCCTGAACAACAAGAGTTCTTAGGGATTCACCGCCGTCGGCGCAATTGCAAAAGCCAGAGTATATATACCCAAGAGCCCAAGTGTAAACACAAAAACTACAAAAAAAAATAAAAAAAAGCGGACCTTGTCCCCGATGCTTTACCCGCCCTGGCATGAAAACCCTGTTTTTGGCTCAGGCCTCGTTAAAACTGCTTCCCAAATCAGACTATGCGGGCTTTCCGCCGTTTGTTCAAACCGCCAGTAACCGTGCGCCGCACATTATCGGCTATTCGACGCTGCTCCTCCAGCAAATTGCCTTATTCCGCCCCCGGCATTTGCAAGCTGAAGCCCTCTCCGCCAACAAAAAAAGGGCACCTGGCCTTCAAAAGGCACAGTTACCCTCGTTGAGAACTAATAAGACCTGATGATTCGCTTGTCCGCAGTCAGAAAGCAAAACCGGCAGCAGCCCCCGGATGCCCGTCTACGTATCTGCCAATATTAATAGATAGCGCCGCCCATTGCATGGTTCCGGAGGGCCCGCGTCGCCTGTTTGACTGCCTCAGTATAGTCCGAAATGTCATCCTTTGGCTTCGAACTGCGCCGGCTCACCACCACGGACCCAATAATAGCCGCCGTCTCCGTGTCCAGAACCCGGATTCGCAATTTCATCTCTATGCCGTTCGTCGGCTCATCCTCAATGACGTAATCGCAAAGGACGAGCGCCTGCACACCATAAATCTGCTGCAGCCGCGCCCGCGTCGTCTCATTCAAACGCCCCTCCAGCGCATCCTGCTCGGAGAGAACCTCCGAGACCCTTCCCCTCTCCACAAAAACAATGTTATACCCCAGTAAGGCCCTGATAAACTCCGCCATGAAGATCTGTTCTTTTTCCCCGCGCACCCCGAATACGGCAAAGCGATCATACTTCTGCAACTCCGGCCGAGTGAATACCCCGTACGTCGCCCATGGCGAGGAAATATGACACCCCGAAAGCGGAGCCAGCAAGGATATAACCAGCCCAACAAGCAAAACCTGCACGCGCCTATGCCCAAACATCCCTGCGCCCCCAATTTCAATATGTCGCACCAATTTACCAGAAATGGGTGCTTGCACCCATGACCACCACCCCTCCTCACCAGCCCTATCAATAGTATCGGACAACACGCCCACCATTCTTGAAAACCGACCGGCCTCACCGCCCATTCGTCCCCGGGCCGGCACCCTGCCCCCCGGCTTGAGAGTGCGCCGGATGCAATTACTATGGGCGGCCAACCTCCAGCAAACCTGTTCGCGGCTTTTTTACACCTTCGGGCTCTGCTATTCGAAAACACTGTTTACTGTGGCTCGTAAGGAGATATAATGGCGGTGCGGCATAAGTAAAGGGGCCAAGCTGAGGCGAAACCACATTTATCCCCAGAAACAAGATGCTTTTACAGCTAAATAGGTGAAAGAGCAGGACAGGACACGTGTTCATAGATCAGGCATATATATGGGCTAAGGCCGGCGACGGAGGTCACGGCTGCGTCAGTTTTCGCCGGGAGCGCTACATCCCGAAAGGCGGCCCCGACGGCGGCGACGGCGGCCATGGCGGCAGCGTCTTTATTGAGGCGGTCGCCGATGTGGACACTCTGCTGGACTTCGCCGGCAAACACCATTGGCAAGCCCCCAATGGCCAGCCGGGCCAAGGGTCCAACAAGAGCGGCCCCGACGGCGAGGATCTCGTGATCCGGGTCCCGCCAGGCACCCTCATCTTTGATACCGATTATGACCTCCTCCTGAAGGATCTCAGTAACGTCGGCATGAAGGTCTGCATCTGCCGCGGCGGCAGAGGCGGCAAGGGCAACAAAGCCTTTGCCACATCCACCCGCCAAACGCCCCGAATTGCCCAGGACGGCAAGCCCGGACAGGAGCGCAACCTTCGCCTCGAACTCAAACTTATCGCCGACATCGGGCTGGTCGGCATGCCAAATGCCGGCAAGAGCACCCTTATCTCGCGCTGTTCCGCGGCACGGCCTAAAATCGCCGATTATCCGTTCACCACGCTCGAACCTGTTCTCGGCATTGCTGAACTCAGCGACTACCGCCGTTTCGTCATGGCCGACATCCCCGGTCTTATCGAAGGGGCTCACGCCGGGGCGGGCCTTGGCCACGATTTTCTCCGTCATATCGAACGTACCCGGATCCTCGTACACATCCTGGACATAATGCCTCCCGACGGCTCTGACCCCGTACTCAACTACACCGGCATCCGCGCTGAACTCGGCCTCCACAGCCGCATCCTCACAGAGAAACCCGAACTCATCGTCCTCAATAAGACAGACCTCGATCAGGACGGCACAATCGCCGACGAAATTGAAAAACGGCTCGCCGACATTGCAGGCGACACCCCGTCCCGTCGGATCATGAAGATATCCGCCGTCACAGGCGACGGTATACCGGAGCTCAAAGAAGCTCTGTGGAAAATGGCAAAGGAACCGGTATAATGAATATGATTGCAGTCGACATCGGCAACACCAGCATTACGGTGGCGCTTTTCATTGATAACGACGAAAAGTTTATCGAATCCGTTCGCGGCGGCTCCGATGACGCCAAGCAGCGACTCACGGACCTTCTCAGCGATGCCTGGCAGCGGGTGCCCCTTGTCCAAGATGCCGCCGCCGCCAAACGAGACGGCGTCATCGTCGCCAGTTCCGTAAATCCACCATGGACCGATATGATTGCTGAAATCTGCAAAACCCACCTTGACGAGAAACTTAAGGTCATCGGCAAAGATGTCCCCCTGCCCATCGACACTGCCGTCGACAACGCGCTCGAGGTGGGCACCGACCGCCTTGTTGCCGCCGCCGCCGCGTTTGCTGTCGTCCAGGACGCGGTTGTCGTGGCCGATTTCGGGACCGCCGTCACCATTGACCTGGTTGACGAGAATGGCACGTTCATGGGCGGCGTGATTTATCCGGGTTTTGAGATTCTCGCCAAAGCGCTTCATGAGAATACCGCGGCCCTGCCCACCGTCCACTGCAAAAAACCAAAAGGCTCCTACGGGGCCAACACCATTGAAGCCATTAACGCAGGCATGTACTACGCCGCCGTTGGGCTCCTCGAAACAATTACCCGAAGATACGCCGAGGAATTAGGCAAATGGCCCCAGACGGTCGTCACCGGCGGCGCCGCAACAGTCATTGCAGAGGACTGCGAATTCGTCGATACATGGGTCTCCAATCTTACCGTCCGCGGCGTGGTCATCGCATGGAAAAAGTATATTGAAGACCAGGCCTACCTCGCCGGGTTGGGCGAAGAGGACGAGCCGGACAGATGAGCGCCTGCGCCAGTGTCACCACCGCCAAGGCCCCGGCCGCCATCGCCGCAATCCACCTCGAAGGGCCCGGCGCCGCAGGCATCCTCCGCGACATACTCCCGCCCCCTGCCGGCAAGCCGCACGCCTTTCAGCCGGGTGATGTCACCGTCACCCACATTGTTGACGGGGTCGACATTCTCGATCACGTTGTCATCGCCTGTCCGCACCCCGAAACCTATGAAATTAACTGCCACGGCAACCCCCTGATTGTTGCCGCCGTGATGCGCCTTCTGGAGAACCGCGGCGCGCGACTCGTGTCCGCCGAACAGATGCTCTGCAACCGCTTTGCGCCGCTTTGCGAGACTACCATTGAACTCGAAGCGCGCCTCGCACAACTCACCGTCGCCACGTTCGCCGGTGCAAACCTGATCGCTGCCCAGATACATGCAGGCCTTGTCGCCGCCGCAAAACAGTGGTCCGACGATCTTAACCTGGGCACGACGGAATTGAATGTTGTTCGCCGCCAGGCCGGCGATATTCTCCGCCGCGGCCGGATTGCCAGGCCCCTCATCCACGGTTTGCTGATTGTGCTTGCCGGGCCGCCCAACAGCGGCAAAAGTACGCTTTTGAATGCGCTGGCCGGCCGGCCCCAGGCGATCGTCGCCGACATCCCCGGCACCACCCGCGACTGGGTTACCGCCGCTTGCAGCATTGGATCATTGGCGGTCGAATTCATCGATACGGCCGGTCTCGACTCGGCCCTCACTTGCGACCCGGTTGACCGAGACGCCCAGGCCGGCGCCCTCAAACTGCTCAGCGCTTGCGATCTTGTGCTCTACGTCATCGACGGCGCCCGACCCGGAGTGATCAACCCTATAGCTGCGCAGAGCCCCGCCATCGTGGTCTTCAATAAGTCCGATCTGCCCGCCCGTGTCACCTCCGACGACCTCACCTTCCAACCCGCCGCCACAGTCGCCATCAGCGCTCTCCGGGCCGCGGGCATCGATGAACTCGCGCTCGCAATCCAGACCGTCCTGGCCGTCGACGATCTGAAATCCGACGATCCCATCTGCTTTACAGACCGGCAGGCCGCCCTTCTTACGCAACTCACCGATGCCACGGACACATCACAGGCTAAATACCTCATCGCGCAGTTGTTAAACGCCCCGCTTTCGCTATAATCGCCGCATGGGCAAAGACAATGATAATCCAACACCGGCGATGAAGCAGTTTCACTACTTCAAGCAAAAGTACCCCGACGCGATCCTTTTCTTTCGCATGGGCGACTTCTACGAGACCTTCTATGAAGACGCAAAAATCTGCTCACGGGTCCTCGGCCTTACTCTTACCAGCCGAAGCAAGGCCGACAATCCCATCCCGTTAGCCGGCGTCCCGTGGCACGCCATCGACGGCTATCTCAAGAAAATGATTCAGGCCGGCTATAAGGTGGCCGTCTGTGAACAGGTCGAAGACCCCAAGACAGCCAAGGGCGTCGTCAAACGCGACGTAGTCCGCGTCGTCACCCCCGGCACGCTTACGGACGACATGCTCCTCGACGCCCGCCAGGACAACTTTCTGTGTGCCGTCGTCCTCGGCACAAAAACCGCCGCACTCGCCTGGGTCGACGTTTCCACCGGCCACTTTTTCATGCGGATCGCCCCCGACGACGGCATGCTCGATGAACTCCTGCGCATCGGGCCGCGCGAGGTTCTCATCCCCCAGGCGCGCGGCGAACTCTTCGAACACGAGATGAAAAAACTGGCCGAGGACGTCAGAAAACTTACAGGCGCGGTTGTCACCGAACGGCCGGCATGGTACTTCGACCCGCATACCGCCAAAACCCGGCTCCTCAAGCAGTTCGGCACCACCACGCTCGAAGGCTTCGGGGTCAATGATCAATTTGCCGGTATTGCCGCCGCGGGCGCGGTCCTGGAATACCTCAACGAAACTCAGAAAACGGCTCTCGGCCACATCACCTCTATTAAGGAAATCACGCAATCCCGCTTTCTCCAGATCGACCCTGCCAGCCTTCACAGCCTCGAAGTCCTTCGCACGATCCGCGGCGAATCCGCTCGCGGGTCGCTGCTGGAATGCATCGATCGGACCCTTACCGGCATGGGCTCCCGAATGCTGCGCTCCTGGCTCTGCATGCCCCTCTGCGAGCGCCAACGTATCGAACTGCGGCAAGATGCCGTTGGGGAACTGACCGAGAACGACGATCTCTGCGGCCAGATTCGCGGATACCTCGGCGAGATCGCTGACCTGGAACGCATCGCCGCCCGCATCAGCACGCTCCGCGCGTCGCCGCGCGACCTGCTCGCCCTGGGCGCCACGCTGCGGTCGATGCCCCCGCTGCGGGACCTGCTCGGCGCCTGCCGCGCGTCGCTGAATCAGCAACTCGGGCTCGCCTGCGACCCCGGCGCGCAGGGAAATGAACTTGCCGATCTCCTGGAGGCGGCGATCCGCCCCGACTGCCCGCCAAACCTCCGCGATGGCGGCGTCATTCGCCCGGGCTTCAGCGAAGAACTGGACCGCCTCCACGGCGTCTCGACCGACGGCCGATCCTGGCTGGCCCGTTTCCAGCAGCAGCAGGTAGAACGCAGCGGGATAAGCAACCTCAAGATCGGCTTCAACAAGGTTTTCGGCTACTACATCGAAATCCCCCGGTCGGCCGCCGAAAAGGCGCCTGCCGATTATGTGCGCAAGCAGACCGTCAAGAACGCCGAACGCTACATCACCGACGAACTCAAGAAATACGAAGAACAGGCCCTGGGCGCTGCCGATAAGGCCCTCGAACTCGAACAGAAACTCTTCGAGCAGGTCCGCGCCGAGGCCGCCAAATACATCGGCCCCCTCCAGACACTCGCGGCAGCCCTGGCCAACTGCGACTGTCTCAGCAGCTTTGCGCATATTGCCCGCCGCCGCAACTATATCCGCCCGACAATCACCGACGAAACCATCCTCGTCATCCGTGAAGGCAGGCACCCTGTTCTCGCCGAGACCCTGGGAAGTGAATTCGTGCCCAACGACCTGGCTCTGGCCGATGGTACGGGCGACCTTGCCGTCATCACCGGTCCCAACATGGCCGGCAAGAGCACCTATATCCGGCAGGTCGCCCTCCTCGTGCTCCTCGCCCAGACCGGCTCATTTATTCCCGCCGCCGAGGCCCACATCGGCATTGTCGACCGCCTCTTTACTCGCGTCGGCGCCTCCGACGAACTCGTCCGCGGCCGGTCCACCTTCATGGTCGAAATGACCGAAACCGCCAACATCCTCCACAACGCCACCGCCCGCTCCCTCGTCATCCTCGACGAGGTCGGCCGAGGCACAAGCACCTACGACGGCCTGTCGCTGGCCTGGGCTATCACCGAACACATCGCCAATCACATCCGCTGCCGAACCCTCTTCGCCACTCACTACCACGAACTCACCGAACTCTCAGAACTCCTCGCCAACGTCAAGAACCTCAACGTCGCCGTCCGCGAATGGGCCGACGAAGTTATTTTCCTGCACAAGATCCTCCCCGGCGGAACCGACAAAAGCTACGGCATCCATGTCGCCAAGCTCGCCGGCGTTCCCAAACCCATCATCGCCCGAAGCGCAGAGATACTGGCCGACCTCGAGAACACCTTCGCCAAAGAGGCACGGACCGAAAAACTGACGCCCCACAAGACCAAACAACACACCACCGACCTGCTGTTTATCCAGAAACACAAATCCGTCCTCGACAGGCTCAAAGAGACCGACCCTAACAATCTCACGCCCATTCAGGCCATCAACCTCCTCGAACAGATCAAGCAGGAATTACAATAGGGGCGCCCAGGAGTTTCAGCTTGCGGGACACGCATTTTATAGAACGAAATCGGGCAAGGGCCCTTCGGCGCACTTGCCCGATAATTCACGTGCCTACAACGACATTAGGCCACTACTCTACCACACCCTCGTACTCTTGTTCCAATTCCTCGTAGCCCTCTTCTATGGGCCCGTGCTCTTCCATGTCCATATGCCTGTCAGAGCTCGCCTCAATGCGCCCGCACGCCACGGGAACAGATTCGTCATACGAACCGTTGGCCGTCATTCCATGAATCACAACCAAACGCATGTCCAGCGGCTCCAGTTCACTGGCATCGACCTGGATCGTCTCCTGGACCTTCAATTCACCCTGCTCATTTACACGCTCGGTAACCTCAATCTGCGCCACGGGCTCCCCGGCCGCTTGTTCGACCGCGTCCATGGTGATATCGCCCTCGTCCGCGGACGGGCAGGAACTTGCCCTGTCGCCTTCCTTGAAACCATGGATGTGAATGGGGTGCGACTGATTTGGCTCAAGCCCCTTCGCATCAATATCAACTTTCAATTCGTCGCCTTCGAGCTTAAGCGACACCGTGCCCGACACCCCCGAGTTGTTTAGCGCCTGCAACTCAGCGGTGTACTTCTCGTTTGAATTGCCTTCCCTGGCCAGCCCGGCCGCGATCAGGACCATACCCACCGCAGGCATCAACACAAAGGCCATTTTTCTTTTCATGATGTTCCCCCTTTCGATTGCTTCTGTTCTCACAAGAGCGCCCCCTTTGAGCCCTCACGTCAATGCATACGGCTTGTATCCGGGACCGTTTCAGAGCCTTTTGCCAATCCACTGCGGCAATTCCTCCGTTCGAGTGCGTACATGCAGCCGCCCGATAAATTGCCTTGAGGCGCTTAGATTGTGCCGAAAGTTTGCTTGCGTCCGGTCGGTGAACGCCGGGCAATGCCGTACGTATTTCTATTTGAAGACTGTTTATTTGGAGGGATAGTAAAATGTCCAGGTTAAGCGGATTCGGTTGGTTTTGTCTGATACTTATGATGATTGGGGGGATCAATTGGGGGCTCATCGGGTTCTTCAACTATAACGTTGTTGCTGCACTGTTCGGCGCGGGTCTGGAGCGTTTGATCTACGTGCTTGTGGGACTTGCGACACTATGGATCATCGGCGAAGCGGCCTATAGAAGCAGCGAAAGACATGGCGAGATGGGCAGGGCTCACCCCGTGTAAAAAGCCGCCAACAATATCACCCGCCCGAAACAGCAAAGTACACGGGCGCCTTCAAAAGGCGCCCTCTTTAATTTCAAGAGGCTCACCGTTTGCATTCACAATCGCCAGGCTTTCCTCGAATGATATCAAGCCGACGGCGACGAGCTTAATCTTTCCCTCGGCGTCAATGAAAAATGTCGTCGGTATGCCCTGAACGCCTGCAAACGGCTGGGGCAGGTCCGAGCTGATCGTTGCGACCGTGTAGTTCATCTCGTTTTCCTTGACAAACGACTGCAACTCGTCCGCCGGCTCGTTCGAGACCGCCAGAATCGCAAGTTCGTCCTGCCCAACTGCGTCACGCAGTGCGATCAGATGCGGAATTTCGGTCCTGCAGGCGGGGCACCACGTGGCCCAGAAGACCACCATGACCTCTCTGCCGCGGTAGTCGCTGAGCTTGTGCTCTTTGCCGTCAATCCCCATAACGACCAGGTCGCCCGCCTCCCTGCCCATCCAGGGCCTGAAATCCAGGTCCCACGTCTTGCGGCCTGCGACCACTTTGGCGATTTCATCGTCGAGCTGCAATACAGTCTCCGCCTCCGAGCTTGCCTCGTCGGCTTGCTCCGCCTGCCCGCCGGGCATTTCGCCGCGAAACAGAGTGTAGGCGAGAACCGCCAATACACCCGCCCCGATCAAAACCCCGATCCACAATCCCGCTCTATTGTCCTGTCCCATTGTCGCCTACCTTTCCGTCTATTTTCGTTCGCTCTCTTTGGCGTCGGGCAACTGCTCCAGCGCTTCCTTCAGCGGCTCGCCGATGCGTACACCATGCAGTCGAACCGGCTCCTCCCCGTCCGGCAGCAGCAGGATCGTTACCGGGACTCCCGGCTCGTGATAAACGTTCTTCAGATCGACCGCGGCTGGATAATCCCGCAGGGTCGTATCCGCCCGAACAGCCAAGACACCCTTCTGTTTCAACAGGTCCGCAATATCCTGTCGTTCATAAACCGTCTTCTCCACCACCTTGCAGGTCAGGCACCAGTCCGCCATGAACTCCAGCAGGGCGGGCCGCCCCTCAGAAACCGCCCTTTCGATCCGGGCCGCATCGTACGCGTGCCAGTCAATTGCTTTCTGTTCGGGACGAAACAATCCGACACCTGCCGCCAAAGCAATTCCGAAGGCGGCGCTCCTCACGAACCACTTCTTCAGCGGCGGCGTTTCATAGCTCACCCACGCGCCCCACATCCAGATGCTGAATGCGACCACAACTGCGAAATAGAGTGTGGCGACCTTTTGAGCGTCCGGCAGGCCCGACAGCAGTTTGACTGCAATCACCAGCAATACAAAACCCAGCCCCTGTTTGAGCAGTTCCATCCACCGGCCGGGCTTCGGGATCGCCTGCAAAAGTCCGGGCATGGCGGTCAGCACCAGGTAAGGCGCCGCCATACCGACGCCAATCAGCAGAATCGCCGCCGTACTGAGCGCCAGCGGCTGAGTCTGTGCCCAGGCGAACGCCGCGGTCAGAATGGCGAAGCTGCACGGCGTCGCCAGCAGCGCAGCGAGGAACCCCATTGCGACCGAGCCGGCAAAGCCCTTGCCCCCCTGGGCCCGGCCGGTGATGGAGGATGGCACGCCGATGCCGAACAGTCCGAACATGAACAGGCCCAGAACCACCATCAGTATCACCATGCCGATGAGAAAGACGGGATTGCGGAAATGGTCGCCCCACTGGAAAACCGTGCCGAAACTCACCCGCAGCACGATGTTCGCAGCGGCAATCGCCACGAAAAACAATACAATGCCAGCGCAGAATGCAAGGCCCAGCACCACGCTGCGTGCGCGGCTATGGCGCGACTGCTCCAGCAGCCGCATTACAATGATCGGCAGTACCGGCCAGACACAGGGCATCAGGTTTAAAATCAGGCCCGCAAGCAACGCAAGCGGCAGCGCCACCCATGCCGCCAGCGACTGTTGCGAATCGATCGTCTGCGAGGTTTTCAGGCCTCCCGCCCCCTCCCGGGGCAACTGAAAAGCGGGCGAGTCCATGGGCGCACCCGGCGACACAGGAACCTGCACCCGCAGCTTTTCGAAAGCGGGCCGCATGCACAGGCTTTCAGAGCAAATCGCACCATCGATACCTATCACAATCTGCGCCGAATCCGCAGCGTATGCATCGACCGTAAACGGCTGATAGACAACGAATTCGCCCCCGTAAGCCTGCAACCGCTGTCCGGAAGACTCATCGAAGTACGGCGTCGACGGCGGAAAAACCGGTTCGCCAAATGTTATGCCCTCGCCTTGTGGTTTTATCTTGAGATCCATGCCCCCCGGAGCGGTCGCGGGATCCGCGTAGAAATGCCACGGATCCTTTAACTTGAATTTCAGGGCAATCGCCGACTCGGCCGCGGGGCGCACCACATCATGCTGCGGCGTGCCGTCGATGGTGACAATATCCTGGTATGCCACGCGATCCTGCGGCCCTCCCTCCGCCTGGCCCAATGCCGTCGCAGCCGATCCGGTCAGCAGCAGAATTGTCGTTATCAAGATATAAGGAGCCGTATTTTTTGCCATCATTCTCTCGCAAACGATCAGAGTTCAAATCCGCCACAAGGACAGGCCGATAGTCCGATGTGCAGTTGCGTTTGTATACGTGCCATGACCCGAATCCGTTCCGGTAATTTGCGAAAACAGAAATGAGCCTTTGTCAGCTTTGGGACAGGGGCCGCCACTTTCGGCCGTCGCCCTCAATCAGTGCATCGGCCTGAGGAAAACTTTCTGCGCCGGCCGGGTACTCGAACGGAATAAGGGTCCCTGCTGCGAAATTGTCCAGCACCGGCTGAATCAATGCCCACGCAACCTGCACGTCGTCCTGCCTGGTGAAAAGGGTCTGATCACCCACCATACAGTCCAGGAGCAACCGCTCGTAGGCCTCCGGTGCGTCCGTTCCAAAAACGTCAGCGTAGTTAAAGTTCAGCGTCAACGTGCTCATGCACGTCTTCGAACCGGGCCGTTTCGCCTGAAAACTCAGGTTGATCCCCTCGTTCGGCTGAATCTTAAGCACCAGTACATTGGCAGGCATATCGTCGAGCCCGATCCCGGCGAACATCGAGTGGGGCACCGTTTTGAACACAATAGCGATATCCGTAACGCGTTTTGCCAACCGCTTTCCGGTCCGTAGATAAAAGGGTATGCCTTTCCATCGCCAGTTGTCCACAAACACCCGTGCGGCCGCGTAGGTCTCCGTCATGGACTCGGCAGGGATATTCTCCTCCTCGCGGTAGCCGCACACCGGTCCGCCGTCCACATCGCCGGCGGCATACTGCCCCGTAACGATTCTCCGGTCATAAGGCTTCACCTCCAGCGGGCGTACGGACTTGAGCAGTTTGACCTTTTCATCACGGATCGCATCGGCATCGAACGATGCAGGCGGCTCCATGGCGACCAGCGACAGCATGCCCAGCATGTGATTTTGGAACATGTCGCGAAGTGCGCCGGACTTGTCGTAGTAGCCGGCACGATGCTCCACGCCCAGCGACTCGGCAATGGTGATCTGCACGTGGTCGACATAATTGCGATTCCAGATCGGCTCAAAAATGGCGTTGGCGAACCGAAACATGAGAATATTCTGAACCGTTTCCTTGCCCAGGTAATGATCGATCCGGTATATCTGCCGCTCTTCGAAATATTGTTGGATCTGATCGTTCAGGGCAATGGCGCTTTTCAAGTCGCGTCCAAATGGCTTTTCGATAACAAGCCGGGCCCGCTCCTCACATTCGGGCATGCCTCGACAGGACAACTTGGCCTTGCCCAACTGCTCGGCGATGGCACCATAGAGACCCGGCGGCACAGCAAGATAAAAGATGTGACAGCCGCCGGTGGCGTGCAGGCAATCCAGCCGGGCGAGTCGATCGCCGATGGTTTCGTAAAACGCCGGATCGTCATAGGATCCGCTCACAAAATAGAACTTATCGAGAAAGGCCGAGGTCTTTTCTGGCGGAATGCCCTTATCGGAGATGGATTCGGCGGCGATTTTGCGAAATTCGTCATCGGATAATTCAGTTCGCCCGCATCCGACAAAATAAAACTCCTCGGCGAGAAGCTGCCGCTTCTGCAGTTCGAACAAACTGGCCAGCAGCTTTCGGCGCGTCAGATCGCCCGAGGCGCCGAATACGACCATGCCGCAGGGGCGCCCCGGCGTCTCACCGCACAACAGTTCCTGTCTACTGATCGACGGCTGAATCTCCGGCATTCTTTGTCTCCTTGAGGGGTTCTTCGACGCTTTTCAATGTTTGCTTTAGCTCAGCGAGCCCTATTATCGGTCGCCGACAGGCATAATTCTCACACAAGTAAGCGGCCGGCCGGCCTTCAACCGCCTTCTGGTTCTCCAGAAAAGGGGCGATCCGTTCGATTTCGGCGGCGGCCGGGCCCTCGGGGTGAAACAGCCGAATCGTCGCCGGCACATACGTCCGCCCGATGAGCCGCAGCATCTCGCTTGTCTCCTCGGCGTTCGGGTCGCCGGCAATGACAATCTCGCGGCGAGGCCCAAAATAGTAATCCAGCGCGACAAGCATGTCCGTTAATGCCGCCGGAAAAGCGGTCAGGCGTCCGGAGAACGCCTTCAGCGTCTTTTCGCCGGCTTCACCCAGACGGTCCTCGGTCGTAATCTGTGACAGTCGCAACAAGACCTCGGCGGCTATCGAATTGCCCCCGGGCACCGCGCCGTCGTATGCAGACTTCGTCCGTACAACGAGCGCCTCGGCGTCCTGACCTGTCAGGTAAAAGCCCCCCTCGCCATCGTCGAACAAATCGAGCATCGCCTCGGCAAGAGACCTCGCCTCGGCAAGCCACTTTGGATCAAAGTCTGCCTCGTACAAATCGAGCAGAGCCTTGATCATGAACGCGTAGTCGTCCAGGAAAGCGAGTCCCACGGGCTGCCCTTTGGCATAGAGCCGCCGAAGTCGCCCCTTTGTCCGCAGGGTCGACAGCACAAACTGCGCACTTCGCTCGGCGGCATGGGTATACCTGTCATCTGCCAGCGTGCGTCCACCCATCGCCAGAGCGCCGATCATGAGGCCGTTCCATCCGGCGATGACCTTCTCGTCCCGATGCGGCCGGGGGCGCTTGCTCCGGACCTGCAGAAGCGTCTGTCGCGCCGAGTGCAGCAGTTCTTCCGTCCCGGCAGCGGTCAGACCATGCTTTTCGGCGACCTCTTCGAGCGACATCTTCATACTCAGGATCGTCTTGCCCTCTTCGCAATTTCCACCTTCGGTCACGCCGTAGAAATCCATAAACGGTTTTGCCTGTTCGGCGGGCAGCAGCCGCGTGATTTCGTCAGGCGTCCACAGATAAAACGTACCCTCGCGGCCTTCGCTGTCGGCATCTTCGGCACTGTAGAAGCCGCCGGCGGCATCGGTCATTTCGCCAAGTACGTAGTCCATGGTCCGGCGCGCCACCTGCGCATACGCATCTCGACCGGTGATCTGAAAGGCTTCCAGATACGCCCGAGTGAGCAGCGCCTGATCATAGAGCATCTTCTCAAAATGTGGAACGAGCCATGAGGCATCGACCGAATAGCGGTGGAAGCCGCCGCCGAGATGGTCATGAATACCCCCGCCGGCCATGGCGTCAAGCGTCGTCGTGACCATCTGAAGAGTTTTTCGGTTCCCGGTGCGGCCGTAGCGGGTCATCAGGAACGACAGGTTGCCGGCCTGGGGAAACTTCGGCGCTTCCGAGAAGCCGCCGTGGACACTGTCGAAGGCTCGTTCGAAATATTTTTCGGCCTTGCTGAAAACTTCCGCTGAAAGCGGCTGCGGGTCCTGCGAGTCGTCAAGGCCGGCAAGCGCCCGTGTCATCTCACCGGCGGATTTGAGCAGTTCCTCCCGGCGATTTTTCCATGCGTCGGCAATCGCACGCAGGATTCTTGCGAAGCCGGGCCTGCCCATGCGGTCGTCCGGCGGATAATAGGTGCCGCCGTAAAAAGGCTTGGCGTCAGGCGTCAGGAAAATCGAAAGGGGCCAGCCTCCGCTGCCCGTCATCATCTGCACTGCATTCATATACACGTCGTCCACGTCCGGACGCTGCTCGCGGTCGACCTTGATCGCGACGAAGTGCTCATTCAAAATATCGGCAATCCGCTCGCTCTCGAAGCTCTCGTGAGCCATGACGTGGCACCAGTGGCAGGTCGAGTAACCGATGGAAAGGAAAATCGGCCGGTCCAGTTCCTTTGCGGCCGCCAATGCCTCTTCACCCCACGGGTACCAGTCGACCGGATTGTCGGCATGCTGCAGCAGATAAGGGCTCGTTTCATCGATGAGCCGGTTCGTGCGTTTATGTTCGCTCGTTTTCGGCGACATTTTTCTTCCTCCTTTACTCTGCTCCCGTGACAGCAACGCCGGGGCGGGACTAAAAGGCCGGCGCCAGTTGTCTCGCCCGGTCGATGCCCTGCTCAAGAACCTGCTTTGCCGTTGCCTCTCCGCCTTGAAGCGTTGGCTCAACCACGACGGGCCTGATATCGGTGAAACCCATAAAAGGGAAGATGACTTCAATGTACTTCTTTTGATAATCGAGGGCGTCCGAGCCGGTTCCCTCGCCATATGCGCCGCCACGGGCATAAGCGACGAACAGCGGACGGCCCGTGATGAGTCCCTTATAACCCTCCTCAGGGCTGTAGGTAAACGCATACCCGGGCTGAACCAATATGTCGATATACTGCTTAAGGCGATACGAGATGCCGAAATTCCACATGGGCACCGCAAGCACATACTTATCCGCCGATTTGAAATGCTCGATCAACTCCTCGACGCGCCTCCAGGCCTTCAGCTCGGCGTCCGTATGTTCCTTGCCGTGCATGATAGTATACTTGGCCTGCACTGTCAGCCCATCAAACGACGGCAGGTCGGCCTCGAAGAGATCGAACACTTCGATTTCGTCGTCGGGGTGATGTTTTTTGTATTCGGCAATGAAGGCGTCCGCAACCGCAATGGACTTGGACCGACCGCCTCGCGGCGAGGCTTTAATGTAGAGTACTCTGCTCATGATTTCTCCTCTCTGAATGGGCGTTTGCCCGTCCTGCATTTTTTCCGCAACAACTCTGTGTTTCGATTATTACCTTGGCACTTTGCGCCTCCTGGCCCCTCTTGTCGACCTTCTGCGACATTATCGTGACCGTTATGACGCGCCGCGCTGGTTCATCAGCTCAACATCTTCCATTCAGGGAATGTCGGCGAATCGGCCTGTCCGCATGAAGTACTCCCTGCGGAGAAAGATCGGCTGATCGCCGAATGGTACTCGACAAAGCCTGTGGAAGTTGGAAATCGCGGCGATCCATTGTATGGACGCCCTACGGCTGTCGATTCCGAGGTTGAAGGCGCCGCCTACCGCCGTCTCCACGAATCCTGTTAATGCTGCTGCCGGCCGGATATCCGTCTGTGACGATAATCTGCGCCCGATCACCGCCCTCGGTCGCGCACATGCTCAATCAGGCCGTTTATAGCGTCCCCTTCATTCAAAGCGGGCACGACAACTGAAAGCGACATTCCATGATCGCTGCCCGCCGAACAGCCGTCGCCGCTGCGCCTGTCTGCCGTCGCATTTCCTGCTTCCTGCCCGGTACGCCCGCGGCGGCAGGTCCGCGGCGCGCCGCCTCGTTACGCCGAAGCGGTCAGTTCCCTGAGCTTGTTCGTCAAGGTCGCGATATGGCTGAGTTCTTCGGCGATAATTTTTTCGACCTTTTCAAGACTTGCGGCGCTGGTCACAAGCGATTTCAATCCGGAATAGAACACGACCGAGTCCTTTTCGGCCTTGATCGCGATACGGACGATCTCTTCGATATCCTCTTGACCGGTAAGCTCCAGGGTCGGGCTTTTCTTGCCTTCGCTGCCGTGACTGTCCGCCATCGCGTCGAGGTAAAGAGCGGCCTCATTGTCCGGATCATAGGTCATCGCTTCGCGCTCGGCGGGCGTGAGGGATTTGCGCATTTCCGCGAAGGTCGCCAGGTGACTATCCTCCATAGCCGCCATCTTGCGGAGGTACTGCTTCGTTTCCGCGTCGGTGGCGTTGTCGGCGGCTTTGCGGTAGAACTTTGCGCCGTTGCGTTCGATTTCCTCGGCCATTTCAAAAATTTCATCTGCGCTGAACTCAATACTCATTATGCTGCTCCTTCCGCAGCCGGCGGCGTAAAGATGCGCTGGCCGAGTTCACGGTCCAGCAAGAACAACGCCTGCGGGCTGCCTTCAATCATTTTCAACTGGCCCAGAATCTTGCTGGCAGAGTCTTCCTCTTCAACCTGTTCGTTGACGAACCACTGGAGAAAAATCTCTGTCGCGTTGTCTTTCTGATCGCGCGCCAGATAGACCAGGTCATTGATGAGGCCTGTCACCTTCTGCTCGTGCTCGAGTGTTGCTTTAAGGACGTCAACCGGCGACTTCCACGTCGACGCGGGCGCCTCGATAGCTGACAACACGATCTTGCCGCCCCGCTCCAGTATGAAATCATAGATTTTCATAGCATGAAACTGTTCTTCCTGGGCCTGGACGCGCATCCAGTTGGCAAACCCCGGCAGGTCGCCCTGCTCGAAATGCGCCGCCATCGCCAAATACAGGTAGGCCGAATACAACTCGGCGTTGATTTGCCCGTTGAGGGCCTTTTCCACTTTGTCAGTTAACATGGGCTATTGTCCTTTCCATAAGCCGTGAAGGTTGCAAAACTCGCGTGCGCTGACGGATTCGGCCTGGATTAGAAAGACCGCCTCCGCTGCCTGGCCCGGTTCGAGAAAGCGCCTGTACGCCACACCGTCGGCCAGCAATTCAATCCATTCAATGGAATGCTCCGGCTGCATCGGGTGCGGCACCGAGCCGACCGTAACCTTGTAGCCGCCTTCGACCTTCTCAACAACAGGCACGTGCTTCTCTTTGGCCGCGTCGGTGGAATTTTCCGCCAGGCGCTTCATCGGCTCGCCGCAGCACACCATCTGTCCGGCGCCTCCGTGCAGCACCTCGGCGACGATTCCACACTGCATACACTTGTAAATCTCAAGTCTGTTTGCCATCTTATCCCTTTTCTTCAATCCATCGGTTTTCAATCATTGCTGACTCAGCATAGCTCTCAGTTTCCATTAGACAAGGCATTCTGTGGAATTTTCAAAGCAGTTTCTTGGCTGCGGCAATCGCCGGGGCATAGTCGGGCGCCTTTCCAATCTCGTCTACGATCTGAGCATAGACGATGTCCCCCGCTTTGTCCACTACGATAACCGCCCGAGCCAGCAGCCGAAGTTCCTTAACAAGCAGGCCGTACGCCCGGCCGAACGACGCATCGCGGTGGTCCGAGATGGTCTGCACCTTATCGATGCCGGCCGCGGCGCACCATCGCTTCTGGGCAAACGGCAGATCCATGCTCACGGTCAGGATGACGATGTCGTCCGACAGCGCGGCAGCCTCTTCATTAAACCTTCGCGTCTGGCTGTCGCATACCGGCGTGTCCAGCGAGGGCACTGAGGAGAGGATCACCACTTTGCCCTCGTAATCCGACAATGCGACCGGCGACAGATCGTTCGCCAAAGCCGAAAAATCCGGCGCCGGGTCGCCGACTTTGATCCGCGGCCCCAGCAGTGTCAGCGGGGCGCCTTTGAACGTGACCATTCCTGTTCTTTCTTCCATATCCGAATTCCTTTCGCAACCTGTTATCGATACGATTGTCAAGACTGCAGCAACACATAGCCTGTAACCTGAGGACCCATGATTGGCGCCGCGCCTCACCATTACTAAACCGCCCCTTTACTCAATGTTCCAAAATCGACCATCTGTCTGTGTTCCTTGATACAGTCTCAACAATTGACCGCCTGCCGGTTCGGCGGGCCCTGCCCCGCCGCCATTCTTGTGTACGGTCACTGATATGCGCGGCTTCTTCACTCGCCTTACAACCAGTATAAGGAATATAGTCCGATAGCGCAAAAGCCGTTCGCGAATTTATGTAAGGGCAAACGCTATTCTCCATATCGGGTAGACTACGCACCCGCGGAAGGGGGAAATACCCCCCCAAGGCATGCAAAGGCCCCCCGGAAATCGTGTCCGGCACTGGACGCTATGGTTCGGTATTGACCCACTGAACTGCATACTGCAGCAACTGGGCGGCATCCTCCAGGTTCAGCTTGCTTTTAATATGCGCGCGGTATGTCTCGACCGTCTTGATGCTCAAGTGCAGCATCTCGGCGATCTTGCGCGTGCTGTAACCCTGGCCGATCAGACGGAACACCTCCAGTTCCCTGTCGCTCAGATTGCTCACCGAGGTCCCGGGCCCTTTTCGGCCGCCGGCCACCAGCGACCGCACCATTTGTTCGGCCATGGTGTCGCTGATATAAATCTGCCCCGAGAGCACCTTGTGAATCGCGTCGACCACCTTTTCGGTCGCCTCCTGCTTCATGATGTAGCCCCGGGCGCCGGCACGGAGCACCCGTTCGGCATAGAGCCCTTCCTCGTGCATGGAGATTACCAGTATGGGCAGCTCCGGATAAAGCGCTTTGATGTTCTTCATGAGTTCCAGACCACCCGAGTCCGGCAACGTGATGTCCATCGTCAGCAGGTCCGGCCGGAGCGCTTTGATCTGCGTCATCGCCTCACGGCCGTTTGCGGCATGGCCGCACACCGCCAGGTCGCCCTGCTGATTAATCAGCGCCGCCAATCCCTGCCGGACGATTGGATGATCATCCACGATGAGAATCTTTGTCTTGCTGGCGGCCGGGCCGCCTTCGTACTGTGTATTCATGAGTCTTCTCTCTATTGAACCGGTTTCTCACGGCAGTTCTCTTGCGGCCACCGGCACGTCACACGTGTCCCCCCGCCGGAGGCCTTCCCAATATGAATGCAGGCGCCAATCGCCTGGGCACGGTACTCCATAATGCGAAGCCCCATACCGCCGGGTGGAACGGTCTCGGGAAAATCCGCTCCGTCCGACGCAACGGTCACAACATACGCGGCGTCTTCATGGTTCAGCGAAATGGTGATATTGCGGCAGCGGCCGTGCCGAATGGCATTGGTTATGGCTTCCTGAACGATACGATAGAGATTAATTGCAACCGAAGGATTCGATATCTCCGCGTCCTCATCGCGATTGAAAACGCATCCCACTTCGAACAGCGTTTGTGTCGACTTCTTCAGATGCTCCAGGGCCAACACCAGGCCGCCGCTCTCCACGTCCACCGGGTGCAGGCCCCGGGACAGATTGCGCGTCTGATTGATCGCCTGGTTGATGAGGCCCGTAATGGTCGCGGCTTCAGCCGCCGTCGTCGGGGTCTGCGCGCCGAGCTTCTGCTCCAGCACTTTGCTCATAATGGCCGCCCCCGTCAACTGCTGACCCAGGCTGTCGTGCAGTTCCCGGCCGATCCGGCGCTGTTCGCGCTCGCTGATTTTGAGAATCTCCCCTTCCAGCCGCCGGCGGTCCTCGATCTCACAACGCAGTTTCTCATTGGCCCTCAGCAGCGCGTCGGTCCGCTCATCGACCAGTCTTTCGAGATTCTGCTGATGGGCCTGCAACGCCTCCTGTGCCCGGTCGCGTTCGCGGATACGACGCGATAACAGCCAGCCGCCCGCGCCGATGCCTGTCCCGCCAAGGAGCCAGAGCAAACTGTGCCCGGCCGCCAGCGATATGGTGTGCTCGCGTGCAATTTCTTTCAGAGGCTGCAGAGGCACCGACACGCTGATGCCGCCGCGAATGTCCCCGACTTTGTAGCCCTGCATCCCGTGACACGCCAGGCACGATTCCTCAGTGACCAGCGGGCGAATAAATCGCATGTAATCCCGGCCGTCCATATCCTCGACGGAAAAGAATTCGACACAACCGGCATCCAGCGCCCGCAGTGCCTGGGCCTCCCATGCATCGGGTGCATTCTGCGGACAAACCGGTTTAAGACTGGTAATCTTTCCCTTGAGACCATAGCGCTGGCCGCCCAGGGTGTGGACCTGACGCGTCATGTAGGCAGGATTCAACAGGGTCAGTTTGCGTCCGGAAGGCGTGATAATGTCCCTCTCAGGATTGTCCGCCAGCATTTCGTTAGGGGGCGTCTCGTCCGTGATGGGCACGTACACGCCGCCGTGGACCGAAGCCCACTGGCGATAAGCAATGTCCTTTTCGAAGGCCGATTGCGCCTGAAGCCGCGCGGCCTCCAGCATCTCGCTTCGCTGGCGGAAAAGGTTCCAGACCAGCACCGCCATCGCAAGCACCGTCCAAAGCACAACCAGCATCAGGACGTATGCCTGGAGACCCCTTAATCGCGTATAAGCACCCTTTTTTTTCATATTGCCCGGCCGCCATCGCTCCCTGCACTGCTTCCCTTATGATAGCACTCCGGCGGCTACGATGCAAAATACTTTCGCGCGCACGCAGCCGGGACTAACGGCGGTACACACCAGGCAATCCTCAGTAACATTTTCTAAAACGTGTACCGGATGGCTGTGTAAATGTTTGAGTTGTTCTCAAGCTGGCCGAAAGTCGTATTCGGGTAATCTCCAAAGAAGATGTTGGCCCCCAGTTCGACGGCCATATCGTCGGTGACCTTGTAGTTGATATTGGGTCGAATGTAAGCGTCCTTGTCGGTCGGAGACCAGAACGTAAAGACAGAACAAGTCAAGGTCTGGTTGAGGAACAGCTTGGTGAGCCGCAGCGTTAGGAGACTGCGGTCACGGTCGCGCGCCGGGCCCGAGGGCAGCGATTCGAGATAATTGCCGTAGTTGATCATGTGCTCCACGTAGTACTGCACGCCCGCCGTGAAATCGCGACCGATCTCCTGCGAATAGCCCACAAGGAACCGCAACTCTGAATTGTTCACGAGCGGGTTCGTACCGCTCTGATCGTCGGCCGACTCATAATAGCCGAACTCAATGTTGCCGATACCTTTGCCGACATTGCCGCGCACGCTGGCGCCGTACACATTCAGATCGGGGAACGTCGCCTGCGGCACAGGGCCAGCGGTCTGACCGCCCGGGCTTTTCCAATAACCCCAGTAGCCATAGAGCGCGTATTCGTAGTTGTCGATGTTCTTATAGACACGGACAGCAAACTCGTCATCTCGAAACCAGCGGTCCGGCTTGTCGGTACGCACAATGGCGTTTCGACCGGCAAGGCTTTGCATGTTGCCGTTCCAGTACGAAAGGCGCTCGCCGGTAACAAAGCGGTCCGGATCGAATTGCGGTGTATACACAAAATCGACGTTAGCCAGTTCATTGAAGAAGCTTACCTTGCCTGCATCCGAGGGTGCCTTGAGGTACTCCGTATCCCGGCCGATGAAGAACGACTGATAATCCTTGGGGAACAAGTCGTTTATGAAAATCAGGTCGCCCGTACCCCACGTGAGTATCTGGCGGCCGATCTTCAGGTCCATGTAATCCGTCGGCCGGGTAAAGATGTTGGCCTCGCGCAGGTCGAATTCCGCTTCCTCCAAAACCAGATCGCCGAGGATGTCGCCCTTGACTTTAAAGTCGGCCCAATCGGTGTAATTCGTCGCGTCAAGCTGCAGACGCGTTTCCATGATCGACATGTCTTTCTCAAACGGGTCGTTCCGCGTGCGATAGCCGCCCCGTAATTCATAAAAGCCGTTCAGCTCCCACGTATCCCACCAGGACGGCGGTTTTTCCTCTTCCTGACCGTAGCCGATAGCGGCCATGCCGCAGAAGAAAGCCAACAGGGCGAGAAACCTCGCCGGTGTTTTGTATGTCATCGAATCGCCTCCCGAGGCGGCCTGCGAAGGTAACGCTCGGTAAAGATATCCCCCACTTTTGTATTGTACTGCACTCCGGAAAACTCCATGACAGTCGTGCTGCCGGTGTTCAGGTTTTTCACAACGGACTTGGTCACCGTGGGAAAACCCTGTATTTCCTTGACCTCCGTCGATTCAATTGTTCGATAGAGACGGCCGTTGGTGTCGTAGTATTCCATCTTCATCGGCACGAACGTTTTGCGGTCAATGGTTACGGTATAATAACTGAACTCGACCGCTTCGGGCTTCCTGGGGACGTTCTTGATCACGTAGGATGTGTCGGTGGTCTGCACCAGTTCGTGCGCGTCCTCATGCAGCGCCCTGCCGCTAACATCCTCATACAGGAAGTCCGAACCGACAAAGCTGGTGCGTTTGTCACTTGCGGCGATACGCCGGACCAGGTCCAGACTGGGCAGATACAGCCAGCGGTCATCATCCTTGCCCTCGCCGGTGTGCTTGTGCACCATGAAGCCCATCTTGCGGACGTCGGCGGGCTTGAGAAAATAGACGAAGTAGTTTTGATCGCCGCCCTCGGCAACGTCTTTCCTGAGAATAGTAAACTCGCGATTGCGCTCCTGTCCCTTACTGTCGGTGATCGTCATGTTCACCGTCGCCTTGCCGTCGTCGCCCTGGTAATAGGCTACGAGATTGGCTTTGTTGACAATCACTTCCACGTCCGTCAGCGGCTCCGCCTGGGCGACGGCAACGACCGGCAACAATACCGGCATGACCAGTAAACTCCACAGCGATTTCATGTTCGTACCTCCCATAAAGTTCTCACCAGTCTGATTATAACAGTTAGCCCCGATTATTCCAGCATCGTAATCCCAACGCGGCTATCCTTTGACGCCCAGCTTCTTTAGAAACGTTATCATCGGACACCAGTTGGTGAACGCCGACTGCACGAGGTTCACAGCAACGAAACCGGTGAAGAACAGCCAGTACGGCTCATGGTAATGCGATAACAGGATGCTGATGAGCACAAAAGAACCCGCGATGCCTCGAAGATATCTTTCAACAGTCATGGTTTGCTCCTTTCTACACAGGATTAAGCGGCTTCACTTTGCGATTGGACGGCCCGGCATGCCTGGCGCCGTGACATCAGGCCGCACCCGGCCGCCGCCAATACGATGACAGCCAGACTCAGCCAAACCAGCCGCGTCCAGCCCAGTCCCCAGTACTGGTGCAGATTCAAGGCCACAAAAACGGCCGCCGCCGCTGCGACACTGATGCACATGCCGCAGTTGCAGGCCGCGGAGCGCGGAGCAGTGAGCGGCATGAACAGCGGCTTTTCCAGCAGCCGCAGCATGGCCGGCAGCACAAGCAGCGTGATCGCGCCCGAAAGTCCCATGATGGCGCACAGGAAGATGCCCACCGTCTTGTAGGGCATCAGCGGCGCCGCTAACAGCGGCAAAAAGCCGATGGCGATGACCAGCACGTTTCGCGTAATCGCCCGGGCCGGCTCGCCGAACATGATCGGTGAACTCGCCTGCCAGGAGCCCGTTTGGCGGTAGGTTTCTCGCGCCCTTTCCAGGAAGTGAATAGCGAAGTCGACCGCCATGCCTAACGTCAGGGCGCTGAGGACGGCAACGGGCATGTCATAATCTTTGCCTATCAGGCCAATGATGCCGTAGATCATCAGTATCGTGATCGTCAGCGGAATCATGCATACGATGCCCCACAGCGGCGAACGAAACAGCACGGCCATCATAATGAACACGATCAGGAAGCTGCCCATGAACGACAACAGCATGCCCCAAACCATCTTGTCCTGCCAGATGGTATTGATGAAGGTCAGGCCTGCCCAGTTGTAGTGGAGCGGCACCGGCGGCGGATTCTGCTCAAAGAACGTCTCGACCGCCTCGACCACCCGCTGCATGTCACGGTTGTCGCCGCTGGTGAGTTGAATCCACATGTTCGCCGCCGAATAGTCCTGCGTCACCAGGTGCCAGAGATCGTCTGGCTTGTGGCTGCCCTGAAACTGAATCAGGCACTCGGCCACGATGCCGGGATCGTCCGGAACGATATAGTTCTCCTGCCGCCCATCGATAAGTTCCTGGTGCACCTTGCGCACCACGTCCGCTACAGAGTTGCTCTTGCCCACGACCGGCAGCTCATTGAACGCCGCCTGCAATTGAGCGATGTACTTGAGCACCTCGGGCTGCTTAAAGGTCCTGCCCCGCTCCTTCTGCAGGTCGAAGAAACTGGCGATTTCATACCATCCGTCGGCAAGGTCAGGGTCAATCGCCGCGGCGGCCTTGTTTTCGGCCTCGGCGGCAAGCCGCGCGAGCAATTGCTCCTCGTCAAGGCCGGACGCATCGATAGCAACGATCATCGCGTCCGCCTCGGCGGCGGCCTCCGGGATACTTGGATAGTCCGCTTTAAGCGTTTCGGCCGCTTCGGCGAACTGACTGCGCAGCGTGTTTACAAAGGCCGGCATATCCGGCTCGGATTGCTCCGGCTCGAGAACCAGGTAGGCCATGTACGTGCCGCCGAAGTGCTTGTTGAGTTCAATGTCGGCTTGGCGGATGGGATGGCCCTTGCTGAACCACTTTACCGGATTGTCATTGATCTGTATTCGTGTTATGCCGTACAGCGAAACGGCGACGATGACAACCATCGCGGCCAGAATCGGCTTTGCCGTGCGGTACGTGGCTCCGCCGGCAGCGGTCAGCAGGCGGCTCAGCACATTGGGCTTCTCCGCGTGGTGGGCTTCATGCCCGAAGTTGGCCAGCGACTTTTCCGGAATCATCATGATATAGGCCGGCACGAAGGTCACCGTGAACAGCCAGGCGATCATTATGCCGACGGCGACGAAGATGCCGAACACCTGCACGGGGGGTATGGGCGTCAGCGCCAGCGAAGCAAAACCCGCCGCCGATGTCAGCGATGTATAAAGCATCGGAACGAAGAGGTTGCCCATCACATCGCGAATCGTCTCCCTGCGTCCGGCCTTGGGCGTATAGCGGTCGAAAAACTCCGAGAGAATGTGAACCGAATCCACCACTGCGATCGGCATCAGAAAAATCGGGATCATCGAACTCATGATGTGGACCGGGTAACCGAAGCCGATCAGCAGGCCCATCGTGGAAATGACGGACACCATGGCAACGATCATCGGTGAAATGACCAGGACCAGCTTGCGGAAGAAAAGCAGCATAAGGATAAAAATCACAACCATCGCCAATGGCGCTGAAATCGCCATCTGGATAAACATTTCCACGCCAAAGGTGTCCTCTGCGACAGGAAGGCCGGTCACGTAATATTGTTCGTCGCCGGCAAACGCAGCGGTTTTCGCCTTCAGCTCCGAGTACACGCGATAACTCAGGTCCTTGCGCGTCAGCGGCAGATACAGGCAGATCGCCCGTTCGTCCTCGGAGATCAGCGTACCCTTCAGCAGCGGATTGCTGAACGCCTTGTCACGGATTGCCACAGCTTCGTCCGGGGTTTCGGGCGGCGACTGCATCAGCCACTCGAATTTGACTACACCCGGCTCGCCCTGGGCGATGTGGTCAACGGTTGAAGGCGCGAGCAAATCGACTTCGATGACGCCTTCTTGCCGGTCGGGATGCAGCGGATCGGG
The DNA here is from genome assembly GCA_014859965.1 of Phycisphaerae bacterium. Classification (GTDB taxonomy): domain Bacteria; phylum Planctomycetota; class Phycisphaerae; order Sedimentisphaerales; family Anaerohalosphaeraceae; genus JACZKQ01. The sequence goes on from JACZKQ010000089.1 coordinate 197,379, forward strand.
CCAGCGAAGCGTCCGAGCAAACTGCGTCAGTTCGTAGATGCGCGTCAGGCTTTCGACGTTGAACACGCCGTGCTCGTGCGTATTGTTGACGATTCCAACCACGACGATGTCGCTGAGCGAGAATTTCTCCTTGGTTTCATCGTGGAAAACCCGCACCGGCTCGTCCGCTGAAAGCATATTTTCAGGATCGGTGTCCACCCTGATTCGCGGAATCAGGGCCCCCAGAACCACGGTAAAGATAACCATGATGACGGTGACGAGTTTGTAGTGCCCGATCGAGAACTCCGTGACGGTTTTCCTTAAGTCCATGCTTTTTCCTCAACTAAGCTTGTAAAGTAACCTGTTTGGGGCAGGTCTATTGCTTTAAAACGCAGAACCCCGTTTATCACAAGGTTTCCTCGCGTTTAGTATCACAATGGTCGTAGATGCAGTAAAGAAGTTTTATGACGTTTTTGTTCTTGATGGCGTAGTACATCTTGGCGCCCTCGCGCCGACAGCTCAGCACATCCCGATCACGCATCATGTTAAGATGCTGGCTCGTCATCGCCTGCTTTTCCCCGAGGGTGTCACAGATTTCCCCCACGCACATCTCACGGTCTTCCAGCAACTCAATAATCCTAAGCCGGGTGGGGTGGCCTACCGCCTTGAGGACGTTGGCCACTTTTTCAGCAATGTCTTCGCTTATCTTCATTTTACACCCTTGAATCACCCCAGATGCCCATAACCACTTTCTACTATATGTTGATATTCTAATATGGCGGGGCAAAGGTTCGCGCGGAAACACGATTTTTTGCCGAATAGGTGAAAAATATCGGAGGTATGCAACGGCGAGGCTGAAATCCGCGTTCTCTCGCGGCATATCAAGACAGTCGCAGTCTAATTAGTCCCGTCGCACGTGGTCTTCAACATGTAGCGCGTTATGTTGTCATTTTCCATGCCCGCGCGGCACAGAGCAAAATCGTACCGCACGGGATCAGTCGGGTGGATTCTGGCGAAGCCCTGTGTTACTTCTACTGCGGTTTTGATAGAGACATTTTGGGGCTCGCAGAGGTTCAATAAGAGTGAAATACGCGACATATGGACGTCCAAGGGCACAAGCAGCATCGCCGGCGCCACGGACTTCCACACTCCGGCGTCCACTGCGTCATCCCGCACCATCCATCGGAGAAACAGATTCAGCCGCTTGCAAGCGCTTTTCCGGGTGGGACTGCTCAGGAGGTACTTCAGGCCGGTTCGGACGCTCCCGCGATTTCGCCGGGCATGCTCGGCAAGCAGCGAATCGCAAAACGCCGACAGCGCGCCAATCACATTCTGATGATCGGAACGAATACCTCGAGCAAAGTACGCCTCAAGGCCTCCGTACTCCAGGAGGACCTTCTTAAGAAGGAACAGCAGGTCGCAAATATCGTCGCCCGATGTGAACCGATGGCGGAAATCGGCGAACACCGCCCTCTTGCGCAAATCGAAATTGCGTACAAACACCGCCGGGTGCGGCCCCATGAGGCCCAACAAGCGATCCACGCTCTTTTCGATCTGTCGGACACGCCCATACGCCAGCACGGCCGCAAGAAATCCGGCGATTTCCTTGTCCGCAGTATGAGCATATCGATAGACAAACTGCAGCGGATCGGGTGCAATCAGTTCGCGACGGTTATATCGCGAATAAATCTGTTCCAGGCAGCCTTTCAGCCGCTGTGACCCAACCTGCGCCGCATGGTCACACGGGTTCAAAATCGTCTTTGCCCGCCCCACATTCGGGACATACCCAGTCGTCCGGCAGCGCATCGAACGCCGTACCGGGTGCGATTCCGCTGGTAGGGTCGCCCACCTTGGGGTCATAGATATAACCACACAACAAACATCTGTACTTCAACATATGTAAGCTCCTTGTGCTCCATTCTTTGCACGGTGTTTATAGCAAGGTGCATCACACAGGGCCAGCAAAATCTTCAAAAATCACCCGCACCAGCACCGCCGGCTCAACCCTGAACGCCGAACCTATGCCCTCGAAGAAACCATGTTCGGCAATCATATGGATGTTGAGGTCGCTCCAGCGAATCGACTCGGCCGTGTCCAGACGCCGGGCGGTGGTGACGCGTTTGGCCAGGCGCACGGGATGGGGCCACGGGCAGATGATTTCTCCCTTGTAGTCCTCAGAACAGATCTGCAATCGACCGCTCGCCTGGACCGGATTACCAAGTTTCGGAATAGCCAAAACCGTGAGTTCCTGCATCCGTTCGGCCACCTGTTCAACCGTGTAGCCCAGGTGCATCAGTGCAGTAAGATCGGTCTCGATGATCTGCTCGGGCGATCGCGGGTCGTCGCCGAGAAACCCGGCGGCGACGATCTTGGACGACCTGAGCAGGTATTCCAGCTTTTTCTCCTGTGGCATTCGTTCCATGTTACCCCCTATGCAAATTTGTCATAAAATATGCGTTCCTCGGTCATGCCGAGTTGCTTAAGTCCCTTGATCGACGCGTCGATCATCCCGGGACTGCCGCACAAATAACCTTCGTGGCCGCTGAGATCGCCGCCTTCGCGTTCGAGCGCCTCGGTAACGAGACCGCGCTCGCCGTCCCACTGCTCGCCGGCATCCGGGGCAACGACGACGGGAACAAATCTGAAATTCGGCACATCTTTTTCAAACTGCCGCATGAGATCAATAAAGAACATGTCTTTGGCCTTGTTGCCGCCGAAAAAGTATGTTGTGGAGCGGGCGATGTTCTCGTTTCGCATCTGGTGCAGCAGCGCCACGAAAGGCGCCATGCCGGAACCGCCCGCCACCCAGACCATGGGGGCGTCGGTCTCCGATAAACGAAACTCGCCATAGGGACCATTAAAGCGCACCGCATCGCCGGCTTTGAGGTATTCGAAACACCAGGTGGTGCAGATGCCGTTGGGCGCACGTCGAATCACGAGGTCGAGGGTTGTATTTTCCGCGGGATCGGAGGCAATGGAATAAGCGCGATAAACCTCCTCGCGATTGCCCTTGTACTTCGGGCACAACAGTTGGATATACTGGCCGGGCACAAAATCGATCGTCGGCGGGTCCTGAAGCTCGAAATGAAATAATTTCGTATCATAAGTGAGGTCGGTGATCTCGGCGCAGACGCCCTCAAATTCACGAACGGCCAGCAGTTCCTCGGGAATTTCGATCTTCAGGTCGTTGCGTATCTTGATCTGGCAGGACAGGCGAACATTCTTCTCAATCTCCTCAGGCGTGAGAAACGGGGTCTCGGTGGGCAGGATGGGGCCTGCGCCTTCGGTAGCTTTGACCTTGCAGTAGCCGCATGTGCCCCGGCCGCCGCAGGCGCTGGGGATGAAGAGTTTCTCTTCGGTCAGCGCCGACAGCACGTTCTTGCCGCCCTGGACATTCAGCTTTCGTTCATCGTTGATGGTGATCGTGCATTCACCGTAGTTGGCGATGAACCGATCCGCCACGACCAGCACCAGGGCCAGACCCGCGGCGATGGAACTGACGATCATAACAGCCAGTGCAACTGAGCCCATGGCTACCCCAGTACTCCCGTAAACCCTATGAACGCCAGCGCCATCAGCCCGGCGATGATCAACGTGATTCCCGGCCCGTCGAGGCCCCGAGGTATCCGCGCGTGCGCCAGCCGCTGCCGAATGCCGGCCATCGCCAGGATCGCAAGCAGCCAGCCAATCCCGCTGCCGAAGCCGTAGCCCACGGTCACAATGAACGTGTAGTCCCGGATCACCATGAAAAGGGACGCCCCAAGTATGGCGCAATTGACTGTGATGAGCGGCAGAAAGATGCCGAGCGCGTGGTAGAGCTTTGGTGAGTAGCGGTCGATGACCATCTCGACGAACTGTACGAACGCGGCGATAATGATGATGAACATGATGAAACGAAAGAACTCGAGATTCAGCGGCGCGAGAATATAACGAAACGCCAGCCAGTTGAGCATCGCGGTGCAGGTCATGACAAACACCACCGCCACCCCCAGGCCGAAGGCTGTTTTGACTTCGCGCGAGACCGACGTGAACGGACAGAGGCCCAGGAAGTACATCAGCAGGATATTATTGGTGAAGATGGCGGCAAAACACGTAACCGCCGCCAGCCAGAGTTGTGAGCTGATGTTCATGCCGCCGTCTCCTCTCGTGGCTTGATCGCCCGGCAGACCCAGATAATCACCGCCAGGGTGAAGAATGCACCGGGCGGCATGACCATGATGATCCATTTATCCCAGACGGTGCTGAAATACGGCATTGGAAATCCCAGGATGCTGCCCATGCCCAGAAGCTCTCGCGGCAACGCAATCGCCAGCAGGAGAATGCTGTATCCCAGGCCGTTGAAGAAGCCGTCGATCATCGCGGGGACCGGTTCGTTGGTGCCCGCGAAGGCCTCGCAGCGTCCCATGATGATGCAATTGGTGATGATCAACCCCACATAAGGGCCGAGGGCGGTGGACATATCCGGCCAGTAGCCCTTCAGCGACGTGTCCACGATAATGACATAAAAAGCAATAACGAGTGTCTGCACCATCATTCGGATGTTGCGCGGCGTGAACCTGCGCAGCAGCGAAACCGTCAGGCAACTCGCCGACAGCACCAGCGTCAGCGCCGCACACATAACCAGCGTATTGAGCACAAGGTTTGTTACCGCCAGGGTGCTGCAGATGCCCAATATCTGGCGGAAGACAGGGTTGTTATGCCACAGTCCGTCGAAGACGATCTGTCTCGTGCCGAGTGTACCGCCGTTCGGGCTCATCTTGTCTCCTCTCCGCCCGCACTCTGCCGCCATCGGTTCAGGTCTTCGTTGACGAGGTATTCCAATCGCGTGCACGTCTGCGTGGCGCCGGAGATGGCATGGACCTGATGTCTTTCAAGCTCCGCACCGTAGGGTCTGATCTCTATGGGCTGCGGCCCGGGGCTGAGTTCGAGACCCTGGAACTGGCGCCGGAAGGCGGGGCTTGTGATCTCCGCGCCCAGACCCGGCGTTTCGCTCTGTTCATAGAACGCAATACCGATGACCGTTTGGCGGTCGGGCTTCAAGCCGATGAAGCCGCCGATGGGCGCCCAATACCCCTTGCCGGCAACGCGTACCGCATAGCCCGCGAGCGACCCATTCTCCACAAGTCGATAGTTGTCGTTCCCGGGCAGCGGCTCAATTTTCTCGACGAAGGTTCGATGGATTTCCTCAGTTGTCTTGCCTTCCGCCAGTTGCAAAGCCTGAAGCACCGCCCGTTCAATGGCCAACTCCTCATTCATCCGAACCCGTTCGGCCGTGACGCGGGCCAGACCAATGATGAGGAAACTCAAAAAAGCAGTTATGCCGAACATGTAAGCAACCGCATACCAGGGTTTTTCTCTCATGTGCCGGCCCCCTCGGCGCCGCTTTGGCGCGCCTTCCAGGCGGTCACGCCGTAGTCTATGATCGGCGCGAACATGTTGCCCAGGAGGATGGAAAACATCAGCCCGCCATTGAACACGGAAAAATTCCGGATCACCACCGTACACAGCGCGATGATCATGCCATAGATGACCCTGGCCTGCGGGGTTCTCGGCGAGCTGATGGGATCGGTCGCTATAAAAAACGCCCCGAACAGAAATCCGCCGCCCAGCAGAGCCGGCAGCGCATTGGGCACGGGTTCAACGCCCAGCCAATGCAGTGACTGGTTTAAGACGGCATAGGTGATGATGACGGAAAGGATGATGGACCGATAGGCCGTCCGCGTGATGTACAGGTACAGCCCGCCTATAAGGATCAGCAGGGCGCTGGTTACGCCCATGGTGCCGCTGAGACCGCCGAAGAACAGATCTGCGATGGGGGGCGGCTCGGCGCCGGCCTTCATCTCGGCCATCGGGGTAGCGCCCGATATGGCCTCGGGAGCCGTTGCAGTCGTCCATTGGGTCAACGCGCCGAGCCCTTCACGCGGCGCCGAGTCGGGCCATGCAGCCGTAAGCGCTACCGGAAAACAGATGTAGACAAAACACCTGCCGGCCATTGCGGGATTGAAAAAATTGCGGCCGAAGCCGCCGAAAACTTCCTTGGCAAACATAACGGCGAAGATCATGCCCACCGCCTGCACGTGCCAGCCGACGCCGGGCGGCATGATCAGGGCGAAGATCACGGCGGTAACGAAAACCGCCTCGCTGACCGGTTCGCGCCGCCCGCGGCAAAACACGTATTCGACCGACAGACCCACCGCACAGCAGAACGCCACCGACGCAAGGGCCCGCCAGCCGAAAAAGTACACCGCCCCTGCGATACAGGGCAGAGTCGCCATGAGGACCCGCCGCATGGGCGGCTGTTTTCTCAAGAGTTGAGTTTTTTTGCCTTTATCCGCCATCCTTAGCTCAGTTTCGGCAGATTCGCCGCATTTCTCCAGCACGCATGCTCCGTTGCGCAGCCGCTGGGGCGGTCATGCGATGATGCCCGCCTCTTTGTGCTTCTGCAGAATCTTATCCGCCAGTTCATCCAGCGCTTCGAAATTTTCGTCGGTGGGCATGCCTTTGACGACAACGGGCTCCAGCAGTTCAACCTTCAGATTACCGAGCATGCCGACCAGTTGATCGACCAACTTTCCGGCCCAGCCATACGAACCGATGATGGCCGCGTAGCGCGTCTTGGGCCGCAATGCATTGGCGAGAATTGCCGCATAGGCGGCGTTGGGGTGCGGCCCTACCAGCATGGTCGGCGAGGCCAGAACAAGCGTGGCCGCATCGACCAGCGAAATAGCCAGTTTGCCGATGTCAACGCCGGTCAGATTGAACTGCCGCACGACGATACCGCGATCAGAAAGCGCATCGACCAGGTGGTCCACCATGCGGCGCGTACTGCCGTGCATTGATACATAGGCAACCACCACCTCATTCTTCACCTCCTCGCCGGCCCAGTCCCGATAGGCATCGATAATGAACTGCGGGCGGTTATAGACGGGCCCGTGACTGGGAGCGATCATCTCGATATCGAGGTCCTTTATCTTCTCGAGATTGTTGAGGATCGGCTTGCGGAAGGGCATCATGATCTCAGCAAAGTATCGTTTTGCGGATTCGTAAACCTGGGCCTCGTCGCTGACGAACAGTTCGCTCGAAGCCAGATGCGAGCCGAAGAAATCGCACGTAAAGAGGATCTTGTCCTCGACTAGCCAGGTGCTCATGGTCTCAGGCCAGTGCACCCATGGCGTATAGATGAACCGCAGGGTCTTGTCGCCCAAAGACAGGGATTCGCCGTCGGCAACCGTAATGAAGCGGTCCTCCTCTACGTGAAGGTGGCTCATGAGCATTTCCTTGCATTTCGGATTTGTCACCACCTTTGCGTCCGGATAAAGCACAAGCACATCGCCTATCACGCCCGAGTGGTCCTGCTCGCCGTGGTGCGCCACCAGATAGTCCAGTTTGTCGACGCCGAGCCGAACCAGATTGTCGATCAGCACTTCCGCTTTCGTCGGATCGACTGCGTCCAGGAGCGCTGTCTTCTCGCTGCCCCGGATCAGGTACGCATTGTAGGTCGTGCCGTCGGGCAGCGGGATCAGTTCGTCAAACAGACGCCTGTCCCAGTCGATCGCGCCGGCGAAGTGAACGTTGGGCTTGAGCTGTTTCATTTAAACCTCATGTTTCGATCTTTAAAGCCAGTGACGATAGTCGGCAAAGCGGCACTTAGTAATTAGCGCTTTCCAGTTCAAAATGCGCCCGCGGGTGCGCGCATGCCGGACAGACGTCGGGGGCATCGGTGCCTTCGTGGAGGTATCCGCAGTTGCGGCAGACCCATTGCACCGGCTGTGATCGTTTGAAGACGCGCCCTTCTTTGATGTTTTCGTCCAAAGCGAGATACCGATCGCGGTGGCGTGCCTCAGCGACGGCGATGCTGCGAAAAACGTTGGCGATCTCCACAAACCCTTCCTTGTCGGCGATCTCGGCAAAGCTCGGATACATCTCCGTTGTCTCATGGTCCTCGCCGGCCGCCGACGCCTGGAGATTCTCGCGGGTTGTGCCGATCACGCCCGCCGGAAATGCCGCACAAACTTCCACATCGCCGCCCTCCAGAAACTTGAACAAACGCTTGGCGTGTTCCTTTTCCTGGTTGGCCGTCTCTTCGAAAATGGCGGATATCTGCACGTACCCTTCGCCGCGGGCCTTCGAACTGAAGTAAGTGTAGCGATTCCTGGCCTGCGATTCGCCGGCAAACGCTGTCAACAGGTTCTTTTCTGTCTGTGTACCCTTGAGCTCCATTGTAAACCTTTCTTCTTCCTTTTTGTGGGTAATTATAGCCATCCTGCCGCCGGCCAGTGCCTGGGGGGCCTTGTGCCGCTGCGGCTGGTTGCGGCTGGACTTTATAGGCAATGTGGCGAACTGTCAAGCAAAGCCATGCGATAAACGTGTTTTTTATACACCCGCCGTTCAAAAACGGTTCGTGCCAGCGACGAGATTTGTCTGACGTTAACCGTCGATTTCGGCGGACAGCGGCCGCATGACAATATTGCGGATGGCGGCAGTTGTCTTCCAGCTTGCAATGCCCAATGGGCAGCAGGGCTCCATAGCGTAGCGGATATCTATAATTCGTCCAGCGATCTCTGCATCGATCACCTTGTCGCCATCAATCCAAACCGTAATTCGCTCGGCGGTCACCCACAGGCGGATCGCATACCACCGGTTGCTCTCAAAGTCCAGCAGGATCGTCGTGGCGTTTTCGGAGGCGTCCATTAAATCGATGTTCGACAGCCCCACAACCTTGCCGCGCCAGCCGCCGACAACCAGCGAGCAGTAGTCCTCGCCCACGGGAAAAGCAAGCCCGCAGAAAAAGTCCTCGCCTTCAACCCGCATGGCCTCCAACGCAATCTCATAGTCGGTGCGAAGGACCGGACCGGTCCAGACAATGCCCGTCAGTTCCACACCCCTTTCAAGGACAATGCGGCCGTCCTTGACGTACACGCGGCCGGGGTCGTAAAAATCCGCGGCCTGCCACCGGCCCAGTGCCTGGCCGTCAAACAGAATCGCCGACTCGGTCGAAGTGTCGTCGGAAACGACGGCAGGCCTGTGGCAGCCCGCAATAAAAACGCCGAAAACCGTCGACAGGAGCACGATGCGTCTGGAGACGTCTGCCTTTGTCATTCGCCCGCACTCTGCAGGAAACGGCGAAGCTCTTTGTCTTCCGTGAGCACCGCGATCTCCAATTCATAAGTCCGGCTCTTGCCAGGCGCCAGCATGATCAGCTTTTTCTGTTCCTTTGCCGCATTCTGGCCGATGGGCGGGTTGGTCCCCGGTTCCAGGCCGGTGACGTACTCGCCGAAACCCCAATGCTGCCAGTTCGTCAGGGCGGGCAGTTGGCTTTTCTTATACGTAATCTTGACACCGAGGCCGAGTTTCTCGTTGCAGATCCCCGCAGCGCAGAGCCCCTTGGCATCCGGTCTTACGTCGATAACGCCGCAGCCTTCGCCGAAGCCGCGATGCGATTCGAGCGGTCCGGGGCACTTGCGGTAGTTGCGATTTGAACTGAAGATCGCGTCGTCGATATCGCGACCAAATGACTGGCACTTGCCTTTGTATACGATGTCGGCGCCGGCATCCACGAGCGGCCAGCCGAAGTTGCAGTGATACAGCAGCATGTGCGGACAGGGCAGGTTGCCGCAGTTGGTCACCACGTCGCGCATGCGAATCACAGGCGAGCCTAACGTACAGGAAATCGTCCGCCGGAGTTCGAGATTCGGCCCGAACAGCATCGAATGCTTCACAAGACCGGTTATGCTCATGTCGAGCCGCCCGCGGATTGGATCAGGCTGGATGATGGATTCGATTGACGCACGAAGGTTACTGGCGCGATCGTGCAGCCCCCGGTTCATGGGGACATCTTCGTTGGGTCCGCCGACGTGGGTCAGCCCGCACGTCGTCACCAGCCCGCCGGCAAACGAATACAGCCACTCGATGCCCGAATTGGCGTGCGGCTGCGGCGCGGTAATGCCGCCGTGGCTAAGCCAGGCGAGGCTGTGCTGATTGTGAAACGCATCCACGATATCCATCGCCCTGTCGATCACCACCTTGAACCTCAGCCCCGCGCCGGTATTGACCCACGCAATCCGGTTGCCCCGCCCCGGCCCATCATCCGTCACCGAAGTCTCAATCCCCCCCACCGCACTGTGATTACAAATCTTACCCTCCCACGGAAGTGTCTTCTGCTTCGCCATGAAATTCCCTTTCCAAAAAAGGTGCGTGGGCATCGCCCACCGAGGACGCGATTATACCGTGTGGGTAATACTACATTGGCGGGCGGGGGCTGGCAAGACAGAAGTCGACGAGTTCTTCGATGACGGCGGAGCCGGCGCACATGACGTTGTCGGCGGCGCCCCAGTAGAGTTTGAGGGTGCCGTCGTCCTCCGCTACGGCCGCGCAGGTGAAGACCACGTTATGGACATAGCCGACCAGTTCCCACGGGTCCTGAGGGGCGAGAATCCACCGGTCGCCGACGGCGACGATCTCCGCCGGGTTGTCGAGCTTATGGAGGCACACGCCGAGGCGGTACACACTGCCGTCCATTGTTGGAAAGACGCCGTGATAGATGTTCAGCCAGCCGCGAGGTGTCTTGATGGGTGGAGCGCCCGGCCCGATCTTCATCTCGTCCCAGTGATACGGCACGGGCTTCATGATCACCCGCGAATCACCCCAGTACCTCAGGTCCTCCGAATAGCTGATCCAGATCGACCATGGACTGATATCCGAGTGCGGCCGGTCGAGTTTGACGTACCGGCCGCCAACTTTCTCCGGAAAGAGCACCGTGTTGCGATAATCCGCCTGCGTAATGAAGGCGATGCGCTCGACAGTTTGAAAATCTGTCGTCTTTGCCAGGCCGATTCGCACGCCATGCCGCGAATAGGCGCTATAAGTAAGATAAAACGCCCCTTCCAGCGGGTTAATTCGTGGATCTTCCACCCCGAAGGCTTCATATTCAGCAAAGACGCCCTGCCGCTCGGGCGTCATGAAAGGCTCCGGCCGGGCCGTAAAATGAAACCCATCTACGCTGTCGGCAATACCGATTATTGAGCGGCCGGTGTCCAGGTGCGACCGAAACAGCATGACATATCCGCCCTGGTACCTGGCCACCCCGGCATTGTGCACAGTCTGTACTGCATAAGGAATATCGTCCCTCGTGAGAATGGGGTTCCCCTCGTATCGCTTGACAATTGGCTCGTATTTCATGAATCCTCCCCGGAAGGCAATGCCTTGCCCCCCTGCCCCATCAATGCCGGCCAGAATAGTCCACCTTGGTGCAAAAATTTACCAACAAAATATCGACCAAACCCTTGTCAAGCTTGCAGAGGAACTCTAAACTACTGCTCTCAAGTCTTGCTCTGCGCCGTACATGTGCAGCGGTGCAGGCCAGATCGGCGCATCGTCACCCGGACCGGTTCGCCGCAGGGCTCGCCCGGGAGCAAAATGATAAACAAGTGAGGAAGTTCCATGGGAGTCATTGTGCAGAAGTTCGGCGGCACATCCGTCGCCAACGCCGAGAAGATCCGCCGTGCCGCGGCGCGCGCCATTGAAGCTTTCAAGAAAGGCAGCCAGGTCATCGTTGTCGCCTCGGCACGCGGCAAGCAGACCGACGAACTCATTGCCGATGCGATGGAATTGAATCCGAATCCGCCCCGTCGTGAAATGGACATGCTGCTCAGCACCGGCGAGCAGCAGACAGTCAGCCTCATGGCCATGGCGCTGGACGCCATGGGTCACAAGGCCATCAGCTTCACCGGCTCACAGATCAAGATGCTTACCGACGGCGCCCACACGCGGGCGCGCATCATCAGCATTGACGCCAACATCATCCGCCGCAAACTCGACACCGGCCACATCGTTATCGTAGCCGGCTTTCAGGGCATGGATGAAGAAGAAGATATCACGACCCTGGGTCGAGGCGGTTCCGACACCAGCGCCGTCGCGCTGGCCGCGGCGCTGAAGGCTGATGTCTGCGAAATCTATACCGATGTCGACGGGATTTATACCAGCGACCCGCGAAAGTATCCGAAGGCCGTCAAGATGGCACGGATCAGTTACGACGAGATGCTGGAACTGGCCAGTCTCGGCGCCGGCGTCATGCACGGACGGGCCGTCGAATTTGGAAAAAAATACGACGTGCCCATTCACGTCCGCAGCAGCATGAACGATGAACCTGGAACGTTAATTACTCATGAGGTACCCCAAATGGAAGGCATTCTTGTCTCGGGAGCAACCATACAAAAAGACCTGGCCAAACTGTCGCTTCTCGGCGTGGATAACAGACCCGGCAACGCCGCAAAAATATTCTCGCATCTGGCCAGGGCAAAGGTCATCGTTAACGACATCATCCAGACCGAAATCAGCACCGAGAAGGCCAACATTTCCTTTACCGTGGCCACCGGCGACTTGTCCGACGCAAAAAAAGCCATCGACGAGATCAGTGGAGAGGTGCACTGCCAGGGCATCTTTGTGCGCGGCGACATCGCCGAGGTTTCCGTCGTCGGTGTGGGCATGAGATCGCACTACGGCGTGGCCGATAAGATGTTCAGGGCGCTTGCCGAAGCGGAGGTCAACATCGATAGCATCACGACCAGCGAGATCCGCATCAGTTGCATCGTGGACCTCACCGACGCCGAAAAGGCGCTTGTCGCTGTGTGCGACGCGTTCGAACTCGACAAGTCCGCCGAGGCACGAACCCAGCCGAAATAACGCGCGCCGCCAACGGCCCTGCTCCGATCGGGCGTGGTCACAACGCACGTGTGAAAGGCGGTTTTTCATATGGCCGCAAAAAAGCGACAACGCTTCGCCATGAGCAGACGTCGACGCAAGGGTCTGCTCTTGCTGCTCATCATGACCGTCTCGGTTTGCGTCTGGCTCGACCGGCGGCACGGCGGCGGCGTTCGCACCGAGATCATTCAGCATGCCCGCTGGGGCGCCGACGGATTCAAATATCACGAGAAGTCGTTCACCGTGGTCAACGTCGTCGACGGCGACACGCTGGACATCGACGTCCCGGACGGTACCGACAAACGCACCCGCATTCGCCTCCTCGGCATCGATACCCCCGAGACAAAAGACCGGCGGGTCGATGTGATGTATTACGGCCCCGAAGCCAGTGCCTATGCCACAATGCTGACCGAGGGCAAGACCGTTACCGTCGTCCTCGATACGGTCGGTGACGTGCGCGACTTTTACGGGCGGCTGCTGGCGTATATCCGGCTGGAGGACGGCCGCGTGCTCAACGAAGAACTCATCGCCGGCGGCTTCGGCTACGCCGACCTGCGATTCAAACACTCCTGTTTTGACCGCTATGTCCGCCTCCAGCAGCAGGCGATGGATGCACAGGCGGGACTCTGGAAAGGGGTCACCCGGGACCACCTCCCCAAATGGCTACAGCGCGAACGCCCGGACTTGCTTCCGGAGCCCTGACGAGCCACACATTTTTGGCTAAAATGGACTTTACAGAAAGGGTGCGGACGCATATAATGTGGAACCATCGTAGAGAACAAAACCATTAAAAAGAATATCTTTTGGGGAGATCAGGTCATGCAGCGAATCATTTTGGCTTTAGCACTGATGGGTGTTCTGATTGGCACAAGCGGCTGTATTGTCGCCATCGGAAACGACGGCCGCAGTCGGGATTGCGGCGCCGACTGCCGTCCTGTCTACGATAATGCGGCTGTCATCGCGGAAATCGACGCGGCCGCGAAGCTGTTTTCGGATCGCGACAAGGCCGATGTCTACAAGGGCATCGCTCGACGGCCGCAACTGAGCGGAAAGGCACAAACCCATCTCGTCAAGTCGGCAATGCGCAGCATCTTCTCCGACGCCTCTAAAGAAGAGGTGCTCCTCGTACTGATCGAGAATCCGTGTTTCGATGACGCAGGAAAAAAGGCGGTGCTTTCTAATCTCAACACCCTCTTCTCGGACAGCCGCAAGAAACGCATCCTGACAGCGATAAACGCCCGTGAGATGAAGGCATCTGCCATCCAGATGGAAACTACCGTTGATGTCACCGCACAGACGATGATCAAGTGACGTTCGGCACACCTTGTTAATTGCATGAACTAATGAGGAGCACAGCGTGAGCGAAAGCCTCAGAGGATTAAGAGGCATGCTGGCGGCCGCGACGCTGATAGCCGCCCTTGTGCATGCCCAGCCCGCACAAGCCGACGACTTGCCCAATACGCCATTCGTCGCCTCCCGCGCGATGGGCAGGCAGGACGCCGATTGCATTCTCCGCCAACTGCCATGGCGGCGACACGTGATTGATGACGCTTCGCGAGGCGCAGATGGCGTGCGGCTGGCGGACGTCAATGCAGACGGGCACATGGACATCACCACCGGCTGGGAGGAAGGCGGCCTTACCCGTGTTTATCTCAATCCCGGCCCCGACAAAGCCAAAACGCCGTGGCCGGCCGTCACCGTCGGCTCCACGCCGGACGTAGAAGACGCCGTCTTCGCCGATCTCGACGGCGACGGGGCAGTGGACGTTATCAGCTCATGCGAAGGCAAGACTCGGACCGTCTTCATCCATTGGGCCCCGCGCAAGAAGGATCGCTATCTTGATCCGCAGGCATGGACCACGCAGGCCGTCGCCGACAGCATCGGCAGGACGATGTGGATGTTTTGTGTGCCGGTGCAGTTAGACGGCGCAAACGGTCTCGATTTGATCCTCGGCAGCAAAGGCCCGGACGCCATGATCGGCTTCTACCAGATCGGGCCCGACGCAAGATCCGACGCTGCGTACAAATGGCACAAGCTCTCCGATGCCGGCTGGATCATGTCGCTCGTCGCCGTAGATATGGACAATGACGGCGACCTGGATATTCTGACCTCCGACCGCCGGGGCGATCTTCGCGGCGTCCGCTGGCTCGAAAACCCGGGCGCCGAGTATGTCGCCAAACGCCCATGGAACAACCATTTCATCGGCGGCCGCGACTGGGAGGTCATGTTTCTGCGCGTTGCAGACCTGGACAACGACGGTCTCGACGATATCGTCGTCGCCGCCAAGCAAGGGAGCCGCACGCAGCGCATTTTGTGGTATCGGCGCAAGGACCGCACCGGCCTTCACTGGGAGGAACGCATGATCCCCTTCCCCCCGAACACCGGCGGCGCCAAGGGCGTCGCAGTCGGCGACATGGACGGCGACGGTAGAAGTGACATCGTGCTCAGCTGCGAAGGCGCCGACGGCGGCAAATCCGGTGTGATGTGGCTGCGGCAGGAACCGGACGGCACATGGACACCCGGCGAGATCAGCGGCCCCGCCGGCGTCAAGTTTGACCGGATTGAACTGCTCGACCTCGACGGCGACGGCGACCTCGACGTGCTTACCTGTGAAGAACAAGGCATAAACAGCCGCGGCCAAAAAGACGGCCTCGGCGTCTTCTGGTACGAAAACCCCCTTAAATAGGTAACAACTATGACGGTTCCGCTGCTGATCCTCTCACTGGTATTTGCTCTCTACTCACCTGCGGCGATGGACGCATCACCCGATACCGCCGATCTGGCGGAGACCCTCGAACCCATCCGCG
This sequence comes from Phycisphaerae bacterium, assembly GCA_014859965.1. Lineage (GTDB taxonomy): Bacteria > Planctomycetota > Phycisphaerae > Sedimentisphaerales > Anaerohalosphaeraceae > JACZKQ01. Next base: position 212,864 of record JACZKQ010000089.1, read on the forward strand.
CCGAGTACGACCTGCCGGCGCTGGCCGCCGCCGTCGTACACAACGGCCGTGTCATCGCCCTTGGCGCCGTCGGAGAACGCAAGCATAAGAGCCGCGTAAAGGTCACCGCCGACGACCAGTTTCACCTCGGCTCCTGCACCAAGGCCATGACCGCCACGCTGATTGCCATGGTCATCGAGCAGGGCAAACTGCAATGGGACACCACGCTCGCCGACGCCCTGCCGAACGTCCCCATGCTCGACGGCTACCGCTCCGTCACCGTTGCCCACCTCCTCGCCCACCGTGCGGGCCTGCCCAACGAAAGCTGGCCCACGGGCAAGACCTTCAGGGACATGCACAACCTGCCCGGCCCGCCGCGCCAGCAGCGAATCGCCTACGCGGAGATGATATTGAACCAGCCCCCCAAAGCCGTACCCGGTGAAAAGTACATCTACTCGAACGCGGGCTTTTCAATTCTGGGCGTCATCGCCGAGGAAGCGATGGATACGAGCTGGGAAGATTTGATGCAATCGATGCTCTTTGAGCCCTTGGGCATGAAAACGGCAGGCTTTGGCGCCATGGGCACAGAAGGCCAAATCGATCAGCCCTGGCAGCACCAATACCGCAAGGGCCTTCTGCTGACAAGCAAGAAAGCCATTGAACCCGGCAAATATAGCGACAATCCCCCCGTCATCGGCCCCGGAGGCATCGCCCATTGCTCGCTGGGGGACTGGGCGAAGTTCATCATCCTCCACCTTGATGACGGCACATATGCCGACCGTCAACTGATCAAGCCGGAATCCCTTCGCCGACTCCGCGAACCGCAGTTCGGCGGCGACTACGCCGGCGGATGGCAGGTCTGCGACCGCCCCTGGGGCGGCGGCACTGTTTTCACCCACAACGGCTCTAACACGATGAACTACGCCGTCGTCTGGATGGCCCCGCTGAAGCGATACGCCGTGCTGGTCGCCACCAACCAGGGCGGCGGCAAAGAGGCCGAAGCCCTCGACAAAGTCGCTGCCGCCCTCATCGGCGGCTACGAACCTTAACTATCAGGGCGAATAGTAGTTGTGGCACTGTTTTAGTCGGCGATAGTTGCGGTCGGTCCACTTGCGCGGCTCGTTCGGACGAAGGTTGGGCGATCTGTTCTCGTAGATGCGCAGCTCCTGCTTGTTGAGCACGATGATCTCCTCGCGCCAGTCGCCGGTCACATCGGCAACGTAAAGGCGGTCGGCGACCTCTTCGAACACCTGCACGAATCTTCCTGTCAGCGGCTCGAACAGGCACACATCACCGCTCTTGTGCCGTTCGGTTGCACAGGCCAATTGCTGCTTTTGGCCGGTCCAGTCGATGGTGTGGATCAGTTCGACTCCCGAGGGCGTCCAGCCATCGGGGGCGACGTCATCCATCGCGTACTCGAAGACCATATGGCCGGCCGAATCGAACACAAAAGGTTTCTGATGTTCGTTGTAGCGGGACCGGCACCAGAGGAATATCTCGTCCGAACCGGCCTTGAACCGCCCTACCGCCGCATTCTGGGGTTCCTGTCTCTTGTGATGCACCCGCCAGATCGGACCGCCCATGCCCAGAAGCTGCACATAGTTGGCGCCCTCTTCGAGCAGCAGCACCTCCAGGCCGGGCAGTTCGGGCCTCACGTCCGCCACAAAAACGCTGTCCATGTGCCAGCCGGACGCGACCGCGCAGGTAATTTCCTTGCCCTCTGCCGACAGAATTGTTGCGCCCAACACCTCGTCCCTGCCGTCGCCGTCAAGATCGGCAAGCCTCGCCCCATTATGCGCACACGATACAAAAGCATCCGTCATCCACAACGGCCTGCCGCCCTCCAAGAGCGCCTGCATCGAAAACGCCGCCAGGAACCTGCCCATGCGATAGCCTTTCGCATTGGTCGCCTGCAGCAGTATATCCGTGTCTTTGCCCGTCCCGCGGAAATCAGCAATCATCGCCAGTTCCCAGCGCTGGGCCCCTTCCGGCACGGCGGGCTTCGCCTGGGCCTTCAGCCTGCCCGCGGCCCCGTCGATAACGTGCAGAATGCCGTCCTTTGTCAGGAACACCACCTCGCATTTGCCGTCGTCGTCCACGTCGCCGGCGGCGACACCCGGCCCATGATGGCCCGGGAGACCCTCGGCCTCGCTGGAGCCGCCCACCACCAGATCGACCTTGAGTGTCCACATCCTGCGCCCGTCGTTCGCGCAGGCGGTGATGTGCCCCGGCACGGTCACCAGGTAATCCATCAAGCCGTCGCCGTTGAGGTCGGCCACAAGGATGCCGCCCGCCGAGTCGCCAGGGGCCGGAATATCAAGTGGGATCACGAATGGACTCGCATCATAGGCACCCGCGGACGCCGCCAGAAAGGCGAGTGCAATAAAAGCCAAACCTGCTGAGTTTCGAACGGACATGTTTTTTTCTCCTTCCCGAATTTAAACCAGTCCCCCAATTATCCATTTTAATGCAGACCCTGTCAAGTCGCTCAAATCACGATCAGGGCAAACGCATTCTCCTCATAAGTCGCTGGGCAGGCAGTGCCGCCAGGACTGAGCAAAACCGGTCGGGGCCCAAGAGGCCAAAATCCCCCCCAGCGAACAGATGCTCCTGATTTTGGCCTCTGCCCAACCGGTTTTGCTCTCCATTGTCGCCGCATGTCGGGTTTGAGATGCGGACAACCGGAGAATGCGCCTGCCCTGGAATCACGACACAACTGCCAACTACCCCCCCCGCCGCATTATCCAGTTGACAAAACCGCCTGTTTGGGCCATATTGGCGGCGGGAAAAAGTAAATAGTTTCGGACTGGAGAACAACCAATGTTTGCAAATCGATCCCGCCTAAATAAGTATCCGCTGCTTCCTTTCTTCGTCGCCGCCCTCCTGCTGACGGTCATCGCCTCAGGCTGCACCAAGCGCGGTTCTCAGGACGGCAAACCGCGGATCGCGCTGGTCATGAAGTCGCTTGCCAACGAGTTCTTTAAGACCATGGAAGAGGGCGCCCGCGGCCACCATGCCGAGCACAAAGACCTTTACAACCTGAAAGTGGTCGGCATCCGCAATGAAGAAGACGTCGCACAGCAGGTCGATTTAATTGAGACGATCATCGCGCAGGGAACCGACGCGATCGTGATCGCCCCGGCCGATTCCGAGGCGCTTATCCCCGTCTGCAAAAAGGCGATGGCCGCGGGCATTGTCGTCATCAATATCGACAACAAGCTCGACCGCGCCCGCCTCGAAAGGGAAGGCATTCAGATCCCCTTTGTCGGCCCGGACAATCGCAAAGGCGCCAAACTTGCCGGCGATTACCTTGCCGCAAAACTTAAGGCGGGCGACGAGGTCGCCATTATCGAGGGGGTGCCTAACGCCTTCAACGGCATTCAGCGGAAGGCTGGTTTTCAAGACGCCATTGCGGCCGCCGGTCTCAATCTGGTCAGTTCACAGTCCGGCAACTGGGAGACGGCCAAGGCCGCTGAGTGCGTCTCCGCTATCGCGACCGAGTACCCCGGCCTCAAAGCCGTCCTCTGTGCCAATGACAGCATGGCGCTCGGCGCCGTCGACGCCCTGAAAACAGCGGGCAGAACCGACACTGTCTACATCGTGGGCTTCGACAACATCGAAGCCGTGCAGAAACTCGTCAAGAACGGCAAGGTTCTCTGCACCGTCGATCAGCACGGTGACCAACTGGCCGTCTACGGCATCGAGTACGCGCTGGACATCCTCAATACAAAGGCCGCTCCCGCCGACAAAGAGACCCCCGTGGACCTCGTGACAGCGGAAACCCTTAAATGATCGGCAGCGCTGGGGCCATCCTTTCTGTTCGGCGCATCTGTAAGACCTTCGGGCCGGTGCGCGTGCTCCACGATGTCGACTTCGATCTGAACGCCGGAGCGGTGCATGCCCTTGTCGGCGAAAACGGCGCCGGCAAGACCACCCTGGCCCGCATCATCGCCGGCACGCACCGGGATGACGGCGGTGGTATGACCCTGAACGGCCAATCCTACCGCCCCGCGGGACGCACCGACGCGCAGCGCCGCGGCGTTCGCATGGTGATGCAGGAACTCAACCTTTTTCCCACGCTGACGGTAGCTGAAAACATCTTTCTCGAAGACCTGCCGCGGCGGTTTGGGGTTATCAATTACCGTCTCCTTCATCGCCGGGCCGAGGAACTCATGGCGGCTATTGGTCTGAGGGATTTGGCGGTAGACGAACCCGTCGGCAATCTCACTGTCGGCAGCCGGCAGATGGTCGAAATCGCCGCGGGTCTTTCGCAGGACTGCCGCCTCCTGATCCTCGACGAACCCACCGCCAGCCTTACGGACCGCGAAACGTGCCTGCTGTTCGATCAGATTCGTCGGCTCCGGGCCCGCGGCGTGGCCATGCTTTACATCTCGCACCGCATGCAGGAGATCAAGCAGATCGCCGACACGGTCACCGTGCTTCGCGACGGCCGCATAATCTCCACTCACGCCATCGACACACTGACCGTCGAGGAGATCGTCAACCGCATGGTGGGCCGCGAGATTTCGCACGCGCCGGCTGCCCGGACGGCGGCAAAAGGCCGCGTCGCCCTGCGCGTGGAAAATCTCTGCGCGGGGCCCAGGGTGCAGAACATTTCGTTTGATCTTCATAAAGGGGAGGTCCTCGGTTTGGCGGGCCTTATAGGCGCGGGGCGCACCGAGACCGTTCGAGCCATCTTCGGCGCCGACCGCCTCACCTCCGGCCGTATTTATCTGGGCGAAACAGCCAAACACGTGCGCATTCGCTCGCCGCGCGATGCCATCGCCCACGGCATCGCCCTGATCCCCGAAGACCGCAAGGAGCAGGGGCTGTTTTTGCCTTTGGGCGTGGACCGCAACATCGCCGTGCCGAACCTGTCGCGGCTGTCGTGCGCGGGGATCATTTCGCCCGCCGCCGAAAGAACCCTCGCCCGCCGGCACATCGACACGGGCGCGATCAAATGCGCCGCCCCGGACCAGCCCGCCGAGACGCTCAGCGGCGGCAACCAGCAGAAAGTCGTGATCGCCAAATGGCTCGCTCGCGACTGCGACGTCCTTATCTTTGACGAACCCACCCGCGGCATCGACGTCGGCGCCAAATTCGAAATCTACGCCATGATGGCCGATCTCGCCGCACGCGGCAAGGCCCTCATCGTCGTCTCCTCGGACCTCCGTGAACTCATGGCGATCTGCGACCGAATCGCCGTTCTCTCGGACGGATGCCTCGCGGCAACTTTTTCCAGGAACGCATTCAGCGAGCAGACAATCAACGCCGCCGCCTTCAGCCGGCATACCGCAACGTTCAGAACACAAGGAGCCGCCGGATGAACAACTCACACCGCCGAATCCCCGCATGGCTGACGGATTATCTCGGCATGGCCGGTGCGCTGGGTCTGCTGCTGCTGATCTTCGGTCTGTCCACCGAAAACTTCTTCTCCGCAGCCACCTTCGGCACCATCGCCAACCAGATACCCGACACCACCATCATGGCCGTCGGCATGACCTGGGTGCTCATCATCGCCGGCATCGACCTGTCGGTCGGCTCCGTCATGGCCCTGTCAGGAGCGGTCCTGGGGGTCGCGCTTGCCCGATTCGGCATTCCGCTGCCGGTCGCCGTTGTCGCTTGTCTTCTCGTTGGCCTGCTCTGCGGGTTGGCCAGCGGTCTCATTGTCGTCGCATGGTCGCTGCCGTCGTTTATCGTCACCCTCGGAATGATGGAGATCGCGCGGGGGGCCACCTATCTCGTCACGCAGTCGCGGACGCTCTACGTCTCGGACCGCCTCGAAATGATCACCGACACGACCCTGCTCGGATTGTCGGCGCCTTTTCTGCTGGCTGTTCTCATCGTCCTCGTCGCACAGTTCGTGCTTTCGATGACGGTATTCGGCCGGCACATGGTCGCTGTGGGAACCAACGAAACCGCCGCCCGTCTCAGCGGCATCGCCGTGCGCCGAGTCAGACTGGCGGTCTTTGCCGTCTCCGGCCTTCTGTGCGGGGTCGCCGCCCTTATTAATACCGCCCGCTACCAGGCCAATCCAAACAACGGCATAGGGATGGAACTTCAGGTTATCGCCGCCGTCGTCATCGGCGGCACGAGCCTTATGGGCGGCCGCGGCTCTGTGGTGAGCACCTTCTTCGGCGTGCTCATTATCAAAGTGCTCGGTACGGGCCTGGCCCAGACGGGCGCTCAGGAACCCACCAAACGCCTCGTCACCGGCTGCGTCATCATCGCCGCCGTCGTCCTGGATTACTATCGCCGCCGATTGCGGAAGACCGGCACGGAGGCAGCGCAATGACAAAACGCATCGTCGTCGTCGGCAGTTCCAACACCGACATGATTATCAAGGTTGAGCAGATCCCCAGACCCGGGGAAACCGTCATCGGCGGGCGCTTCTCCACCGCCGCCGGCGGCAAGGGGGCCAATCAAGCCGTAGCCGCCGCCCGTGCCGGAGGCGATGTCGCCTTCATCGCCCGCGTCGGCGACGACATGTTCGGCAGGCAGGCCATCGACGGCTTCCGCGCCGACCGCCTCGACGTCAGCCACGTGACCGTAGATCCGGACGCCCCGTCGGGCGTCGCCTCGATCTTCGTCGACGCAAAAGGCCAGAACTCCATCGCCGTCGCAAGCGGCGCAAACGCGAACCTCTCGCCCGACGACGTCCGCCGCGCCGCCGACGTGATCGCCTCGGCGGATATCCTCGTCATGCAGTTGGAAACCCCGATTGAAACCGTCCGCGCGGCCGCACAACTCGCCCGCGATAACAACGTCACCGTTATCCTAAACCCCGCGCCCGCTCAGCCGCTTGACGACGAATTGCTCCGATGCGTCTCTATTCTGACGCCGAACGAATCGGAAGCCGAACTCCTGACAGGAATTCCCGTCGACTCGCCACCGGCCGCACAGAAGGCCGCCGAGGCCCTCAGAGCCCGAGGCGTTGAAACGGTGATCGTCACGATGGGCGAAAAAGGGGCCCTGCTCACAACAAAGGATTACAGCGACTTTGTCCCGGCTTTCAAGGTTGATGCTATCGACGCCACCGCCGCCGGCGATGTCTTCAACGGCGCCCTCTCCGTAGCCGTCGCCCAAAGAACCCCCCTGCCGCAAGCGGTCCGTTTCGCCAGCGCCGCCGCCGCCCTCTCAGTAACAAAACTCGGCGCCCAACCGTCCGCCCCAGCGCACCCCGCCATTGAACGCTTTATGAAAAGTTCATCGCTGTAGGGGGCGTATCATGCCCTCCCCGCCTGCCCACTGTCGTCTCCATAAGCACCGTTCTACCACTTTGCCGGAACCACGCTGCCCCAATGGCCACAGCAAAACAAAAAATATTCCCGTAGCGGTTTGGTTAGATTTATCCGCACCTCTCCGGTCTCCTTATTATAATAGAATCCCCCTTGGCCGGTCAGCGAGGCATGCTCACTGTTACTTCCTTTACGGCTTGAAATACGCTCAAAATGAAAGTCTGGCAAAAACAGACGCAACTCGCCTGCGCTCACACCAGGCTCATAATAATCCACCTTATGTTCTTTGGCGTAACAACTTACATCGCGTATAGAGTCTGGGTATGAACCGGTTTCAGCTTCATACCATTTGACGCTTTGTCTGGCCGCATGAAGCGCATAGACAGAAGCAGCAATGCGTTGCTCGTAGACCCAGTTGCTGGCGCCAATCCATACAACCAGCAGCACGATAATCAGAATTGGAATTCGCAACCTTTTCAACATGAGATACACTCAGTATTTGAACGACATAGGATTGTCCGCTCCACGTCTTTGACGGGATATCTACAGGTTGTATTCTTTAATCTTGCGGTAGAGCGTGCGTTCGCCGATTTCCAGGATCTTGGCTGCCTCGGCCCGGTTGTTGTTGGTGAACTCCAGCGTTCGGCGGATGTGCTCCCTTTCCACCTCGTTGAGCGATTTGCCGGCCATCGCTTCGACGGGCAGCTCGTCCTCCTGCGTCTCGGCGGCGGCCACGGCCCCCGACAGCCGCCGGATGTGATGAATGTCGGCCGGGATATCCCGCACGTCCAGCGTGTCGCCTTCGCACATAACGAGCATGGTTCGCACGGCGTTGCGCAGTTGGCGAATGTTGCCCGGCCAGTTATAACTGACCAGCACCTTCATCGCCTGCTCGGTAATGAGGTGGATATCCGCGCCGGTCTCCTCGCACGCCTCGCGCAGGAAATAGCCGAACAGTTCAGGAATATCCTCCGGCCGGCTCCGCAGCGGCGGCAGCGTCACGCTGACCCCCTTGATGCGGAAGAACAGGTCCTGACGAAACTTCTTGTCCTCCACGAGCTGCACCAGATCGTGGTTGGTCGCGCTGACGACCCGCACGTCCACGACGGTCGATTTGTTCGAACCGACCGGCGTCACGATGCCATCTTCCAGCACGCGCAGCAGCTTGGCCTGCATGCTCAGGGGCATGTCGCCGATCTCATCCAGAAACAGCGTCCCGCCGTCGGCCATTTCGAACAGGCCCTTACGATCCGTTGACGCCCCCGTAAAGGCTCCCTTGGCATGGCCGAACAGTTCGCTCTCCAGCAGGCTTTCGGTCAGGCCTGCGCAGTTGAGCGGCCTGAACGGCTTGCCGCGGCGCGGCGAATTGGTGTGGATCGCCCGCGCAGTCAGTTCCTTGCCCGTGCCGCTCTCGCCTTGGATCAGCACGCTGATCGTGGTCGGCGCGACCCGCCGCAGCACACGAAACACAGGCTGCATCGCCGGACTTCGGCTCAGGACACCTTCGAATACGAAGTTCTTGCCCGAGGCCATCGCCGGTTTCCGCGCCGGAAGCGCCTTGGCGACCATGCCCCGCAGCTGATCCACGTCAATCGGCTTGACGAGATAGTCATAAGCCCCGCTCTTGATCGCCTCCTTGCAGGTATCGATCGTGGCATAAGCGGTGATCAGGATGACGCGGACGTTGCGGTCGTGTTCCCTGGCGGCCCTCAGAATGTCTATGCCGTTTATGTCGTCGCGAAGGTTGAGGTCCGTGATAATCAGGTCGAGCTTCTCCTGCTCGATCACATCCATCGCATCGTCGGCCGTATATACGGCAAAGGCCCGCCCGCATTGCTTTTCGAGGGCCTCGACCAGTACGTCGGCATGCTCCTTTTCGTCGTCGACAATCAGAATGGTCGCATCGTTGTTCATCGTCTCGCAGTCTCGCTCTCACTCATTGGCAATTCGATGATAAAAGACGTTCCCCTGCCGGGCTCCGAGTCCACCTCAATCCGGCCGCCGTGGGCTTGAACAATCTTGCGGGCCGTCGGCAGACCCAACCCGCTGCCCCCGGGCCGCGTTGTATAATAGGCCTCGAAGATCCGATCAAGCTTGTCGGCCTCGATCCCGCCGCCCGTATCGCTGACTTCTATCACGGCGCATTTGTCCCGCCTGCCGGTGCGCACAATCAATTCGCCGCCGTCTCCCATGGCCTGCTGGGCATTGATGAAAAGATTCAGCAGGACCTGTTTCATCATCCCCGGGTCGATATCGCAAACCAGCGGCCCATCGGCAAGCCCCGGACGCATCGTCACGCCGCGGGAATACGACTGTGGGCCGTAAAAATCGACCATTTCCCCTACAAGCGCGTTGACGTCGACAGGTGCACGTCTCAGTTCCGCCTTGCCGATGTACCGCAGAAAATCCTCGAGTATATGTTCGAGCCGCTCAGTCTCTTTTTGCACAACATCAATCTTCCGAGCCCACCGGGGCTGCGGCTGCGAACCACCCGCCATGTCTTCACTGATCAGCTTAAGGTTCACTTTTATTGTGGACAGGGGGTTCTTTATTTCGTGGGCGAGACCACCGGTCAGTTTGCCCAGTTCCTCGATTTGTCTGCTCTGCGTGTCGCTTCGGCTCCGGGCAAGCGCCCGGCTCCGCCGCAACAGGAAATAGAAACCGGGCCCCGCCGCAGCAGCGCCCAGAATAAAACCGACTACAAAATAAAACAAAGCGTCCCCTCCCGTTCAGCCCGATGTCACACTGTCGCACGTGCTTCGGACATGCGGCCGATCGCACAGGGAAAAACACGCCGAAGCGTCAGCGGTCCCGCTTGCCGCGGGGCTTCGCCTCCTGCCGCACCGCCGGCTCCTTCGCCTTCACCTCGACAATCTGAACACTCTTGCCCTGCAGTCCTTTGCCCGTATCGAACTGCTCGTATTCGACCACCTGCCCGTTTCGCAGGCATCGAAATCCGTCGCCGTCGATGCTCGTATAATGCACGAACACGTCCTTGCCCTCATCATTAACGACGAATCCGAAACCTTTTTTGGGATCGAACCACTTCACTGTACCCTTAGCCATATACGCCTCCCTACTCTGAACCACTGGCACACAGAAACAGCAATTATTAACGGATTCTAACGCGCACGCCGTGCTCCTGCAATCCTGTCACGACCGGTTCCTTCCGCGAACGCCCGTCCGCCTGCGCCGCCGCTTACTATTTAGCGGCGCCCTGGGCCGCCAGTTCCGCCAACGCCGCCTTCCGCGAAAGCTTGAAACGACCCTGGTCGTCGATGTTCAGAAGCTTGACCGCGACAATGTCCCCCACTTTGCACACGGACTCAGCATTCTTCACGTACCCGTCGGCCAGTTCACTGATGTGGCACAGACCCTCAACGCCCGGACTGATCTCGACGAATATCCCGAAGTCCTTCACGGAAACAACCTTCGCCGTCTTGTAGACCTTGCCGACTGTCGGCGGCGTGGTCATCGACTCGATGATCTCACGTGCCGCCAGGTGCCCGTCGCCGCCCATGCAGCTGATGCAGATGGTGCCGTCCTCTTCGATTTCGATCTGAGAACCGGTCTGCTCCTGGATGCTCTTAATCATCTTGCCGCCGGGGCCGATGATCTTTCCGATATATTCCGGATCGATCTTGATGCTCACGATCTTCGGTGCGTAGATACTCAGGTTTTCACGCGGCTTGTCAATGGTCCGCGACATGGTTTCCAGGATTTGGAGACGGGCCTCTTTCGCCCGCTGAAGCGCCTCGACCATGATATCGTGCGGCAGCCCTTCGGCCTTGATATCCAGTTGGATCGCCGTAATGCCGTTGACAGTGCCCGCCACCTTGAAATCCATATCGCCGAAGTGGTCCTCATCCCCGACAATATCCGTCAAAAGCACGTGCCGGTCCTTTTCGCCCACCAGACCGATCGATATGCCCGCAACCGGCGAGACCATCGGCACCCCGGCATCCATCATCGCCAGCGTACCCCCGCAGACCGACGCCATCGAACTGGAGCCGTTGGATTCCGTAATATCCGAAACAATCTTTATCGTATAAGGGAATGATTCCCCATCGGGCTTGGCCTTTTCCAGTGCCTTTTCAGCCAGCGCTCCGTGCCCGATTTCACGACGGCCGGGGCCGCGGACGGGACGCACTTCACCCACCGAAGAAGGCGGGAAATTGTAGTGCAGCATGAAATCCTGGCCATACTCTTCCATCAGGCCGTCAATCGTCTGTTCGTCGCGTCCCGTTCCCAAGGTTACCGATACCAGCGCCTGCGTTTGACCGCGTGTAAACAGCGCCGATCCATGGGCACGAGGCAGAATACCCACCTCGCACTCGATCTGACGCACTTCCGTGTATGACCGGCCGTCAGGCCGTTTACCGTTGAGAATCATCTCGCGAACTACTTCACGCTGGATCGGCTCGGTTATCCGGCGAAGAATCCCGGGCAGGCACCGCGGCTCGCCGCCGTCCGCCTGGCAAAACTCCTGCTTCGCCCCGTCCAGAATCGCCTTCACGGCATTGTTCCGTTCGCTCTTATCCGCAATGGCCATTGCATCGCGCAGCGGCTCTTTGATCCTGTCCGAAACCGCCGCCGCCAGCGATGCATCGACTTCATAAACTTCCATCTCTTTTTCCACGCCGCACTTGGCCTGCAGCTCCGAAATCAGATCGCAGATCTCACCTACGGTTTTGTGGGCATGCGCGACTGCTTCGGCGACCTTTTCTTCGCTTGTCTGCATCGCATCCACTTCGATCATATTGATCGCTTCCTTGCGGCCGCCCAATACCAGATTGAACGTGCTCTTGTCCCGCTCAGCGTACGTGGGAAACAGCACAAACTGGTCGTCAACGACGCTCAGCCGGCACGCCCCCAGCGGTCCGAGGAATGGTATTTTGCTGATCGACAGAGCCGCACTGGCTCCGATCATTGAAAGCACGTCCGGGTCGTTATCCCGATCCGCACTGATCACTGAAACGAGTATCTGAACTTCATTGTAATACCCGTCCGGAAACAGCGGCCGAATCGGCCGGTCGATTGTCCGCGCTGTCAGCGTCTCTTTCGTGCTTGGACGCCCCTCCCGTTTCATGAAGCCCCCCGGGAACTTGCCCGCGGCACTCAGCTTTTCGCGGTAATCCACGCTCAAGGGGAAGAAATCGATGTCCTCGCTGCGAGGCGCCGCTGCCACCACCGTCACCATGACCATCGTATCGTCGCACCGAATAACGACGGCGCCGTCGGCCTGCCGGGCAATCTTGCCGGTTTCTATTGATATGGTTTTCCCCCCGATTTGCTTTTCTACCTTATGTGTTGTAAACATATAATAACGTATCAACCTCTTTTTACTTGGAACTCATCTTTTTTATGTTTCTTACGCTTTATCTCGGTAAGTGTAACCGCGGGCGCAACACCATCGCCGCTTTGCTTTGCTGTCGGCTGGTTTTCTCCCGGCTGCCGCTTCACTTTGTGCATCCCTGACTTATTTACGCAGGCCAAGCCTCGAAATGATGGCGCGGTAACGGCTTATGTCGTTGTTTCTGACATACTTAAGCAATGCGGACCGTGTCCCGACCATTTTCAAGAGCCCCCGGCGGGACGAATGGTCTTTGGGGTGTTCTTTGAGGTGTTCGGTAAGCTCGTTTATGCGTTTGCTGAGGATAGCGACCTGGACTTCGGGTGACCCTGTATCGTTGTCCGCTCGCTTGTAATCCCCTATGATCTTGGTCTTGGCTTCCTTCGTCAACATACTGATAATACTACCTTTCCACTCATACCTTCGGCAATTTCAATGCCCCGACAACACTCTTTCGCATCCACTCTGTAAACAATTGCGGTATTATACGGCCGCCGCCGCTGTTTGCAATGTTTTTATCACTCGCATTTTTAGCTTTTTACGCGATTTCACAACGTCTTGTTCCCAAAAGCCGCCGCCGCTTCCCAATTTGCCGCCTAATCGGGCAATTCAGCACTAAGAATGCAGCGATACCTACCGGACCCAATGGCCAAAAAAAAAGCTTTTATGCCTTTGCATTCCTGTCCGTGGGCGTATAATGCCCCACTGGATGGACATCACACAGGGCATTATTGGAGACACAATGAGCCATACTTTCATCAAGGACATCAAGCCGGGTCTGCCGCTTAACGAGGTTTACATGGTCACGCAGCCCGTCCTTCGAAATACGACCAAGGGAGACCTCTACATAGCAATGTTCCTCTCGGACCGCACCGGCAAGGTCAACGCAAGGATGTGGCAGGCGACCGAAGCGATCTACAATCAGTTGCCCAGTGAAGGCTTTGTCCACATCCGCGGAAAGAGCGAATTATACCAGAATGCGCTGCAGATCGTCATTAACGATATCGTCGTCGTTGACGCCGGCAAGGTGAACCTGGCGGACTACATGCCGCGAACCGAGAAAGACGTCAAGGTCATGTTTGACGAGCTGCGGACAATGCTGGCTGCGATCCGCGACCCCGGCCTCCGCGGCGTTATCAATGAATTTCTTTCGGATAATGAGTTGATGCGCCAGTTCTGCACCGCCCCGGCCGCCATGCAGATGCACCACAGCTATCTCGGCGGCCTGCTGGAGCACACGCACTCCATGACGAACGTGGCAACCGCCATCCTCCCGAATTACCCGAAAGTCCAGGCCGATCTCGTCCTTGCCGCAGTTTTTCTGCACGATATTGCAAAGACAGCGGAGCTTTCGTATTCCATGGGCTTCTCTTATACCGATACCGGCCAACTGGTTGGCCACCTCGTTCTCGGTGTGCAGATGATCAACGACAAGGCCGCGATCGTCGCCCAGAAAGGAACTCCCGTCGACAAAGCCGTGCTGGACAATCTCCTGCACATTATCCTGAGTCATCACGGCTGCTATGAGTTCGGCTCCCCCAAACTGCCGGCAACCGCCGAGGCCTTCATGGTCAGCTACATAGACGATCTGGACGCCAAAATGAACCAGGTCGCCACGCTTATCGATAACGATCCGGGCGATTCGAACTGGACCGCCTACCAGCGGCCATTGGAGACAAAGCTCTACCGCCCGCGGCCGCTCGCCCGGAAAGAATAGGGCACGCGGCAGCCTTTATGGTCACCCGCACGGTGCGTAACGCAATCAGTCTGCCCCGGACAAACGGATGACGGTTCTTTGACATGGAAACAGCTTGGCGATATCGGCAATGAACCCGGCGGCGCGGACTCTTCCTCGGCACTGCGGCCGCCCCACCAGATGGTCATTTACCCAGTCGCAGAAAACAGACAGATTCAACCTTGAAAACACATTACAGGCTTCACCCCCATTGCGCAGGGCCCGCTCCTTCTTGCGGCCCTTCTTGCTGCGAACCGTCTTGCCAGCTTCAAGCATGCGACCGCCGCACCAATCCACAGGCAATCCAACACGTCGGACATTTGAAAGAGTTGCATGTCTCGGCCTCCTGATGACAATTCCCCTTTGTCAGATCTAATTGTGAAGGCCACTATAGCTGCACCCGACATCGCGGTCAATCGGTAGAAGTACCCCATTTGCCTTGGGATTTTATCAGACCCGACGGGTTAAAACCGCACCAATCGCCAGGCATTCTCACGATGACGTTCCGAAAAGTCCCCGCCGCCGCACCAAAAGGTCAATATTTCGTATTTTAGGGTTGAAACTGTGGCTCCAACCTCGTAAACTTTGGGGTTCTTGACACAGGGGCATTATGCGCCGTCCAGCCCGCAGGGCAAGGCAGGCTGCCCCGCTTGTTGCGTATCGGGGCGCCGGGCGGCCCTGAAACTTTATGGCATAGACTATGTTTGAAGCTTTAACAGATAAATTCAGTAACATCTTTCGGTCGCTTTCGGGCCGCGGGCGGATTACCGAAGCGAACATCTCCGACGCCATGCGCGAGGTCCGTAAGGCCCTTCTCGAAGCCGACGTCAACTACCACGTCGTCAAGCAATTCTGTAAAGACTGCCAGCAGGCCGCCATGGGCGCCGAGGTCATCCAAAGCCTGCATCCCGGCCAGGTCATGGTCAAGATCGTCCATGACGAACTGGTCAAGCTCATGGGCCCCGTCGACACGCGTATTCACTACGTCGCCCCCGGCCCGACCGTCATCATGCTCGCCGGCCTTCAGGGCGGCGGCAAGACCACTACCGCGGCGAAACTCGCCAGCTACATCGCCGGTCAGGGCAAGAAGCCTCTTCTTGTCGCCGATGACCTGCAGCGTCCCGCCGCCATCGACCAGCTCATCACCCTCGGCGATCAGTTGGGCATTCCTGTTTACAGCGAGCGCATCACGGACGCCGTCAAGGTCGCCCGCAACGGCATTAAGCACGCCCGCGAAACAGATCGCGACGTCGTCATCCTTGACACCGCCGGCCGACTCCACATCGATCAGGACATGATGACGGAGATTTCCAACGTAGCCAGGACGACCTCGCCCCACCAGATATATCTCGTCTGCGACGCAATGACCGGCCAGGATGCCGTCAACAGCGCAAAAGAATTCAACGAGCGCCTCGAACTCGACGGCGTCATACTCACCAAACTCGACGGTGACGCCCGCGGCGGCGCCGCGCTCAGCGTTAAGGCCGTCACCGGAAAGCCAATCAAGTTCATCGGCGTCGGTGAAAAGCTCGACAATCTCGAACCCTTCCACGCCGACCGCATGGCCGGTCGGATCCTCGGAATGGGCGACGTCGTCACCCTTGTCGAAAAGGCACAGAAGGAATTTAACGCCGAAGAAGCCGAAAAGCTCCAGCAGAAGATGGCAAAAGGCAGCTTCGGCTTCGACGATTTCCTCAAGCAGATGCAGGCCCTTCGGAAGATGGGCGGCATGGCCGGCATGCTCAAACTCCTGCCCGGCATAGGCCGCCAAATGGAAGGCCTTGACATGGACGATCGCGAAATCGACAAAATGGAGGGCATCGTTCATTCGATGACAGCCGACGAACGCCGCGATCCCGATATCATCGACGCCTCGCGAAGACGCCGAATCGCCAAAGGCTGCGGCCGGGACCTCACCGACGTCGCGAGCCTGATCAAGACGTTTAAGCGCACCCGCGAAATGATGAAAACCGTCAGTGCCGGCGGATTAGGCGGCATGAAGGGTCTGCTGTCCGGGCGCACCGATATGTTCAGCGCCATGAGCAGCGGCAAAAAAATCAAGCAGCGGTCAAAACGCAAGCGGGTCATCGCCCGCAAGGGAAAGAAGCGGCGGCAATGACAGATTGCGTCTCAATCGACCAGTACCTCAAGAAACTCGCCCGCTTCGTCGACGATGCATACGGGCGCAGGTTCCGGCGTCAGTTTGAGGACGTGCGTGGTTCGAGCGAGTTGGCGATGCTCCAGGCGCCGACGGGGGAGGAGTTTGGACAACTGGAGAAAGCGGTTGCGATTATGACCGCCAGTGAAAAACAAAACGCCGCCGGTCTGGGCGACGAAACCGTCCGGCGGATCGCCGACGATGCGGGCATCGATCCCGGGTTGTTTGCGATCTTCATGAACGGCTACGCCCTCGAAAGCAAGACAACCGCCAGGTCGAGGGCTTGATGATTTGGAGAATTCTGAGTGCCCGGTGAGGCTGCGTCAATCTGCAGAGAGCCCGGAATGTGACAGGTAACTTGTTTTGCGACGCGCAAAGGGCGCTCGCGAAAATTGATCATAACGTATAGAAAGGCAGCACAAATGGCAGTAAGAATCAGAATGACACGAATGGGCCGAAGGCACAGACCGTTTTACAGGATCAACGCCGTGGAAGCCAGGACGCCCCGCGACGGCCGAATCCTCGAAAAGCTCGGCCACTATGATCCCATCGAGAAAGACCTGACCAAGCAGATCGTCCTCGACGTCGAACGCATCAAATTCTGGCTGGAACAAGGCGCCGTCGCCTCGGATACCGTCGCTCAGATCATGGCCAATGCCGGAATCAAGAGCAAACAATACGAGGAGAAGCTGCAGCGACGCAGCCGCGCCCGCGAGATCGCTCGCAAGCAGGGCAAACCTTTCACCAAGGTTGAAAAAGCCGCCGCCCAGCAGACCGGTGAAGCGAAAAAATAAGGGTCAAATTCTCGTTAGATAATGATTAGAGGTGCCGGCGATCGTTTATGTAGTCAGCAGGACTCCGCCGTCACCTGCTTGAGAGACTCGACAGTCTATGCGAATCGACGTTCTCACGCTCTTCCCCGAGATGTTTGAATCGCCCCTGAGCCATTCCATTCTCAAGCGGGCGCAAGAGCGGGGGATCGTCGATATCGCATTGACCAACATCCGCGACTTCACCACGGACAGCTACAAAAAAGTCGACGACAAGCCGTATGGCGGCGGCCCGGGCATGGTGATGATGTGCGCCCCCGTATTCGACGCCTTCGAGCACCTCCGGCAAGCCTGCCCGACGCCCCCCCGCGTCATCCTCCTGACGCCCCAGGGCCGCAAGTTCGACCAGGCCCTCGCCCGCGATCTCAGCGGCGCCGAGCGACTCCTCCTTATAGCCGGACGGTACGAAGGTTTCGACGAACGCATCGGCACAGGTCTGGAGGCCGAACAGATATCCATCGGGGACTACGTCCTCAGCGGCGGAGAACTCGCCGCCATGGTCGTCATTGACGCCGTCGTACGTCTCCTCCCCGAGGCGCTCGGCGACGCCGCCTCCACCACCGAAGAATCCTTCAGCGAAGGCCTCCTCGAATATCCCCACTACACCCGCCCCGAAGACTTCCGCGGCATGAAGGTCCCCGAAATCCTCCTCAGCGGCGACCATGGCAAGATCGCCCAATGGCGACACCAGCAGCGCCTGGAACGGACAAGAACACAGCGCCCCGACCTCCTGTCGCCCGAAAACGCGTAGCCGTCGTAGACTACGGCGTTAAGAACGCATCAGGGCCCTTTGTAATCCTTCTTCACGCGTACATATTTGCACGCGCTCTCACGGTTTGCATGCGTTTCGCCCCGTTTCCGCATCGAAACGCACAGGTTCTGCAAGTATTCTAAACAAAAAAAGCGGGCGCCTGCCGCCGCTGCAGCAAGGCGCCCGCCGTTCTATGCTCCCTTTGCTATTCCCACTTGAAGGGATTCTCGCATCCGCTCTGCTGCGGGTCGTAACACCGCGCCCAGTTGGCCGCGAGGATCGCCAAATCCTGCAAGTCGACATAGCAGTCTTTGTTCAGATCGGTTGCAAGCGACATGCCCTGGGCGATGATGTCGGCACAACTCGGTCGGGTGGTTGTCACGACGACCTCGTCGAAAATGCCGCCGTCCAGGCCGGCGATACCATCGTTGACCGTCACATGGAACGTATAAACGCCCTGCTGGCTGAACCTGACCGTGGGCTTTTCGACATAGGCGCTGGGGATGAACTCCACCGCTGCCGGGCCGACGACCGTCCACTCGTAAGCGAGGGTGTCGTCGTTAAGGTCCATGCCGACCGCGTCGAGGACGATCGAATCTTCGTACGTCAGCGACAGCGTAATGTCCGGGCCCGCATTAATGCTCGGAATGACGTTCTTGCCCATCTTTGCCAGATCGATCACGTCTTCTGCGCTGATCGCGTAGGTGTAGAGGCGGACGTCGTCGATAAGCCCGTTCCAGCCGCGGCCGCCGAGGTTGTCAATTCGGTTGCCGATAGTAATGGGAAGACTCATATCCACGGTGATCGGTCCCGACACGTCCATCGTGGCGTCCACACGGCCGTCAACGTAGGTGACAACCCGCTTGCCGTCATAGGTGGCGGCGACGTGGTGCCAGTAGCCGTCGTTGACGTTGGCGCTGCCTGCCAGCGACTCCTGGACACCTTCCAGGTGTATCGTCACGCGGTTGGTAAGATTCTCGCGCCCAAACCGCCAGGTTTCAACGCCCCTGCCCATGATCGTTTCCCATGGGTTGTTGAAGGCATTGACCTTGATCCATGCGGCCGTGGTGATCTCCCACTGGAACGGGGGAAGGTTGGCGTCGACCGGCGTGGCGTCGGCGATTTGCACGTAGGATATGCCGTAGAACGCCAGTGCATGGTCGCCTACCCAGCCGTCAACCCAGTTGGGGTCGGCAAAGGTGGTCGTCGAGGTCAGCGTGCCTGCGTCATTGATGCCGGCGCTGTCGTTGGCGGTCTTGCCTTGGCCTTCATCGAAGGTCCAGTGGCCCAGCAGGACGTCGTCGATCGCCGCATCCTTGACGCGGACGCGGACGGTGTCAGAGGCACTCTTGCCGGGGTCGTGCGCCGGGTTGTTCGGGTCGTAATCGTAGACAGTCACCCGGAACTCGTAGGCGCCGCGGGCGGAAAACTGGACCGTCGGGTCTGCTATGCCGTTGGTGTAGACAACAGGGGCCGGACCGCTGATAAGTCTCCAATCGTAGAGGATGACACCATAGGGGTCGCCGTCGTCCTGGACCGTGGCGGCGAGTTGGGCTGTCGCCACGCCGCCTTGGAGGTTGACGGACTGATCGGGCCCGGCGTTGACCTGCGGGGCGGAATTGTACATGAAGTCACCCAGGTAGCGCTTCAGCGCGTTAACGAATATCTGCTCGCCCGCGGCTGTCAGGTTGTACGCACCCCAGCGACCCTGGGTCGCATCCACTTCCTGCGTGCCGCCCGAGAAGAGCATGCGCGGCCCGCCGACCATCACGTTGGGCGTCGCATTATAAAACGGCTTGCCGGCATCCCACTCGGCGATGAGGATGTTTCCGTTGTCCGGGCGGACGGCCAGCACGCGGCCATTGCCGGCATCGGTGGTATTGATGAAGCTGGAATGCCCCGGCCAGACGTTCACGTCGTGCCAAACGGTATCCTTGTTGGCATCCAGGAGCACGTCATCGAACAGGGGGTCCGCCGGGTTTACGGCCCGCAGTTGAAAGTATGCAGCGCGAGCAGTGATGGCCGTAGTATTGAACCACCGGCCGTTGCCGCTTCTGGCGAGGTATTGGCTCATCAGAATGAGGGGGGTCGTAATGCCGCCCCACTGCGCGCGTTCGGTGTCGTCGTTGGCATAGTTGCCGCTGCTGACGTCACGGCTCATGATGATCAGGTCGGCGGCTGCCAATTGCGCCAGTTTGGCGGCATCGAGGGTCTGGAAGTAGCCGGTGCCGGCTGTGGCTCCCTTGGGGTATTCGACCGTGAACCCGAGGGAGGTCAGGAAATCGACCCAGCCCTGGTCGTCCGGGCCCGCGACAGTCGTGTCCGTGTCGTGGGCGTCAGAGACCCACACGATCGTTTTGCCGTTCGCAAGGCCCAGCCCCACGAGCGCTACCATGAGAATCATGAATACCAACTTCTTTGTCATCGCCTTCTCCTTTGTACGAAACGGTGAAATGTAAACCGGGAGGGGACTCGGCTCGGGGCCATCCCCGGGCCAACCGTTCCCGCTGCTGTGACAAGGATGCGTACGCAATCGCGTCCTATATTATATGGGTTAAGAAGCCACAAGTCAATGAAAATGACATCCCGGCTAAAAACTTGCAGCGGCACGCGTTTGCCCCTATACTTAAGTGAAAGCAGAATGGTATGAAAGCGGCGGCGTACCTGCAGCCGCTCAGACCGAAACCCGAGCTTTGGCTCTTGCCGATCAGCATAAGGAGGCCTTAAAAGTGAAGCACTGCTTGTTTTTGACGGTTTGTATGATGATTGTGTCCGCATCTCATGCTGCCGATTGGCCGCAGTGGCGGGGCCCGAACTTCAACGGCTCCACCGATGAGACCGGTCTGCCCGTGACCTGGAGTCAAACGGAAAACGTGGTATGGAGCGTCGACCTGCCCGGCCCCTCGGCCGCGACACCCATCGTCCACGGCGGAAAGGTCTTCATCTCCAGCGTCGATGCCGCAGCCGACAGCCTGCTGGCCATGTGCTTTGACCGGGCGGACGGTAAGCTCCTCTGGCGGCACGACCTGACCAAAGGAACCCGCAGGGACGACCGCAGCAACTACGCCGCCCCCTCGCCGGTCACCGACGGCAAGGTCGTTGTGTTCTTCTACAGCACGGGCCTGCTCCTCGGCTTTGACATGGAGGGCAATCGCCTCTGGTCCCGCAATATCCAGGAAGACTATGGTACATTCGCCTTCCTCTGGACCTTCAGCAGCAGTCCCGTCCTCCATGGCGGCAAGCTTTATCTCCAGGTCCTTCAGCGCGACGTGCCTGTTCAGGGCCGCGGATTCGCCGACAAGGAGAATCGCTCCTACCTGTTAGCGATGGACCCCATGACGGGCAAGACACTGTGGCAAACGCTGCGCCCCACGGCTGCTGTCGCCGAATCGCGCGAGGCCTTCAGCACCCCCGTACCCGCCGTGCTAAACGGCAGAGAACAGCTCCTGGTGGTGGGCGCCGATCTCCTGACCGGACATGATCTCGCGACGGGTGCGGAACTCTGGCGCTGGGGTACGTGGAACCCGCAGCGCACCGGCCATTGGCGGCTCGTACCCTCACCGGTTGTCGGGGCAGGTCTTGTTCTTGCCTGTGCCCCGAAGAACGCCCCTGTTTTCGCCATCCGCCCCAACGGGGCGGGCCTTCTTGACGACACGGCGGTTGTCTGGACCACCGCCGACGCGAAGGAAGTCACCTCCGATGTCCCAACGCCCGCCTTTTACGATGGCGACTTTTTCGTCCTCAGCGACCTGCGAAAGAACCTGTCTCGCATCGACCCGCAAACGGGCAAAGTCAAGTGGACAATCCCGACCCCCGGCCGGGCGAAGTACGAAGCGTCACCGCTGGCGGCCGACGGCAAAATCTACCTCATAAACCATGACGGGCACGCTGACGTCATCAACGCCGCCGACGGCAAGGTCCTGCACTCGGTTCAAATGGATGAGCCCAAGGGTCGAAACATGGTGAGAGCTTCCATAGTCGCATCGGAAGGTCGGCTATTTATCAGGACAACACAGAAACTATTCTGCATAGGGAAGTAGGCACGGCCCCCCTGCTGCACGGACAGAAGTCAGGGCCGGCAGCGGCACTTTATCCGGCGTGCAACGGTCGCCTGTGTCGTCAAAACAGGTGCGCATCTACTCGACGATGATCGCCTCGACGGGGCATTCGTCTGCCGCCTGTTGGGCGAGCGCCTCGGATTCGGCCGGAACGGGATCGACGATCACCTCCGCTTTGTCATCGCCCATCTGAAAAACGTCCGGACACGTATCGCAGCACAGGCCGCACGCTGTACAACTGTCATCGACCGTAACTCTCATAAGTACCTCCATGGACAACACTGACGACTATTACCGGCATAATCCTCTGCAAACAGCCAAGGCAGCCAACGATGGACGCAAAACTGAGAATCCACACAGCCTGCGAAACATTCGGGTTGCAGTGCCTGATTATCTTAATTTTCGACGCCGTTGTGTGCGAACCTTTAGCCGGGGATAGATTATAAGTTGAAAAATAGCGGTCACGAAAGGTTTTTCTGGAAATTTTCTCGCCGACCGCTATACTATCCGCCGTGGGCGTCCGATACGTCCGGAAGCCGCGGCTTGGGCGGCGAAAAGGGGTTCCGGTGTGCACCGGAAGCAGCGGACGTATTTAAAGATCGAAACTTATTGTGGTCGGGTCCCATGCAAGCGACGTACGCGAACCGGGTCAGATTCGGAAGAAAGCAGCCCTAAGCGACTGCGGCGCTGTGCGTGGCAAACCCGGCCACCTTTTTAGTTACTGGTAACGGCGGACTGGCATGGCTTACACGGTATTGGCGCGGCGGTTTCGCTCTCAGACGTTTGACGACGTTGTGGGGCAGGATGCGGTCGCCCAGACGCTGAAGAACGCGATCAAGATGGGACGGGTCGCGCACGCGTATTTGTTTACCGGCACGCGAGGGGTCGGCAAGACGACGATGGCTCGGATCCTGGCCAAGGCGCTGAATTGCCTTGAGGCGGACGGACCGACGACGACGCCGTGTCTCAAGTGCGACAGCTGCGTGTCGGTCAACGCCGGTGAGGATATCGACGTTATCGAGATCGACGGGGCGTCCAACACGGGCGTCGACGACGTCCGGCAGTTGCGGCAGAACGCGATCTACCGGCCCGCACGGGCGCGGTATAAAGTTTACATTATCGACGAAGTCCACATGCTCAGCACGCAGGCGTTCAATGCCCTTCTGAAGATTCTGGAGGAGCCGCCGGACCACGTCAAATTCATCTTCGCCACGACCGAGCCGAACAAGGTTTTGCCGACGATCCAGTCGCGGTGCCAGCGGTTTGATTTTGGGGCGATCGATCCGGCGGTGATCGGCCGCCAGCTTGCGGGGGTTCTCAAGTCGGAAAAAATCACCTTCGAGGACGATGTGATTGTGGCGCTGTCCCGGCTGGCGAACGGGTCGATGCGGGATGGTCTGAGCCTGCTGGATCAGGTCATCAGTGCGGGCGTCGAACCGCTGACGGTGGCGCTTCTGGAAGAGGCGCTGGGCCAGCCGAGCCGGCAGAAGATCTGCGAACTGGCCGAACGCATCGGACAGCACGATGCGGCGGCGGTGCTGGGGGCGCTGGATGCACTCCTGAAAACGGGGCAGACGGCCGTGCAGATCATCGACGCACTGATCGACGTCGTGCGCGACCTGATCGTGATTCAGTCGACGAACGCCGCGAGCGATCTTCTCGTTTTGACGAGCGAAGAACGCAAGACGATGGCCGCACTGGCGGGACTGTTCGATACGCCGGGACTGATCTACAACATTACGACGCTGGAGAAACTCCGCTGGACAATCAAGAACAGTGATAATCCGCGTGCCCTTCTGGAGGCCTCGATGCTGCGGCTGGCGCTGAGCGAGCACTTCATCGGCCTGGAGAACGTACTGGCCAGGCTCGAAGCGACGGGCGGCGGCGCATCAGCCGGCGGCGGCTTAAAAAAAAACGCGCCACCTGAATTAAAGGCGCCAGGCGCGTTTTCTCCGCGGCCGCAGGAAAAGGCCCCTGACGCCGGTCCCTTCCCGAGCAAAATGACGGCTCCTCGCGACGCCGACGCCCTGCCTGTGCAAGAAACGGGGCGGATGATCGCAGGCGAGGTTACGGCCGAGTCGGTCCGCAATGCGTGGGGAAAAATGACCCAGGCGCTTGCTGAGAACAACGGCATGACGGCGCGATTTCTCGAAGATGCGACGGTGGCGGGCCTGGAAGGAAACCTGCTCAGGCTCCGTTTCGCCAAGTCGGCGGCGCTGGCGATGAGTCACTGCCAGAGTCGAACGGAAACCCTGGAGGCGTTCTTCACGAAGGCGTTGGGTCAGGCAGTACGGCTTGCGTTCGAAGCCTCGGACAACGGCGCCCCGGCGGAAACAGCCGCCAAGTCCGCGGCCCCAGGCGCCAAGATGGACAAGAGCACACGCCAGAAGGCTCTCAGCGACCCCGCCGTGCAATTGCTGCTGACAGGCCTCGACGCCAAAGTCACCGACATTGAGGAGTTGAAGACGCTCTCCCCCGAGGAGGTGCAGGATGCGGATTTGTCGTCCGAAGGAGAGACGTAACGCACGTGATGCGAACGGGCTTTAGAAGGGGATTCCTTTCCGCGGCTCCGGCAGCAGTTCGAGTATGGCCAGCACGGGCCGGTGGTCGGATGCGACTTTTTCCTCGATGACGCGGGTCTCCACGACGCGCCATCGCTCTGCCGGCTTGATCAGGATGTAGTCGATCGTGCGATTCGGCTCGTCCGCCGGAAACGTCGGCTGCGGATCCCGTCCCGCGGTCCATTGCCACTCCGGCATAAACAAGGCAAGCGTCTCGCTGTCCGGCGTCGCGTTGAGGTCGCCGGCAAGAATGACCGGCGTATCGGCATCAGCAAAGAGTTCTCTTGCAACAGCGGCCTGCGCCAAGCGGTCCTTCGGGTCGCGCTTGTGGTCCAGGTGCGTGCTCACGAACAGCACGCGACGCCCGTCCGGCAGACGCACTTCGACCCCCAGCGCTGTCCGCGGCTCCACCCCGGTTCCATGCGGCAGCGGATGATTCGCCTCGCCCACAATCGGCAGCCGCGAGAGCACCGCCACGCCATACCCGCCGCCGGCGTAGTCCATCGCCTTGCCGAAACGCCCCTCCATTCCCGTCCGCTCGGCCAGTTCCGCCGTAAGGTCCAGCCCCTTGACGCGGGTCGTCTTTTCGTCGACTTCCTGCAGAGCCACGAGGTCCGGCCGGAATGTATTGATGATCCCCGCCACCGCATCCAGATTGGACCCGCCGGCCGCGTCCTCGCCATGATAAATGTTATACGTCAAGACCGTTATCCGCGAAGCCGCCCGGTTGGCACCACAGCCGGCGATCAGCACCGCAAAGATCACAATGAAAAGTGTGCTCTTGAGCGTGTTCATTACTGTTTTCATGTATGACTTCCCGAATGCATTCTCATATAGCGGCTTTGGAAATTGCTTCCTCAACTTATCTATCTGCAACCATACTATCATGAGCATGCCACTCGATCAAGGCGCCACTGCCTTTCCGACGGCCCCACCGCCCTGCCAACCTTACACGGACACAAATTCTGACCGGCAGGGCAAACGCATTCTCCTCATAATTGCTGGGCAGCCCGCGGCGCCAGGACCGAGCAAAACCGGTCGGGGCCCCAGAGGCCAAAATCCCCCCCCCCGGCGAACAGATGCTCCTGATTTTGGCCTCTGCCCAACCGGTTTTGCTCTCCATTGTCGGTGCAGGTTGGGGTTGGGATACGGACATCCGGAGAATGCGCCCGGCCTGTTCTCACCGGCCGGTTTGGTTTGAACAAGGCGCCGCAATCTGTTAGAATACCTTCAAGTGGCATATTCAGGAGGATCTCGGTATGAACGGACTAACGCGGCAAATGAATCGTCGGGTGTTTCTTAAGGCAGCGGGGGTTTGTCTTGGCGGTTTGGCTGTGTCCGCTCCGGCCGCGGAGCGGGTTGGCGGCAAGCGGCCCAACATTTTCTTTTTCTTTGCCGACGACTGGGGGCGGTATGCGAGCGTTTATGACTTCTTTAAGCCCAACGCTGCGTTTCGAACACCGGTGCTGGACCGCTTCGCCCGCGAAGGCGTCCGCTTCAATAATGCCCATGTGACGTCGCCGTCGTGCACGCCGTGCCGCAGTTCCCTGCTCTCCGGCCAGTACTTTTACCGCACCGGCCGCGGGGCATTCCTGCAAGGGGCCGAATGGGACCTCAGCATCCCCAGCTATCCTCTCCTGCTGGAGCAGGCCGGCTATCACATCGGCTTTACGTACAAGGTCTGGAGCCCCGGCACGCCCGCCGACGCCCCGTACGGCGCGGCCCGCTGCCGCTACAATCGCGCGGGCAGCCGCTTCAATACCTTCTCCCAGAACGCGACCAAACTCGTTGCCGCCGGCAAGACGCCTGAGCAGGCCAAGACGGAGATCTGTGACGAAGGCCTCAAGAACTTCGAGGCCTTCCTCGCCGACCGCAAGCCCGACCAGCCGTTCTGCTACTGGTTCGGCCCCACCAACACGCACCGCACCTGGACGAAAGGTTCCGGCAAAGACCTGTGGGGGCTCGATCCCGATGACCTCAAGGGCCGCATGCCCGCCTTCCTGCCGGACGTACACGAAATCCGTCAGGACATGTGCGACTACCTCGGCGAGGTGCTGGCGCTGGACCGCATGTTAGGCCTCTTTCTGGAGAAGCTCGACGCCATCGGCGAGCGCGACAACACGCTCGTCGTCGTCAGCGGCGACCACGGCATCCCGGGCTTTCCTCGCGGCAAGTGCAATCTTTACGGCTTCGGCACAGAAGTCGCCCTGTTCGCCCAGTGGCCCGGCCGCGTTCGCCCCGGCCGCGTCGTCGACGACTTCGTCAATCTCATGGACCTGGCCCCCAGTTTCCTCGAAGCCGCCGGCGAGCTCGTTCCCGGCTGTATGACCGGCCGAAGCATCGTGCCGCTGCTCGTCTCCGACAAGAGCGGCCAGATCGACCCCGGGCGCGACCACGTGATCACCGGCCGCGAACGCCACGTCGCCAAGGCCCGCGAAGGCGATCTGCCGTATCCGCAGCGTTCGATACGCACGCGCGACTTTCTTTACATCCGCAACTTCGCCCCGGACCGCTGGCCGATGGGGACACCCACCGATATGGACGATCCGGCACGGGAGCCTGCCTTCGAAGTGCTCGAAAAGAACACCTTCGCCGCCTTCGGCGACCTCGACGCCAGCCCCACCAAGGCATGGATGGTCACCAACCGCAAAGACCCGCAATGGCAGATGCACTGGCGGCTCGGCTTCGAAAAACGCCCGATGGAAGAACTCTACGACCTCCGGAAGGACCCCGACTACCTGCGAAATGTTGCCGAAGACCCCGACTACGCACGAATCCGCCAAGACCTCGCCAAACGCCTCATGGACACGCTCGAAGCCACCGGCGACCCGCGCGTGCAAGGCGACGGGCTGACCTTCGAACGTCCGCCTTTCGTCACGCCGTGACAGCCGCCACACCGACGCCTACGGGACCTTGCCGGCCACTTGGCGGGCCCTGCGCGGCCGTCCGGGGCCTTTGTGTATTTTTTTCTGCTCCGCGTGCCGACACATAGTTCGTCCGCTCCCGCTCAACGGGAACGAGGGCGGCCGTGTATTCTCACCGTGAGAAACGGCCGGAGGAAACCACTGTTTTTGGGGGTATTAAAATGAAACGAAACACTACTTATGTTTGGGCGACCGTCGTCTTCCTGGCGCTGCTGGGTGCGTGGCTGCCCTGGGGCAAGAAGGACGGCGGCAATCAAAAGGACATCGTCGCCACCGCCAAGTCCGCCGGCAACTTCGACACGCTTGTGAAGGCGCTCCAGAAGGCCGACCTGGTCGACACGCTCAAGGGCGACGGCCCGTTCACCGTCTTCGCACCCACGGACGACGCCTTTGACCAGCTCCCCGAAGGCACGCTTGACAACCTGCTCAAGCCCGAGAACAAGGAACAGCTTAAATCCATCCTCACCTACCATGTCGTCTCCGACGAAGTCATGGCCGCCGACGTCGCCGAGATGGACACCGCCGAGACGGTCAACGGTGAAACGCTGACCATCCAAACGGTGGGCGAGACGGTCATGGTCGACGGCGCCAAGGTCATCAAGACGGACATAAAGTGCACCAACGGCGTAATTCACGCCATCGACAAGGTCCTGATGCCGAACTGATCGACGATTCAGGTTTAATTCGCGGCGAGCAGATTAAACGCTCAGGTGGCGCCGCCGCGACGGCGCCACCACTGTTCGCCCGTTCGCCTCAACAGCCAAGACGAAGTCTAAGAAGTTGAAGGGGAAGAAGTCGAAGGGAGCGATTGAAACTTCTCCACAGCCCTGGCACTCGCGTGTGATCTCCCTGCTCAAGAGCCTGCGCCGCTCAGGCCGGCGCGTGGGTCTTGAGCGCCTTCTTCTGCAGCGGCTCTCTCGGCGGGCCCATGATGACGTTTCCATGCTTGTCGTACCGGCCCCCGTGGCATGGACAGTCCCAGGTCTCCTCGGCGTTGTTCCAGTGCACGATGCAGCCCATATGCCGGCAGACCGGCGAGAGGACGTCGATGTCGCCCGCGGGCCCTTTGTAGACGGCGTAGAGATTTCCATGTTCCTTGATAACGCCCCCGGTCCCCGGCTCGATCTCCTCGACGGAATGCGCGTACCTGGCGACCCGGTCGTGGACATAGTGCTTGACCGCATGCGTGAGCGTCTTGCTTAATTGTCTTGCCGAAGCCAGCGGCTTGACCCGGTCGGGCGCGACGATCTCGGACAGCGCATTCTCTTTCTGGAGTATCTGATCGGCCAGGACGTTGCCGCATACGGTTCCCATGGTCAGGCCGTCGCCGGAAAACGCCGCCGCCGTGCGCGTGTGGTCCATGAGCGGCGCCCGCCCGGCGTAGGGCAGGCCGTCGGCCGGTTCGAAAAACTCATGCGACCAGTAATGCGTGATGCGCCTGACGTTATAGCGGCGACGCGCGTACTCTTCGAGCTGCCCAAAGCTTCGCCGCATGTCATCGCCCGAGCCGGTGCGCTGGTCCGCTCCTCCGATGATCAGCGTCCGCGGCGTATCGGACGAAGCGATGCGGGTGTAGTGGTACGGCGTTTCGGTGTCCCAGTAGAGGGCGTCCTCGACGGTATCCTCGACCTCGACGCCGAGGACAAAGCTTTGATATGCACTGATTCGCGGCTGGACGGTGAGCTTGCCGACCAGCGAGGTGTGACCCGCCAGGATAAGGTGTTCGGCCTGCACCTTGTAATTGCCCGCGCTGACAAGGACCCTGCTGCCCATCTCCTCGAAGTCGTGCATGCGCGTGTTTTCGTAGATGACGCCCCCGGAGTCGGCGAACGCCCGCGCCAGTTGCACGATATACTTCAGCGGCGAAAGACGCGCCTGATCCTCGAATCGGGCGGCGTGGCGGGTCTCGAAGGGCAGCGGCGCTCCTTCCAGCAACGATGGGATGTGTCCGATTTCCCAGGCGGCGTCATGCTCGTCCTTCACGGAGGCATCGTCCTCCTGCTCCGTATACAGATATCCCGCCACGCGGACGAAATCGCAATTCATCCTGAACTCATCGACCCATGTCTCGATGTGGGCGATCGCTTGCCGCTTTGCGTCGATGACACGTTCGGCGTCCTCGGTTCCGAAGGTGTCGATGAGCTTTCTGAGCCGCCGGTCATAGTGGTTGTCGAGATGGCCCGTGCTGTAGCCGGTGGTTCCGCCGCCGACCCGATTCATGTCGATGACGACGACGTTCCTGCCCGTCAGCACCAGCCGCATCGCGGCCGTCAGGCCCGTAATGCCCGCACCGACCACGAGCGTGTGACACCGAACGTCCCCGTCCATTTGCGGATACCTGCGGCGTTCGACGCCTTCCTGCCAGAAAGCCCTGTGTTGTGCGGTTTCCTCCACGGTCGTTTTCCCCCTGTTCGCCGGTCGTCTATACTTTTCGTCGCATCGCTGTCGCGAATATCAGACGCTTCTGCTATACCGCGAGCGTGCCCGGTGTCTTATTTCGAATCATCGACCCTGCGAATCCAGAGGTTTTTGCTCGCGCCGTACAGCCGGTGACGCCGGACGACGGGGCAGAGTGTCTGTCCAGCGTGATATGGGACGCGCCCGCTTACCGGTCACGCGAGGTCGTCTTCGTCTTCGCAGTAGCAGACATCCGACTGATACTTGTACCAGAGCGCCCTGAATCGCTCCAGTTTCTCCAGGTGCGCCAGGATGTCCTTGATGCCGTGGATGACGTCGTGTTCATCGACCAGAACCGGCGGCTCACCTTCGCCCGCTAATTCCGGGGGCAGGTCCTCCGCTGATTCGACCATGACCGTCTTATGTGCCAGGCAGAGCTCGTCCAGCGTTTCCTCCGCGGCCGCACCTTCCTGCCGTTGTGTTCTGTAGAGTGTCATCATGTGTATTCCCCCTGCAATAGCCCACACTACTGATACCCCCGGCAGCCCCCTGCTGTTCCCACTCGACGGTCGGTGGTGCATCAGGGCAAACGCATTCTCCTTATAAACACGCTGGGCAGGCGGCGCCGCCAGGACCGAGCAAAACCGGTCGGGGCCCCAGAGGCCAAAATCCCCCCCCCGGCGAACAGATGCTCCTGATTTTGGCCTCTGCCCAACCGGTTTTGCTCTCCATTGTCGCCGCATGTTGGGTTTGAGATGCGGACATCCGGAGAATGCGCC
>JACZKQ010000090.1 GCA_014859965.1 Phycisphaerae bacterium
ATTTCAGGCAATGCGGCCAGAGGGGGGGACGGCAGTTGGGGCGACGGGGGCGGTCCCATGGGTCAATGCAGCGCTCCGGGGGGCGTGGGGCATGGCGGCGGCGTCTACGGCAATGCGGCCGTTTCGTTAAGAAGTTGTGTACTTATGGGCAACAGCACACCGTATTGGAGCGAAGGCAAGGGCGGCGGCGCATTTGCCTGCGGCGAGATCGTCAACTGCACCGTAACGGGTAACACGGCACGAACGGCCGGCGGCGGCGTCTTCGGCGGCAATGTCGTCAAGAACAGCATTTTATACGGCAACTCCGCTCCAACGGGGGCCAACATCTCCGGCACGTCAACGGTGACATACAGTAATGTCGGCGGCGGCCACACCGGCGAGGGCAACATCAATGCAGATCCCGGATTTGTCGACGCGTATCATATCTCCGCCGGTTCGCCCTGCATCAACGGCGGTGACCCGGACTTCGTTTTTGGCGATGACGAAAAGGACATCGACGGACAGCATCGTGTGATCCAGGGCCGTGTCGATATGGGCGCCGATGAGGTGGAATTTGAGGCGACGGCTTTGGACGCCTGGCCGGTGACCCTGCATTTCGAGGGGTCGCCCATCGAAGAGATCGACGCGCAGGAAATCCGGATTCAGAATGCGGGCACGGGAAACATGGCATGGCAAGCGATCGAAGACTGTCCGTGGCTGACATTGAGTTCCGCCGCCGGCGAAAGCTCGGGCGACGTGAGTGTTGTCGCCGTCACGGTTGACGCCTCGGCGCTGACGCCGGGAACTTACACCTGCACAATAATGATCGATGCAGGCGCAGCCATCCGCAGTCCAGCCAACATTGCGGTGCAATTGATATGCCGCCCGGTTGACGCTGTGTGGGCGGTGCCGCAGCATTACTCGACAATCCAACAGGCAATCGATCTGGCGGAAGACGGAGAGACGGTTCTCGTGGCCGACGGGGTGTACACCGGCACGGGAAACACCAACATCGATTTCAAGGGCAAGGCAATTACCGTACGCAGTGTCAACGGGCCGGACAACTGTATCATTGACTGCCAGAACGTTGCGGGGCGGCGCGGCTTCTATCTTCACAGCGGGGAAGGCGCCGACTCTGTGATTAAAGGGTTCACCGTCACGCGAGGTTATGCCAATGGGCATCCGGCCAGGGGCGGTGCGATTCTCTGCGAAGGGGCGGCGCCGACCATAGAAGACTGCATACTGATCGCCAACAAGGCACAGCCGCCTCGCGCCAGCAACCATTATCACGGCAGTCCCGCTTACGGCGGCGCACTGTACTGCACCGGGACCGGCACAATGACCATCAGCAACTGTAAGCTCACCGACAATGTAGCGGCGGGAGCAGTTGGCTACGATGTTGATGAGGGGGCGGGCCATTATATTACAGGAAAAGGTGGTGATGCTTTCGGAGGGGCGATCTATGTCGGATCGGGCGTCCACCTGACCGTGGATATATGCCAGGTGCGAAGCAACCGGGCTATCGGCGCTGACGGAGGCGGCGGAATGCCCGATGAATTTGCTGTTTGGGTGGATGCGGCAGGAGGTGGTGAAGGTGGCGGCCTGTACGCGGCCGACAACAGTTCGGTGCAGATTCGCAACAGCATTTTTGCGGACAACAGTGCTTTGGGGGGAGCACCTGGAATTAGCGAAGGCGGCTTCGAAGGCCCCGGCGGAGTCTTTCTTGGGGCAGGGCTGCGGCTTCACGGAGCCGAGATGTCCCGCTGCATCATCGATGGGAATAAGGGGGGCAGCGGCATTTATCATGTGGGCGATGTTCTCGTCATTGAGAACTGTCTCTTGACAGGCAGCTTGGTCAACCTGGAGTCAGCGGCGTGGGGAGTAGCCTTGGAGTCGGACGCAGATGTGTTTATGCGAAATTGTACAGTAGCAGGCAATCCGACGCCGGTCATTAACCCCCTGGATCCAAGTCCAGCCGTCTATGTGAGGGGCAATGGCAGCATCCGCAACTGCATCATGTGGTCCAACGAGGGTAACGATGTCGGTGGATACCACATCCTCAAGGCTGTCACGCATTCGTGCACAGAGCAGGTGATCGCTGGTGAGGGGAACATTCATGGCAATCCCCTCTTTGTGACCGGGCCAGATGGAGCTTACTATCTGAGTCAGGTCGCGGCGGGCCAAATGGCCAACAGTCCCTGTGTGGACGCCGGGAACGGCCTGGCAGCCGATCCTGGCCTGGGCAGCCTTTCCACTCGTACCGACGGTGTACGCGATGCCGGCTTGGTCGACATGGGCTACCATTACTCGGCGGCGTTCAATGCAGGAGACCTGAACGCCGACGGCGTCGTAGATATGTCGGACTGGGGTGAGCTTGCGCAGCAGTGGGATGCTCAGCTCGACGGCTGTATTCCGGACAACAAGGCAACCGTTAGTGGCGATCTCAACGGCGACTGCGCCGTAGATTTCGCCGATCTGCTTATTTTTGCGACCCACTGGCTCGACAGGTAGCGCCCACGCCTTTGCGCCTCTTGCGTAGGGCATGTTTATAGGCTTGACAATCCGGGGTCTGGCGTTGATATTGGGGGGATGAGTGACGCACCGAAAAGCCTTTATATTATTGACGGCCACGCGCATATTTATGCCGCGTACTATGCCCCTATGCGGCCTTTGACCAGCCCCTCCGGCGAGCCCACGAAGGCGACCTATGTCTTCACCACCGCCGTGCTCGGCCTGATCGAACGCAAGAAGCCCGATATGCTGGTTGTCGCGATGGACTCAAAGGGCCCGACCTTCCGCAGTGAGATTTCCGCCGATTACAAGGCCCACCGCCCGCCGATGCCCGACGAATTGCCCGCCCAGATCGCCCGCATCGAAGAAATCCTCCAGGCGATGAATATCCCCGTCCTTCGCGTCGACGGCTTCGAGGCCGACGACATCATCGGCACGCTCGCCGCCCAGGCCTCCCGCGAAGGCGTCCGCACGTACATCTGCTCCAAAGACAAGGACATGCTCCAACTGATCGACGCCAACACCGTCGCCTACGACATGAAGAACGACGCCGTCATCGACGTCGAGACACTGCACAAGAACATGCAGGTCGCACCCGCCCAGTTCATTGACGTTCTGGCCCTGCAGGGCGATACCGTCGATAACGTGCCCGGCGTCAAGGACGTCGGCCCCAAGACCGCCCTGCAGTGGATTCAGAAGTACGGTTCGCTGGAAAGCCTCTTCGAGCACGCCGACGAAATTACAGGCAAGCGCGGCGACAATCTCCGGAGTTCCAAAGACCAGATTTTCCTCAGCCGCAAGCTGGTCACCATTAACTGCAGCGCCCCCGTCGATTTCGATCCCGGCCTTTTCGCCCTGCACACGCCCGACAAAGTCAGACTCGCCGAACTCTTCACCGAGCTGGGCTTCACCCGCCTGCTCGGACAACTTGCGATGGCAAAGGCCGAAGCGCCGACGCCCGAAACCGTCGCGCCTGCCGCGGCCCTCAAAGATATTGTCGAAAAGGAATATCACCTGATCGACACCCAGGACGCCTTCGAAAGCTTTCTCGCAGAACTCAAGAAACAAACCCAATTTGCGATCGACACCGAAACCACCGGCCTTGACGCGATGCGGGTCGACCTTGTCGGCCTCAGCTTCGCCTGGAAGCCGTACGAGGCGTTCTATCTGCCCGTAAAGGCGCCGCTCGGCCAAAAGCACCTTGACCTCGCCGCCGTGCGCCAGCACCTGGCTCCTATCCTCGCCGACGCATCCGTCAAGAAGATCGGTCAGAACATCAAGTACGACATGCTCATCCTTGCCGGGGCCAAAATGCCGCTGGCCGGCATCGCATTCGACACCATGGTCGCCTCCTACGTTCTCGACGCCGGCCGGCCCAGCCACGCCATGGACGCACTGGCCAAAGACTGCCTCGACTACGAACCCATCCCCATCGCCGCGCTCATCGGCACAGGCAAAAACCAGCTCACCTTCGATATGGTCGACACGCAGGCTGCCGCTGACTACGCCGCCGAAGATGCCGACGTCACCCTGCGGCTTTACGAGTACTTCGCCCCCCGGCTCAACGCGCAGCCCCAGCTCAAGAAGCTCTTCGAAGAGGTCGAGATGCCGCTGGTTTCGGTTCTGGCCCGCATGGAGCAAATCGGCGTCTCGCTCGACGTGAGGGTCCTCAAGAGCATGTCCCACACCATCACGGCGGAGATCGAGCAGCTCACCGAGCAGATTCATACGCTTGCCGGCGGCGCGTTCAACATCGACAGCACCAAGCAGCTTGCAGAGATTCTTTTCGACAGGCTCGGGCTCAAATCCGTCCGAATGGGCAAAACCATCCGCAGCACCGACGCCGCCGTCCTCGACCAGCTTGCCGACCAACATGACATTATCCCGCTCATCCTCCAATACCGCCAGCTTGTCAAGCTAAAGAACACCTATGTCGACAAGCTCGGTCAGCTCATCAACCCCCGCACCGGCCGCGTGCACGCATCCTTCAACCAGACCGTCACCGCCACCGGCCGGCTCAGCTCCTCCGAGCCTAATCTCCAGAACATCCCCATCCGCACCGAACTGGGCCGAAAGATCCGCTCCGCGTTCGTCCCCGCAGAGCCGGGCGACTGCATTCTCAGCGCCGACTACTCGCAGATTGAACTGCGCCTGCTGGCCCAATTCTCCGGCGACCAGGCCCTCAAGCAGGCCTTCGCCGACGATCGCGACATCCACGCCTTCGTCGCTTCGCAGGTCTTCGGCGTCCCGCTCGCCGACGTCACCCGCGACATGCGAAGCCGCGCCAAGGCTGTCAATTTCGGCATTATCTACGGGCAAAGCGCCTTCGGCCTGGCCCGCACAGTCGGCATCTCGCAAGCCGATGCCAGGAAATTCATCGACGGCTACTTCGAACGCTACGCCTCCATCCGCGACTTCATGGACCGCTCCATCGAACAGGCGAAGAAGACCGGCTATGCCGAAACCATCCTCCACCGTCGCCGCAACATCACCGGTCTGACGAGCAAGAACTTCAACACGCGGGCGCTCGCCGAACGCCTCACCATCAACACCATCATCCAGGGCTCCGCCGCCGACCTCATCAAGGTCGCCATGATCGACATCCAGAGAAAAATCGACGCCGAAAACCTCCCTGTCAAAATGATCCTTCAGATCCACGATGAACTCGTATTCGAGCTCCCCACAAACGAGACCGACAAACACGCGGCGTGGATCGCCGAAAAAATGACCACCGCCATTACTCTCGACATCCCCCTCAAAGTAGACGTGGCCTCCGGCCCAACGTGGCTTACGGACAAATGACCGCTATATGCCTGGCCCGCGCACCGAACATGAAGGAAATTTATGAAACAGTACCGCTGGGAAATCCTTTCCCCCTGGCCCTCATCATCGAATGGGTGAATCACATGCGGCATCTCAAACATCACCCTTGCAATGCGGACCAATCCATTCAACCCCCACGCCTCGCCGGTGGTGACAGGCTAATCGAGGTATTACGGCGCCAGCGGGCGGACGTAGTACAGCCATAGCGCCGCAACCTCGCGGGCCATATACTTCGGCATCGCCCGCAGGCGGTAACTTTCCCTTGCCGGCACCGTGTACACATCCCACCCCTGCCGCTGATAAGCCATCTTGATCCGCGGCAGATGGTAAAAATGGCTCACCGCCAGCACCCGCCGCATTCCCTTCGCCTCGAACATTCGCACCGTGTTCTCAGCCGTTGTCTGGGTGTTCACCCCCTCCGCGTCGGTAATGATCGCCTCCACCGGCACACCCGCCTTGATCGCCGCCGCCTTCATCGCAGCGGTCTCGTGGATATCGCCGTCGCCCGGCCCGCCTGAAAATACAATCATCGGCGCATATCCGGCCAGGTAGAGGTCGCAACCTGTGCGGACGCGGTCGGCGAGGGCATCGCTCATTCGGCCGCTGCTGTAGACACGGGCCCCGAAGACGACAATGGCATCGGCATTGCGGCGATAGTCCGTCTTTCCGAAGCAGAACATCTGCGCCAGCGGAAACGCCGCTGCACAGAACGCCAGCACAATCAGCGTGGTAAAACCCTCCCGCGGCCAGCCCCCCTCCGGCCGCTTCACCACGGCTGCAATCCCCACCACCTCCAGCGCCATACTCACAAACAGCGAAAACGGAATCCATACCCCCGCCGTAATTGTCCCCCTCGCAAGCAGCACATAGAACGCGATCACGTTGAATATGCACACCACGTACAATACCGCAGTCAGGGTGAGCGTGACCGTTCGCCGCCACCGCGACAGCCGCGGCCGAACCGCAAACGCCACCAAAAACACGGCCGCCAGCGTGAGTATGACCCTCGAAATCCGCGGCTCCATCGCGCGAAAATCGATCCACCAGATATTCGCATCGAACCCCGGGTATCGCAGTTCACCGGCAATATTCAACAGCGTGAACACGCCAAGAAACAGCGCCACCCCGCGCCCCCATGAGGCCGCCACCGTCCACGGCGTCCGCTTGTACGTTTGTCCGCCAGGCAGGAGATCACTCGACGATGAATGTCGAAACCCGGTCTCTGAGTCGTTGATAGAGATCATCCGTCCACTCCGGCAAAAGATAGTTCGCCGACGGCATTTCCCTGCTGCGAAAATCCACCGGACACAAAACCACCTCGACGTTTTCAAGTCCTGTCTCCGCGGCCAGCACAAACAAGTCCTCGGCCGCCTCGTCGCCCATCGCAAGGCATCCCACCGAAG
>JACZKQ010000091.1 GCA_014859965.1 Phycisphaerae bacterium
CCGGCCAACTCCGTCGCAATCCGTTCGCCACTGATCTTGCTGATAAACTGTACATTTGAGCAAACAGCCGCCTTGGTTTTAGGTTCTATCTTAAAACCAAGCTGGGTCGAGAATCTAACGGCTCGAAGCATTCGCAGATAGTCTTCATCGAATCGCTCTTTTGGATTACCTATAGTCCGGATAATTTTGCTTTTTAAATCAGCCTGACCACTGACATAATCAATCACCCGCTTTTCAATCGGATCGTAGAACATCCCGTTAATCGTAAAATCCCGCCGAGAAGCATCCGCTTTCGCCGTAGCAAACGCCACCTGATCAGGATGCCGCCCATCCGCATACCCGCTCTCCGTGCGAAACGTCGCCACCTCCACCTTCTGGTCCTCCTCCATCACCATCACCACCCCGAACTTCGCCCCGATCCGCAGCGTCCGCTTGAACAGCCGCGACACCTCGTCCGGATGCGCATCCGTCGCCACGTCATAATCCTTCGCCGTCCGGTTCAAGAGCATATCGCGCACGCACCCCCCCGCCAGCAGCGCCTGCCGCCCGGCCTTATGCAGGCGCCGAATGATCTTGATCGCCAGTTGTCGATTCGTCATGCTCTGTCACATCGCTTTCAAGTCGAAGAATCGCAATCGCCATGCTCCCCCACCGCCGCCGATCGATCACCCGCAGCGCACCGTACGCATCCGCCAGTTCCGCCCGCTCATGCGTCCGCACCGCAACAATCCCCCCCGGCGCCACCTGTTCGCAAAGCAGCCCCAACAGCTTGCCCAGCGGCGATTCCGCGGCCGTATCATACGACATCTTGTACGGCGGGTCCACAAAAACCAGCCCGAATCTCCCCACGTCGGGATCCACCGGCGCCCCCGTCTTCCACGCATTCGCCCGAATCACCTTCGACTGCTCGACAAACCCCGCCTTCGCGATATTCCGCTTCAGCAGCTCCACGGCCGACGCATCCTGCTCCACAAAAACAACCCGCCGCGCCCCCCGCGACAAAGCCTCCAAACCCATCGACCCGGTCCCCGAAAAAACATCCGCAACAACCCCGTCCTCAATCAGGTCGTACTTATAGAGCACACTGAACAAGGACTCCTTAACCCGATCAGTAATCGGCCGAGTCTCACGCCCCTTAGGAGGCAGCAAATTCATCCCACGCTTCGATCCAGCAATTATACGCATCCAATAGCCTCGCCAACCACATCATCCACTGAGCATCTGCTCACCCAACCCCAAAACGGTGCCAGGCACCTTCAATTTCGCCGCCCTGGCGGAACGGCTCTGCTTTCCCGCCGATCCCCCGCTCTGGAGCGGCCCTGCGTCACGGCGCCAGCATCGTGAACGGCCAAACCGGCACGTTGCGAAGTATTCCGTACGTAACGATCGCCGCCAGCATGGTCCATATCCACCCCGCCCGAAGAAAGACCGGCCGCGGCGCACTCCCAAAAACCGCCTCCGTACACCCACGCAGAATCGAATACGCTATAAACGGCAGAGATACCACCATGAAAGCATTCAAATCAAGCGCACCCAGGATGTCCCCGTGCAACAACGCATGCAGCCCCCGCAGCGACCCGCACCCGGGACAATACAAACCGGTCGCCGCATATAAGAGACACGGCGGAAACCACCCCGACGTCGCAGGATCGAACGCAAACAGCATCACGGCCAGGAGCGCCGCCGCACCTCCAAGCAGACATACCGCAACCACCGGAGTCCGCCGAGACTGCCTTACGAATTCCCAAAACGAGGTTTTCATAGTTCAGCAATCACATCTGGCTGGCCGCGGCCCCAAGGAACGACATAAGGCCCCATCCGATCGAAACCACCAGCCCGACGCCGAACGATATCCAACTCCACATCGCGGCATTGCGAGACGCCGCCACCGCACCCGCATAGTCGCCCGCCTGCACCTTGCCGTTCACCGAGGCTGCGTACACAATCGCCACGATCCCGAACGGCAGGCAGCAGAACACCGTCACAAGAATGGCCGGAACAAGGTGATTAGGCACCGGCTCTGTCGGCCCCGCGGTTGTACCCTGGAGCACCTGCCCGCACTGAATACACTTGAACGCGTTGTCGTCATTGACTGCACCACAATTCCTGCAAAACATATCGAAGTCTCCTTACTTCCCGAGCACCCCCGCAATGATGAAGAAAACCAGCGGCGCCGAAAACAGCACGCCCATGACAATCGCAAATACCGCCCTGCCCAACCCGTGCTTCTCAGGATGCCTCCTGATGTCGACCACCGCCGCAACCCCTAACAGCAGCGCCAGCGGAGCCGTTACGAACAGCACCGCAAAGAGCCCCGCATACCCGGCCGCAATCGCCCAAAGCGACCGCCCCACCGGAAGCAGCATCCGCATCCCCGCAGTGTCCTCGATCTGAGGCAAAGCCGTCCTAACCGGAACAACCTGAATAACCTCCGAGCACTTCACACAGCGAAACGCATTGTTATCGTTTGGTACACCGCATTGCGGACAATACATAAGCCAACTCCATCCAAGTCAAAAACTTTCCTTCTCCCGCATTATCCCCAAAAACTAACCCAACGGCAAGCCAAAAGAACCTTAACCACCCCACTTTTCCACCGCCGCTCCCAGGTCAAGGCCACCCCATCCTCAACAATCAATAATCAATGGTCAATGGTCAATGGTCAATGGTCAATGG
>JACZKQ010000092.1 GCA_014859965.1 Phycisphaerae bacterium
CCAAAACGACTCCGGGCCCTTGTAGTCCTTCAACAACTCATCAATCAATTGTTCCTGTGTCTTCCGGTCCATAGAACTCCTTTCCTGTCAGAAAGCTTAACAATTCCATGACCGTTTACACAGTTCTTTTCACACCCTCCGTACCGTCATTATGCATTAAGTCTCAGCTCTCTCCAAGCTGCTTCGAGCCGCATGCCTGTCGCGTTTTAACAGGCCAGTCGATCCGTGGCATTCCCCAACTCGGCTGAACGTATGCCGAAGCACATGGCAGTGCAGATTCTCGATGCCCGTCAACACCTTGTCCTTTTCAAAGATGGTTTGAATGCCGGGGTGAAATAACGGCAGCAGGTATCTTTATTCACCCGGCCGCGACGGGTCGCAATTTCTTGAGACTTTGCGGGACCGTCGTGGTATGCTGTTGCGACGGCCAGGTGGGCGAAGCTGGTTGTTTGGAGGATTACCATGAATACAGGTCGAATTGTTGTGCTGGCGTTGGTGTCATTTTTGATTGCGGCGCCGGTGCGGGGCGGATCGGACATCGCGGCCTTTGCCGTATTCGGCTGTGACGCCGGGGGAACACAGGACGGATACGCCAGGTGGAATACGGGTCCGATCGATGCATGCTGGGACCTGTTCGCATATGAGGGACAGCCCGGTGTGCTGCCGAAGTGGCTCAACGATCCGCAGACGCACAGGGTAAGCCTTTCGCCGGGCGCCGGGTGCACGACATATACGTTTCATTTCGAAAGCACCGCTGACGTGGGCACGTTCGGCCTCAACCTGTTCCAGGCGGGCCGACCCGAGCCCATCATCTCGGTGTATGCTCCGGTGACCCGCGATGCGTCGCGGCCGATGCCATTCGGGGCCAATGCTTCCGGCAGCACGATGGGATGGCCCTTGAGTTCCGTCGCCGGTGCGGGCGCCGCAAGCTATACGCGGCAGAACGACTCGCTGTGGATTTGCGATAGTGTTTCACCGCAGCGGAAATACACGGTTACGGACTTCAGGATACTGTCTCCGGAAGCGGCGGGCAACGTTGACCTGGTTGGACCCGCGGGGACGACGCCCAGCGGCAAGGCGGATTGGGTGGGGCAGTTCACGATCGAGGTGGAGAATGTGGTCTTGCCGCCGACGCCCTGGCTGCTCTGGGCCGCAACGACAGCGTCCATGAAGATCGGGCCGAACAATCAGGACGGGACGTGGGCGAGGAGACATGGTGCGGCCGTTGCCAAAGCGCCTTTCTCTTTTGTGTATGGCGGGCGGTCCTCGGACGACCTGCTCAAGGATTGGAAGTTCTCCGCAGAGCACAAACCGCTGGACGCGCATCGGACCTCACACGTTTTGACCTGGACGGACCCGCAAACGGGTCTGGAGGTCCGGTGGGCGGGTTTGGAGTTTGCGGATTTCGAGAGCATCGAGTGGACCGTCTATCTGAAGAACACCGGGACGGCCGACACCGCGATCATCGAAGATGTTGAGGCGATCAGAATCGACTTGCGCCGGGCGCCGAGCCGGCAATATGTATTGCATCATTGGAAGGGCACGCTCGTGACGGCGGAGGATTTTGCCCCGGCAAGCACCGTTCTGGAGGCGGGTCAAAAGCTCATCCTGCGTCCGGAAGGCACGCGCATGACCGGCACGGCGGGGCAGTGGCCTTACTACAATCTCGATTGCGGCGACGAGGGGATTATCCTGGCGATCGGCTGGCCGGGACGCTGGTACGCGGGTTTTCAGCGCGATGCGGAAGCCGGCCTTCGGATCACCGGGGGCCAGGAAGTGACGCACTTGAAGCTGTTGCCGGGCGAGACTATGCGAACGCCTCTCATTGTCATGC
This sequence comes from Phycisphaerae bacterium, assembly GCA_014859965.1. GTDB lineage: Bacteria > Planctomycetota > Phycisphaerae > Sedimentisphaerales > Anaerohalosphaeraceae > JACZKQ01. The sequence continues at coordinate 1,835 of JACZKQ010000092.1, forward strand.
AGTTCTGGAAAGGCGGCGACTGGATCGACGCGCAGAACACCTGGCGTCGCTGGATGGTCAAGCATAACATCCCGCGCCGCAAAGGCGGGCCGCTGCCGCTTCCAATGCTCAACGCGTGCAGCTCGCACCAGTTCGCGGAGATGACAAAGGCCAACGAGCAGAACCAGATTGAGTTCATCGAAGCCTATTCGAAGAAGGGTCTGAAGCTGGACTACTGGTGGATGGATGCGGGCTGGTATGTGGGCGCCGCCGAGAACGGCTGGCCCTGGACCGGCACTTGGGAGGTGGATCGCCGTCCGCACCGTTTTCCGAGGGGGCTCCGTGCGGTCAGCGACCATGCCCATGCAAAAGGCGTGGACACGATCGTGTGGTTCGAGCCGGAGCGCGTCGCTGCGGGTACATGGCTGGCGACCGAGCATCCGGAGTGGGTCCTGGGCGGTTCGGCCGGCGGCCTGCTGAACCTCGGCGATCCGGACGCGTGGAACTGGCTGGTGAATCAGGTCGACAAGATGATCACCGACGAAGGGATCGATTGCTATCGACAGGACTATAACATTGATCCATGGCCGTATTGGCAAATCGGCGATACGCCGGAGCGACGGGGCATGACGGAGAACAAGTATGTGGCGGGGTATCTGGACTACTGGGACGAGCTGTTGCGGCGTCATCCCGGGCTGCTGATCGATTCATGCGCCTCGGGCGGTCATCGTAACGACCTGGAGACGATGCGCCGGGCGGTTCCCTTGCTCCGCAGCGACTATCTGTTCGAGCCGGTCGGTCAGCAAGGGCATACATACGGGCTGTCGTTCTGGCTTCCATTTCACGGAACGGGATACTGCCCGTCGAATGCGGCCGGCTGGGGCTGGGGAACGGGCGGCGTTTCGTATGAGCCGTACACGAGGCGGAGCAATATGTGTCCGAGCAATACAGGCTGTTTCGATTTCCGGGTGGCTGTAGACGATGATCTGTTGCTGCGGCTGTACCGCGAGTGGCTGGTGATCGGTCGCGATTATTTCGGCGATTACTATCCGTTGACGGGATACAATCTGAGCCCCACGGAATGGCTGGCGTGGCAGTTTGACAATCCCGAAACGGGCGAAGGCTTTGTGCAGGCGTTCCGTCGTGACCAATGCATCTACAGCAAGGCCCAACTGCAACTACGAGGCCTCGATGCGGCAGCGACATACATCGTGAAGAACTATGATGAAAGCGGCGAGGATCGCATCCGCGGCGTGGACCTGATGGAAAGAGGTTTGAGCGTGGAGGTGGGCGAAAGGCCCGGCGCCGCGACTGTCAGGTACGAGAAAGCGAACTGACTGTCGCATTGGCTCTTTGCGCGCCTCGTGCGTTCCGGGGGCTTAGGCCGCCCTGCTATGCGCTCCTTCGGCCCTTTGGGGCTTTGACAACGCATCGCAGGGGTGGGGGCGATGTGTGGGTATTCCTGTAATGGCGGCATTCGGCAGGCTGACGGTGGGATCCTCGGCATCTTCAGCGCGGATGGCGTTCTGAACCCGAACCTGTGCGGCACTAACTAATAGATGCAGTCCCTTTATTTATACTTCTGATTGCTTGACGGCGGAAACCACATCGGAGAGTTACCCCCCCCACCTTTTAACAAGTATGTCATTATCCACATAGCATGAAACGCGCTAACACTATTTTGCTACGGGGCGGAAAAATAAAAAAACTTATCTCTTTTCGCAGCAAGGGTTTACGTGTTTTTGGGGCAGTACGAGATGCGGATTTTTCGCATGAAACGCGCAAGTTCGTGCAAGGGTAGAGGGACCGGCTGTGGGAGAATATGAGGTTCCGTGCTCCGGGAGGCCGCGTGCCGCCCGGGGCGGCGGCGATGGGATATTGAATTCTAACTAAACATCCGGTATAATGCGGTATTCGGCGCGAGGGCATTTTTCGGGTATCCTGGTCGGGAGCGTTCCGCCAACCGGCTGATTGTGTGATTTCAGCGGGAGACTGCTTCTGTATCGTAAGGGATGCCTGAACATCGCTGGTTACGAGGATGGAGCGAAAGCGCGCCTAACGCACCAAAGCACTGTTCACGATCAACACTTTTTGAGGAGGTCACTATGAAGTCGAAACGGTTGTTCCTGGTTCTGGCTGTCTGCGGGTTGGCGTCCACGGCGGCCGGCGGTGTTTTGGTGCGTGTTGACGGGCAGGTTGGGGAGGAGGTGATGCTGAAGGTTGGGCAGACGGCGGTGGTGTGGGTCTCGTCGGATGACAGCGCGCCGTACTCTGCATACGTCGGGTTCGACGGTGGGACAGCGGTGACTGGGACACTTGACAGCCCGCTTATCTACACGGCGGCGGGCAACCTGGCGAGCGTTTCGGCGGTTTCTCCGCCGCCGATAACAGGGTATTACGTGAATGCGGCGGGGGCAAGTCCTGCGCCTTCTGCGGGTGTGCACTTCCGTTTGATCTACACGGCGGCGGCGGAGGGCGAGGCGACGCTGAAGCTCTACGAGAGTACGCTTTCGGTGGTGCTGCAGAGCATTACGATCAGGGTGGAGGGGGCCGCGGCGGGGACTGGGTTTACTTATCAAGGACGGCTGCTGGATGAGGACAAGGCTGCCAACGGTTTTTTTGATTTGCAGTTCGAATTGTTCGATGCGCCGTCGGCTGGCAAGAGGATCGGGGGGGTGGTCGATCTTGAAGATGTGAGCGTGCAGGACGGGTATTTTACCATTCGGCTCGACTTCGGGGATGTTTTCGGCGAGCAGGCGCGGTGGCTGCGGACGTCGGTGAGGCCGGGCGGTTCGGGGCGCAGGCATACGCACCTGTCGCCTCGTCAGCGGATTACGCCAGCGCCGCAGGCGACGTATGCAGGATCCGCCAAACATGCGGAGCATGCCGATGAAGCATCGGGGGTTCACTGGGCCAATGTGGCGGGCATTCCGGCGGGCGTCGCCAATTACGTTGCGCCTAACATCCAGACGGGCTATGTGCCGTATTATGATGGGCTGCAATTAGTCAGCAGTCCGCTCAGATCCGATGGGCAACAGGCCGGGCTTGGGAAAAGCCCTGACATCTCGTATAAGCTGAGCGTCTATACCAATTCAAATTCGTATGGGATGTCAGTCACCAACCGCAGAATGGGTGAAGACCATAATTACGGAATTAGCGGCGAGTCAAACGGCGATACGACAGGTTCCAGTTATGGTGTTCACGGCTGCAGTTCAAGCTGGTCAGGGCACAACTATGGGGTATATGGGCTTGCCAACACAGCCTGTAAAGGTGTGAATTTCGGCGTATATGGGCGTGCTGCCAACCCCAGCGGCTCTGAAGTGGCTTTTGCGGGGTGGTTCGAAGGTGTAACCATCCTGAATGGAGACGTGGGCATCGGGACGAGTGATATTCCCACGGGACGGCGGATAAACACGAGCACCGGGGCTTTTCTGTCGACGGGGGGTGTCTGGACGAATTCTTCGAGCCGGGACTGGAAGGAGAATTTCGAGGCTGTGGACGGGCGGGAGGTTTTGGAGAGGCTGGTTCGGGTGCCGGTGAGCACGTGGAACTACAAGTCGGAGGATGCGTCGGTGCGGCACATGGGGCCGATGTCGCAGGATTTGTATGCGGCGTTTAATTTGAGCGGCGACGACGAGAGCATCGCTACCGTGGATACGGCGGGGCTTTCTTTTGCGGCGATACAGGGGCTTTATGAGATGGTCGCGGAGAAGGAGGCCGTGATCGCAGTGGTGAGACAAGAGAACGAATCGCTCAGGGATGAAAACGAAGAGATCAAGAGGCGTTTGGCGGCTATCGAGGCACGGCTGGCGGCGCTGGCCGGACAGATATGATTAATCAAGTATAATGGAAAGGACGGGAGACAATGAAAACTTTGCTGCTCTTGTTGTCTGTGTGGCTGTGTTTGTTGTGTTCGACGGCTCCGGCGGCGGTGTCGCTGACGGTCAACGGAACGGACTATGAAACACTTTCGCTTCGGGTCGGGCAGGCGGTGCAGATCGAGATTCGGTCGGACGATGCGGCACTGTATGAGGCCTATTTGGGTTTTGACAGCGGCACGTTGGCACTGGGGGCGTTGTCTAATCCGGAAAGTTATAAGCCCGCGGGCACCGCAGCTTATTTTCAGTCGGTTACGCCGCCGACAGTACCGCTGAAGGGCTACTATGTCATGGCCGCCGGAACCGGTCGAAAGGCGGGACTGCACTTCAGTTTTTCCTACACCCCGGCCACAGTCGGACAAACGACGCTGAAACTGTATGACAGCACAATAGCGACCGTTCTGGACAGCATCCTCATTACCATTGAGGCGGCGGAAACGGGGACGGGGTTTACGTACCAGGGACGGCTGCTGGATGAGGACAAGGCTGCCAATGGCCCTTATGATATGGTTTTTACCCTGTTTGATGCGCCGGGGGAAGGCGGCATTATCGGAACCCCTGTAACGCAGAATAATGTCGACGTTGTCGATGGATATTTTGTCAGCGTGCTGGATTTCGGCAGTACTGCCTTCGGTGCCGATGCACGGTGGCTGCAGACGTCGGTTCGACCGAGCGGTTCAGCAGACGACTATACATTGCTTTGGCCCCGTCAGCGGATAACGCCTGCGCCGCAGGCGACATACGCCTCTGGCGTAGATTGGGCGAATATCGCCGGAATTCCCGCAGACCTGGCCAATTACACCGCGCCTGACATTGCCGCCGGTTTTGTGCCCTACTATGACGGAACCAGGCTGATCAGCAGCAGCCTGTCTCAGAGCGGGGGCAACATCAGTCTTTCGGGGATTTTGAATCCGGGTACCGATTTGCAGATTGCCACCGAGGCCGGGGCGCATGCAGCGATCGGCACCGGCATTAATACAGACAGAAAACTGAATGTTTATACGGATACCAATCCCTACGCCGTCTGGGGTGAAGCAGCCAGAGCCAGTGGACTCAACTATGGTTTATATGGCAAGGCCAGCGGCAACACCACCGGCGGCAGTTATGGTGTACATGGCCACAGCAGCAGTGCTTCAGGCAGCAATTACGGGGTACACGGCAAAGCCACTGACGCCTCCAGCGGCACGAATTTTGGTGTATACGGGCAGGCCGTTAACACCGGTACCGGGGAGGCATTTGCCGGATATTTCGAGGGCGATACGCGGATTACCGGTCGGCTGAATCATGATTCTGATTTGCGGATTGCCACCGCGCCCGGGGCGGAAGTGGCGATCGGCACCGGAATTGATACGTCCAGAAAACTGAATGTTTATACGAATACCAATAACTATGCCGTCTATGGTCAAACCGCCAAAAGCACTGGAAATGGAAACAACTTTGGACTATATGGCTATGCCAGCGGCAACACCACTGGAAGAAGCTATGGTGTCTTGGGCAGAAGCAGCAACGCTTCAGGCAACAATTACGGGGTAAGCGGCGAAGCCGCAGGCAATACCGATCCCACCAGCAGCACCCATGGTGTCTTTGGCATCAGCAGCAGCGATATAGGCAGCAATGCCGGGGTAACCGGCCAAGCCAGCGGCAACACCACCGGGATAAGCCAGGGTGTCGTGGGCAGGAGTTTCAGCAATTCCGGCATCAATTACGGGGTACGCGGCGAAGCCTATGCCCCCTCCATCGGCACGAATTATGGTGTATACGGGCGTGCCACCAACGACGGCACCGGAGGCGCCTGGGCGGGGTATTTTAGCGGCGACGTTTACGCCAGCGGCAACTTTTACGCCTGGGGCAACGTGGGAATTGGAACGCTCTCGCCGAGCCGCAAACTGTTTGTCAACGGTACCGCGGGCGGGACGTCGGCGTGGTTCAACGATTCCGATGCCCGGCTCAAAAAAGATATTGTGACCATCGACGGGGCACTGGAAAAAGTCGGCAAACTTCGCGGTGTTCAGTTTGAATGGAAGGACACGCAGCACCATGCCGAAGGCAAGCAGATCGGCTTCATCGCCCAGGAGACCGTTGGGGTTGTGCCGGAAGTGGTGGATATTCAGGATGGAAACTACGCGATGCAGTATGCGCCGCTGACGGCCCTGCTGGTCGAAGCGGTTAAGGAACAGCAGAAACAAATTGAAGCTTTGCAGGCCGAAATCGAGGGTCTGAAGAAACAACTGAACAATTAACTTTGTGGAAACGACAAGGTTGCAAGATTTTTATTTTCGGAGGTCTCAATGAAAAGTCTGGAGTTGCTGGCAGTGGTGGTTGTTTGCGGGTTGGCGTCCACGGCGGCCGGCGGGGTTTCGGTGAGTGTTGACGGGCAGGTTGGGGAGGAGGTGATTCTGAAGGTTGGGCAGTCGGCTGTGGTGTGGGTCTCGTCGGATGACGGCGTGCCGTACTCTGTATATCTTGGGTTCGACGGGGAGACAGCGGTGGTCGGGCTTGGCAGTCCGACGCGCTACACGGCGGCGGGCAACCTCTCGAGCACTTCGGCGGTTTCGCCGCCGCCGATAACGGGCTACTATCTGAACGCGGCGGGGACAAGCCCTGCGCCGTCGGCGGGTTTGCACTTTCATCTGCTCTGCGGGGGCATGTCGGAGGGCACAGAGACTCTGAAGCTCTACGACAGCACGCTTTCGGTGGTGCTGCAGAGCGTTACGATCAGGGTGGAGGGGGCCGCGGCGGGGACTGGGTTTACTTACCAGGGCAGGCTGCTGGATGAGGACAAGGCCGCGAGCGGGTTGTTTGACCTGCGGCTGGAACTGTTCGAAGCGCCGTCGGCGGGCAACAGGATCGGGGGGACATTCGATCTTGCGGATGTGAGCGTGGAGGACGGGTACTTTACCGTGCGTTTGGACTTCGGGAATGTTTTCGGCGGGCAGGCGCGATGGCTGCAGACGTCGGTTCGCGCGAGCGGTTCAAGCGAGGATTATACACGGCTTTGGCCCAGACAGCGGTTAACGGCCGCGCCGCAGGCGACCTATGCCGCATGGGCGGGGCTCGCCGAGCACGCAGTCATTGCCTCCGGCGTACACTGGGCAAACGTGGCAGGTATTCCGCCGGCGATCGCCAATTATGCAGCGCCTGATGTGCAGGCCGGTTTTGTACCCTACTATGATGGGTCCAGGTTTGTGAGCAGCGCTATTCGGTCAGACGGCGAACGCGCGGCGGTGGGGACTAACATTAACACGAGCAGGAAGTTCAGCGTCTATACCAATTCGGAAACGCAAGGGCTGTACAGTGTAAACGCCAGAGCGGGCACCGGCAACAACTACGCCATTTATGGCATGGCAAGCGGCGATACGACAGGTCCCAGTTTCGGTGTTTATGGCTGGAGTTCGAGCAATTCTGGTAACAACTATGGGTCGTACGGCTTTGCCGGCACACCCAGCCCGGGCATTAATTACGGCGTATACGGGTCGGCCTACAACAGCGGCAGCGGCGGGGCTTATGCGGGGTATTTTAACGGAGACGTAGGGATTACGGGCATTCTCAACCAAGACCAAGATCTCAGGATTGCCACGAATTCGGGCAGGAGGGTGGCGATAGGCACAGGTATAGACCAGAACAGAAAGGTTAACGTTTATGCGGATGGGCAAACTTATGCGTTTTCCAGTGTAAACGCCAGAGAAGGCACTTCTATAAACATAGCCAGCTATGGTGCAGCGAGCGGTAATACGACCGCCAACAGTTACGGTGTTTGGGGAGTGAGTTCCAGCGCGTCGGGAGCCAATTACGCGGTATATGGGCGGGCAACGGCAAACAGCACAGGTCCGAATTATGGCGTATACGGATACGCAATTAACGGCGGTGGCGGCGCGTCTTATGCGGGGTATTTCAACGGTGTGACTATCATGTTGGGAGACGTCGGGGTGGGGACGACGAACATTCCTACGGGACGGCGGATAAACACGAGCACCGGGGCATATTTGTCGACGGGGGGTGTCTGGACGAATTCTTCGAGCCGGGACTGGAAGGAGAACTTCGAGGCTGTGGACGGGCGGGAGGTTTTGGAGAGGCTGGTTCGAGTGCCGGTGAGCACGTGGAACTACAAGACGGAGGATGTTTCGGTGCGGCACATGGGGCCGGTGTCGCAGGATTTGTATGCGGCTTTCAGGTTGAGCGGGGATGACGAGAGCATCTCTACCGTGGATACGGCGGGGCTTTCGTTTGCGGCGATACAGGGGCTCTACCAGGTGATCGAAGAGAAGGAGGCGGAGATTGCATCGGTAAGGCGCGAGAACGAAGAGATTAAGAACCGCCTGGCGGCCATCGAATCGCAGTTGGCGGCGCTGGCCGGGCAGAGAGGAGGCTTGTAATGAAGGGGAGCTTTTGGGTGTTTTCAATTACAGTGCTGGCGGCGGCGGGTGTTGCGGCCGCGCAGAGCGGCGGGTCGTATCGGCTGGTCTGGAGCACCATTGACGGCGGCGGCGGAACGATCTCCGGGGGGCCTTATACGCTGACGAACACGATCGGACAGCCGGATGCGGGCCTTAGCGCCGCGGGCAAGTATGAGGTGCTCGGCGGCTTCTGGGCGGGCGGGCCGGTGTGTTTTGTCACGTTGGAGGATTTTGCGCAGTTTGCGCGATATTGGCTCGACGGGCCGTGCGGCGCGGCCAACGACTGGTGCGGCGGCGCGGACCTGGATACCTCAGGCAGCGTGAGCATCGCCGACTTTGCCCTGTTCTGCGATGCGTGGCTGACACATTGTCCTTATGTCTGGCGATTGAAGTGATGTTGGGGCGCTTCCGGCTGCGGTCTTTGGCCTTGACTTATTAGGCGATGCTGGCTATCGTGGTCGTATGCCGGCTGATCGTGCGGCGCGGGGCGGATGGCGAGATTGTGCCTGGCACCTTTGATTTGTGGAGACTGAAACATGGAATTAACTCGCAGAAAAATGCTTGGGGCGGTTGCGGCGGGGTCGTGCCTGGTATCGTCCTGCATGCGTGAGGAGGTTAAGACCGCGGCGCTGACGACGGGCGCCGATGCGGCGTGGCCATATCATGAACTGGACCCTGAGAGGACGGCCAATCTGGCTTACGGCTATTACCCCGAGGGCCAGTGCATGTATGCCGTCTTCAGGAGCATCGTCGGGCAGTTGGCCGACCAGTACGGCGAGCCCTATCGCTCTTTCCCGTACCGGATGATGGCGTACGGGACCAACGGGGTCATGGGCTATGGGTCTCTTTGCGGCGCTCTCAACGGAGCGGCGGCGGCTATTTCGCTTTTCGAAGCACGCAAAGAGCAGCGGGCGAGCCTGACGGGGCAGGTGTTTCTCTGGTATGAGCAGACGGAGCTTCCCGTGTATGCGCCGGCGACTCCGAAGGTGGATATGTTAATGCCGGTCACTGTGGCGGGCTCGGTTCTTTGCCATCTTTCGGTGGGGAACTGGACCAAGGTTTCCGTTTACCCGGCAAAGGGCAAGGAACGCACCGAGCGGTGTTCCCGTCTCGCGGCGGACGTCGCCCGGCAGACGGTCCTTGTGCTGAATGCACATCTTTCCGGAGCGGACGCCCTTGCGATATTCAGCGACAAGCAGGTGAGTCAGTGCAATGCGTGCCATGGGCCAAACGGTCAGCGAAAGGACGTGGCGGCCACGATGTCATGCGGAAGCTGCCACTCCTCTCTGCCGGATACGCATCCTGAGATTTCGAGTAAGGCGCCCAAGGTGCTGTGACTTCGGCCCTGGGGGCCGGCATGCGTTTTGCGGGTAAAAGTTTGGGGCGGCCGCGTTGGGCCGCCCCTTTTGTTTTTTCATGCTGCCGCAGTTTTTGCGGATTGCTTATTGCTTTGCTGGTCAGACTGTGCTGGATGACTCCCAGAGGATGAGGCCTGGTTCGTAGGGCTCTACGAGGTCGGCGTGCTTTGGCATCACGCGTATGGCAAAGCCGTGCTGGCCGGAGATGCGGCATGGGATGGCGCCCTGGAACGTGCAGATGTGCTCGCCGTCGTTGCAGGCGGTGACTTCCATGCGGACGGCCTCGCCATTGCTGATGTTGCCGGCGGAATCGACCTTGCCGTGGTAGATTTCCACGGCGATGTCTTCCGGACTGAGCCGGCCCATCCTGACATCGGCGATCACACGGAGATGGGCGCCGACTTCCAGTTGGGGTTCGCGCACGTTGAGCTGGCTGATCTTGCCGCCGTCGGCGATCTCGACGTCCACCTTTTCGATGGACAGGTCGCTCCAGGCGTTCTTGACGTTGCTCTTCCACATCGACAGGGCGCGGACGCGGGCCATCGCCTCGGCGGTGAGGTATCGCCAGCGGGCGGCGGCGGGGTTGTAGAACTTGCGGGTGTACTCGGCGACCATGCGGCTGGTATTGAACCGCGGCGCACACCACTTGACGGTGTTCTTCATGCGGTGAATCCATCGCCGGGGCAGGCGGTCCTTGCCCTGCGAATAGAACAGGGGAACGACCTCGTTTTCGAGCAGATTGAATATCGCCTGGGACTCGACCTTGTCCTGGTATTCGGTGTCCTCGTATTCCTCGCCTGCGCCGATGATCCAGCCGCCCTCGGGGGTGTAGCCTTCGACCCACCAGCCGTCCAGGACGCTCATGTTGAGCACGCCGTTGATGGCGGCCTTCATGCCGCTGGTGCCGCTGGCCTCCATGGGGCGACGCGGATTGTTCAGCCAGACGTCGACTCCCTGCACGAGGTAGCGGGCGACGTCGATATCGTAGTCCTCCAGGAAGACGATGCGCCGGCGGACGTCCTGCTGCTTGGCGAAGTGGACGACCTGGCGGATGATCTCTTTGCCGGCGTTGTCTTTGGGGTGGGCCTTGCCGGCGAAGATGAACTGCACGGGCTTTTCCGTGTCGCTGAGCAGGCGGACCAGACGCTCGACGTCCTTGAGAAGGAGATTGCCGCGCTTGTAGCTGGCGAAGCGGCGTGCGAATCCGATGGTCAGGGCTTCCGGGTCGAGCACTTCCTCGGCCCAGCCCAGTTCGGTGTGGAAGGCGCCGCGGCGCTGCATCTGCATTTTGAGGCGGCGGCGGGAGAAGCCGATCAGGCGCTCTTTGCAGCGCTGGTGAATGCGCCAGAGTTCCTCGTCGGGGACCTGGTCGAGCTGGTGCCATATCGACTTGTCGACGACTTCGTCGCTCCAGCGGGAACCGAGATAGCGTTCAAAGAGCCCGTTCATCTCGGCGCTGAGCCACGTTTTGGCGTGGACGCCGTTGGTGATGGACTTGATGGGGATCTCTTCGCCGGGGAGTTCCGGCCACAACTGGCTCCATATCTTTCGGGAGACTTCGCCGTGCAACTGGCTGACGCCGTTGCGGTAGGAACTCATGCGAATGGCGAGGACGGGCATTTTGAACTGCTCGTTTTCGTCGTCGCCGTTGACGCGGCCGAGTGCGAGGAACTGTTTGCGGTTGATGCCCAGCTTTCCGTAGTAATGGCCGAAGTACTTGTCCATCAGCTCCGGTTTGAATTCGTCGCTGCCGGCGGCGACGGGCGTGTGGACGGTGAAGACGTTGCTTGATTTTGCGGCTTCGACGGCTTCTTCGAACGTCATTCCCTTGCCGCTGCGGAGCCGGCGGACGCGTTCGAGGGCCATGAAGGCGGCGTGTCCTTCGTTCATGTGGCAGACGGTCGGCTCGATGCCCATCGCGAGGAGGGCCTTCATGCCGCCGATGCCGAGGATGATCTCCTGGCAGATACGCATTTCGACGTCGCCTCCGTAGAGGGACTGGGTGATGATCCGGTCCTCGGGGGCGTTCTTGGGCAGATTGGAGTCGAGGAGGTAGAGCACTGTGCGGCCGATGGTCGCCCGCCATATCTGGACGAGGACGTTGCGGCCGGGGAATTGGACGCTGACCGTCAGCGGGCGGCGGCCCGTTTTGCGGACCATTTCGACGGGCATGTTGTGGAAATCGTTATCGATGTAGTGTTCCTGCTGCCAGCCGTCGGTATTGAGATACTGGCGGCAGTAGCCCTTCTGGTAGAGGAGGCCGACGCCGACCAGCGGGACGCCCAGGTCCGAGGCACTCTTGAGATGGTCGCCGGCGAGGATGCCGAGGCCGCCGGAGTAGATCGGCAGGCATTCGTGTATGCCGAACTCGGCGCTGAAGTACGCGATGACGGGCTTGCTGGCCTTGGCGTAGACTTTGTCGTACCAGGTCGGCGCGTTGAGCGACTCCTGGAGCTTTTCCGTGGCCTGCTGCAACTGGTAAAGGAAGCCTTCGTTCTCGGCCAGGTCTTCGAGCCGCGCCTGCGAGACTGTTCCCAGGAGCTTGACGGGGTTATGGGTGCACTCCTGCCAGAGATTGTTGTCGATGCGCTTGAACAGTTCGGTGAATTCACTGTTCCAGGTCCAAAAGAGATTATTGGCGATAAGCCGCAGGTTTTCGAGCGGCTTTGGCAATGTGGGCTTTACAACGAAGGTTCGAACCGTTCGCATTTAAAATTTTCCTTAAAACCTCTGATTCAGGTTAGCTGTCGACAGACTCTCGGACTGAATAACACTTTTATCGGTAATTCGCCGGTGAGCCTTAATACGAAACCGCTTCTCGCGGTTGAAAACGCAATCGGCTGCGTTTATCGGACGGTCCGATAGTGGGGCAACGTCATGCTGTTCAGGCTTTTGTTACAGGACGTGCGGTCGATTTGTTCGAGTGCCTCTGATTTTGCCGGCATCTGCGGCAGGATCATCTGCTGCCTGGCCGGCGGTTTGTGTTTGCGCCGCCGGAAATTCGGTTGTTGCCGCCGAAGGAGCCGCCTGCGTTGCCAAAACTGCCACCGAAGTTGCCCATATTGCCCATGCCTCCCATGCCACCCATCATTCCACCCATTCCACCCATTCCACCCATGCCGCCGCCGTAGCCTCCCCCACCGTAGCCGCCCATCATGCCGGAAAGCCCTGCCGGAGCGGCTAATACCTCGCCGGCATCGTATGCGCGGGTGTACCGCCTGTCGCCGAGGCCCATCGCTTTGCTGGCGATGGTGATGAGTCCGCCATCCACGACGTATTCCAGTTGCTGGCCTTTGGCGCCGACGCCCAGCAGGACCAGTTTAAGGGCCTGGCCCAGCGTGGTGCTGCCGAGGCCTTCGATGCCCACCGGGGTCGTCTTCTCGACGAACGCGTTTTCCTCGATGTCCTTCCACATGACGACCATCGGCAACGGCGGTTGGACGGCGTTGCGAATGATCTCCAGGGCCTCTTCGAAGGTCGTGTCTTCGCGGATATTCGAAATGTCGGTCGTGCCGCGGAGGGCCAGCGTCGTGCCGGTCCTGGGTCCGGCGGCCGGACGGACGGTTTGCGGCACCAGGCGGTGCAGGAGCGCCCGCTCCTTTGCAGTGAGCGAGGTCGTTGCGACTGTCGGTTGCGTTGGGGCTGGTGTGGGTGCGGGGGCCGGAGCCGGGGCAAGAACCGGTTTGCTTGCGGGCTGCTGCTGCGGAATGCCGCCGGCGGCAAGGGTATGAGCCAAGGGACGGCCGTCGACCTCGACGTCCGCCTCGACGCGGAAATAGTTCCGCATGCGCACGTGCTTGAGGATGATGCGGCCCGCGTTTGTGAGGTCCGTGCTGACGAGATGGTCGATCTCTTTTGCCTTTACCGGGTCTTCGGCGGGCAGGAGGCCGCGCGTCTTGACGCGGACTTGTACGCCGTCGAGGCTGGGCACATCGTCGACCTTGCAGATGAAGTCGCCGTTGCCGCAGTAGCGCACGACGTCCGTCACCCGGCACTGGTCAATGGTTGGATCGCTGCCCGGAAGGGCTGCACTGAGGATGCATAATACGCAGATAAGGCCGCTGGCTGCCATGATTGTCCCCTTTTCCAATCAGACATAATTGTCTAATTATATTATCACCCCAAACCACGCACATGCAAGATATTTCTGAAAAAAATTATCGCCTGGACACCTTACTGTCGCCGGCGGCAGCGTCTTCTATTCAGCTTTTATCAGTGAAATTTCGAAGACTGCAGGCCAGAGCTTTCCTGTTATGAAGAGGCGTTTTTCGATGGGGTCGTATGCGATGCCGTTAGGGATCTTGTCTTGTGCGCCGCGGCCTGTCGGCTTGTAGACTTCTGTGAGGTCGATCCAGCCTTCGACGCGGCCTGTTTGGGGCGAGATTATGGCGGCGACCCATTCGGGCCAGATGTTGGCGTAAATGAGGCCGTCGACGTATTCCAGTTCGTTGAGTGACTCGACCGGGCCTTTTTCGTCGTGTACATCGAGGCGGCCGGTCTCTTCGAACGTTTCGGCGTCGAGGAACCGCAGACGCGCAGTGCCGTCGCTCATGATCCATCGCGTGCCGTCGTACGTCAGTCCCCAGCCCTCGCCGTCGTACTCGAACTCGCCGATCTGCTCGAAGGTGGCCTTGTCGTAGACGAAGCCGACCCCCTCCTGCCATGTCAACTGGACGATTCGATCGCCGGCGATTGCAATGCCCTCGCCGAAACAGTCCCGCGGCAGGTCCAGGCTGGTCAGCACTGCTCCTGTCCGCAGACCGACCTTGCGAAGGGTCGAGGCGCCATAGAGGCCCGTCCCTTCGTAGAGACAGCCGTCCTCGAACGCCAGGCCCTGGGTAAAGGCTTGGTGATCATGGGGATAGCGCTTCACCACGCGGCATCGATACACCGGCGCAGCGTCTGCTGACGGGGCCTTTTCGCAAGACCCGCAGAACACCGCTGCCCCCAACACCGCCAGAGCCAGAAACAAAATCCGCCGCAAACCACTACTCCGCAAGTACCCGAATCGCACTGCCCCTCCCCATATATAGCCTACCTCCCCGGCGGCAGGCCGTCAACCCGAAACGCAGGGCAAACGCATTCTCCTCATAACTCGCTGGGCAGCCGGCGCCGCCAAGGCCGAGCAAAACCGGTCGGGGCCCCAGAGGCCAAAATCCCCCCCAGCGAACAGATGCTCCTGATTCTGGCCTCTGCCCACCCGGTTTTGCTCTCCATTGTCGCCACAGGTGGGTTTGGAATGCGGACATCCGGAGAATGCGCCTGCCCTGACTCGAAACGCAAAGGCCCGCAACGCATGGCCCATCCGCTCAGAAAACCAAAGCGGACCTTTATGGATCCTGAATACACACGCTGCCAGCCGGGTCCTTTTGCTCGACGTAAGTATGTCCCCGGAAGACAACTCTGCACACGTCCCGGCCCGCCAGAGTGCGAACTTTGCCCGCCGAGGTGCGGATGAGCAGAACTTCCGCGTCAATGGCAACGTCCGCATCGGCAAAGCTGCTCCGTCCCGCGCCCGGCGTTGTCATGAAAACGTAATCGATGCCGTCGCCGGCGACCACCTTCAGCGCGGTCAAGCTATCGCCCTTATCCTGCGTCAGAGTTTCCACAGACAACCCCGGTGCGTCCGCCCCGTTGTACGGATAAAGCACGAGGTCGAATGCGGCCGGCGGCGGCCCCTGCGCTGCGTAACGAAATCCCCTGGCCGGGACATTGCTTTTCACGCCCGTCATTCGTTGTTCCGCAATGAAAAAATCAAACGCCTCGCACTCATGCTCGCTGCCGTCCGGCGGCACGATCAGCAGGTTGCCGCCGGAGGCATGATTGGTGCGGACACGTTTCGTCACCGCCTCCGCCGACGGCGCAGCATCGGCTGCAAAGTGCCAGTTCTGCTCATAACGATGGTCGCCTGCGCCGGTGATCCGGTCGCTGACGACCCAATAGTCGGGCCGGACGAAGAGAATGCTTCTTCGGTGCGTCAGGCCCGCATACTCCTCGCAGAAGCCGCTGACGTAATCGACCGCGGCATTGGAAAACCACGCGTCGGTCCTGCCGCGCCATCGCGGCTGATTCAGCCCGTCAATGCACACGGTATTATGATACGCCGTTTTCAGATACCGCTGGATGTCCTCGTGCTCATAGCTGGCAATCCCCGGATCGATCAGCAGAGGGCGCCCGTACGCGTACGCCGTAATCGCAAGCACATCAAAATGCCCGTGCGAACCCGAACTGGTCTTGAACACGAGGTGCCGGGCGTTCTCGTACGGCCGCTCCTCATACGGGCTTCGCATGATCGTCCAACCGCCCTGCGGAAAGTTGATCGAAGAGAACGACGGCGCCACGCCCTGGCGCCCCTTCGAAAGAACGTAATGAATATCCTGTCGCCCGAAATACTCCGCCGCCGCCGGCAGCGCGTACGGCTCGCAACCGCCCCAATCGCCGATCGACGGCATGATCCCGTCGGGCGCGGTGACGGCCGCCAGGAAATCCTGCACACGCTCCAACCGCTGCCGCACCTCGGCCGTGGTCGTTATCCCTTCGTCCTCCAGCGACCGCAGCGTCGCTAACATCGCCCCGTACGCCATGCAGATATACCCCGGCGCATCCTCCATCTCCTTGCCGTCCGCGTGGACATCCCGCATGACGTTTCGCTCGAAACCCGTTTTGCCGTATTCCAGCCACATCCGCCGGTCGACGAACTCCGGGAATCGCCCGGCCGCATCCGTCACCGCCGACGTGATCGTGGCCAGCCAGTTGCCGCCGGAAAAGTCGTCGTTCTTCAGGTAGTCGACGTGCTCCCAGATCGAATACAGGTAGTTGGCCCACAACTCGTCATCCACCGCCGCCGTCGCCGTCACCTTTGTAAATCGCGAGGCCAGCCAGCCTAACCGCGCGGCCGTATCCAACGTCCGCCACGTCGGGTAGTCCGGCCCGCGCATCACCTCGGGCTTGGGGTTCTCGTTCACCCAGTCGTAAAACACCTCCCGAAACCGCCCTGCCCACGCGGCGTTTGCCGTATGGTACGCCGCATCCGCAAGCACCCCTACCGCGGCCCCCCGGTTCAGAAAGTTCTTATGCTCGTACCAGTCCGTCGTCTTCATCCACGCCCAGTCGATCGGCGGCGGATCGTGGCGCGCAAGCCCCGCATGACTTAACTGGCCCGCGACGATTGCATTTGCCCGTGCAAGATCGTAATTGGGGTCGGGGACGCCATCGGGCTTCTGGGTGGCCGCATAATACTTGCGCAATTCGCGGCACGCCTCCGCCCACTGCCCCCCCTCCGCATGGGTGTAGAAATCCTTAAGCCCACCAACGTCAGACTTGATGCGCTCACACAAGAGCCGCGTCGCCTCCGCCAGATCCGGATGCTCATACCC
>JACZKQ010000093.1 GCA_014859965.1 Phycisphaerae bacterium
GCCAGGAACATGCACGCGTCGTCGATCGTCACCGGCTGCACCTGGCCCGTCAGCGCATGCTTGCGTTCCGTGACAAACGTCTTCGTCTTCGCCGTCACCCGCGTAATCGCGCCGTTCAGCCACATCGCGGTGTCGATCGAGTGTGCCAGCAGGTCGCCGGTCACCCCCGAACCCGCCACCGCCGCGTCCAGGCGCCACAGCGCGTCGCCGCCCTGCGGCACGTCCGGACTGATCGTGTAATCCTGCAAATACTTCGCACGGTAATGGAACACCCGTCCGATGCGGTCTTCGGCGAGGATCTGCTTCGTGAGCGCCGCCGCCGGCACGCGCCGATAATTGAACCACACCATGTTCGGCTTGCCCGTCTTTTCGACCGCCTCGACCATCGGAACGCCCTCTTCGGCATTCATCGACAGAGGCTTCTCCAGCGCGACCATCTTGCCCGCCGCCGCAGCCGCCAAAACGATGTCGTGGTGCGTATTGTTCGGCGTGCAGATGTCCACAAGGTCGATATCGTCCCGCGCGATCATCTTCCGCCAGTCCGTCTCGGTGCTCTGCCAGCCCCAGTTGTCGCCGAACGCCTTGACCCGGTCGGCGTTGTTGTCGCAGACGCACTTCATGACGACCTCATGCCCCACGTCGAAAAACTTGTTCATCTTCAGATAGGCGTTCGAATGGGCCTTGCCCATGAAACCGCACCCGATCAGCCCGACATTCAGTTTCTTTGCCATATAATTCTCCTTGCCAGAAAAGGCGTCTGTCGCCTCTGATTATCCGCCATACCTGGCGTTCAGCTTGTCCACCGCTTCCTTGCACCGGGCGGTCACGTCCCACGCATTCTCCCAGAAGCACAGATCGATCGTCCACCAGTCGTGCCCCATGTCGTTCTTGTTGAGCTCCGTCAGCAGCGCGCCGAAATCCACCTTGCCCGCCCCGAACGGCGCATGCGTCGACGTCTCGTCGTGGTGCAGCGTCCCGTCCGAATCGATCAAATGAATATGGTTGATCTTGCCGCGCAGCTTCTGCGCCAGTTCCACCACGCCGCCCTTGAGCGTTTCCTTCTCGCCCGGCTGCCGCGCCCCGACCACCGCCACCATATACCCGTGCGACGAATCGAACATCACGCCGAAGTTGTCGTGGTTGACGGCGTCGACGATCCGCAGGATATCCGACGGCTTGTTGAAGGCAAAGCCCGGCTCGAACTCCCACGCCACGCGAACGCCCGCATCCGCCGCCTCAGCGGTGCACGCCTTCCACGTGTCCACCACGCGCCGCAGCGCCGTATTGTAATCCACCTTTTCGAAGATCGTCGGCGGCTGCACCGCGTCCACCCGAATCGCCGGAATGCCCAGGTCCAGGCAGAACTGAAGATTCTTCCGGAAGCATTCCAGGTACGCCTTGTTGTCCTCGGCGTCCACCAGGTGCTCGCCCCACAGGTTCGCCGCCAGTCCCGAAAAGCCCAGACCCAGGTCGGCCATCTGCGCCTTGACCTCCTCGCGCTGGCCCTTCTCCGGCATAAGATCCGGGTTCGGATGAATCCCGAAACCGCCCAGCTCGACGCCGTCGAAGTCCAGCTCCTTCAGCTTGCTGACCACGTCGTTCCAAGGAATCGGATTCTTCTCATAAGGCCCGATCGAATACGCCCAACTGCCAATCGATATCTTCTTCATAACTGCACCTCTCAATCCATGATTATTCTGTCGCGCCGCATCCCGCTGTTCCGGGTTCTACAGCTTCAAGTCCGGATTCGCCGGCCCGAAATGCTTCAGCATCACGATGGGATCACTCTTCGACGGGTTGCTGATCTTCACGCCCGCCTGCGCCGCCGCTTCGCTCACGAAGTACTCGTCGTGCGTCAACTGCCCGTACCGAATCATCGTCGGCGTCTCGATGTCCCAGACGCCCAGCGTCCCGTGCCCCTGCATCATGATCAGCCCGTACGCGGCGCTGTCCTTGATCGTCACCGTGGCGCCCGGCAGCACCGTCAGTTCCTTGGCGCTGAACGCCGCCGAACGGTAGCAGATCCACTGATCGATATACCCCTGTTTCATCATCGCATCCATCGGCTCCACCGGCCGCGGCGCCATGAACCGGTTCGCCCGGAAGTTCGGATCCACGTTCAGGTCCCAGTCGATCACGTCCAGCAGGTGCTCCACACGCCCCACCTTGTCCTTCGGCGTGTCCTTCCAAAGCAGCGCCTTCGGCACCACCGTATCGCCCGACGACAGCGACTCGTACATCGCAAACACATCCGACGCCTTCTGCGGCTCGTACGTGCACATGCTCCCCGGCGCATGCAGCACGCCCGGCGGCACATCCCACCCGGTCCCCACGTCCAGCCGATACGCCTTCGAAAGACTCGTCAGCTTATTGTCGCCCTTCTCGAAATCCTCCAGGCACTTCCTCACCTCGTCCCGCGTCGTCCCAGGCTCCAGCCCGAAGAACGTATACGGATACTCACCGCCGTAATTGTTCGCCTGCGGCGGAAAATAATACGCCTCCGGCTTGCCCATCTGACCGGTCAGCCCCGCAAACGCATCGTCATGGTGAATGTGGTGCGGCAGCGCCCACTTGTTGTCGAAGAACTTCGAATACATCGGCCAGCACTTGTACGCATCCCAAAGCCGCGCACCGACCAGCGCCGCCTTCAACTCCTGCACTGCCTCGGCCAGCAGCACCTTCTTCGTCTGCCCGCCGTCCTCGAACACGATAAAGCTCAGCCCCTCGTTCTCCGACGTCAAAGGCCCGTTGTCCGCCGGCGTCGTCGACGAAAACCATCGCTCATCGATCCCGCCGCGCTCCCCGCCCATCGCATAGTAATCGTCCGGATGCAGCTTGATCCGCCGACCCGGCACACAAAACGACCGCGGCACCCAGTTCGGAGCCAGCCGCACAATCCCCGCACCCTGTTCCAGCGCCGATTGCGCCAGCTTCGCAGCACTTGCTTTTGCCATCTCGCCACCTTCAGCTAAATAGAAAATAGAATAGTAAAGAGTAAATAGAAAATGAACTACAGTTCCTTAATCATCATTTCCCGCACCACGATCTTCATCACGCCGAACTCCGCGCCGGCATGCACCTGGAACCCGATCGAGCCCGAATCCGTCGTGTCATCCTCCACGTCCGCCGTCTGCACCCCGTTGAGCCAGATCTGCGTCTTCGTGCCCTGCGTCAGGATGCGCATCGTGTTCCACCCGTCGCGGTTCTCAAGCTCCTTATCCAGATTCCGCGCCAAAAACATCTTCCCCGGACAATACAGCGTTCCCGAATACGCCTCCGGATTCGTATACTCCAGGATGTCCGCCTGGTACGCCTTGCCGTCGTTCTGGAACCGGAACCACACGCCGCTGTTACACGGCCACTCCGCACGATACTCCACCACCAGCTCAAAATCGCTGAATTGACGCGTCGTGAACAGGTCCCCCGGCGCATTCTTCTCGCCCTGAGTGCCGACGAGATTCCCATCCTCCACAAACCACTGAGCGCCGCCCTTCGCCTCCCACCCCGTAAAATCCTTGCCGTTAAACAGCGGCACAAAGCCCTGCTTCGCCAGTTTCGCGTTCCCGGCCTGCTTCCCGCGACCGCAGCCCGCGGCCGAAACCAACATCACCAGCACCACCGCCAAAACCCGCAAACGCACCATAACGACCTCCTGACAAAAAAGTAACATCATCCCCCCATCCCACGGCCCGGCGCCACAAAAGCCCCGACGCCCAATCAGATTATCCAATTCTGCCCGCCTGTCAACGCCTTTTTCCCCCGCCCATCAGCCACCGCCATCCCCGAGGAGCAGAATTTTGCGCTTGATTAACCCAGCCTAACGGGTAAACTGCCGTCAAAAATCAACGTCTATTGAAGGAGTCCTTATGCCGTTTCGCAAATTCATCGTCTTTCCGATCTTCGTCGCACTCCAGGCAGCCGTCCTCATGCTCATAGCACCCTACATAAAGATCGGCCCCGAATCCATCGGCGGCCCCGGCCTCATCGGCTGGGTCGCGTTCCAGGCGTGGGCCATGTACTTCCTCGCCGGCTGCAACCTGAAAATGGCCGGCAAGACCGCCGTCGGATACTTCCTCGGCATCGTCGCCTCCGTCGCCATATTCGAACTCGCCGGCCTACTGAGCGGAGCAATGGGAGGCTACTGGGGCACGGCCCTGGCGGTCTTCTTTGTGGTCATTCCCGTGATGTGCCTGGAAAAAATCCCCATCGCCAACTTCATCCCCGCAATCTTCGTCGGCGCCGGCGTCTTTTTCGCCTTCGCCTATATGCACAAGGCCGGCACAATGGCCCAATACATCGAAATCGCCGTCCCAGAAATGATAGCCTGCATCGTCGGCCTCATCTTCGGCTGGATCACCGTAACTTTCAGAACCAACTACGAAAAGAAAGTAATGCCCCAAACCCCCAAACCCCAGCCATAACCAAAATCAAACGCCGCACAGACACCCCCCACTGTCATTGCGAGCAAAGCGAAGCAATCTCAACCCTGCCAATGCCACGTGCGCCCACGTTCGTCCGCGCCCCCCAAATGTCATTGCGAGCAAAGCGAAGCAATCCCAACCCTGGCAATGCCACGTGCGCCCACGTTCGTCCGCGCCCCCCCACTTGTCATTCCCGCGCAGGCGAGGACCCAGCATAAAACACCCCCCATTTGTCATTCCCGCGCAGGCGGGAATCCAGCATAAAACAGCCATCGCCAAAGGCGATTCCACCCGCTATCTCTCCTTAACATACCGCCCCCAACAACTTCACCGCCGCCCACGCGCCAGCGGTACCTGGTACCTTTTCTACACGACCACCGCACTCCCAAACCCTCCGCCCCCACAAACAGAAGAAC
>JACZKQ010000094.1 GCA_014859965.1 Phycisphaerae bacterium
ACTATGTGCAGGATGTGGGTCATAAGCTTTACCGGGCGAGGGGGCAGCTTTGCGTGTTGAATGTGCGGACCGGGGAGGTCACGGTGCTTCTGGACGATGCGGCCGGGAGCGTTCGCGACCCCCAGGTGCATTATGACGGGGCGAAGATTCTCTTTTCGTATCGGCGGGGCGGGTCGGATTATTTTCACCTGTATGAGATCGGCGTGGATGGTTCGGATCTGCGGCAGCTTACGGACGGGCCGTATGACGACATCGAGCCGACGTATCTGCCAGACGGGGGGATCATGTTCTGTTCGAGCCGGTGCAACCGGTGGGTGCCGTGCTGGTATTCGCAGGTGGCGATCCTTTACCGGTGCGAGGCGGACGGCACGGGGATGCGGGCCATCTCGGCGAATATCGAGCATGACAATACGCCGTGGCCTCTGCCGGACGGCCGGATCATCTACGAGCGATGGGAATATGTCGACCGCAGCCGGGTCGGCTTCCATCACCTCTGGACGTGCAACCCCGACGGGACGGGGCAGATGGTGTATTACGGGAACATGCATCCGCACACGCTGATGATCGACGCGCGGCCGGTGCCGGGCACGGACGACGTGGTTGCGATCTTCTCGCCGGAGCACGGCCGGGCCGAGCACGCCGGGGCGGTGACCGTCGTCAGCCCTAAGAAAGGGCCCGACGACAAACCTTCCGCCCGACGCATAAGCAAGGAAGACAACTGGCGCGACGCCTACGCCCTCGGGCCGGATTGCTTTCTCGTCGCCCGTAAGGCGTCACTCTACGTGATGGACGGCTCGGGCGGCACGCACGAACTCTATTCGCTGCCGCCTGCTCTGGCCCGCGCCGGCGTCGAACTGCACGAGCCCCGCCCGCTGCGGGCGCGTCCGCGTGAGCCGGTCATACCCTCGCGCGTCGATCTGACCGATCCTGTCGGCAGGCTCGTCCTTTCGGATGTGTACGAAGGCCGCAACATGGTCGGCGTCAAACGCGGTGAGATCAAGAAACTGCTGGTGCTCGACAGCCTGCCCAAGCCGGTGAATTATACGGGCAAGATGGTCCCCATGACGTTCGGCGGCACGTTTACGTTAGAGCGGGTGCTGGGGACGGTGCCTGTGGAGGCGGACGGGTCGGCGTACTTCGAGGCGCCGGCGATGCGGAGCCTGTTCTTCGTGGCGCTGGATGCCGAGAACAACTCCGTCAAGCGCATGCACAGCTTCTGCACCGTCGAGCCGGGTGAGACGACGGGGTGCGTGGGCTGCCACGAGCGGCGGACAAAGACGATTGCCGTGCCGCGGCGGAACTTGATGGCGCTGGATCGGGAGGCGAGCCGGATTGCGCCGATTGCCGACGTGCCGGACGTGTTCGATTTTCCTCGGGACATTCAGCCGATCCTCGACCGGCACTGCGTGCGGTGTCATGATTATGACCGGCGCGAGGGGGGCGTTGTGCTGTGCGGCGATTACGGGCCGATGTATTCGCACAGTTATTTTGCGCTGACGGTGACCGCCAAGCAGGTCTCGGACGGGCGCGACCGCCTTGAGACGAATCTGCCGCCGCGGGCGGTGGGGACATCGGCCAGTCCGCTGATGAACAAGCTGGACGGGGCACATTACGACGTGCGGCTTTCGCAGCGGGAGAAGGACGTCGTGCGGTATTGGATCGAGTCGGGGGCGGTGTATCCGGGCACGTATGCGGCGCTGGGGACCGGGACGATCGGCGACTGGCCGAAGAGCCAGTTGGAGACGGCGGATCGTGCGTGGCCCGAGTCGAAGCCGGCCGAGGAGGCGATCGAGCGCCGGTGCGGCGGCTGTCATGACAGGCGTCTGCCGGTGCCGCGGTTTCTTTCGGACGAGATGGGGTTTGTGCTGTCGAATCCGGACTTTGACGACGTGCGGTGCCGGATGGCGCGGCATGCGCTGTTCAACCTGAGTCGGCCGGACAAGTCGCTGATGCTGCTTGGGCCGCTGGCGAAGGAGGCGGGCGGCTACGGGTCGTGTCGGCGGCGGCTTGCCGACGGAAAGCTCGGCGAGCCGGTCGTGGTGTTTGAGAGCGCCGACGATGCGGACTATCGGAAGATTTTGGCGCTGTGCCGGGCGGGCAAGGCGCACCTGGAGAAGATCAAGCGGTTCGACATGCCGGACTTTCGGCCGCTGGCGTCTTATGTGCGGGAGATGAAGCGGTATGGCGTGCTGCCGGCGGATTTGCCCGACGACGCGCGGATCGACGTGTATGCGACGGACCGTGCGTATTGGGAGTCGCTGTGGTATCGGCCGGGCGGCGTGGGTGCGGAGTAATTGACGGAACATTTGGCGAAGAAGGGAATGCGTTATGCGGATTCATGCGTTGTTGGGAATTCTGGTGTGTTGTGTCTGGTGGGTTGGCGGCTGCGACAAACGGGAGGCTGCACCGCAGGCGCAGCAGGACGCGGCGCCGTGCTGTCCCCATGCGCCCGCGGCGGAGGAGGAATCGCTTCTGCCCGGCCCGACCGTCGATGAGGCGGCGGAGAAGGCGGCCAAGGGGCAGGCCGATCCGTATGACATTCCGCGCTTCGCGTCGAATTCGCCGTTCGATACGGATTACAACTCGCCCGTGCCCGAGGACGAGAAGCGTCTCTGGGCCGACAGCATCCTCTGGGAAAAGGCCCCCGAGCTGATCGTCGAGAAATGGCTCACCGACAAACCGGACACGGCCGGCAAATACGTCCTCATAGAATTCTGGGCCACGTGGTGCCCGCCGTGCCGAAGGTCGCTTTCGCTGCTCAATACGTTTCACGAAAAGTACAAAGACGAACTTGTCGTCATCGGCATCTCCGACGAAACGGAGGCCGACGTACGCAAGCTGAAGGACCCGCAGATCAACTTCTACAGTGCAATCGACACACAGGCCCGCACCAAGAAGCAATTAGGCGTCTTCGGCATCCCCCACGTGCTCCTGATCGAGCCGGAGGGGTACGTCGTGTGGGAAGGCTTCCCGCTGTTGAAAGGCCATGAGTTGACCGAAGAAATAATAGAACATACTCTAAGCGTCGGTCGGAACCTTAAAGAACAGCAGGCGGCCCAGTGAGATTTTGAGGCTGTGTTTTGAAGAAGCTTCTAAAATACTTCCTGGCTCTGCTGGTTCTGCTCTTCATGCTGACTTTGATAGAGGTGCTGTATGCAACTGCGGGCTACGCGGCCATGAAATACCCCGCATGCGTGCATTACGGCACACGTACACTGATAATCACTTCTCTGTGCGCGTTCTTCATGGCCTTCGTGTGGTTGCTTGCAGGGGGGTCGGCGCGCAGCCACGGGAGAACAGCACGTAGCATTACTGCTTTGGGAACCGTTACAGCTTTTCTGGCTTTACTGTGGATTGCCGCCTTGGGAATGTTCGGGGGCCAAGGTCTTACGAAGATCCCACGCGCTTTCAGAGAGAAGCTAAAAGGTGAAGAGTTTCCCCTGGCGTACATCGGCGGATTGGCGATTGCTGATGACGGTCGAATTTATCTGTCGAATCAGCAGTACGGAACAATTCAAGCCTACAAGAACAACGGCGTTTTCTTGCGAAGCTGGTTTGTGGAAACGTGCGGCAACTACGAGATCTGGATCAAAGATGGGCGCCTCAGTACGTATGAACACAGGACACAGCTGATTTTACGTTGGATGGTGTTCTGATTAGCCGTGAAGAAATCCAGTCTCCGCATGAAATACTGAGGCTATCCGCCAAGGGCGCCGCTTTGGAAGCTTTAGACAGTAACGGCAGTAGCTATAAGGTAAAGAACCCGGAGTGGTCGCCGAAAGTCACCAGAACGGATGCAAAGGACCCAAGTGAGGTTATCATACAGACTCCGGCCTCGCTGCAATTCCTCACTAAAAACGGCAGGGCGACTTTCTTCTTTAAGGCATTTCTAACCTTCTGCTGCAATTGTCTTCTCTGGCGAGTATTACGGCAAATACCGAATAGAGAACATGAAGATGCGAAATTAAGGTCCAACCCCTTGTTGTGAGGATTCGCCCATGAAACAAATACTCGCAAAATGCTTGATCATGCTTGCGTTCGATCTGTCCGTTTCCGCCGCCAGCCAAGCCCCGCTCCCCTGGATTCGCATCAGCGAGGACCGTACGCACTTTGTCCGCGGCGAATCGGCTGAGCGGTTTGTGGCGTGGGGCGTCAATTACGACCATGACGATGCGGGTCGGCTGCTGGAGGATTACTGGGAGAGTGAGTGGGGGCGTGTGGAGGAAGACTTTGCCGAGATGAAGGCGCTGGGGGCCAACGTGGTTCGGATTCATTTGCAGGTGGGGCGGTTCATGGCGGGGGCGGATCGGCCGGACGCGGGGGCGCTTGCGCGGTTAGGGCGGCTCGTGAAACTGGCCGAGGACGTGGGGCTGTATCTGGATG
>JACZKQ010000095.1 GCA_014859965.1 Phycisphaerae bacterium
GGCTCTTAGTTCCCTAAGGGTTAAATACAGCGGCAGCGCTTCGCGCGTTTTATCTTTGGGGGGTCAGGTTGTGGGATGGCGGTATGGGTCCTTTTGGCCCGGGCCCTGGCTTACCTGGTCGCGGTGTACGTGGCAGTACGCATCGTGATTGTAGATGCTCAAAAGACGGTTGCATTTCGGATATGCACATTTCCTGCCTTCGGCGGAGGTCTTTAGTGTTTTTGCCATGATGCTCCTATTGGGTGAATCGCCAAACAGAGGGGTCTGGAAAAGAGTTCTATCAGATGTACGTCGTCCATTGTACAGTGTTCATGCGATTGCACAAGTAATCTTTTTGGCAAATCTTTTTTAGCTGGGCCGCCTGCTCCTGATTTTGGCCTCTGCCCACCCGGTTTTGCTCTTCATTGTCGCCACATGTTGGGTTTGGAATGTGGACATCCGGAGAATGCGACAGTTCTGGCCGTTTGCGAGGAAATGTTGTGGAATGGGCGGGGGCGGGGTATTATTTGCCTGCCGTGATGACATGTGGAATTCAGTGGGCGAGGTGACTTAATGGATGGGCAATGGTTATTGTGGGCGCAGCGGTTAGCGGCGCTTGCACAGAGCGGGCTGACTTATACGGAGAATCCGTTCGAGATTGAGCGTTATGAGGCGGTTCGGGGGATTGCGGCGGAGATGATGGAGGCGGGCGGCGGCGGTGCGGCGGCCGGGCTGGTGGAGGTGTTTCGCGGGGAGAAGGGGTATGCGACGCCGAAGATCGACGTGCGGGGGGCGGTTTTTCGGGATGGGCGGATCCTGCTGGTGAAGGAGGCGATCGACGGGCTTTGGACGCTGCCGGGAGGATGGGCCGACGTGGGGGATTCGCCGAGCGAGGCGGTTGGGCGGGAGGTTGTGGAGGAGAGCGGCTTTGAGGTGCGGGTGGCCAAGCTGTGTGCGGTTTGGGACCGGAGCCGGCATGCGCATCGGCCGGCGTTTCCGTTTCATATTTACAAGATGTTCTTTCTTTGTGAGATAACGGGGGGCGCCGCGCGGACGAGTGTGGAGACTCTGGGGGTTGAGTTTTTTGCAGAGGATGCTATTCCGCCGCTGTCGCAAGGGCGGGTGCTGCCGTTCCAGATCCGGCGGATGTTCGAGCATTATCGGGACCGGTCGTTAGCGACGGACTTTGATTGAGGCGGGATTTTGGCCTCTGCCCAAACGGTTTTGCTCTCCAGGGTCGACGCAGGCCAGGGATGCGGACGTCGGGAGAATGCGACGGTGGGCTTTGGTGCTGTGGTCAGGGTTGGAGGTCTTTGGCGGCGGCTGGGATTTCCTGGCCGAGGATGCGCTTGATCTTGAGGAGTTCGGCGAAGACGCGCCATGAGGTGCGGCTCAGGGTGATTCGGCTGTCGCAGTCGCAGGTCCACTCGACGGGGAATTCCTTGATGCGGTAGCCGTAGCGGTGGGCACGGACGATGATCTCGACGTCGAAGCTGAAGCCGTCGGTGACGCATTCGGCGTAAAGCTTGCGGGCGACTTCGGCGCGATAGATCTTGAAGCCGCACTGGGTATCGGTGAGGTTGGGCGGCATTTTGAGCCATGTGTGGACCATCCAGCGAAAGGCCCTGGAGCAGAGGCGACGCCAGCGGTCCTGCGGGCGGTGTATTCGGCAGCCGGCCATTTTTCGCGAGCCGTGTGCGATGTCGCATTCGCCGGACTCGATCATCTCGAGGCCGTGCAGGACGTTGTGGTAGGGGACGCAGCAGCCGCTGTCGGCGAACATGATGTACTGGCCGATCGCTTTTGTGACGCCGGTGCGGACGGCGTAGCCCTTGCCGCGGTTGGCTTCGAGGCGAAATACGCGGCATGGGATGCCGACCGTTGGAGGCACCTTTTCTGCGGCGGCGGCGGTATCGTCCTGGCTGCCGTCGTCGATGACGATGATCTCGCCGGGGATCTTGTGCCCTTTGAGGAAGGCTGTGGCCGCCTCAATGTCGCGTGCGATCTTCTTGCCTTCTTCGAAGGCGGGTATGATGATGGATAGATTCATTTACGCCGTTCCTGGTTAAGAAGCCCATACAAACGCGGATTGGGCCCCCGCTGATACGTTCACTATACCGGAATTGCCCATTTTTGGAAAGCTTGAAAATGGTGCATGGGGTGTGTTTTTATTTGTGTTGTGTTCTCGCCGGCACCGAGCAAAACCGTTCGGGGCCCCAGATGCCAAAATCCCCCCCCCCGGCGAAAAGATGCTCCTAATTTTGGCCTCTGCCCAAACGGTTTTGCTCTCCAGGGTCGCCGCAGGCGGCGTTCTGGGATGCGGAAAGGGTTTTTCTGGTATATGGTTAGGGTTTGATATATGATTGCCGCGGAAAGGATACGCTATGGAACGCTACGATGCTTATCGGTCGAATGTTGATGCTGTGATTCCTGGGACGATGCAGGCGGTGGTTGCACGCGGGGCGGGTTTTGAGAATCTTGCCGTGGAGAGGGTGGCGGTGCCTGCGGTGGGTCCCGATCAGTTGTTGGCGCGGGTTGACGCGGCGGGGGTGTGCACGAGTATCCTTAAACTGATTGCGCAGGGTCCGGAACATACGTATATCAACGGGTGGGACATGGCGAAGTGGCCCGTTATTCTCGGGGACGAGGGGGCGGTCACCGTGGTGAAGGTGGGGGCGCATCTGGCGGACAGGTATCGGCCGGGGCAGCGATTTGCGATACAGCCGGCGGTTGGCGTTTCGCCGATACTGCACCGGGAGCGGTACAAGAACGGCGGCGAGGGAATGCACAAGTGTGCGGTGGGGTATACGTTAGGCGGGCATCTTGCGGAGTATATCCTTGTGCAGGAGGAGGTGTTGGCGGCGGAGTGCCTTCTGCCGCTGCCGTGCGCGGATATGGGGTATTACGCGGTCTCGATGGCTGAGCCTATCAGCTGCATATATTCGGCACAGGATCGGCATTATCACGTTGTCAAGGACGGGCCGCATGCCGCGCGTCGGGGGCAGTTGGGGCTTCTGCCGGGGGGCGTGGCCGTGGTTGTGGGCGCGG
>JACZKQ010000096.1 GCA_014859965.1 Phycisphaerae bacterium
GCAAAACCGGTCGGGGCCCCAGAGGCCAAAATCCCCCCCCCGGCGAACAGATGCTCCTGATTTTGGCCTCTGCCCAACCGGTTTTGCTCTCCATTGTCGCCGCATGTTGGGTTTGAGATGCGGACATCCGGAGAATGCGCCCGCCCTGAGGTGGTGCATGCAGTGAGTAGGTATATGTAAGAGGGTTTTCTTATATCTTTACAGTCTTTGCGTTTCTGAGCCCCAAACGCATAGATGCGGGTGAACATTGGGGAATCTACGCAGAATCCCATAGACTGCATAGATGGCATAGATTCACACACACAGCCGAAGCCCCCCGAGCCCTACGGCTGGCCTGTAGGAGCGGGGTTCACCCCCGCCCGGGTTTGCCGGCGGGCGACAATACGCGCCCACCCGCGCATGCGACGGGCGAAGCGCATCGATACCGGCGGCCGGCACGCCGGGCGACCGTAAAGGTCGCCCCTACGACGCGTGGGCGCGTGTGTGCGGGTTCGTTGGTATGCCCGATGGCGTGCGGCGGTGCGCGGGGTTCACCCCCGCCGGGGTTTGCGGACGGCCGGAGAATGCGACAGCCGCGATCCCTTGGGGCAAACGATTGACATTTGGCGGCGTAGAAAGTAAGTTGTCGCCCTTGTTGATGTTGCTGAGAGGACTATGGATTAATGAATCCCGCGTATACCGAGAGTTTGAATCGTTTGATTGAGGAGTTCGGCAGGCTGCCGGGCATCGGGGCCAAGACGGCCGAGCGGCTGGCGTTTCACGTACTCAAGACCGGCGCCGACGAGGCGCTGGCCCTGGCGAACGCTATTGCCGACGTGAAGAAGAACATTCACCAGTGCAGCGTCTGCTTCAACCTGGCCGAATCGGAGACGTGCAGCATCTGCAGCGACACCCGCCGCGACCACGGCGTCATCTGCGTGGTCGAACAGTCCCGCGACGTGATCAGCCTCGAAAAGACCGGCCTCTGCCGATGGGTTTACCACGTCCTCGGCGGGCACGTCGCCCCGCTGGAAGGCGTCGAACCGGGCGACCTGACGATTAACGCCCTTGTAAAGCGCGTAAGGGCCGGCGGCATCGAGGAGATCGTCATGGCCACCAACCCCAACCTCGAAGGCGACGGCACGGCCCTCTACATCGGTTCGCTGCTGCGCCCGCTGAACGTCAAGGTCACGCGCCTGGCCCGCGGCCTGCCCTCCGGCGGCACCATCGAATTCGCCAGCGGAAACATTCTCGCC
This sequence comes from Phycisphaerae bacterium, assembly GCA_014859965.1. GTDB lineage: Bacteria > Planctomycetota > Phycisphaerae > Sedimentisphaerales > Anaerohalosphaeraceae > JACZKQ01. The sequence goes on from JACZKQ010000096.1 coordinate 1,236, forward strand.
GACGCCATCCAGGGCCGCAGCGCCCTCTGATGCTGCGCCTGTCGCGTCGGCAATGCAAATCCTGTGCTCAGCGGCCCCCCGGACTCAGAAATTTTTGTGAATTTCGCGCCTGCCCACTTATCACAGCCCCTCTTGCCGAGTATAATAAGGTGAGGTGTTTTCGATTGGCGACCTGAAAGGGCAGTGCACGATGAAAATGGCGATGACAGGCTCGATGCGGCTCGAACAGCGGATGAAGCTGGCGCCGCGCATGATCGCCTCTATGGAAATCCTGCAATTGCCGATGCTCGCCCTTCTGGAGAAGATCGAGGCCGAATTGAACAGCAATCCGGTGCTCGAAACGGCGGAGGAAGGCGCCGACGACCTCGGCGAAATCGAAACGCCGGTGGAAACCAGCGAAGAGCCCGAAGTGTCCGTCGACGAGAGGGAGCTGATCGTCGGCGACGAAACGGACCGGGCCGACGATTTCGAGCGGCTCGACCGCCTGGAGGAGAGTGACGACGGGTTTTCGGACTACATGGAGAGCGCCTTCTCGGGCAGCATGCGCCAAAACCACGGCGAGACAGACAAGAAGCTGGAGGCGATGCAGAATACCGCCGCCCAGGAGGCCTCGCTCAACGACAGTCTCAATGAACAATGGCGGCTTGTGGACGCCCCGGAGCCGGTCAAAGAGGCCGGGCGGCTCATTATCGATTACATCGACGAAAAGGGCTACCTCACCGTCCGCCTCGAACAGCTTCACAATAAGGACAAGCACACGTTCGGCATGGAGCACCTGCACGCCGCACTCGATCTTGTGCAGAAGCTCGAACCGACCGGCGTGGGGGCCCGCGACCTGAAGGAATGCCTCCTCCTCCAGATGAGCCAGTGGCCGGACGATCTTTCCTTCGAGACGCGGCTGGTGTCGGGGCACTGGGAGGAGCTGCTGGAGAACAAGCTGCCGCAGATCGCCCGGAAGATGAAGTGCACCGTGGAGGAGATCAACGCGGCGATTCATCGGTTGAGCAAGTTGGACACGTCGCCGGGGCTGGGCATCGGACGCGACAATAATCACCCGATCACGGCGGACATCATCGTGGAGCCGCGCGAGGACGGCGGCTATCGCGTGCGGCTGACCGATACGAGCGCACCGAATCTGCGGGTCAACCGCTTCTACGCGAAGATGGCCCGGGACCGCGGGATCGACCAGAAGACGCGGGAGTTCCTGATGCAGAACATTCGGTCGGCGCAGTGGTTCATGGACGCGATCGAGCAGCGAAAGCACACGCTGCTGCGGGTCGCCGAGGAGGTGGTGGAGCATCAGCGGGACTTTTTCGACAAGGGGCAGTTGTACCTTAAGCCCCTGCCGATGGCCGCCGTGGCCGACAAGGTCGGGGTGCATATCGCGACGGTGTCGCGGGCGGTCGCGGGCAAGTACATGCAGTGCCCGCAGGGGGTGCTGGCGCTGCGGAGCTTCTTCAACGGCGGGATGGAGAACGCCGAAGGCGAGGCCCACAGTTGGGACGCGGTCAAGGCGATGCTCCAGCAGATCGTCGACGAGGAGGACAAATCCGACCCCCTCAACGACGACGACATCAAGAAGAAACTCGCCGAGAGCGGCATGGGCGACATCGCCCGCCGAACGGTGGCGAAGTACCGCAAGATCCTCAACATCCCCACGGCCCGCTTTCGCAAGAAATATTAGACGGCCCGCACATCCATGCGAGCCATGCCTTGCTCTGCGAGTTGTCGACATGGCCGCAGGGGCGACCTTTACGGTCGCCCGGCATGCCGGCCGCCGGCGCCGATGCGCGTCGCCCATCGCTTGCGTGGGTGGGCGCATGTGGTCGCCCGTCGCGTGCGCCAGGTGGGCGCATGTCACCGCCCGTCGGCGCACCCGGGCGGGGGTAAACGGCGCCCCTACACCACAGGCGGGTTGGTTTTGTGCTTGACACGGAGCGGCGGTTTGGAGGATAATCAGCGGCACGCAGGCAGTCCGTGAGGAGAATATGTGGTATTACATCGAAAGGGCTCGACTATGCCTTTGAAGCGGTTAGACGGCAAATCCCGGCTTCATGCCGGCGGCGGCCGCACCAGGGGCCCCGGTTTCACACTCATCGAGCTTTTGGTCGTCATTGCGATTATCGCCACGCTGTTGAGCATCCTTATGCCCGCCCTCAAACGCGTAAAGGAAGCCGGAAAACGCACGCTGTGTATTTTCAACGCGAAGAGTCTGGCGGTGGGGTGGACGCTGTACGTCGAGGAACATGACGGACGCTTTCCCAAGTCGCATACGGCGGACGACGGCTGGATACGCGTTGTCACGGGCTATCCAACCAATCCGGAAATGGCCCCGGCCGAATTGCAGCTTGAGGCGCTGGAGAAGGGCCTCCTGTATCCTTACCTGAATACGACCGACATCTATCGTTGTCCCGTGGCCAAGAAAGACGAGCTTCGCACCTACAGCATGACCCATGCGCTGAACGGGGTGCCGGCGACCGAGGCCCACAGCGGAACGACGAAGATATTGAAACGATTCGACGAGATCAAGAACACCGGCAATCGAATCCTCTTTCTGGATGACTTCGTTCGAGACTGGGACGCCTGCTGGATGATCTACAACAATCAGGCGAAATGGTGGAATACCACGCCGATACGACACGGGTCGGGAGGCAACGTTTTTTCGTTTGCCGACACGCATTCGGAGTTCTGGTCGTGGTCCGATCAGCGCACCATTGACCTGGCCGAACAGTGCTATCAGGATGACACTCCCAATGCGCTCGACTACCCCGAATCGGTCCAAGCGGGCAACCCCGATCTGATACGCATGCAGATCGCGGTCTGGGGCAAGTTAGGCTATTAGCGTTCTTCCCTGAGCGGATACCGCTTTCCAGGGACAGGCCCGCTACCGGGGTTTGAGCAGCATATCGTCTTCGCCGCCCTCTTGCGCATTCTCTTCGTCCATGTCTTCCTCAGGCAGGTAGTCCTCGTCGAGCAGGCCGCAGACCAGGCATACGCCGTATTCGACCTTGCCCTGGCAGATTTCACATTTGTCGTTCACAACACACCTCCCCATGTCTCGGTACACCGTCTTTCAATTAGAACGGTACGGCCTTAGCCGCCGCTGTCCATATCGACAGGGCGCAGCGCCGGCATAAGAAAAAGATCGGCTTCCGCGGGGCGGTCGCATGTGACGGGCGCACCGGCAGCGGGTGCTTGTTGAGACTCCCTGTTGACTTGCTCGAAAGGCCTACGGCAGCGGGACGACCTCGAAGTTATCAAACGTCGCGTGCGTGTCCACAACGCGAACGCCCGCCATGCCCGCGGGGTACTGATCGTCGCGGCACGTGATGATCGGTTTGCCGTCCAGGAAGACGCCGAGGGCGTCGCCTCTGGCTTCGACCCTCAGTTCATAGCGGCGGCGGGGTTGTATGGGAGCGTCGCCGCGGGCGATCTCGTGCCAGCGGAAGCCGTCCATCCTGCCGAGGACGACCCTGCCGCTCTCCGGGATGATGCCGGCGAAGTAGCCGCGCATCGCATCGTAGCCCGTCGCCGGGGCATGGACGCGGAACACGACGCCCGCATCGCGCCGGCCGTCCTGGATGAAGACCTGCGTCGTAAGCACGAAGTCCCGCCATGCATGGCCGCGGACCAGGGCCTTCTCGCCGGTTCGAAACGCGTTGGACCGCGGGAATGCCGCCTGCCCGCCCAGGTGAAGCCGCCCCTCCTTGACGTCCACGTAGGACGAATGGCCGTAATAGACCCAGCGGTCCAGCAGGTTGTCCTCGAACGATTCGGAGAACGCGTCGGTGCGCCACGCGATCTTTCGACCCGACGGGTAAGGCAGCAGCTCGCCGGGCTGCACGGGTTTGCCGAAGACCGGCGTGCCGTCCTGCGTTCGACTGAACGGCTGCGCCATGACGACGCGCTGCCAGCCGTGCTGCGGGCTGATCTTCGTGTGGTACACAATCCAATCCTCGGCGCCATCGGGCGAGGTGACGAAACTCGGATGCCCCGTACCGAGGACGCGGTCTTCGCCGACGAAGACGGGCTGCGGACTCTTGTGCCAGCTTGCCGGGTCCATCGGGTCGTCGTCGTTATCCATCCACAGCCAGTTGAGCTTGTAGGATGCCTGCCAGGAACCGCTGCACGAGTAGACGATGTAGATCTTGTCGTCGCTCTTGAGTATCTGCGCCGCTTCGTGCAGGCCGCGGCCGTCGGGCGATTCGTCGACGCGCTCCCACAGGTGGGTGTCGTTGGCCGCCAGGCGCACACGGTTGCTCGCGATGGTCCAGGGGTTGGTCATCTCGGCGATGTAGTTCCACTGGATGTCGCGGTCGTCCTGCCAGCCCGACCAGACGAAGTACAGCTTGCCGCGATGCTCCAGCGGCGTGCCGTCGATGGCCCAGCGATTGTCGGCGCCCGTGGCGATCGCGTCGCCGGTGTAGAGCATGCCGAGGTCTTCGTAGGCCCCCTGCGGATCGTCGGTCCGGGCACGCAGCACACCCATGCGATGCGTCTCGTTTCGCCCGTCCGAGGCGGCGTAGTAGATGTACCACCGCCCGCCGAGGTAATGCAGTTCGGGGGCCCAGATCTGGGCACGGTTCCAGCCGGCCTTCGGGGCCGTCCAGACGCGGCGCATCGTGCCCTTGTCCGTGATGCAGTCGGATTTCCAGATCATGATGCCCGCGTCGCCGGCGCTCTGACAGAAGTAGTAATGATCGCCGAGGCGGGTCATCCACGGGTCGGCCCCTTCGGCGATGGGGTTGGTCCAGTAGTTCAGCAGTTCGAAAGTATCCGCGTCGGCATCGAGGGCCCGACACGACGAGGCCCCCATCAGCATCACCAAACAGAGCACAAAACACTTCATCCGCTAATCCTCTCAGTAACAGGCAACAGCAAAACCGCTCAACATGCTCGGATACTCTACCAGAAATCGGGTGGCCTTTTCAAGCATGGAGGTGATGGAGAAAAAGATTCGCTTTAGTGCTTGATCGCGGCTGGGTTCCGGGGGAGAATCAGGCGACAATGGCGGTCGAGCTCGCACCCAGGAGAATCGGGACACGCGTTTGCGGGCGTTGTGCACGTCGCCTCCCTTTACGCGGCGGCATTTTTGTGAAATTATGGTGACACGTCAGACGCTCATGGCCGTCTTTATGAATGGACAGGGTATAATGTCGCTGCCATCATGTTTGTACCGGGAATGATCGATGGGCTCCAACAAGGTTCTACATACGTGGGAAGTACCCAGGCGAATTGCGGATGCCGCCCGGCAAGAGGTGAAGAGTTTTGCCAGGACCGCCGTTCCGAGATTGCTGGTACGGCACTGCTCGGCGGCATCTACCTGTTTCTCAAGAACGTTTCACCTGATGAACTTGATTTCGACTGGGACAATGGGTTTCTGGGCATGTACCTGTTTTCAGTTGGCATGATTGCTTTTACTTTTGTCGTACAGCCGTGGCTTTGGAAATTCAGCAGGTCTGTCTATACGATATCTGAGAAAGGGGTCCGGTGGCAGGGTAGTTCCAAAGTCTGGTTTCTTAAGTGGTCCGCCGTTGAAAGCTACAGCATAACGCAGAGCGAACTGTTTCCTGATATCCAGTTGCTGGCATTGCATACTCGACGAAACAAGAAACAAATCCCGCTGCCGGAAGGTCCGCTGGCTCACGAGATAATAAACACTGTCGCCGCTAATGTCGGTATGCGTGTTTCGCCTGATGCCGATGCAACAGCGACAGGTTTCTCCAAGGGTTTCACACTCTCAAGGCGGCAATACGGCTTTCTTTACATGACCACCCTTCTCTACTCCGTTGGCCTTGCTTCTTACCTCGATTACTGCTTCATGAATAACACCCACAAAGAACTTGCGCCGCTACCCTTGCTGCTGTCATTGGTTCTTGGGGGTGGAACGACAGGTGTCATCCTTCTGTTTGGCAGAAGGGCCTTCAAGGAAAAACAGCTCGTATCCTGCATCATTGTTCTCAACCTTGCAACCCTGTGCCTGACCATGTTCTTCTTCGTGCTGTTTGCATTCTACCATCTGTCAAAACTCGTCGAGCAATAGCGTAGATTGATTCGGCAGGCATAAAGGATAACTCCTACACTGCCAAAGGACTGAAAGGACAGCACGTGCGGTGAGCGGGCCTTCGGCGCGCACTCGGGCGGGGGTAAACTTTGCCGACCTTGCCCGTTGGGCTCGGGGTCCTTCGGGTGTGTGGGAAAGAATGCCGAGTTTGCAGCCTTTGGGATTCTGCATAGATTCTCCAATGTTGGCACACATCTATGCATTGCGGGCTCAAAAACTCAAAGGCTGTAAATATATAAGAAAACCCTCTTAGATATACCACACCCAACTCCTTGAGCGCCGAAGCCCTTCCGTCGTGCTTTTAGCTCCGGTGCGAGATCACGGGGAGGATGCCCGTGCCCCGGTCTTGCCTGAGAGGGAAATCTAATAAGTGTGTAAACTCTTATATATTTACATAATAATGCAGACTTTCAGGCGAAGTCTGCGAAACCGTGGCAGAATCCCAGACTTGGCAGACTTGGTAGACTTTTACACACACACAGGGCGGGAGAAAGCTGAGCCGCCGAGGCGCCCAATCAGCGGACGTCTGCCGTCCACATAGCACCAAACGCGCTAACACTATCTTGCTACGGAGCGGAAAAATAAAAAAAATTATCTCTTTGCGCAGCAAGGGTTTACGTGTTTTTGGGGCAGTGCTAAATGCGTATTTTTCGCATGAAACGCGCAAGTTCGTGCAAGGGTAGAGGGACTGTTTTTTTTTGTCGGCTGGATAAAGGAAGGAAGAAGGATGAAAGCGATGATCTGTTGCTGGTTTGTATGTGCGGTGCGTTATGTCGGGCTGGGGCTGCGCGGGTTCGGTCGGCTGTTGAGTGCAGGTTGCAGAGGGGGCGGCAGCCGAGGGACCGCGGCCAGTGTACGCGCCGGCGGGGTGGTGCGCCCGTCAGGACAGCTCGGCGCTTCGGTCGCGGGCGGCCTTGAGGGCGGCGTCGACGGTGCCGGCGAAGTCCAGGCGGCGAAAGACCTTCAGTGCGGCCTCGGTCGTTCCGCCGGGGCTGGTGACGCGCTGGCGGAGGTCGGCGGGCGTTTCGCCCTTGGCGGCGGCGGATTCGGCGAGGAGGGCGGCGCCCTTTGCGGTCTGCTGAACGAGCGTGCGGGCGACGGCTTCGGAGAGCCCGAGGCTCGCGGCGGCGTCGATCATCGCCTCCATGAGCAGGAAGAAGTAGGCCGGGCCCGAGCCGCTGACGGCGGTGACGGCGTCCATCAATGCTTCCTCGGCGAGTTCGACCACCTCGCCGACGGCGGCGAACAGCGACCGTGCCGTCTGCATGGCCTGCGGCGATGCGTTGGTCGAGTACAGGGCGCTGGCCCCCTGCCCGATCAGGGCGGGCGTGTTGGGCATGACGCGGATGATCGGCACGTCGCCCAGGGCGGCGGCGATGCGGCTCGTCGTGACGCCGGCGGCGATGGAGATCACCAGCGCGTCCTTTCGCACGGCCGGTCGGATCTCGGCGAGGACCTGCTCGAAGGTCTGGGGCTTGACGCTCAGGACCAGCACGTCGACCTGCGAGACCAGTGCGACGTTGCCGGCGGCGCACGTGACGCCGTACTCGGCGCGAAGCTGCTCCAGCCGGTCGGGGCGGACGTCGCTGACGAGAACGTCGTGCGGAACGTGCATTTTTGCCGACAGAATGCCGCGTATGAGGGCCTCGGCCATGTTGCCGCTGCCGATGAAGCCGATCTTCGACATGGTGTCTCCTTGTCCGGAGGGACGTTTTGAGTTATACTGTCCGCATCGCTCGCGGGGCCTGTCCCTGCGGTGCGGCGTTTCAATGTGCGGGTATTGTACGGCAAATAAAGGCTTTGGCAAGAAGTTCCGCCGGGGCGAGCAGGGATTAGGGAGGACGTATGTTTGGACGAAGACATCGGGTGCTGCTGGCGGTCGTGGTGTTTGGGTATGCTGCGGGGTGGGCGGCGCTGAATGCGCCGCACGCGGCGGCGGCGGCGACGGAGGCGGATCTGGTCCTGTGGTACGACAGGCCCGCCGAGAAGTGGGACCAGGCCCTGCCGGTGGGCAACGGGCGGCTGGGTGCGATGGTCTACGGGGGAGCCAAGCGCGAGCACCTGCAATTCAACGAGGACACGCTGTGGACGGGTGCGCCGCGGAGCTACGCGAATCCGGAGGCGCACAGGCACCTCGGCGAGATTCGGCAGCTGCTGTTCGACGGCAAGCAGCGCGAGGCGGAGAACCTGGCGATGGAGAAGTTCATGTCCGTGCCGCTGCGGCAGGAACGGTATCAGCCGTTCGGCGACGTGTACATCGAGCTGGCGGGGCACGACGTCATCACGGATTACAGGCGGCAGCTCGACCTGGACAGCGGCATCGCCTCGGTGAGTTATCGGAGGGGCGGGGTGGGGTACACGCGGCAGGTGTTTTCGAGCCATCCGGACAACGTGCTGGTGGTGCGGCTGGAGGCGGACAAGGGCGGGTCGCTGAGCTTCGACGTGACGTTAGACAGTGCCCATGAGCTGCACACGGTGACGGCCGACGGCAACACGCTGACGCTCGCCGGGCGGGTGAAGGATTACGTGGAGGGCCGGACGAAGGAGACGCGCCGGTGCGCGATGACGTTCGAGTCGCAGCTTCGCGTGAATGCAGACGGCGGGCGCGTGACGGCGGGCGACGGGCGGATCCGTGTGGAGGGCGCGGACAGCGCGACGCTGGTCCTGGCGGCGGCGACCAACTATAAGAGCTACAACGACCTGTCGAAGGACCCCGCCAAGGCGTGCAGGGACACGCTGGCGACCGCGGGGCGCAAGAGCTTTACGCTGCTGCGGAACGCCCACCTGGCGGACCACCGCAAGCTGTTTCGGCGCGTGAGCCTGGACCTGGGGCGGACCGCCGCGGCCGATGCGACGACGGATGCGCGCATTCGGAATTTCAAGGGCGGCGACGATCCGCATCTGGCGGCGCTGTTCTTTCAGTACGGGCGATACCTGCTGATCAGCAGTTCGCGGCCGGGCTGCCAGCCGGCGAACCTTCAGGGGATATGGAACGAGAGCCTCACCCCCGCGTGGGACTCCAAGTACACGGTGAACATCAACACGGAGATGAACTACTGGCCGGCGGAGACGACGAATCTTTCGGAGTGCCACGAGGCGCTGTTCGCGATGCTCGCCGACGCGGCCCAGACGGGTGCGGAGGTGGCGAAGGCGCACTACGGCGCCCGCGGGTGGGTGCTGCACCATAACACGGATATCTGGCGCGGGGCGGCGCCGATCAACGCGTCGAACCACGGCATCTGGCCGACGGGCGGCGCGTGGCTGACGCTGCACATGTGGGAGCACTACGCGTTCACGGGGGATCGGCAGTTTCTTGAGAAGCAGGCGTGGCCGATCATGAAGGAGGCGGCGCTGTTCTTCGTGGATTACCTGGTGGAGGACCCGCGGAGCGACAAGGGCTGGCTGATCTCGGGGCCGTCGAATTCGCCGGAACTGGGCGGGCTGGTGATGGGGCCGACGATGGATCATCAGATCATCCGCGACCTGTTCGACGCATGTATCGAGGCGAGCACGATCCTGGGCGCAGACGAGGCGCTGCGTGCGACGCTGATCGAGAAGCGCAGGCGGATCGCTCCGATGCAGATCGGGCGGCACGGGCAGCTTCAGGAGTGGCTGGAGGACAAGGACAATCCGAAGGAGCAGCACCGGCATGTGTCGCACCTTTACGGGCTGCATCCGTCGAATCAGATCACGAAACGCGGCACGCCGGAGCTGTTTGCGGCGGCGAAGAAGTCGCTGGAGTTTCGCGGCGACGGCGGGACGGGCTGGTCGATGGCGTGGAAGATCAACTTCTGGGCGCGGCTGGAGGACGGCGATCATGCGTTCACGATGCTGTCGAACCAGCTCACGCCGCAGCGGACGCTGCCGAACCTGTTCGATACGCACCCGCCGTTTCAGATCGACGGCAACTTCGGGGCGACGGCGGGCATCGCCGAGATGCTGTTGCAGTCGCACGCGGGCGAGCTGCACCTGTTAGCCGCCCTGCCGGGCAAGTGGCGACAGGGAAGCGTCACGGGGCTCCGCGCCCGCGGCGGCTTCGAGGTCGACCTGGCGTGGAAGGACGGCAGGCTCGACCAGGCCCGCATCCGTTCGCTGCTGGGCAACCCATGCAGGATCCGCTGCGGCGAGCAGGTGATCGAGTTCAAAACCCAGCCCGGACGAACGTATCGGCTGGATGAGAAACTAAAGCAATCCTGACGACGCGGCGGGAGAAGAGAAACACCTGATCGAAGGAGTAGGCGATGCATTTGTGTTTAAGATTCGTTTGCGTTTGCCTTTGTGTTTTGGCGGTGCTGGCTTCGGCTGCGGCCGCTGACGATGCGGGTTTGATGCTTTGGTACGGGCAGCCGGCGGGAGCGTGGCTTGAGGCGCTGCCGGTGGGCAACGGGCGGCTGGGGGCGATGGTGTTCGGCGGCGTGGAGGAGGAACGGATTCAGCTTAATGTCGACTCGCTGTGGGCGGGGCCGCCGGTGCCGGAGGACCGCCCGGGGGCACACAAGGCCATCGACGAGGCGCGTCGGCTTATCTTCGAGGGCAAGTACTCCGAGGCGCAGCGCATTGTGCAGCGCGATGTCATGGCGGAGCGGATTTCGCCCCGCAGCCATCAGACGTTAGGCGACCTCCGCATCCGCATGCATTCGACGGGCGACGCGGCGGCGACGGCGGATACGAATCCGGTCGTGCTGGGTCCGTGGCGTCGCGCCGACAAGCAGAGCGGCGAAGCCTGGCTCGGAGCGGAATATGACGATTCGGCGTGGACGACCGTGGCAAGCCGAGATGATCTGTCCGTCGGCGTCGGCAGCGAAGTCGTGTTCCGCACCGTTGTCGAACTGACGCAGGCCCAGCTCGACGCCGGCTTCAGGACCTTGGAGCTTGGCCCCATCGACGATCACAGCACGGTCTACGTGAACGGGCGGCAGGCCGGGCGGACAAGCGATTACTCCAAGGCCTACAGCTTTGACGTGTCGAGCCAACTGAAGCCCGGCAGCAACGCCATTGTCGTCGTGGCGGGCAACGTCGGCGGGCCTGGCAGTATGGCGGCGTCGGCACAGCTCAGCCGTATTGCCGCTGCGAGCGGGCCGTACAGGCGACAGCTTGATCTGAGCACCGCCGTCGCGACGACCACATTCGAGAAGGACGGCGTCACGTACACGCGCGAGGTCTTTGCCGGCAGCACCGACGACGTGATCGTTGTGCGGCTGACGGCCGACAAGCGAGGGGCCGTCTCCGTCGACATCGTCCTGGACCGGCCGGCGGACTTCAAGGTCCGGGCGGTGGGCGACAATCGGCTCGCCATGAGCGGGCAGGCGGTCCACGGCGACCGGCACAAGGGCGTCCTGTATGAAGCACGGCTGCTTGCGGTGTGCGACGGCGGAACGGCGAAGGCCAAGGACGACATGCTTGTCGTCACGGGCGCCGATGCACTGACGGTCCTGCTGACCGCCGCGACCGATTACAATTTCAAGAATCCGTACGAGCCATGCCAGGACGATCGCGCAGCCGCCTGCGAAAGGCAGCTTGACGCCGCTGCAAAGAAAGCCTGGGCGGCGCTTCGCCGTGACCACGTCCGCGAGCACCAGCGGCTGTTCGACCGCGTGCGTCTGGACCTCGGGCGTACGGCGGCGGCCGACAAGCCCACCGACGAACGCCTTCGGGCGTTTCAGCAAGGAGCCGACGATCCGGCTTTGATTGCACTGTACTTCCAGTATGGTCGCTACCTGCTGCTATGTTCGTCGCGGCCGGGAACGATGCCGGCGAACCTCCAGGGCCTTTGGAACGATAAGATCGAAGCGCCGTGGAACGCGGACTACCACATCAACATCAACATCCAGATGAACTACTGGCCGGCGGAGGTGACGAACCTTTCGGAGTGTCACGCGCCGTTCTTCGATCTGATCGAGGGGCTCGTGCCCTCCGGACGCAGGACCGCGCAGCGCGTGTACAACTGCGGCGGTTTTGTGGGCCATCACACCACCGATGCCTGGCTGCACACGTCGCCCCTCGGGGCGGTGGGTTACGGGATGTGGCCGATGGGTGCGGGGTGGTCGACGCAGCATTTCATGGAGCATTACCGGTTCGGCGGCGATACGGAGTTTCTGCGGCGGCGGGCGTATCCGATCATCAGGGAGGCGTCGCTGTTCTTCCTGGACTGGCTGGTAAAGGACCCGAAGACGGGCAGGCTGGTTTCGGGGCCGTCGATCTCGCCGGAGAATACCTTCGTCGCCCCGGACGGCAGGCCAGGCAATCTTTCGATGGCCCCGTCGATGGACCAGCAGATTATCTGGGACACGTTCACCAACTGTCTCGAAGCGGCGGACATTCTCGACATCGAAGACGATTTCACGCGACGGGTGAAGGCAGCCCTCGGCAACCTCGCCCTGCCGAAGATCGGCTCGGACGGGCGGCTCATGGAGTGGGCCGAGGAGTTCAAGGAGGCCGAACCCGGTCACCGGCATGTCTCGCATTTGTTTGCGCTGCATCCGGGGCGACAGTACAATATCGTCGACACGCCGGAGATGGTCGAGGCGTGCCGCAAGTCCATCGAATACCGGCTCGCCAACGGCGGCGGACACACGGGCTGGTCGCGGGCATGGATCATCAACTTCTGGGCGAGGCTGCACGACGCCGAAAAAGCACACGAGAACGTCGTCGCCCTGCTGCAGAAGTCGACGCTCACGAACCTCTTCGACAATCACCCGCCGTTCCAGATCGACGGCAACTTCGGCGGCACGGCGGGCATCGCCGAGATGCTCCTGCAATCGCACGCCGGGCAGATCGAACTGCTGCCCGCCCTGCCCGGGGCGTGGGCGAACGGCTCGGTGAAGGGGCTGCGGGCCCGCGGCGGGTTCGAGGTGGACATGGCATGGGCCAACGGAAAGCTGACGGCGGCGACCGTGAAATCCCTGCTCGGAAACGACTGCACGATCCGCTGCGGCGAACGGGTCACCCAGTTGAAGACCCGGGCCGGACAGATCTGTCACCTTGATGCAGAACTCAAACATTAGGACGGCGACGTCCCATAAAAAAAGCGTTGCCATATGCAAATAAGCACTGACAATTGTCCTCTGCGATGGAGCAATCGGAAGCGCCACCTTGGGCATTAGGATTTTAAGTCACTGTAGGCCAGGGGTTTATGGGAAAGAACGCAGTCTTCCGCAGTAAATGGGCCGCCCCGGAATGTACACCAGAAAAAGTAACAAAAAAAGTCGCTACCGTGTTGACTTGGGCGGTTAATGGTGTTACAATTATCCTATCTGAAGATCTGGGTTTTTAATTTGTTTACGGAGGGTAACATGAGAAAAAACATCGTTTTGAGTCTGGTCGTTCTTCTTGCACTTTCATTCAGCGCACAGGCGTATTTCGTCGGCAATCACAGCTTCGAGGAACCCGGTACCGGGACTGTCAAGAACTGGAATGACGTGCCCTTCTGGTCCAGCGACAGAGTGCAGGTGGACTCGGGTGTCGAGTCGAATTGGCCGGGGGCCACTGACGGTGATTACAGCGGCTTCCTGATGGCCGGCGACCCGTCGGTATGGCAGTTGACAAGCACCGTCATCGAAGCCGGGCAGGAATACACCTTGCTGGTCGATGCACGCAACAATTATACGGCTATCGCCCCGGCCAAGATGGGGATGATGCTTTACTACGACGATATGGGTTCGAGGATGCCGGTCGCGCTGGCGATAGTGGATCTGTTGGGCGACGGGCAAAACCCATGGGCGACTTACAGCCTGTCGTTCATCGCTAACGACGTCCCCATTTCGATTGGCAAGCAGATCGGCATTGAGTTCGTCAATGTCTCAGCGCAGGCTTCCTGGATAGGCATCGACAACGTGCGGCTGGTTCCGGAGCCGATGACCCTGGTGCTGCTGGGGCTCGGCGGCCTGTTCCTTCGCAAACGCCGATAGAGCATCACAGCATCTGTAACAGTGAGTCCAAGACCTCGCCGAATCGGTGGGGTCTTTTTTTGGGATCAGGAAACGTCCCGCAGTGGGGACACGGAATCACGAGGCAAAACGATAAGGAGCGTTATGAACGGCATACGAGCATCACGGCGTACGTTTTGGGTACTGGCGGTTTTTTCGTGTTTGTCTCTGCTGGGCGGCGTGCGTGTTCATGCCGAGTCCCCGGCCGCCCCGGACGGAGAGCTTGTGGTGATGAGCTTCAACATTCGTTACGGAACGGCCAACGACGGGGAGGACCGGTGGGCGAATCGGCGGCAGATGGTGTGCGACGTGATCGCCGAGCATCGGCCGGACGTGCTGGGTTTGCAGGAGGCGCTGAAGTTTCAAATCGATGAGATCATGGCGGCCGTGCCGGGGTATGTACTTGTCGGGGTCGGGCGCGAGGACGGCAAGGAGAAAGGCGAGTATAGCTGCATTCTCTACCGCAGCGACCGGCTCGAAGTCAAGGAAAACGGCACCTTCTGGCTGTCGGATACGCCGGATGTGCCCGGCTCGATTACATGGGGAAATGCCTGTACGCGGGTATGCTCGTGGGGACGGTTCATCGACCGGGCGACCGGCGGTGCGTTCTACGTGTACAACACCCATTTGGATCACGTCTCTCAGCCGGCGAGAGAAAAGGGCTCAGCCCAGGTGGCCCGGCACATCGCCGAAAAGGCCAAGGGCGCACCGTATATCCTTACGGGGGATTTCAACGCCGGCGAAGATAACCGGGCGATACGGTATCTCAAGGGCGAGCAGCCTTTGGACGGCCAAAAAGTCGGCGTGCTCTTTCGCGACGCATTCCGAATTGTACACCCGGACGAGAAAGTGGTCGGCACCTTCAACGGTTTCAAGGGCCGCACCGACGGCGCGAAAATCGACTACATCTTCATCGGGTCCGGCTGGAACGTCCGCGATGCGGCCATCGTCAGAACCCATGTCGATGGGCGATATCCTTCGGACCACTTTCCGCTGACCGCACGCCTCCGCGTACAGCCGCAGCACGGAACGGGCGCACAGGATTGACCTCAACGGGAGACGGCGACAGCAAGGTCATGTGACTTCAGCGTGTCCAGAACAGTCTGGTAGCGCTGCTGAACATCCTCTACGTCGTTCTTCTCGGGCAGTGATTCGCGGGCGCCCCGGGCAATCATGTCCGCCTGCCGGCCGATCGCGTGCTTCTGTTCTGATGTGCGGGTCTCCGCCGCGACCCTCCTCAGCGTCTCCAATAACCGCACCGTGACAGCCACGCTCGTCCTGCCGTACTGCCGGATCTGGTCAAAAGCCGCGTTGGTGATCCCTGAAAACGTCATGGGCCTGGCGATCACCCGCAGTTGTCCGTCGTCATCGTAGCGGCAAGATGAGGGGAATTCGCTTCGTGTCAGAAAGCAGAGCACCGAGCCGAGACGATCCACACAGGTGATCGCCGTGTAGGGGCTGTTGATGCTGGGCGACAGGGCCCGCACCGCGACTTCGACAAGCTGGTGAATGCCGAATTCGGCGTCCTGCTCGGGCGTGCGCTGGGAACCGACAATGAAGGATTTGGCCATACTTTCGGCGAGGTGACGGTCCAGCTTTTCACCGCAGCGCACCGTTGCCAGGCTGCTGCCGGCGGCGATGTAGTCTCCGGGTCGATAGCGGAGGTACAGGAGCAGGTCGTGCTTCCGGGCGGTCTCCATCAGGTTTTCGCTGTCGATCGCCTGCAGGTAACCGCTTCGCGGAGCGTTCACATAATCCGCCTGGGGCCAATCCTCCGGAATCGGCTGCGGCGCTGCGTTATTTTCGTTTTCCGGGGGCTCCTCGCCCAACTCTTCGGGGAACAGGCGGTGCAAATCCTCGACGAGTTCATGAAAGATAGATGAAATGACCGTATCGGCCTGTATGGCGACCGAAATGTGATGAACAAAAAAGATCAGCACCCCGACGTTGACTATCGCCAGAACCATCGCGAAGGTGACGGCGATGGCGGGTACGAAGTCCGAGTCGCCCACCGTATGTATGGTTCGAAGCACGAGCAAACAGTAAATGAAGGTGGCGATGAAGGTTCCGAGCACGAACTGATTGCCTTTATCCTTCATGAAATTTCTTAACACATGCGGGCCGAATTGCGAGGACGCCAGGGTGAGTGCGACAATAGTGACACTGAACGCCACCCCGGCAACCGTCATAATCGAGCCGGCAATCGTCGACAAGACCTCGCGGGCGCCGTCCGGGCCCACATTATACACGAAGGCAAACACATCATGCGGATCGACATCCAGCATTTCATCGGCGGTCACTAATGCGACCGATAAAACGATAGCTGAACTGACCATCAGGGCGGGCGTAAACCACAAGCTGGTCCGCACTAACTCCCACATATTCCGCAGTCTCGTCTTCATGTGTCCCCCGCACCTCGCCGGACTTGCTATCGGCCGAATAAAGCCGCAAGTCCACTGAGCCGGGACCGTATGGGGTGCGTGAACATGACGCCCCGCTCACGGATTCCTGCTGCTTGCGCCGCCGGCACGCATCGACCTCAGTTCCCGGCAGCAGCTTGTTCCCTCAGTTTGTAGCGCTGGATTTTCCCGGTGGCGGTCTTGGGGAGGCTGTCCACGAAGATGATCGTTCGGGGGTACTTGTGCGGCGACGCATTGGTTTTGACATACGTCTGGAGGTCTTTGGCCAGCGTTTCGGAGGCGGCGCTCTTGTCCTTCAGGACGACGTAGGCACGAGGTTTGATGAGACCCTCGGCATTGGGCACGCCTACCACGCCGCTTTCGAGTACCGCGGGGTGACTGATGAGGACCGACTCGACGTCGGTGGGCCAGACGAACAGGCCGCTCACCTTGAACATGTCGTCGGCTCGCCCCGCATACCAGAAGCAGCCGTCTTCATCCATGCTGAACTTGTCATGCGTGTTGATCCATTCGCCGCGGAAGGTTTCCCTGGTCTGCTTGTGCTTGTTCCAGTAACCGGCGGCGATGCTGTCGCCCTTGATGAGGAGCGTGCCGACGACGTCGACGCCGACCGGCCGGCCGTCATCGTCGACGATCATCGCCTCGTAACCCTCCACGACACGGCCGGTGCTGCCGGGCTTGACCTGGCCTGGACGATTGGAAATAAAGATGTGCAGAATTTCGGTGGAGCCGATGCCGTCGAGGATCTCCACACCGAACCGATCGAGCCATTTTTCGAAGAGCGTCTTAGGCAGCGGCTCACCCGCCGAGACGCACATTCGCACGCGTCCCAGGCTCTGGCGGTCGGCCTTCTCGGCGGCATGGAGCAGCGACGCGTAACTCGTCGGTACGCCGTAGAAGACCGTCGGCTTGTACTTGTCGATGACGGAGTAAACCGCATCGGGCGTGGGGCGATCCGGAAGGAGTACGGTGGTCGCCCCGACACGAAGCGGAAAGTACAGGCCATTGCCCAGGCCGTAGGCAAAGAACAGCTTGGCCACGGAAAAACATACATCCGATTCAGTGAGGCCGATAGTGTCGCGGGCGTAGAGATCGGCGGCGACGATCATGTCGTGCTGGAGGTGAATCGCCCCTTTGGGAAAGCCGGTCGTTCCCGAACTGTACAGCCAGAAGGCGGCGTCATCGGAAGTCGTGTCCGCCGGGGCCAGCACCGCCGAGGCCGCGTCCATTAACTGCGCCATCCTGCGGTGCCCCCCGCCGCCTTCGCCGGAGACGATGATGTGGTCCAGATATCGCAAGTGCGTCCGGATCTCCTCCACCCTGCTCAACAGCGACGGATGCACCACGAGCACCCTCGCCCGGCTGTCATTGAGCAGATATTCGTAATCCCCGGGCAGAAGGATCGTGTTCATGGGAATCGCCACGGCGCCGATCTTTATCGCCCCGAAGAAGGCGTACACGCAGTCAGGACAGTCCGGCATCATGATCGCCACCCGCTCCTCCATCCGGATGCCGAGGCTGATCAGGGCGTTGCCGAAGCGATTGACGTTTTCGCAGAGTCGGCGATAGGTGACCGTCTCGTCGCCGCAGAGGATGGCGGGCTTGTCGCCGCGGCCTGCGGGGATGTGACTGTCCACAAAAACGGCGGCGGCGTTCAGACGCTCCGAAAAGTCATTTGCGCTCACGACTCGTCCTTTCCTCGCAGGTTCCCCCGACCCTGCGATTGTAGACGATCGCCATCGCCTCGTCAACCGAAAAAACCGGACGCAAACGCATGCCGCCGAATGTCAGCGTCTGCGGGTCCAGACCGGCTTGCCGGCGAATGCTCCAGGACGATGCCCATTCCGCCGCTGCGGCGCGCAGAAAAAGGGCCGCGAACGAAACCTCTGCTCCGTCCACGGCCCCGCCGACAGTTGCCTGTTGTTTATTGGGTTGTATAGAACTGAGTAGCTTCGGTTTTTTCGACGTCGCGGCCAAGCTGATCACTGTTCATCGTGACCTTGAACCGGGCGTCGGCCGCGCTGACGGCCCGGACACGGATCGTCCATGTGACCGACTCACCCGGCTGCAGCTCCTGCAAGGGCTGGAACGTGACGGTGCCGTTCTGCTCGGCGATGTCGGTCGGACCGGAAGAGGATACGTATTCCATGGAGGATTCCAGTTCGGCGGTGATGCGAATATTGCTGTCGGGAGCCGTTCCCTGGTTGGTCACGGTGACCTCGTAGGATTCCTCCTGCCCCACTTCGACGGGGTCGGCCGTGTCGATGACTTCCATGAGAATGGCCGCCAGACCTGCAACCGTCGTGTTCACCTGTGCGGTCTTCGCGTCGGCACACGTAGCCGATACGGTGGCCGTGCTGGTGTATGAATCGCCGCGTTCGGCGGTATACAACAACGTCATTTCTCTGGACTCGTCAGGTGCGATGGTTGCGAGGTCCCAGACGACTCTCGAGCCCATGACCCGGCCGTCTCCCGACGGCGATACGTCTGATGCTTCGGCGGGCACATCGGCCTCCACGACCGTATTCATCGCCGGCCCGGAGCCGACGTTTCTCACTTTGATAGTCGACTGCACCGGGCGTCCCAGGTACTGCTCCGAAGGCGCCGTATAGTCGATCTCCAGGACCGGCTCGGTCACGGTCACGGTGACCTCGTCCGATCGGGCGCTCAGGTCGCCGGCGGCCCGGCTGTCGGCCGTCGTGCCAAATTCGCCGGTGTTCTGCGCCCGGGCCATGACCGTGTATTCCTGCGACGCGCCGGCCGGGAGGCTGCCGATGTGCATCTCGACCTGCGCCTGTCCTTCGGTCGTCTGCAAGCCGTCCGGCAGCTCGCTTAGGATGACGACGTCTTCCGCCTCGCCGGTGCCCTCGTTGGTGACCGTGTAGGTCAGGGGAATATCCTCGCAGCGCAATACCGAGTCCGGCGCGGTCAGCGCCACGCTCAGTTGCGGATTGATCACACGCACGAAGCCGCACGTGGGAACATCATAGGTCACCGTGGCACACTGACGGATGCAGTCCATGTCGGTCGCGCGGCCGGTGACGCGGATGCTTTGGCTCTGGCCGGCATTGATGGCGCCCAGCGACCAGACGAGTCGATCGTCCTGCTGCTCGGCGGAAGGCTCCGAACGCGCGTATTCGAAATTCTGCCCCACCCGCTCGGTAACGGTCACGTTCTCCACCGTCGCGTCCGATACGTTTATTACGGTGATCGTATAGTCGAACTCTGAGTCGATCTGAACTGCATCGGGCATGTTCTTTTCGAGCCGCACGGCCTGCGATTCGGGATAAGTCTGCGCACTGATGTACAGGCCGCACTCCGTCGCGGGCGCGGCCGCAGGTACAGGCTGAGGCTCCGGCTCGGCTTCCAGCGGCTTGCAGTCCTTGCTCCAGAAACACTTGTTCGCCACCTCCGGCGCAACCTCTTTGTTGTGCCAGTGCCTCTGCCACTGCGCACAGCGGCAGCCGCCCGTCGCCAGGGCCAGTGCCGCCAGTGATGCCACGTACGCAATTGTCCGATTTCTGCTCATGATCAAACCCCCTTATAAGATGACAGATCGTCGGTCCGGGCTCTCGTGAGCCGATGTACCGCTTCATTTGTCTATTCGCCGCCGGACGCCGCCGGCAAACCCTGTCGGCCGAGTCCGGGCAGTCCGCCCAGATGCCATTGCCCCCATATACATGCTGCAACGCAAATCCGTATCGGCGTTTGCACTATCGTCATAACCCCGAAAGCCAATAAGAAAAAGTTTGGCTGATTGCTCGCCACCGTGACAAAGGCGCAGAAACCCGCATTTGAGCGGGCGAATGCCGGATATCCCTGCGAAAGTGACAGAAGAAATGGAAGTTAAAGCCCGATACACTGCGGTCTGTGTCGACGTAAGGGACGCCGCTCAGTGGGTCGGATTGCCAGAAACCTGTTCGAGATCCTGCGCAGGTACGTACGCCCGCTGCATGTACAAAAAGTCCGTGCCTTCGCCTGCGGCCCAGTTGATCGGATTCGGGGCCAACCCCGTCGCCATCCGCAGCGTGCTTGGGTCGACCCATGCGTGCGATTCCGCATGGCCGTCGGCGAAGCCCAGTGTGCTGCGATCGCCGTGCCAGATCGCAAAGGGGTCGACCCAACTGGTTTCGCTCCACATCACCCACGAACCCATGTTCCACCCGCGCCAGTCAGTATACTCAACAAAAACACACTTGGCGCCGGGCGACCTGATGTCTCCGGCCTTCCTGACATTGACCCGGCCGGGCCGGCCCCAATTGTCTTCTCCGTTCATCAGTCCCGTAATGGAATAGCTCCGCTTGCCCGCCCTGTTCATACCCGAGTTCAGATACCCTTTGTCCTCGGGGCAATGATAGGCTGCAGCAATGCCCACGTACGGAAAGAGCCGTCCGCTTTCGATGCCGAGTCTCTCGTCCTCCAGACGACACGGTATCGGATCGCCCGTATAAACGCCATGTTCATTATGCGGCGGGTCCACCCACCACGCGTTATCCGAGTAGCCTCGGCCTAGCCATAAAGACGTATTCGCATAGCCTGCGTCTCGCGGCACATGACCGTTGACAATCCGGTCGTCATTGTCGGCCGCGTACGCAAGCCACGCCCGCCCCAACATCTGCACATTCCCAAGACAAACCACCTGCCGCCCATACCCCCGCGCATGCAGCCCCGCCGGCACGATCAACAGCAGTAGAAAGACACCGACCAGCACAACAAGTGCAGCCTCGCCCACTGTCAGTCTATAAGATGCCCGCCTCATATATATGCGTTCCCTCCCCGCCCTAATCGCAAGCCAGGTAGCCACGATTCATATACTCAATGTCCGGGTTGTTCGGCTGCACGTTAGAAGGCTGCCCTGGCGTGCCGCGTTCATGGGACATCAAGGCCACTGTCCGCGGGTCCTGCCAAACACGCGCACGAGCGTGTCCATCCGCAAACCCAAGGATGCTCCGGTTGCCGTGGAAGTACCCGGGTATGTCCCACCAGCTCCAGTAATTGCTCCCGCTCATCATGACGTAACCACCTATATTGGAACACTGTGCACCATGCACAGGGCTCTCTACCACGTCTTCCTCCACAAACACGTATTTTTCGGCGGGCCCCCGAATATCGCTGATTCTTTTGGCCATGGCAAATCGCGTGGTTTCACCCGAGGGCAGCGTAAGCGTACCGGTCCGATGATCCTCCCCGTTCATGAAACCGCTGATCGCATATGTGCGATAGACGGCATACGGTTCCTTATATTTAAAAACATTCCTGTCGTTTGGACAGTGATAGAGCGTCACGTTCTCTGTGTACGGAAACAGTCTGCCCGCACGTATGCCGCGCATTCGCGCCTCAAAGTCAATGTCCATACCCGACGGCTCATATGCGCCCGGGTTGTCGCCCGGCATCAACGGCACCGGCGCATCCGCCCGGAGCGGCCGCTCCGCCCAGCGGTACTCGGTATTATTATAAGTCGAGCCCCCGACAAGGAGTCCGTCGTTATCCTCGTGATACAGCGTCCATGCCTGCGCCAGTCCGCGGACGTTCATCAGACACACCAATTCCGCCTCCCGTGCGCGCGCATGCAGCCCGGCCGGCACAACAAGCAGCGTCACAAAGACGCACACAAGCACCACCACTGCAATGTCAACTGCGTTCAATCTGCGCTTTCTTGTCATGAGCAGCATCTCCGTTACACGTCAGTCGTAAAGGTCTGCGCCATTCAGCCACGTCCGAATTATGAAGGCAACGTCGCTCAGACCCACGTACCCATTTTGATCAACGTCCCCGGCCAGATACTTATTCCGCATCGGGTCCGACGACCAGTATCCCGGAACGTAATGCCAGGGATTGTTCAGTCCGTCGTCGCACCATGGTGAATCCGTACACCCGAGCCAGTCGGCGGCCACCAACGCAAAATCCACAAGGTTAACGACACAATCGTCGTTGACGTCTCCGAACAGGTTTTGGCATGTGAGCGCATACGGTGGTCCATCCTCGCGGCGAGACACCGCCCAGATCCTCCCCGCCTCATCGCTGACATAAATCCGTCCGTCGGCAGCGACAACCGGATAGCTCAATGCGCAGACGTCCTCTATAAGCCGCCCGGAGTCCTCTCTCAGCCCGACGTATCTCGCGGCCGCCGCCGCATCGAACCGGCTCAGCAGCTTACCGTCCGGGCGGATAACATACAGCACGCCGTCTGCGCCCGCGGCATAGACAAGACCGTCAGCGCCAACGGTCAGTGTGTAGTTGCCGCCGCAAGCCAGGTGCTTGACCCACCGTACCGTTCCGTCGAGATTGATCGCACGCAGATATGGGTCGTCGAGTCCCGCGTAGATCGTTCCGTCGGATGAGACCGCCACCTCACCCCAGGAGCAGCGCCCTCGCGCAATGCCGCTCGTCGCCGGGCGCAGCGCCGAAAACGTCGGCGCCGTCTCGTCCCACATCAGCTCCTGAATTTGCCCCGCGCTCAGCGCCGTCTCATAAAGCCGAAGATCGTCCAAGTATAGATATGAGTTGGCATAGATATCGATTGTGCTTGTGGACGAACTGCTTATCTGCAGCGGCTTCGTATTCGGCGCAAAACCTCTGTTGCGTACGGCATCGGCATCCAGGCACCCGTCGAGATATATGCAGACGTCGTCCATGCCCGTTGTCGGCCCGCCATCGGCAACCACAACCGCCACGTGCTGCCACTCATTAATGCGAAGCGGCGTGTTGGCAACAAGATGTCCGCCATTGATGGCGGCCCGGATGCGGCCGTCATGCACACTCAGCGTTACATCATCGCCGCCGCCCCAACCCGCGATGTTTCCCGTGCCGCCATAAGGCACCCTTACCCAGAAACACATTGTTCTGCCAATGGTACCCTCATCCCACCCGAAATGCTCAACCGTCCTGGAGGCTCGGGCCAACGCACCGTCCAATACGCCGGCGACCCATTTAGCCTGATAGTAGGAATTCGATAGCTTTAGCTTTCTTCCGTACACCGAGCTGTCGTACGCGATGTCGCCCGTGCCCTCATCAAACTTCCAATAGCCAACGAGTTCCGGCTCGTGCGACAGGTCCGTCGCCCACAAGAGGTCCCCATCGTTGGGATCTATAGCGTACAGGTGCGGGTCATCGTACATCCTTATGTACACAGTCCCGTCCGGGCCCACGACCGGGGCGGCAACGAAGCCGCCGGCCGAATCTTCGGCGGCGGTCAGTTGCGACTGCCACCGCACACCGCCTTCGGCCGGATCGAGCGCGTAAAGTGTGCCTTGATACAGTCCCCCGACATACACCGAGCCGTCTTTGCCGATCGTCGGTGACTGCAGGACACCACCAGTAATCACCCCCGGAGCAGGCACGTCGAACCGCCACAGTTGGCTGCCGTCCGGCCTTAAAGCATACACAAAACCGTCCGCCGAGCCAAAGAACACCCGCCCCGCTTCATCCACGGCCGGACACGAATTTACGAAACCTCCGGTCTCATACTTCCACCGAAAGACACTATCGGAACGCAAAGCGTACAGCACGTTGCCAAAGCCCACATAGACCGTGCCGTCCAGGCCCAGCGTCGGATGGCTGACCACGTCCTCGGCGCCACGAAAGAACTTGACCTGTCCATTGGGGAAGATGATGCCCGAACCCATGCCGTCCTTTGGTACGGTGTAATCGGCACGGGTCTCCATGCATTCTTCGGGGAGCCCGTCGATATACAATTGCACGTCGCACCAGTGCTTTGCTTCCTGCGGAATAACCACCCCGACCTCCGTGCCCGCCTGTGCGTTCACGGGCGTCGTCCCGTACACAGAACCGCTGCTCCAGCTTCGACAGGCAAGCACGGGTACGGCGTTGCGCTCGATAATCTCGAGCGATACCGAACCGAGATCGAGCAGCGAACCAACATAGCCCGCATGCGGTATCCGGGTCCAAGCCATCAGGGCATCCCACGAGCCGGTCGCATTCGGATCCCATGATGAATACCACCCATCAATCCGGTCTGTCTGGAATATTCGGCCTTTCCCCAGAACATAGTCCCACAGCACCTCTCCATCGGCATCCATCGCCGTCAGCACCCCGTTTGCCGTGACGGAATAGACCTGCCCCTCGCTGCCGACCGTCACGCCCCGGTAGACCGCCCCCAACGCCCCTCGTGCCCACGCGAGGGAACCGAGTTTCGGTCCGGTGTAGTTGCTGACACCTTGCCGCCGCGTATCGCCCCCTAACGTCGGCCATTGGGCGTCGGCCCCGGATGCAACCGAACTGAGAAGCCCCGCCCACGCGATAAACGTCGCCAGTCGGCTTGCCCTGTACACGTCAAATCCTCCCAAAAAAAATAACTGCTCCTTCAGAACAAGCCGCAGGCCATCGCCGAATCGATCACCGTCGTTTGTCCTGAGCTACTCGCAGGCGAGATAGCCCCGGCGCATGTAGTCCAGGTCGGGGTTGTCCGGCTGAATCATGCTGGGCAGGACCGTCGTCCCCGGCAGCGGCTGGCGCTTCATAATACAGATTGTCCGCAGGTCAGTCCAGCGCTGCACGTCGACATGCCCATCCGCAAAGCCCAAGACACTTTGGTTTCCGTGATAGGGGGCCGGCCAGTCCGTCCAAGACCAGTATCCCTGAAGCATCAGGACGAATCCGCCGAGATTGTAGGGCTGGTTCGCGCTGGCGCCATCTTCTTCAACGAAAACATACTTGCGCGCGGGCGATACAATATCCTGCCGCTTCTCCGCCAATTTGAGTCTCATACTGCCGCCGTCAGGCAAGGCAACAGTTCGCCAGCCGTAAGGCGGAACGTACCCCGGCCAACCGGTCCGCTGCGTGAAGTCTTCACTGTTCATCAGCCCGGGGATCGAGTAGCTGCGGTAAGCGGCATACGTGGGCAGAGGCGAGTTCAAGTTTTTGTCGGCCGGACAGTGATAAAGCGTCACGTCCTCCACATACGGATAAAGCTTGCCCGCCCTGATTCCATTGAGCCTGTATTCCTGCGTCAATTCCGTATCCCACGGAAAGAGACTGTTGTAGCCCTCAGGTGGGGCGCCCGGGTTATCCGTGTCCTTGTAAAGGGGTCTTTCCACCCACCGGTACGGCGTCGAAGTCCGCGAACATTCGCCAGACACATCGCCTCCATGCCGTACTTGCCCGCACGGAGCCCGGCCGGCAGGAGCAGCAACACAATCAGCACAGCCGCTGCCGTCACCGCCGCCGCATCGGCCCTCGTTAAACGCCATGTCTTCATAACCGCAGCCCTCCTGTGATTCCGCTGATCGCTCGGGCTTCTATTCGAAAAGGTCGGCGCCTGTGAGCCACCTCTGCATGAGCCACTCGACATCGTTGAAATCGACGTACATGTCGCGGTTGACGTCGGCGTCGAGGTACTGCATATCCGGATAGGCTATGTAGCCGGGCACGTAGCGCCAGGGGCCCGCGGGATCCGTGCAGGGCGTGCCGCCGTAGGTGCAGTTGAGCCACTCCGAGGCGAGGATCGCAAAATCCGCCAGATTCACCAGGCAATCGCCGTTAATGTCGAACGGCAGTTTCTGACACGTCAACACGTCCGGCCGGTCATCGGGGCCATCGGCCGATACGGCAAGCACCCTGCCCGCAACGTCGCCCACGTAAACGGTTCCGTCGGCCGTCACCACGGGGCCGGTCAACTCGCAAACTTTTGACTCCACGCCGTATGTCGTGTGGGTATAAACGACCTGGGCCCCGGCATCGAAGCGGCTGATCAACTTCCCGTCGGGCCTGATCACGTACAGGACGCCGTCTGCGCCGGCGGCATAAACGAGCCCGTCCGCCCCCACGGTCAGCGAATAATTGCCTCCGCAGGCCAGGTGCTTGACCCATCGCACCGTGCCGTCCGGATTGATCGCCCGCAAATACGGATCGTCGAAACCGGCATAGATCGTCCCATCGGCGGCGATCGCCACCTCGGTCCAGGAGTATAGCCCTTTGGCGGCACTGCTGGTCGGCTCGCGCAACTGTGTGAACGTCGGGGCCGTCTCGTCCCACATCAGCTCACGAATCTGCGACTCGCTCAGAGCCGTCTCGTATAACCGAAGGTCATCCACCGGCAGGCCGCTCTCGCTGATGATGAGGCTTCCATAGGTATCCGCATCGATCCGCAGCGTGGACGTATTGGCCGCATAGCCGCCGTTGTCGCCGAATGCCGCATCGAGCCGCCCGTCGACGTATATCTTCATGTCCGCCATGCCGGCCGCGCCGGCCCCTTCACGGGCCAGAACGACTGCCACATGATGCCACTGGTGATCCCGAAGCAGCCGTTTCCCGACCATGTATCCGCCGTTTGCCGCCACACGCACGCGCCCGGCAGATTCCAGTGTAATCGTCCAGTCGTCCGTCTGTGTGTCCCATCGCACGATGCCCTCTCCAAAGGGGCGGCCCTTGACCCACACGCACACCGAACGCCCTTTCGTCCCCGCCTCCCACGTGAAACGCGAGACGTTGCCCGACCCACGCAGGATCGCGCCGCCGAGCACGCCCGGCACCCATGTAAAGTTCGTGGGACTGGGCCAGCCGTACATCGCTGAACGTCCATACGTCGAACTGTCGTACGCGTGCGTACCACTGCCTTCGTTGAACTTCCAATAGCCGACGAGTTCCGGCTCGTGTGCGATGTTCGTGGCCCATTTTACGCGGCCGTCGGCCGGGTCGAGGGCATAGAGGTGCGGGTCGTCCACCATCGTCACATACAGCGTGCCGTCCGGGCCAACCACCGGCGCGGCCATAAAGCTGCCGCCCGCATCGCCGCCGGCCGTCAGCTGTGACTGCCAGCGGATGCCGGCGTCGACGGGGTCCAAGGCGTAAAGGGTGCTCTTGTACATGCCGCCGACATACACGGAGCCGTCCTTGCCGATCGACGGGGGCTGCAGGACCGACCCGCCGATCGCACCCGGCCCGGGCACGTCGAACCGCCACAATTCGCTGCCGTCACCAGCCAGCGCATATACCGTGCCGTCGGCCGAGCCAAAGAACACCCGCCCGGCGCCGTCCACCGCCGGACACGAATACACAAAGGCCCCGGTCTCATACTTCCATCGAAGCTGCCCGTCGGCCCCCACCGCATACAGCACGTCGCCAAATCCCACGTAAATCGTCCCGTCCGGCCCGACCGTCGGATGGCTCACCACGTCCTCTTCACCGCGGTAAACCTTGACCTGCGCATCGCTGCACAGGAAGCCG
Organism: Phycisphaerae bacterium; assembly: GCA_014859965.1. Classification (GTDB taxonomy): domain Bacteria; phylum Planctomycetota; class Phycisphaerae; order Sedimentisphaerales; family Anaerohalosphaeraceae; genus JACZKQ01. The sequence goes on from JACZKQ010000096.1 coordinate 28,829, forward strand.
ACCGAAGTGATCTCACGCTGGATCGCATCGCCGTAGGTCTCCAGTCGCGGCTCCGGCACGCCGTCTATATACAATTGAACATCCGACCATCTCCGCGCCCCGTGCGGGACCACGACCGTCAGTTCCGTGCCCGCCTGCGTATTGGCCGGCGTCGCCCCAAACACATTGCCGGCAACACCGAAGTTGCGGAACCCGAATACCGGCACGCCGTTGCGCTCCACAACCCGGACCACCGTCGATCCCAGGCTCACGATGTCGCCGAGGAACCCGGCCTGCGGCACCCGTGCCGAAACGATGAGGGCATCCCACGTGCCGGACAGATTCGGGCTGCCCGGCGGCGTCTGCCCGTCGACCCGGTTCAACTCCAGAATCTCGCCATCACCCAGCGCACACTCCCAGAGCGTGCTGCCGACGGCATTTATCGCCGTCAGCACGCCGTTAGCCGTGACGTAGTAAACCTGCCCTTCGTCGCCGATCACCACGCCGTGGTAAACCGGCCCGGCCGTCCCGTGGGCCCACTTGAGGCTGCCCAGTTTCGGGCCCGTATGCTCGCTGAGACCCTGTCGCGCTCCGTCGCCGCCTAACGTGGGCCACTCCGCAGCGACAGGCTCGCCCGCCGCGTACGGAACCATCGCGAACGCCGCATCCCCTGCATATGCTATTTCACCGGCAGCGACGCTGGGCACAACCTTGACGCGGCAATCCTGCGAATCCACTCCCTGCGGCAGCGTCCACAGATACGTCCCCACATCGGGAAAACCCGCCTCCACAAGTTCCCACGTCGCCCCGCCGTCGGTGCTGTAGCTGATGTCGACTGTCTCCGGCTCCAATGGGCAGACGGCGATTTCCACGCTATCCCAATACACCCGCGGCGGACTGTTTAGCCGCACGCCAATGCGCCGGCCCACGACCGGGTCAACCCCCGCCTCTCCGGTCGTTACCGTGGCAGTTGCGGTGATCCACTCGCCTTTGGCGGGGACGCCGTCGAATCTCTGGTCAGTTCGAGCCACCACCCTATCCCAATCAGACCAGACCTCGCCCCACAGCACTGCGGTCCAGTTGGTGATCTCACCCGCCCAGTCCGAGCGTCTGCCCACACGAACCGTCAACGTATAGCGAGTCCGCGGCTTATATACATCGTTGCTCAACTGATACAGGTCGCCGCCAAAGGAATAACCGTATGCCTTGCCCACGCCCGGCGTCGGCTTGAACTGGCAGCCGTAAGCAATGCCCGCGGCGTCCAGCACCTGCCATCCGGCGGCCGCCCGGCTGTCGCTGATGTGGGCCGGGGACGGCTGCGACATGTCGGATGAGTTGAAGTCCGCGTTATTGATGAAGACGCGGTCGGCATGCGACCGACGCCAGCGGATCTCATGACGGCTGCCGGCGGCCCAGATTTCCCCGCCCGCGGGACGCTCCACCGTCAGCATGGGCATTACTTCGTCGGCGCCGATATCCACCCGGGCGCCCATGACGCGGCTCTGCCCGTCCATATCCGTCTTGCCTGCCCCGTCGAAGGCGGGGTCGCCCCGGTCGACGCATACGGAATCGGAACGCAGGCGGTAATCGCTGGGCCGCTCGGCGTCGTACCTGTCATACGCAGCCACAAAACCGGGACGGCCGTAGACGATGCCCTGCTCGGCGGCGGGCACCACGGGCAGCGCAGCAGGAATTGGATAGTTGCCGTCGAACTGGAAGACGGACCGCACGCAGCAGTAACGAACCCGCAGCGGATCCGATACAAAAAGGCTCCTGTTCTGCTCGCTCCAGATGATCGTATTCTCGAGTGTTGCTGCCGTTCTCCAGCAGTCGACGTCATAGTATGTGTGTCTCAAATTGTAATCAAACCAACTGATCTTGTTGTTAGCCACCGTGCAGTTGGCGATCGTCGGCGAAGACGAGGCGGCCCCTAAGACGATGATGCCCGGGCCGTACCTCCGTGCAATGTTGTCGGCGACGACACAGCCCTCGATGACGGCGTGACTGTCTCCCACGAGCGCGATGCCCCCTCCGAACTCAACGATTGCATCCGAACTGGTCGGCCCAGAGTAACCATTTACAACGATATTGCACCGCCGCACGGTCGGCGAACTCCACCAGCAATAGATACCCCCGCCTGCCACGCCATTGAATTGCCGCGGCTGGCCGTCGAAGGCGACTTGCGTGCCGGTCCCTCGCGTCAGCGTAAATCCCTCAAGCACGCTGTCGCCGGTCTCGCCCTGATTGAATGTCACGCAACTGCCGTTATACTGTGCATCAATTACGGTCGCCGTCACCACGTTCCAGTCCTCGGGATCGGTGCTCCTGACTGTAATCGCTTTTCCCGCGAAGTTAAGCCTTTGCCGATATACCCCCGGCGCGACGATCACGACATCCCCGTCGGCGGCGGCAGCAATAGCCGACTGAATAGTCGCATACGCGTGATCGGGCCCCACCCACAGCTCGTCGGCAAATGCAGCCGAAGTGAGCAAGTGCACCGATACGATCAAGGCTATAAACCGTCTTGCCGTCTCCACGTGTGATCCTCCAAAAGAAAGCCCCTCTTTGTTAAGCAAAGAACCTGCAACCTCCTGAATTATAGCCGCGGCCTGCAAGATGGTCAAGCAAAAATACATTGAATTTCTACATCGCCTTGAACGCGTCAATACCCCCGCTGCCGCCCTATCCATTTACTGCCGGCCGCAAGTAAAAAGCTAAATGGATTGACTAATGTCCGCAATGAGTTATAGTTTGCAGTGAAAGACAAGAGTATTCTCAGGTGCGTGGGTACGAAGATGCCGCTGTCGCTTCGCCTGTCGGCGGCGGCGGCTTTGATGGCGCACAGAGGGTCAAAAGGGGACAGCATCTTTCAGCATTAGGTCGCGCCGGCTGACAAGGAGGCACGCATGAACAAAAAGACGAAATCCAAACTCTCAAAAAAATATGTTACCGAGGGCGAACTGCTGAAGGACATGCGGGACCAGCTCATCGTGGAACTTCCCAAACTCACTAAAAAACGGGCCTTTTGGACACTTATGCCTTACATGGCCATGTTAGGGTTTGCTTCACTCTGTTTCATTGACTTTACCCGGCCCGCAAAAAAAGCGGACCTCCTCATAGGCCCGGGTACTGAAATCACTCTGGTGCAGATGCCCCAGCCCAACTGGAATGAATACGGGCTCACGCCGTCGCCGGACTACTGGCGCATTCCGAATCCCGTGGGCCGATCCGCTCACCTCTTCGACGTGACGCTGACCGCCAGGACCCTGCCCTACAAGAAAAGCATGATCCGGGCGCTTGCCCAGGACCTCGCCGGCGAGGCAAGGCTGGAACTCCTGGAAGCACCGCTGATCGTCCAACACCCGACCGTGCTATTCATGACCCCTGTCGCCATAGATGACGAGGACCTGCCCGTCCGGGCGGCGGTCATCCGAACGTGCGCACTTAAGATAGCAGACAAGGAGATCCCGCTGCACACATTTGTCGACCCTCACATACACCACGGTAAACTCATCGTGGAAATTGCACCAGATCGCGGCCAGCCCCGCTTCGAAGAGAACCTGAGCATGGCTTTCACTCGCGTTGTCAGGTTCGTAACCGGCCTGTTCGACAAGCCCACCAAAAAATAGCCTGCCTGACACGGCTTCCCTGGCCGCAGCAAGCTCATCGGCGAATCGCTCTTTGCGTCGACACGGCGAGACATGCCCTCTCTCCAACGGCATTGTCGACGAATAGCTGAGGCATTCAGCGTGCGCTGCCGTGTTTCGTAATCGATCCAGACGGCATCGTTCATATAGGCACAGGCGTACTCGTACGTCATGCAGCGTTCCGGGCCGTTGTGGTTGGAATCGCGGAAGAGGAACAGGCCTCCGCCGGGCTGCTCCGGATCGTCCCGATATCCCACCAGCAGGACGCTGTGACCGTCGAAAACACCTTCCGGCGGCGGCATGACCAGCGTGTTGTTCTCCCATTGCACGTTCTTCGGCCAGCGGAAACCGGCACAGACCGGCCATTGCCTTCCGAGCGTCCGTTTAATCGCGGCCGCCTGCTTGCCGGTCAATCCTGTATTCGGGTTCCACCGCTTGATCCAGTGCAGCCGCAAATCGGTCGCATGCACCCCGCGTGCATGTTCCTTCGATTCCTCACCGGGCGCCAGGGCCGGATCAAATTCGTCCCGGTACGGCATATCCAACTCGGGACATATGCCATAGATCGCAAATCCCCGCCAGAGATCAGAAAAAAAGCCGCCATCCCGCATTTGGCCCAGCGCCTGGTTCGAAGCCCAATTGAGAAACTCCACACTCAACCGCGGTCCGCCGCCGCACTTGCTCGACACGGCATACTCCAGGGCTCCCGTCATGGTGAAAACCGAGCATGTACCCCGTTTGCCCTGAAGCCGCGGGTCGAGCGCCCATTTCTTGAAGGCGGGCCGGAGATCGACGGTGAAAGCCGCCAAATCACTATCGGGGCAACTGTCTTGCGGTGCGCCGGCAAGGAGGTTTTGAGACAGAAGCAGCCCGGCCACCGCCAGGCGGATCAGCATGCAATCAAACCTCTGCAAGAAATATAGTGTCAGCACAGCAAATCTCCCGGTTTGCCCATTTTACGTCCAGGCATACGCATACCTTCATGGATCATTATACCCGGTCTGTTCTTTCCTGCAAGCCGGCCTTCGGGGCAGGGCTGGCGCATTCTCCGGTTGTCCGCATCCCAAACCCAACCTGTGGCGACAATGGAGAGCAAAACCGGGTGGGCAGAGGCCAAAATCAGGAGCATCTGTTCGCCGGGGGGGGATTTTGGCCTCTGGGGCCCCGACCGGTTTTGCTCGGTCTTGGCGGCGCCGGTTGCCCAGCGAGTTATGAGGAGAATGCGTTTGCCCTGTTCGGGTAACTCCTCGGCGGTTGGCCGAAGTGCTGAAGAAGTTCCGAGGATTAACAGCCGAAACATGGACAGGCGATAAGGGGGCGGGTTAATGTATCGGCCTATCGAAAGTTACGGTTTGATCGGCAATATGCGGACGGCCGCGCTGGTCGGCGGCGACGGTTCGATGGACTGGCTCTGCCTGCCGCACTTTGATTCGCCGAGTGTGTTTGCCGCCATTCTGGACGACCGCAAAGGCGGGCGATTTCAAATCACCGCCGTTGACAAGGCGATCCACTCCCGGCAATTCTACTGGCCGGAAACCAACGTACTGGTCACCCGCTTTCTATGCCCGGACGGCGTCGCCGAACTGGTCGATTTCATGCCCGTCGGCGGCTCGTCGCATTCCGAAGGCACCCTCATCGTCCGCACAATCACCGGCATGAGCGGCGAACTGGCGGTCCGCGTCACGTGCCATCCGGCTTTCAACTACGGCCGCGATGCGCACGAGGTGGTCGTTACGCCGCGCGGCGTGTGCTTCCACGCGCCCGGGCAAAGCCTTGGCCTGGCGACGGATATCCCGCTCAAACGCGACGGCACGGGCGTCAGCGGCGAGTTCCGCCTCGCGGAGGGACAAAGCGCCGTCTTCGTCATGCAGTCCGTCGAGCAAGGCGGCGGCTGCGGCCTGCCCTTTTCCGAAGCCCAGGCCAAAGACCAGTTCCATCGCACGATTGCCTTCTGGCGGCGATGGCTGGCGCACTGTTCGTACACGGGCCGATGGCGCGAGATGGTGCATCGCTCCGCCCTGGTCCTGAAACTGCTGACCTTCGAACCCACCGGCGCCATCGTCGCTGCGCCGACGTGCTCCCTGCCGGAAGCCCTCGGCGGCAGCAGGAACTGGGACTATCGCTATGTTTGGATCCGTGACGCCGCCTTCACCGTCTACGCACTGATGCGGATCGGTTTCAGGGAGGAGGCGACGCACTTCATGCAGTGGGTCGAGGACCGGTGCCGCCAGGCCAACCCGGACGGCTCGCTGCAATTGATGTATACCATCGACGGACGGCCCGAGATGCCCGAGTCGGTGCTCGGGCACTTCGAGGGCTATGCCGGCTCGCACCCGGTGCGCATCGGAAACGCCGCGCACGAGCAATTGCAGATCGATATGTACGGCGAGTTGATGGATTCGGTGTATCTGTACAACAAGTACGGCTCGCCGATCTCCTACGACCTCTGGCAAAGCCTCGTCAAGACGCTCGACTGGGTGTGCGAAAACTGGCATCGGCCGGACACGGGAATATGGGAGTTTCGAGGCGAACCCCGACACTTCGTCTATTCCAAATTGATGTCCTGGGTCGCGCTGGACCGCGGGGTCCGACTTGCCGACAAGCGTTCGTTTCCTGCCGACCGGCAGCGATGGCTCCAGGTGCGCGACATGATCTACAGGGAAATTCACGACAAGGGCTTCAGCGCCACGACCAATGCGTTCGTGCAAACCTACGGCGGCGAAGCGCTCGATGCCGCCAACCTGATCATGCCGCTGGTGTTTTTCATGTCGCCGACCGACCCGCGGATGCTCGGCACCATCGATGCGATTCGCACCCCGGTTCGGCGCGGCGGCCTCACGTCCGGGGGGCTCGTCTACCGGTACCACCCCGCACAGGAAATCGACGGCCTCGAAGGAGAAGAAGGCACATTCAATATATGCAGCTTCTGGCTCATCGAAGCGCTGACGCGGGCAGGCCGGACCGACCCGGCGCGTCTCGACGAAGCCCGCCTGATGTTCGAACGCATGATGAGCCACGCAAATCACCTCGGCCTATACGCCGAACAAATCGGCCCCTGCGGAGAAGCGCTCGGAAACTACCCCCAGGCCTTCACGCACATCGCCCTCATCAGCGCCGCCTTCAATCTCGACCGGGCCCTCGACGGACGCGCCTGACGCATGAGACCGCCCGCGCCGGCTACCCCCTGCTGTCGTTCACGGCGGCGACGTACCTGGCGGCCTCGGCGGCGAGCGCAGGCCAGTCGCGGCGGGCGACGATGTCCCGGCGAATGACAGAACCGCCAATGCCGATTCCGATGCAGCCGGCAGCGATGTACTCGCCGATGTTGTCAAGATTGACGCCGCCAACGGCGAGAAAATCGACCGTATCGATAGGTCCGCGGAGTTGCCTGATTCCGCCCGGGCCGACAGCAGAGGCAGGGAATATCTTAACGACTCTTGCCCCGAGGCGTGCGGCGGCAAGTATCTCCGTGGCGGTCTGTGCCCCCGGGAAGATCGCGACGTTGTGGACGACGCAATAGCGGATCACATCGGGGTTGACATCGGGGGCGACCATGTACTGGGCGCCGGCGGCCAAGGCCTGCTCGCAGAGAGCCGCCGTAATAACGGTACCGGCGCCGATGACCATTCGGCCGGCAGTGCGGTCCCGCAGCAGTGCGATCATGTCGGCAAAACCGGGGGTATTGCAGGTCACCTCCAGCAGTCTGATGCCGCCGGAATAAAGCGCCTCGGCGATCTCGACAATGACATCCGGGGCAACCCCGCGCACAATGGCGATAACGCCGTGCCGGCGCGCCGACTCATACACAACTTCAGCATTCATGGAAAGTCCTCTCCAAGTCCATTCCCGCACGGCTGCGGCCATTTATGGCAGATTGGGCAATCTGCCGAAGGTTTCACGCCTCGCAATGCAAAATCGTATCATAAAAGAGGCATATATTGCAAGGGAATCCGTACCAACCTGCGTTGACAGCCATTCGGGCGAGGGCTAAACTTAAGTTAATTGTGAATGTGAACGCAGGCACAATATCGAACCGGGCATGCGGATTCATGGCAGCCCGGGTCACCGAGTTCAGATGGCCGATATTTGGCTTCGTCCACAACGCTTCAACAGGATCTGCACCTAAAAGCTTTGCACCGTCTGTATTTATGCACGAATTATCCGCCGCCCGCGTATAAAAAACGGGGTTGCCCAGCTTGGAGCCGCCGGTTTGAGGCAGTAACGCGGCGCGGCGATAAGAATGATGGAAATGTCCGAGAATTGGTTTTGCTTGTCGCCGCATGATGCGCAATTGCGCTTTTCAGCCGGTCAGGCCATGAAAGAGGGCCTTGAATGAGTCGCCAGAACGTACCGGATGAGACGATTCGCCGCATGCCCATGTACCTGAGGGCGTTGCTCGTATGTCCGGCGGAAAGAAAGATTGTGTCCAGCGGCGAGTTGGCTGAGCACCTGGGGCTTAACGCCCCGCAGGTTCGAAAGGATCTGTCCTATTTCGGGGCTTTCGGGACCCCGGGAGTTGGGTATGAAGTGGGTGCCCTGGTTGAGCGAATTCGCACCATTATGGGTATCCAACAAGCGCCCCGGGTGGCGCTGGTGGGTGCGGGAAAGTTGGGCCGGGCACTGGTGTTCTTTGAGGGATTTAAGATGTACGGTTTTGAGATTGCCGCTGTCTTTGATAAGTCGCAGCGAAAGATCGGCCGCAAGGTCGGCAAATTGACCGTAGAACCGGTCTCGGCCATCGGCTGCCTCGGACAGCGAGACATCCGGATGGCAATTCTGGCGGTGCCGGCGGACGCCTCTCAAAAGGCCGCCGAGGCGCTGGCTGAAGCGGGAGTAACCGGTATACTGAATATGACGTTTTGCCGACTCCGCTTGCCGGCCCAGGTTAAGGTGGCGACGATTGATGCGGCTATGGAGTTAGGCATTTTGCCTTACTATATGAATAACCCCGGCTAGGAGACACCGGGGCGGATATGGCGGTTCTTCAAAGGACCGCGTAATGTTGCAGTTGTGTGTTAACTATTTAGGAAAGCCAGACTATGAGCATTAGTAAGCTGAGCAAGACAGATTTCAAGGAGTTTGTCGACGGGCTTCTATCGTCAGGCAAAATGGTGATGGGCGTCCAGGCCCACGGTGAACGATTCGCTTTCGACGTGCTGAAGTCGGCCGGCGATCTTCGGCTGGACTATGACGTGACGATTCTGCCGCCAAAAAAGTATGTGCTGCCGCAGGTGGAAACGCTTTTGACGTACACGCTGCCTGAACAGTACAAGTCGCAATACCAGGAAGGCGAGATGATTCTGTTAGGCGTGCACCCGTACGACATGGCTGCGATCAATCAGATGGACATCCTGTTTTCGCAGGACCAGTACGATACGCACTACATGCTTCGGCGCAAGAAGATGACGATCATCGCCTGCGACGTGGCAACGCCTTCCAAGAACGTGTTTGCGGCGTCCATGGGGACGGCGACGGTGCATGAGGGTTACGATATCCTGCTGACGGACATCGGCGACGCGTATGTGATTGAGGCCGCCACGGATAAGGGCCGCTCCCTGGTTCAGGGCGCCGCCGGCCTTGCGAACGCCTCCGCCCAGGACGAGGCGGCGCGTCAGGCCGTGTGGGACAAGAACAAGATAGAACTCAACAAGCACCCGCTCAAGTGCAAACCCTCGGACATACCCGCCCTGCTGGACAAAGCGTACAATCATCCGGTATGGGACGAGAAGGCGCGGACGTGCTTTGCCTGCGGTTCGTGCAACACAACGTGCCCGACGTGCTATTGTTTTGACGTCCAGGACGATGTCTCGTGGGACCGGACGGCCGGAAAGCGGTATCGTGCGTGGGACGGGTGTTTGCTGGAGAACTTCGCGACCGTAGCAGGCAACCACAACTTCCGCAAGGCCAGGGCCGACCGCTTCCGTCATCGGCTGTACCGCAAAGGCAAGTACGTACCGGCCAAGATCGGCGGGCGTATCGCGTGCGTGGGATGTGGGCGGTGTATCACGGCATGTATTCCGGATATCGCCAATCCCGTGGCGATCTATAACCGGCTCGTTGAGGACTTGGGGGTTGCCCCGAAGAAATGATGCGGCTGTTGATATTCGTGAATCTCTGAAGGAGAGATCGTATGTGTGATTGTTGTTCGGTGGAAAAAGAAAAAGACATCTACCTGCCGGAGCCGGCGTCGATCAATGCGTGCCGTATGCTCAACGGGACTGAGATGTACATGCACATTGGGCTCGACTCGGGCAAGCCGCTGGGGCACGCGCCGGGCCAGTTTGTCGAGGTATCGGTGGCGGGCATCGGGGAGGCTCCGTTGACGGTTGCTTCGTCACCGACCCAGAGCGGTTTCGAACTGGTGGTCCGCAACGTAGGCCGGGTCAGCGGCGCGATGCACGGAATGACGGCCGGTCACAAACTCGGCATCCGCGGGCCGTTCGGTTCGATTTACCCCGTCGACGAGATGAAGGGCCGGGACCTGGTTTTCATTTGCGGCGGTATCGGCCTGGTGCCGCAGCGGGCATTCATCAATTACGTGCTGGACAATCGCAGCGACTACGGCGAGGTGGTCATCCTGCAGGGGACCAAGTGCTATGCGGACCGGCTGTTCTGCGATGAGGTCGCCGAATGGTGTGCCCGGGACGACGTGCAACTGCTGGAAACGATCGATCTGCCGGACAAGCAATGGGACGGCAACGTGGGGGTGGTGACGACGCTGATTCCGAAGATCGGCGTGGACCTGAAGAAAGCGGGCGTCCTGGTGTGCGGGCCGCCCATTATGTATAAATTCGTGCTGATGTCGCTCATGGAGCAGCAGGTGCCGATGGATCATGTCTTCCTGAACCTGGAGCGGCGGATGAAGTGCGGCGTGGGCAAGTGCGGGCACTGCCAGATTAATGGCTTGTATGTGTGCCAGAGCGGCCCTGTGTATCGTTATTCCGATTTGGCCGGTGTGCCGGAGGCTATCTGATATGAGTAAACCAAGAGTGGCAATTTTTGATTTCGCGTGCTGCGAGGGCTGCCAGCTTCAGATCGTCAATCTCGAAGAGGAAATTCTCGATCTGATCGGCGCCGTCGACGTGGTGGAATGGCGTGAGGCGATGGCCGAAACCAGCGAAGAGTACGACATCGCGATTATTGAAGGTTCCATCACGCGCCCTGAGGATGAAGACAGGATTCGTACGATCCGCAGCCGGGCGAAGATACTGATCGCCATCGGCGCCTGCGCGACGATCGGCGGCATAAACAAGCTGAAGAACAACTTCGACCTCGACGAGGTGCGAAATTGCGTCTACGGCGAGGCGGGCCAAATGGAACACCTCGAAACGGGACAGACCAAGGCTGTCGACGAAGTCGTGAAGGTAGACTACAAAGTACACGGATGTCCGATGACCGGGTCGGAATTCGCCTACGTGGTGCGTTGTCTGCTGATGGGCAAGACGCCCGAGATTCCGGATTACCCGGTGTGCGTCGAGTGCAAGATGAAGGAGAACGTCTGCCGGTGGGAGTACGGCGAGATCTGCATCGGACCGATCACGCGGGCGGGCTGTGGAGCCAAGTGTCCTTCGGCGGGTTTTCGGTGCTTCGGGTGCCGAGGGTACGTCGACAATCCGAACGTCGAAGCCGCCAAGGAGGTCATGGACAAGTACGGACTGACTGTGGATGACTTGCGAAGCAAGCTCGTGTTGTTTGGAAGTAAGCAAAGGCCGACCTATGAGTAATATGGAGAAAAACGTGGCGGACGTCAATATCAACGTAAAGCATCTGACCCGCGTCGAAGGCCACGGTAACATCGTGGTCAACTCGACGAAGGGCCGGGTCGAGAAGGTCGAATGGCAGGTGCCTGAAGCGCCCCGGTTTTTCGAGGCGATGGTGCGGGGCCGGCACTTTGACGACATTCAAACGATTGTCAGCAGAATCTGCGGCATTTGCTCGATCAGCCATTCGCTGGTCGCCACCAAGGCGGTCGAAAACGCCATGGGGCTGGAGGTGTCGGAGCAGACCGACATGCTCAGGCTGCTGATGCATTATTCGGAGCAGTTGCAGAGCCATGTGCTGCACGTGGGTTACCTGGTAGCGCCGGACCTGTTCGGGGCGCCCTCGGTGGTGCCGCTGGTCGGCAAAGCGCCGGACGCGGTCAAGACGATCATCCGCGCACACCGCGTTGCCAACCAGTGGTCTGAGCTTCTGGCGGGACGCATCACACACCCGATCACGCTCATTCCCGGCGGCATGGCGATGATTCCGAAAGAAGCACAGCTTCTGGAACTTGCCGAGACACTCAAGGCGACGGTCCGGGACCTTTTGACGATCGTCGACGTGGTATTGAGCGTTGCGGCGAATCTGCCGGCGTTCGAGCGGCCGACCGAATATGTCTCGCTGAAACAGGACAACCCGCCGACGTATACGTTCTACCACGGGGATATCGCCTCCACGGACGGGCACGTCGTGCCGGTGGACCAGTGGGAATCGGTCGCCAATGAGCACGTCGTGGCGCAGTCGACCGCCAAGTGGGCCAAATGGCACCGCCAAAGTTACGCCGTCGGCGCCTTGGCGCGTTTCAACAACAACGCCCCGCTGCTGAGCCCTCTCGGCAAGGCCGTCGCCGACAAGTTCGGTCTCAAGCAGGGCGCCTGCAACCCGTTCATGAACAACGTCGCCCAGCTTGCCGAAGCCGCACACGTGGTGGAGGCGGCGCTGGAGTTGATCGATACGCTGTTGACCCGAGGACTCAAGCCGGAAAAGGTAACAGTGCAGCCGCGTGCGGGCAGAGGTTCGGCGGCCGTCGAAGCGCCCCGCGGCATCCTGTTCCACACGTACGAGTTCGACAGCAACGGCGATTGCGTCGCCGCCAACCTGTGCATCCCGACCAACCAGAACCACGCGAACATCCAGTTGGATTTCGAAAAGTTCGTGCCGGAATTCATCGGCAATGGCGAAGACGCCCTTCGGCTGGGCTTGCAGATGCTGGTCCGCTCATACGACCCATGCATCAGTTGTTCGACGCACATGTTGAACGTGGAATTCGTGAAGTAGCATGAACAAAGAGACCATTGTTCTCGGCCTGGGTAATCCGCTGATGGGCGATGAGGGCATCGGCGTCAAAGTAATCGAACTGCTTCAATCGGCCTCCGGGGACTTGCCGGGGGCCGATTTTGTCGATGCGGGCACGGGCGGCATGAGCCTGCTGCACCTGATCGCCGGCCGCAAGAGAGCGATCGTCATCGACTGCGCACTGATGGGGAGCAAACCGGGCATGTTGCGGCGATTCAGGCCGGAGGAAGTCCAAACGGTCAAAGAACTGACACACCTCTCGCTGCATGAGGTGGACATCCTTAAGGTCATCGAACTGGCCCGTCAGTTGGGAGAGTGTCCGGAAGATATTGTGTTCTTTGGCATCGAACCCGAGACCATTGAGCAGCGGATGGCATTGTCCGATTGTCTGGCGGAGCGATTAGACGAATACGTCGCTGCCGTCAAGAGGGAGATTGTCCGAGGCGTGAAAGCGGGCTGACCTGACTGCCGTCGGGAGGGCAACCCCCCCTGCCAGATCAGAGCGCGGCGTCCAGCCAGCGGCCCGCCAGTTCAAGTAGATCGCCGGCATTGACACAGCCGTCATCATCGATGTCGCCCGTCATCCGGCCGCAGACAAGCCATTGGGCCGCGAGCACCGACAGGTCACCAAGGTCAACGCGGCAGTCCCCTGTCAGGTCCGCTGCCGAGAACGGGGTGAGGTCCAGACGAAGCTCATACGCGGCGATCTCATCGTTGCCGCCGTATTCGTCCACCTTGACATAGTACGTACCCGGCATGAGTGCGTCTCGGCCGCAAAGGCGTTCGATGCGGCTGAAGCGGTGGGAACCGCTATCGTCATCAAAGGCAATCTGAACAAGATTCTCGTCATAGAGCCACATCCGGGTGTCGCCGTCCGGGCCGGCGGTTTCGATCACCGCTTCGGAAACCGCGTCGACGGTGAATCGGGCCCAGTCGACGTCGCCGACAGGGAGGATGCTGCGCGACTGAGGCACGCCGGGTTCAAGGGTCGCGGCCGCGGCAAACGAGTTGTCCGGCTCATAAGCATCGGTCGCAAGATCGGCGTTCTTGCCATCCAATGCGCTGACACCGGAGTTCCTCGGGTCGAGCCAGTCGCGAAGACGCGTCGCCGCCGTGCCGCCGCCGCTCCACGATTTGTAGAAGCGGCCGAACCAGTCCGGCAGATTGTTCGTGCACGCCGCGTCTCCACCGTGCAACTGCCCAACAAGCCGCCCCGCCGGATTGAAGAGCGGACAGCCGGAGGAGCCCGATTCCGTCGTGCCGACATCCCAGTCGGCTACGCGGAGATGCGTGCCGTCGCCAGGCGAAGACTTTTCCCCGAAGCTCGTAACAGTCAGCGGATGCTGCTCGACCGATATCTTCTTTATGTCGCCGGAGGGATGATGAATCGCAACCGCCGAACCCGGCGCGGCGCTGCCGCGGTCCCATCCGGCAAAGAAAACGTCCGCCGCCGAGACAGGCGCCGCATCCAGTTCCAGAAGGGCAAAGTCCGAATCGCAGTAGCCGGCACGGTAGGCGCCGCCCGCCTGATACAGCTTCATTGATCCGCTTGTCCCGCTGCACGTGCCCGCTTGATACTTCCAGTAGACAATCAGCGAGGCGGCGATCGCCGAAGCGCCGGCGATGGTGCAATCGGAAAGGCCGTCGACTTCATCGAAGCAGTGATAACCAGTAAGGAAATACGGCTTACCATCCTCGGCAGTGTTGTTGACCAGCGTGCCGGTGCAGGTGATCGAACCCAGGCTGCCGCTGATCTGGTACATGGCCACTGCACGTATCTGATCGCGCCACGGGTCGCCCTCGGTGCAGGCGACATTCACGTTGCAGGCGCCGCTGGCGCCGTCGGCATAGTCTTTGAGCGGCGGCTCGATGTCGCGGTAGCCGTGATTGATTGCCTCCAGCCGCAGACGAACCTGCGCCGCCTCGGTTTCATTCACGCTCAGTTCAATCACTACGTCGTCCGTTGCCAGAATCGGGGTAAAAAGCCGGCCGTGCGGGCGATGGTGAGCCTGGGTGAAGGGGCCCAATGTGGAACGCCCGTCGACCGAGTAGACGAAACAGCGGGCCGACGGCGGCATGAAAAACTCCGAAAAACCAAGGTTCAGCGAAACCGCTTCCGGCGAGGTGACTTGCAGCCGCCACAGGAGCGTCCCGTCCTCAAGCCGTTCCCATGTGCCGTAATTGTCGGGTGTGATGTCGACAGGCCGCCTCACGGCAAACCGATGGGGACCGCCGCCGCGCTGCCGGTCCTGGCGCCTGACTTCCTCCATATCCGGGGGCCAGGGGGCAAACTGCTCCACCCGGTCAAAAGCCTGGACGCGCCGTTGAGACGCCAGAGGCATGCGCGGGTTGTCCGCCGTCGTGCTGCCGGCGGCAAGGATGAGAACAGCCAGTCGGTAAAAAAGCCGGGCTATTATGGGTCGCGCAAGCACCTTCAGCGGCCTGGGCCAGACCACAGGACGCCAGGCAAACATGACAACACACCGCCTCATTAGCTTTGTCAGCAATCGACTCACCCGTTCGCCTTGAGCGTGGGAGAGGAGCCTTGGGCCACACATCCCGCACACACCGCCCCGCTTGTTTATTCTTCCGGCAAACGCGTATTATACCCGATTATGGCGCGAAAGTCAACGTTTTCACATATGCCGCCGCGGCTGCTCTAAAGTTGACGCTTCGGACTTGAAATGAGTGCACAATTGTGCTACACCGAAGCGGTTGCTTGAGCAGTACAGCACGTTGAGACGCCTCGCGTGAAGCGAAAGTGCACTATTCAGGAGATTTGGTTCCATGGCGGCAAAAATCATCGACGGAAAACAGGTTGCGGCGGATATGCGGGCGGAACTGAAGGCGGAAACCGCCCGACTCAAAGCCGAGGGCATTGTTCCGGGGCTGGCAGTCGTGCTGGTAGGCGAGGACCCGGCGTCCCAGTCCTACGTGACGGCGAAGGAGCGGGCCTGCGAGGAGATCGGGATCTATTCAGACGACAACAGGCTGCCTGCGGACACGACCCAGGAAACGCTGATGGCCTTGGTGGATAAGCTGAACAAGGACCCGAAGATCAATGGCATTCTTGTGCAGCTGCCGCTGCCGAAACACCTGAACGAGAGCGCGGTTCTCTTGGCAATCGATCCCGCCAAGGACGTCGACGGTTTCCACCCTGTCAACGTGGGCAAGATGGTCGTCGGGGAGGAGGCGTTCTTGCCGTGTACGCCGCATGGGATCATCCAGCTTCTGGTTCGCAGCAAGGTAAAAATCGACGGGGCGGAAGTTGCGGTCGTCGGGCGGAGCAATATCGTGGGAAAGCCGATTGCAAATATGCTGATCCAGAAGAGCCCCACGGGCAATGCGACGGTGACTGTTTGCCACACACGGACCCGGAACCTCGCCGATCACGTACGGCGGGCCGACATTATCATCGCGGCCGCGGGCCGGCCCAATACGATCACGGCGGACATGGTCAAGGAAGGCGCCGTTGTGATCGACGTGGGCGTCAACCGAATAAACGACGCCACCAAAAAAAGCGGCTTTCGACTGGTGGGTGATGTGGATTTTGAGGCTGTTTCAAAAAAAGCGAGCCTGATTACCCCCGTTCCAGGCGGCGTCGGACCCATGACGATTACGATGCTGCTTTACAACACCGTTGTCTCGGCAAAGCGAGCCGCAGGCAAGAAGGCTTAATAGTCCCCGCCGGCAGCCCCGCCGACACTGTTTGACTCGCGATAAACCTTGCTCTGCGGCTCGAAAACTCATTCAGCACGTCTATGGCGCGCCGCGGATAGATCTGAACCGAAGCGGCGCCGATGACATTGCAGCTTGCGGTGACTGCGCCCCGGATTGCCGGCGCCAGATTGCGTTCATCGAGCGTCTGGCTGACGTAGCGATGTGCCGTAAAGGGCATAAGACTGATCGCGAGCAGAACAAATGCTGTCGTCACATAGCCGCTTACAAACCCCAACCCCGCGGCGACAACCGTGTTGAGAAGCTTCGGAAAGGTCACGGCATAGCCTCCCGAAAAGTACGCGCTGGCGA
This sequence comes from Phycisphaerae bacterium, assembly GCA_014859965.1. Classification (GTDB taxonomy): domain Bacteria; phylum Planctomycetota; class Phycisphaerae; order Sedimentisphaerales; family Anaerohalosphaeraceae; genus JACZKQ01. Next base: position 45,541 of record JACZKQ010000096.1, read on the forward strand.
TCGGCTGGAGCACGCCAAATGTCAAAGCGGCGATAAGCAGCATGCACGCGGAGCAACTGTAAAACCAGCTCTCCGTGCCGCTGTTTGGAAGAACCGCGGCCACCGCCGGAAGCAGCATCACTGCGAGATAGACGGAGACGGTAAGGTTGAAAGTGACCGCCCACATGGACAGAAAGCCCCTTTTCAGCCCCACCCACGCCAATCCCGCACCGCCCATCATTGCAAGCCAAAACAACATAATGCACTATCCCAAATTGGATGTCACTCTCTTGACCTCTTCGAGGGTCGTAACGCCCTCCAGAACCCTGCGCAGTCCTTCTTTGCGCAGGGTGCTCCTGCCCTTCTCGTCGCCCTGCAGCTTCAAATCGCCGAAACCGAGCTGACCGTCCAGCAAATTTGCTTTGACCTGATCGTTCACGGTCATGATGTCGACCAACGCGGTTCGGCCATGGAACCCCGTGCCCCGGCATCCCTTGCAGCCGCCGGGCTCCATGACGCCGCTGCAATCGAGGCCCTTCCTGCGAAAGCCCTCGACTTCTTCGGGCGACAGTTCCGCCGGACGTTTGCACTTGTCACACAGTCTTCTCACCAGCCGCTGCGATATGATCACGGTGATGGCCGAGGCCAGCAGCAGCGGCTTGATCCCCAGGTCCATCAGACGCACCAAAGCGGCGAGATTGCTGCTGGCATGCAGCGTCGCCAGCACAAGGTGGCCCGTCTGCGAAGCCTGCAGTGCCATGGCGGCCGTTTCCCCGTCGCGAATTTCCCCCACGCTGATCACATCCGGGTCCTGCCGCAAAACGCTTCGCAGGGTATTGGCGAACGTGATGTTGGCTTTGGGGTTCACCTCGATCTGGCTCACCGCGGGCAGCACATATTCTATGGGGTCTTCAATGGTCACAACATTTCGCGTATAGAAGTCTATCGTATTGAGCATCGCATACAGCGAGGTCGATTTGCCGCTGCCCGTCGGACCGCAGACGAGGACCATGCCGGAGGGCTGGTTTGCGATCCCCGCAACAATCTTGAGGTTATGGTCGGACAGGCCGATGTCCTCAAGACCCAGCATGGCAGCGCTTTGATTGAGCACGCGAATCGACAGTTTTTCGCCCCCCATGACACCGGCGCTGGCGACACGGAAATAAACGCTTCCTTCGGGAATCCTGGCCATGAAAGAGCCGTCCTGGGGCCGTCGCTTTTCGGAAATGTCCATATGGGCGACCGCCTTGATGCTGTTGACCAGGGCGGCGCATTTCTCCGGTTCGATCTGCCGCGCGGCACTGAGAAAGCCGTCGATCCTAAACCGAACCACGAAGTCTCCCGTCGTCTTGGGATCCACAAGTATATCGCTGGCGCGTTCGTGGATGGCTTCGAGGATGATCTCCTCGGCCATTTGGATGATCTGGCGTCCCTCACTATTTTCCCGTCCCGACTGCTCGCCGTACACATCGGCGAAGCTTTTGCCGGACGAGTCCATCAACTCGATGGCTTTCTGCACGACAGCGGTTTTGCGTTTGTTGCGAGGCGCCCAATTAAGCAGGCTGCCGGCCAGTTCGTGCAGGATGTCTTCAAAATCGATCTCGCCTTCCTGGTATCGGTGGGTGGTGTTGGCAACGTAGAGCACAAACAAAATGAATGGGCCTATGAAAATGGCAAACGTGTTCGCGAGGATCTTATACCGGGGAGCGACCAGTGAGCCGAACTCGATGCGATGCATCGAATACATGCACAGGTAGACCCAGGCAATAAGAATCACCACTCGAACAGGACTAAAATCAAGCAGTCCCCGCTCCACGCCTTCGGGGGTGATGAAATCGCTTATGCCTTCAGCGGCCGCCAACAGTGGGCCAAGATTGTCCAGAAAGTAAAGCATCGCGGGTCCTCAAACGGTATGACTATACCACGAGTGCGGTAACCCTGCAAGAATAAAAGTCCAAAAAGGCCCAATTGACCGGCTGCTGTTGGATGCCGCCCGTGCCAAACAAGTACGGGCCAGCCAGGACCATTCAGAATGATCCGGGTTGGCCCGCATGCCTTCGGAGAAAAGAGACGTTACTTTGCCGACCGGAGGGGCTCAGCCGCCGCCGGCGCCGGATACATATTTGTGGCGCCGTCCGTCGCCGGAACCCGGCTTGCGCCGGGCTCGGAAGCATCCCTGGATTTGATCCGGACTTCCTCACGGGAGGATGCTTTGTTATGCGGCTTGGCGTTGTCCATCTCTTTTATGACGGCTTCAGACATCCAGTCCATCGCGCCGTCCAGATCATTGCGGATTTGATCCATCTTCCTGTATGGCTCCCTGAGCTGCCTTGATTCGTCGAGATCGACCGGGATCGCCGTCAGGCTGTTGGCATCCATTACATAGGGAGTCACGAAAGCGAGCAGTTCGTTGTTCCGCAGAGTGTTATTCGTATGTCGGAACAATCCGCCGAGCAGCGGCACATCGCCTAACAGGGGCACTTTGTTGACCACGACATTGTCATTCTGGAAAAGAATGCCGCCCATAAGAATGGTCTGGCCGTCATTAACGATAACGTGAGTCGTGGTATCAAGTTGATTCGTCGCCAACTGGTTGTTGACGCTCTCGCCGACCTGCGAGACGATCAGATTGACAGACATGTCGACGGCCTTTTCGGGGGTGATATTGGGCCGGACGCGGAGGGTGAGGCCCACGTCGTCGTAGCTGAAGGTCTCGGTGGTTGAACCTGTGGTCTGACGGTCGGTGATCCGCTGCTGGATGAAGGCGACACGTTGGCCCTTAACAAAGATGGCCTCCTGGTTATCCTTGGTCCACAGGGTAGGCTGATTGAGCACCTTGGCATTGACGGTCTTGGCGAGAACGTCAATGAGAACGTCGACATCCAGCCCGGCCGCCAACGTAAACGATCCTCGCGAAAACCCGGTGGTCAGTTCGGTCAGCGCAAGCATCGCGTCGGAACCGATATTGCTGAACAACGTACGACTGCTCGAAAGCTGTACGCCAAGCGAGGTCATGCTGGCGTGATCGACTTCGACAATGACCACCTTGATCATGACCTGCATACCGGGCCTGTCGAGTTCGGCAATCATCAGCTCAATATCCGTGATGTATTCCGGGGGAGACAGCACCAGGACGGCCTTGCTGCGCGCAACAGGGATAAACCGGACTCGACCAATGAGATTGCTGGTGGGCCTGCCCTGATCGGCAGTGGTCCGCTGGCGTGTCCACCACGGGGTGATGGTGCCGCCCGAAGCGGCTGCGCCGCCGCCCCCACCGCCGGCCCTGGCGGTGGCACTGTCGGATTCGCCTCCCGCCTGATAAGCGGACAGTCCCCGTGTGCTGCGGTTCACAGTGGCCAGCGTGCCCGACTCGTTGAGGATGGCGTTGAGCTGATCGCACAGATCTTCGGCGTCGGCATAGTTGAGCGTGATGACGCGCGGAACCTCCGCCTTTTCCTCGCTGTCCAGTTCATTGACGAGCTTTTCGATAACCGTATAGGCTTCCGGAATCTTGCTGATCACAATGATCTTCTTGGTGTCCGGCACGGGTTCGAACGTCAGCATGCCGTACAGCGACCCGACGATCTTTTTCTGGGTATCGGTCGCACGACCGCCGAAGATCATTCGCATCAGGTCGCGGCTGCCGTCACTGCCCGACTCCGAAAACAGTTTGGTCAGGAGATTGGACATCTGAACGGGATCGGAATTGTGCAGCGAAAGGATGCGGTACTGATCCTTTTCAATGTCGATCGGGACATCCCACTCGTCGAGTATCTGCCTTTCAATCTTGACCATGTTCTTTTCGGTGGCGATGACAGTGACCTGCTGCTGGGTCGGATAGGCGATCACCTTTACAATGCTGTCCTCCATGCTGCCCGGACGAGTATTGCGAGTGTTGTATGAGTATGGGTTGTACCCATAGCTGCCGCTGCGGCCGCTCATGGCGGGATCCCCGTAGAGCCCTTCGATATTCACTTTGATCTGGTCCGGATCGGCAAATTGAAGCTTGAACGTTTTTTCCACAAACAGGTCGTCGAGAGGCAGGTCGATTTCGGCGATAAGCTTCTCGACCATCTTGCGATTTTCTTCGCTGCCGAAGATGACAATCTGCTTGGCCTGGACCAGCGGCTGCACCACCACGCTGGTGCGGAACTCAACGCCGGGGGTATTGCGGAGTGTGTTCTCGATGATGTTGGCGACTTCCCGCGCATCGACGTGCCTGACCTGCACAATGGTCTGTTCCGAGGGGACCGATTCGACGCGATCCAGTTTCTTAATCCAGTTTCGAATCTGCTCCATGTCCGCGGCGGAGGCCCTCGCGATAATCCAGTTGTGCTTGGGAATCGGAATCAGCCGTACGGGCACCTCGCCCTGGGCGACGACGACCGACATGGCCGGACGGGCCTGGCTGCCTCCGGAACTCGAACTTGAACTCGGAGCAACCTGGCGGGCTGCACGGCTGCGTCGTTCGGTGTCGAGAATCAATTGCAGGACCTGGACGACCTCAATGGGATCGCCGTTTTCAACGATGAATATTTCTTCGACCATCTGCTCCGACTCCGGAACGTCAAGTTGCCGGATGATGCGTTCGACGCGAAGCAGATTCTCAACCGAATCGATTACGGCGAGTTGTTTCGTATCTTCCATGGAGGTGACATGACCGTACTCGGCAATCAGCGGGGTAATAATGGTCATGAGTTTCGTCGGACTGTAGTTTTGCAGCCGGAAGAACTTCTCCACCATCTGCGACTTGTCGGTGATTCGCGCCAGCGGTTCGTCGGCAGCGAGCGTCGGCACGGAGCCAAGCTTCGCCGTGGCAATCGGCTTGAAAAGAATCTTATCCGGCGACTGCTCGACAATAACGCCTTTGGCCTTCAGCGCCGCCAGGATCAGGGCCATCGCCTGACTGCGCGGAACCTTCTGAGTGGCGTAAATCGTGATCTTGGTGTTCATGATCTCATCGGATGTGGGTATGATCGGTTTGCCCGTCCACTCCCCGAGCATCTGGACGATCTTCTTCATCTCCACATTGTTGAGATTGATAGCCTCCATCGGATCTTCCGGGGCGGCCTGCGCCTGCACGGACGATGCATCGGACGGGCGCCCTTCGCGGCGGCGCCCTTCGCCGCCGCGGGCCGCCATGTCCCTCATGCGGTCGCGGTCAAAAGGCAAACCGGGACGGTTGGGATCGCCTCCGGCGGCAATGTCGGAGCGTACTGCGAGCGGGGTTTGCCCCGAATCGGGCTGATTGGGATCGTCCGGTCCGCCGACAACGTCCTCTCCAGAGTCGTCTTCTGCGTCGAGGTCCCCTGCGCCCATGTCATCCGTGCCTGAACTGTCGTCTGCATCTGCGGCATCCAAACCCTCGTTGTCCTCGGCCGCCTGTGCCGGCTCGGCTGCGGGCTCCGTTGAAGCGCTCGCTTTGTCGGCTGCCTCGGGCTCTGATTTTTCCGGTTGCGCAAGCGCTTGAGAACCGGTTAAGCCGTCCGTCAGATTCCGCACAATGCCGTTGTCTTTCACGAGCATTATTGCAAGCACAAGCACGAGAACCGCCGCCAATATGATCTTTACCCTTTTCACTTCTTTCTCCTTGTGTTTATCTTCCACGACCACCTCTGGGATTGCCGCCCGGGCCGCCCCGTTCTCCGAATCTCTGCCGCTGTTCTTCCCTGAACCGGTCCCGCTCCTCAGGCGACATGTTTCTGAACCTGTCTACCAATTGCTGCCTTTCCTCGTCCGACATGTTTCCCATCGCTGCCCGAACGCCGCCCTCGGGCCCTGCCGGACGCACCTGTGTAGTGGAGGCGCCGCCCTGAGGAGCCGGCGGCCGCGTCGCGGAACCGTCGGGCCGCGGCATCCCACCGGCGGGTCTGTCCGAGCTCGCTGCACGGCTCGGGCCGCCGGACGACCGGCTGTCTCCGTCAAACGGCACCAGCGTCATTTCCCGGTCTTCCCACTTGATAACCACCTCTGTGGTGCCGACAGAGACAACCTCGGCGGCGCCCACTTTCTCTCCGGCCTTGTACAGTTTGTCTCCGAAAAGCGCACTGCTTCCTATAATGCCCTGACACGTGGGCGGATTAGGCTTGGGCGGCGGCGGGACAAATATATTCTTCTTTTTAAGCTGGTCGCCCGTTTGCCGTCCTTTGGCCAACAGGTCCTTCACCTTTTCTTCATTGTTCTTGCCCTGGGCCTTGTACTGCTCGAGGGTGGCGCCTAGTTGCTCCGCTGACGCAACATGGGCAAAGACCCGCGTCACCGTCGCGGCCGCCAGTATCGCCGCCGCCGCGTAAACTGCCCACGACAGTTGCGGCGCGCTTTTCTTCAACAACTCCGCGATGTTCATAATCCGTTCCTGTTCAGATTCCTGCGATATTTATTTGGCAAACGTTGAAACCGTGAGCGTCAGATCCACGTTCTGACGGTTCTTCGGGTCACACTTTATAAGAAACTCCTCAACGCCGACCAGCCACGGGTTTTCGTTGAGAGCGGCCAGCAGATCGAAGGCCTGATTCAACTGACACGTCCCCTTGCACTGCAGCCGCAGCACCTTGTACTGAGACAGGCGCTTAGCGCTCTTGAGGCCCGTGTACTCGAGCGTTTTGACCTTGATGCCGGCTTTTTTCAGTTGCTCGGTGAACCTGTCGCGGAACAGCACGGACTGTGTCTTTTCCGGCTGCGGCATTTCGAATACCGGCACCGCCAGCGCAAGTGCTTCAGCGGCTTTAGCCGCCGCCGCGTCGCTGCCGGGGGCAATCAGTTTCAGTTGCTGGCGCCGTGCTGTGAGCAGAAGTCGCGTGTCCCGCCAGTCGTTCAGCCACGGAAGGCCGAGACTCCAGCCTACGATAATCACCGCGGTCACCCCGCCTAACAGCAAGGTGCGCTTGTCTCGCTGACTCAGTTTTTTCAACATTGTTATTTCTTCTCGCTGAATTGCTTGTAGTTGAATTCCAACTTGAAATTGATGCGGTTCTGCTTGTCGTCCAACGTGGGATTGAGAATCTTCACCTGTGAAATATCTTTGTGGCCGTCCAGCTTCTTTTCGAACTCGTACAGTTCTTCGCGCGACCGGGCAAAAGTCGCCACGCTTACGGGCGAGCCTTTCTTAAACTCGAAATTGTCCAGCAGCATGCCCGACGGCGCAACTTCGGTGAGAATAGCGATGATGTGAAGCACGTCCGGCCGCTGGGAAGCGACCAGCTGCCGGGTCTTCTGCTGCTCGATGAAGTGGTTCAGTTCGAGATCGGTCAGCTTCTCCAGGGAAGCCTTGTCCATGGCCTTCCACACGACCAGACACGCGATCACAACCACCGCGGCCGCCAACAGGGCCCGCACCAGGATCGTGCGGGTTCTTCGCGGTTTCTGCGTCGCGGCTGCCGTCAGCAGTCCCTCGAAAAGGTTCAACGTCGCCGCTGTCCCGTCGAGCGCGATCAGCGCCAGACCGATGGGTTCGAGATACTCGCAGATATCGGCCGCGCCGACCGGTGAGCTGCCTGCCGCCGCCGATTCCGAGTGAACACCGTCGGCATGAGCGTAGTGCATCGCATCCTTCTTCGGCCGTGAAAAGCGGATGCTGATGCCCGCACGCGTCAGCGCCGCGATCGCCGGCTCATAAAGCATCACGTCGTCGCCGAGCACGTACACGGGCGTGCTCGCACGGGCGCTGCCTTCCAGCAGCTCCAGCGCGTTTCGCACGTCATGGACGAATAACTCCAGGTCGCCCGACACGTCGGCTCCATTGAGGTCGTCTGCGCCGACGTCCACCGTCGCCGCATGTCTCAGGACGCCGCAATCGGCAAGCAGCACCTGTGTATCCTGCCGCCGCATGTGAATCAGCACCGCCCTGTCGGCATCGCCGTCGAACAACTCGGTCCAGGCCTTGACCACCGCCTCCGCATTGAGAATGATGCGCGACGTCTTGCCTTTGACGTCTCCGGCGAAAACACTGAGCTGGTCACTCCGGGCCGCGGCGATTGAGCAACTGCGCTTTCCCTCGTGCGGCGCCTCGGCACGCCAGGCCATCTGCATACGGTCAGGCGGCAAAGGCAGCAGCGACTCGGCCTGCATGCGAACAATCGGACCCAGTTGCTGGTCCGGCACGGGCGGCACGGCGATGCGGTAGAACGCCACGTCCGCACAATCCAGACCCAGCACCCCCGCCGGCGTCGAGCCGTTATTGGCCGGGGAAGCCGCCGAGGGCAGGACCTGCTCGACGAACGCCTTGAAATCGCACGCGGTCCCGTCGTCGATCTTCTTCCATACAAGCCGCAGTCCGGCGGCGTCTTTTTTCATCATCACCGCCCTGTAGGGTCCGTGGGCCCGCAGGCTGGCCGCCGCCGCGATGACGGAGCTCGTTGTCATATTGTCCGTTGCTGTGCTCAATTGATCGCTCCCGCACGAAAATACAAAACTTCAGCAGGGGATTTGTCCCTGTCCACCACCGCCTCGACTTTACGGGTGATCCGCGTGGCATCCGCCGTGGCGGTGCTGTAGACGGTGTACACGTTTGACCGCGTGGTCAGCGAACCCATGACGCGCCGAGCCATTTCCGGCGTCATTGATTCGATATTCTTCAACTCGCCCAGACTGGTCATGCTTTGCCCAAGACCTTGACGATAGGCGATGATATCCAAAGCCACCTGGTCGTCACCTTCCAGCAGCGCGGCCAGGACCTCCCGACAAGCGGTGTTGATGTTAACGCGTCCGGCAATAATCGCCTCATCGCTCACCGTGACCTTGTCCACGATCTCGTAGTAGGTCTGCACGTCCAGCGGCTGGGCCTGATTGCCGGCGGCGCTCGTCGGCTCGGCTGTGCTGTTATCGGTAAGCAGGTCGGCAATGCTGTTGAACGTGCGGTTCTCAACGATCCACCGCGCCTGGGGCTGGGAAATGCCCAATCCTTCCGTCAACTGGCTTTCGCTCGCCGAATTGATATTGATTCGGGCATTGCCGTCGGCATCCCGGTTGAGGTCGTAAGAGTAGCATGTCACATAATGAATCCAGCCGCGGTTCAAATCGGACAACGGCTGGCCGAGCGTACGGTCGCCATAGAACAAGCCCGGCGTAACACCCCTGACCCGCAGCAGTTCGCGAACCGTTTTAAAACCGGCGTTGCGGGCTTCATAGCCGTAAGGCAGATTCAGATAATAGCCGGATTCTGCGCCGCTTTCGCGGACGTCGTCGTCGCCGTCGCGCCAGTCAAGGATGCCGTCGGCGATATCCGGGGTCATGTCCGGCAAGTACATGAGTTGCTCCTGGGTCGCGGTATTCAGGTTCAGTTTGCCGGCCTCGTCCACGATCTCGACCGTGAACATGCATCCATCGAGCGGCACACTGTTGAAATCCTGCACGTTTTCCGACCACAAATCGAACAGACTGTCGCCATCCTTGAGGTCCTCGCCTAATACGGCGATGGCGGTTTCCAGCCCCGCGCGGCAGGCCCACTTGCAGCGAATCCGCTCGGCCGAAACATGCGCGATATGCGTGTCCAGCATGCCGCTCTGCGCCACGACCGTAACGATCAGCGTCAGCAGGACGACGATCCACATAACCGCCACCAGCACCATCGCCTTGGGCAAACGCCGTGATTTAATTTCCCTGTTCATTCTGCCGCCTCGGTTGCTTGGCGAGCCGCTGCCTCGGAGGAGCCCGGCATCCGCGGAAATGTCGCCATCAGACTGCGAACGGCCGGACTCCGACGCCCGCTTTCGTCGATTTCCACGGCCGTTACGGTTATTTCCACCATTTCCGGAAAGGCGTTGCGCTCCAGCGGCCATTCGAAGAGCCATTCGGCGCCGTCAAAGTACCTGACTTCGAATCCTACAATGTTCTGCGCAATCGGCGTGAGCATGCCCCCCTGAGTCAACTCGTCGTTTTCGTTCCCCACGATCGGGCACACGCGGCGCATCAGGGCGGGGGCTTCCTCTGATCCGGCCAGATAATACTCCACCTCGCAGACGTCGCCTTCCGGCTGCTGCGGACGTACGCCGACGCGTGAAATGATACGCATTCTTAACGAGGTCACCATATCGCGGTCCATCTCGGCAAACGAACCCACAAAGCGCTGCCCCTCGGCCGCGCTGTCGCGGTATACGTTTTCCAGGTCGCTTCGCAGCAGTTCAATCGCATAGCGCAATTCGTCGGCGGCTGCGATATTTCGATAAACCAGCGTGCGGCCCGCCGTCACCGCCCGAAGCGCGCCGACCGCCACCAAGGCGATAAACGAAGCGATGATCGAAGCGATCAGCACTTCCAGCAGCGTAAAACCTCGTTTTGCGGCTAAACGTTTCATCTTCTGCCGCCCCCTCCTCCGCCGGCAGCCCCGCGGCCGCGCGCTCCGCCGCCCGCACCTGCCCCGCCGCCGCCTTGCCCGCCGGCAGCGCCCTGCGG
>JACZKQ010000097.1 GCA_014859965.1 Phycisphaerae bacterium
GATGGGGATTGGTTATTATGATTGTGGTGTATGGGGGGCGGATTGTGGCTTTAGCCCGCTGCGTGCGGGCGCGGAGTGAAACAAACGGGAAGGAATGAAAATGAAGAACTCGGTCGGTCGCGTGCGTGGGTGGATTGAAACAGGCGGTACTGTCAGCGGGAACGGGTCGGGAGCGGGAGGCGGCGCGAGCGGACGGCATCTTAACCGGCGGGGGTTTTTGAAGCGGGTGGTGCAGGCTGGGGCGCTGCTTGGCGTGCCGTATGTGATTCCGGGCGCGGCGCTCGGCAAGGATGGAGCGGTGGCGGCGAGCGAGCGGATCGTTTTGGGGGGGATCGGGATCGGCAATCGCGGCGGGTACGTGTTGGGGTGTTTTCTTCATGAGCCGGACTTGCAGTGCGTTGCGATCTGCGACGTTCGGGCGGCGCGACGCAAGGCGGTCAAGGAGATGGTCGACGGGCGGTACGGGACGCAGGATTGCGTGACGTACTCGGATATGCGGGAGCTGCTGGCGCGGCAGGACATCGACGCGGTGCTGATCGCGACGGGGCCGAACTGGCATGCGCTGGCGTCGACGCTGGCGGCGAATGCGGGTAAGGACGTTTACTGCGAGAAGCCGTGTACGAAGACGATTGCGGAGAGTCTGACGCTTGCGACGACGTTTCGTCGGACGGGTCGGGTGTTTCAGGCAGGGACGCAGCGGCGGAGCCTGCCGAACTTTGCGTTTGCGGTTTATCTTGCGAATCATGGCAAGCTTGGGAAGCTGCATACGCTGCATGCGCATCCGGGCGGATTAGGGGCGAAGATGAGCGGGTGGCCGGCGAAGGCGGTGGAGCCGGATGCGTCGCAGGTGGACTGGGATATGTATCTTGGGCCGGCGGCGTGGCGGCCGTTCGACGGTCGGCTGGACGGGTTCAACTTCGAGAAGGGCGGCGGGATGGTCGGCGGCGGGTGTCTGGAGTGGGGGTCGCACTGCGTGGATATCTGTCAGTGGGCCAACGATTCGGATGCGACGGCGCCGGTGGAGTACGAGCCGAAGGACGGTCAACTGCATGCGCGCTACGCCAACGGGGTGAAGCTGATCATGCGGAACGACGGGTGGCTCGGGCTGGGATCGTGCCCGGTGCGGTTCGAGGGCGAGACGGGCTGGGTGGAGACGGGCGACGACGGGGAGATTGCGGCGAGCGATGCGTCGCTGCTTGTGGGCAGGGGCAAGAAGATCGGCGGGTATCCGGCGGACTTCCACGTTCGGGATTTTCTGGACTGTGTGAAGACGCGCGGGCAGACGCGGACCAATGCGGACATCGCGTGTTATGCACACATTGCGTGCCATGCGGCGAACGTTGCTTTGTATCTGAATCGCAAGGTGGTGTTCGATCCGGTGAAGAACGAGTTTATAGGGGATGAGGCGGCCAATCGGCTTCGTTCGGAGGCGCTGCGGGAACCGTGGCGGCTTTAAGATCGGCGTTTTGAAAAGACGTAGGGCATTACAAGGAATATGAGCATGAACAGACTCAATCGTTTTTCATTGTGCGTTGTTTTGGCGGTGTGGGCGGCTTGCGGTGCGGCTTTTGGGCAGGGGGCGGCCGATCAGCCGGGCGGTGAGAGAGAGCAGAAGCTGATTGCGGTGCTGAAGTCGGATGCGGCGGGCGCGGAGAAGGCGATCGCGTGTAAGGAGCTGGCGATTTACGGTACGAAGGATGCGGTTGCGAGCCTTGCGCCGCTGCTGTCGGATGAGCATCTTGCGTCGTGGGCCCGGATTGCCCTGGAGGCGATTCCGGACGGGGCGTGCGATGCGGTGCTGCGTGAGGCGGCGGGGCGTTTGCAGGGCCGGCTTTCGATCGGGGCGATTAACTCGCTTGGGGTTCGGCGGGATGCGGGGGCGGTGAGCGTTCTGGCGGCAAAACTGAAGGCTTCGGACGCGGATGTGGTCGATGCGGCAGCGGCGGCGCTGGGGCGGATCGGGAGCAAGCAGGCGGGGGAGGTGCTGTCGCAGGCGCTGGCGCGTGCGGGCTCGCGGGATCGGGCGGCCGTTGCGCATGGGTGTGTTCTGTGTGCGGAGCGGTATCTTGAGGCCGGGAAGTCCGGCGAGGCGATGGCGCTGTATGACGCGGTTCGCGGGGCGGATGTGCCGGGGCAGACGATCCTTGAGGCGACGCGCGGTGCGATACTTTCTCGCGGGAGCGCGGGCGTTGGGCTTCTGACTTCTCTTTTGGAATCGGATGACCGGGGCCGACTTGGGATCGGGCTGCGGACGGCGCGAGAGCTTGCGGGGCAGGACGTGACGGAGGCGCTGGCCGCGGAATTGGGGCGGTTGAGTCCGGAGCGGCAGCGGCTGCTGTTTTTGGCGATTGCGGATCGCAGGGATGCGGCGGTGCTGCCGACGATCGTGAAGTCGGCGGCGCCTGGAAAACCTGCGGGACTGCGGATGACGGCCGTGAGCGTCCTGGAAAACCTGGGCGATGTGTCATGCGTGCCGGTGCTGCTGCAGGCGGCGGCGGATGAGGATGCGGCGCTGTCGGCGCGGGCGATGGTGTCGTTGTCGCGGCTGTCGGGCGATGAGGTGGATGGGGTGCTGTTGGCTCGTTTGCCGCAGGCGACGGGAAGGACGCGGCAGGCGCTGCTTGACCTTGCGGGCGAGCGGCACATTGCGGGGGCGCTTGGAGCGGTTTTGCAGAGTACGAAAGACGCGGATGCGGGCGTGCGTGCGGCGGCGGTGAAGGCGGTCGGGGAACTCGGCGGGGCGGCGGAGGCCGGTGCGCTCGTGGAACTGCTGATGCGGGCGCAGAACGCCGAGGAGCGGGGCGGTATCGAGCGGGCGCTTCGCAGTGTGAGCGGTCGGTCGCGGGCGGCGTGCACAGAACACGTGCTGCCTCTAATGAAGAGCACAGACGGCGGCGTTCGGGTTATCGGATTGCGTGTTCTTGCGATCGCGGGCGGGGCCGAGGCGCTTGGTGCGGTGGTTTCGGCGACGCAGGACAAGGACGAGGCCGTTCAGGACGAGGCGGTTCGGACATTGTCGACGTGGCCGAACAGTTGGCCGAACGATGCGGGCGTGGCGGGGCCACTGTTGGAACTGGCCAAGTCGGGCAAGAAGGAGTCGCACCAGGTGCTGGGCAAGCGCGGCTATCTGCAATATGTGCGGGCGGCCGGAGGGCTCGGGAATGCGGAGAAGCTGTCGTGTGTGGTCGAACTGCTGCCTTTGATCAATCGTGCGGAGGAGAGGCGGTTAGCGGTTGCCGTGCTGGGGCAGATTCCGACGGCGGGTTCGGTGGAGATGCTGACGAAGCTGGCCGAGGATTCGGCGGTTGCCGAGGAATCGCTGCTCGCCATGGCGAACCTGGGCGGGGCGGATATCGAGGGCGTGTCGGCTGCGCAGCGGCGGCAGATGCTTCAGACGGTGATTGAGAAATCCGGGAACGAGGCGACGAAAAAGAGGGCCGGCGAGGCGCTGAAGAAGATTCGTTAGGCCGCAGTATTTCGGGCCGGCAATAAACCTGCTTTACAGGGTGTGAGGGCGACCGCAAGGGTCGCCCTTTTAAATTCCGATGGCGCGGGCTGTTTGTCCGCGCCGTGCAGTTCTCATATGGCGTCGGGGCTCGTGTTTTGGCGGCGAGTTGCGTTGGAGGATACGCGGGCGGCTGTGTGTAACCGCGGAGCCGCGATGATGGGGAAAGGGACAGGCTGTTAATGGAGACATGAAATGTCTATTTCTAATGAGTCCCGGTCCGAGGTGAGTAAATATATCGCGGTTGCGGTGAACGTAGTGGGCTGGACGTGCTTGTGGGTTGGCGGAGGATGCGCCAATAGGGAAGCTATACCGAGATCGAGCCATAATCAGATTCTTGCATATTTGATGGAGGGCTACGACGAAAGTTGTCCTGGAATTTACTATGACAGGGACGTGCAGGCAGGACCGGAGTCTTCGCGACTTGCCTTGCTGCTGGATTGTCTCGGTGGGTACGATTATTATTCCGGCGGCGTTTCGATCAAGGCTGGAGGTGCAGAACTCTGGTTCCTGCGCTCGCTGAAATATCATTATGGAGAGAGCAAGGAGTATTTAGCCGTTGGCGGCCAAGGGCCTTGCGAGCCTTTGAGATTTCCATCCGCGGCGGTGACAAAGGGCAGAAGACAATTCGGCTCGTGGGGAGAGGACGATGTGCTGCAATTCGATAGCGGTACAAGTATTCCGGGTGGTAAGTGGGGTATCTGTGTTGACGACAGTCTGTCATTCTTTTGTAGAGCTTATGAAAGGCATGACCCTGCAAGGATGGCCGTCGATCCTGCCTACATCTATCTTTACTCGACGGATGATCCCAATATTCCTTTATATGCAACAAGACTTGCTCGCCTTCCTGACATGATGCTGAAGATCGGATCTGATCTGTACATCGTTGCCAAAGACAACGAGCATCCGTCCGGCTTGCATATGGAGATTTGCGCCGTGGAGAACGGTAAGCCAGCTTATCGCCGGGAGGTAAAGATAGCATGTCCGAGACTGTTGTTTGCGGAGCGTCTTGAATTCGGTGACTTCGACCCGTTTCAAGGTCGCCTGCTGGTAAGTGTTCATAAGAGCTGGCCATATAAGAGCGAGGCTTTTCTTTATAACATCGAGCACGCCACACTGACGAAGTTGAGAACGCGAAAGGATGGTTATCCTCTGGGGTTTCTCAACCCCGCAGTCCTTGAAAACGCGGTGCGATGCATCCATGTGAAGGACAGGTGAGTTACTCGAAGGCTTACGGCCGGCTGTGTGCAACCGCGGAGCCTCCATGATGGAGAGAAGCGGGCAATGGAGACACAAAACATCTATACCTGACGAGTCCTAGTCCGTTCAGTTATGCACGTGCAGCCTTGTTCTCACCAGATCCAAACAGGTTGTCACCTGTTGGTCCAGAGCCAGTGTTCAAGCAGGATGACCATGTCCGACCAGTCGATCACAGCGGAGTCGGGCCCGTTGAGATTTAGTTCAGGGTTCCAGCGGGGATCGGAAGCCTCCATCATCCAGCATTCGGCCATGTATGCCCAATCCGCCAGGTCGACGGCGCCGTTAGCGTCAAAATCGTAAGGCAGTGTTCCCGGTTTCGGAGAGGCTGTCGACCATGCGGCGGGGTCGCTTCCGTGTCTGTCCACTCCGGTCCGCCATAGTGCCCGGCCCGTTCCGGCGGCCCCGGCATCCCAGGGGGACTTACTGAAGTAAATGACTTCGTCGACGATGGCCCATGAGTTGGACTGTCCTTCAGCATCCGCCGCTTCGGGTCTTTCCAGTGCAACACGGTTGCCGACGTCGGACAATTTGCCGCTATAGGGTCCAACGATCTGCGCCGGCTGATCTCCATAGCAACTCTTGAAGGCAGCGAGGCCGGCTTCGTCGGGCACAAACGGCACAATGATCAAGTGCCCCAGCGGGCCAATTATGGCGTTTGGTGAGAATACGTAATCGACTCCGCCGTCGAGGCGCCAGCCGGTGCTTGTTTCCGTATCCCAGAGACGGATTGGCTGGGCCGTCGGATTGTACAGTTCGATGTATTCGAACGCTCCATCGGGAGGATAGTACATCAGCTCGCTGATGACGATATGGTCGAGCGGGGTGTTATTGGAGGCGTTCCTGGAAGGGGGCATATTGTGCCAGTAGTCACCGCCGTCAGGGTAACGGCCGAGAGACGCATTGCTGGGCTGGGCTTTGAATCGTATGCAGTCGACGACCCGATCGTAAGGTGCGCCCGGCAGGCAGGACAGGTAGATTTGCTCGCCGGCCTTGTTGAGGCCGAAACCCTGCGTGATGGGATTGTGGAATCCGGTCACTTCGTCGTAAGAAATCCGCCCGCCCGCGGCTATCCGGGTTTCCGGAATCGCCCACTTTTTCAGGTCGTCGGCATTATCACTCAGGAACCAGTGATTGCCGGTCAACACGACCTCCGACATCGTCGGGTTGTACAATTCAATCCAGTCGTTGGAATCGTATTGCGGCAGCGCCGGATTGTTGTAGTCGGTGTGAACCATGATTTCGTTGAGGACAACAGACTGCGGGCGGTCGGGGTCCTTGGCGCCGGGCGAGCCGTGTATGTACGTGCTCTGACGCCAGTTGCCGCCGTATTCGAGCAATCCGGTTTCCTTGGAGGCGATCACCCAATCGACAGGCACGATCGAGTGCCCCGCGCCGTCTCCGGCCAGCGGCCAGCCGCGGCTGTCTTTGTACTCGAATGACAGGATTTCGGCGTCCCATGCGTCCTTGAAGGTCAACCTTTCACCGCTGTTGGAGAAGTTGCCCGAGTACTGGCCGGCGATGTGCATGGCCGAGGTGTTATAACGCAAAGCGAACGCCGCCGGATTATTCAGAATAAGCACATAGTCGTCCGGGGCGAGAGACGTAACGGGGCTGTTGGCGAAGTCAAACAATACCACCGCGTCCTGAACCATTTTGACGCTGCGAAGGTCCAGCGCCTTGGGACCGCTGTTGTACAATTCGATGAACTCGTAGTCCGTGCCGCCGATCGGATTATACATGACCTCCGTTACTTTTAAATAGTCCCGCAGCGGACGTTCGGCGACGGTGCTGGTGATTGTAATCGTCCGACTGGACGTCATGTTACCCTGGAAGTTGTACGCCTCAAACACCAGATCATTTGCACCCGGTTCGAGGGGCACGGCCGTGCTCCAGTAGAAGACCTTGCTGGCGCCGGAGCCTGTGCTCGTCCAGGAGAGTTCAAGAGGCTGCCGGAGGCCCTGGAGGTACACATGTTTTACGTTGATCCAGGCTTTGCCGCTAACGACCGCCTGAGAATCGGCGACGATGGGGTTGTATCCCGTGATCTCGAACGGATACGCCGGGGCGACCCGGCCGGCGATTTCGTTAGTAAGATAACTGTTGCGCTGCCCTATGAACGACAGGTGACTTGCGAACGGCTGGAAAGGCAGCAGTTGGCCCATTTGATCCGTCCAGCGTTTCATGTACGCCGTATTGTAGGACGTAATGAGGACGTTACGTACGTGTCCGTAGTAGAGGCGTTCATAGCCGGGCGAGGCGATGATTCGTGAAAGGTCGCTGTTGGCGATAAGGGGACGCGTCGCCGAGTAGAAGGCATCCAGGTCGTGGGGAAAGTAAAGCGTCCTGCCGTCGGACGGCCGTACGTACAATTGCATGTTATGCTGTGAATTGTCGCCGCCGTAGTTGTCGCCGGCGCCGCAGGCGACCGCTACGGCAAAGGCCCCGAGCCATTGATCCACGTCGATCATTTCAGCGACGTGTTCATTGAAATACGCCCCGGTTGTTCCGAAGTTTCTGGCAAAATCCATCAATCCCTGATACTCATCTTCGGCGCGGTTGTTCTTCTTGAGAAACTGCCAGCGATAGCTCTCTTTATCGGCTCCGTAGTCGCGGATGGTCTTGCCGGTCACTCCGTCCGGCTGCGGTAATTTGTAATCCTGGGGATCGCCCGAGCGCGTGGTCTGGGGATAATAGATGTACTCGTATTCATAGACCTGGCCGTCGCTGCCGTTTTCAAACTGATCGTCGAGGAACACCGAATTGAATCGCGCCAATTGGAGCTCGGCGGAGCCGGTGTGCCCGATGGCCGGCGCGATCACCTTGACGAGATCGGTGTACTTGGTGAGCTGACATGACCCGGCGCGATTCATCGCAATGTGAATCAGCATCTCCCGCTGGCCCGGCGAAGTTCCTTCGGACCGATCGAGGGCGACGGTCGCATGGACCCCGCCGAACAAATGGTCGGCCGGGAAGCTGACATTGAAGCCGACGTTTCCCGCTTCATGGCGGTGCCGCTGGCTGCTCTTCAGGCGTACGCCGGCATCGTAAAAAATCTCGCTTTCGTTATAGATCACGGTCGCTCCGACGCGGTCGTCGCTCATGAGGTTTATGTTCGTATGCATCCAGTTGTAATCGTCGGAAAGCATGATGATGCGGAAGTTGTTGAGGCCGTTGTCGGCTGCGAGGTTGTCGTTCACTTTATACAAAGCGCGGGCGTCGGGACCTTGCGGCGGGAACATGGAAGGGGTTCCTAACCCGTCGACCGCTTCCGCGTAGAACTGCACCACGGTCGAGGTGCTCATGGCCGGTATCACGGCACGGTAGCGGCCGTCCGGGCCCGCATTCATCGGCTGACTGTTCCAGCTTTGACCGTCGGGGCGCCAGAACAGTCTCACATCGGAAACGCCGTCCGGATCTTCGGCCGCCACCGATACGGTTACCGGTTCGCTTGCATACGGTACGGGCGGATAATGGGCAAGGTCTGAAAATGTCGGGCCTATGTTGGACTCGTAACGGCTGTTCTGCCGGCCGGGCGTGCCGTTGGCTTCGGGCTTTTCAATCAGCACTGTCTTGGCGACGCGATTAAAATAGAGCCGGCTGTTCAGTTGATTGGAGCCAGCGATCCACTTGGCCTTGAAGGAGATTTCGTACTGCCTGCCATTGACGATAGTGCGCCCGCCGGCGAGCGTTGTTTCGGCATGATTGTGCAGATGACCCGCCGTGCCCGTGGCGATGAACCGGAGCACCTTGTTTGCGGCATTGTCGGGGTCGCTGATCACTTCGCTGCGGCCATGATTGCCGAGCATTCTCCACGCGGCGGCGGCGCCCGATTCAAACGTTCCGTTCTGAATGAGTTGAACGCGTGAACCGTCGGGGTCCTCTATGACGCTTATGTCGTCGAGCAGAACTTCTCCCGCATCGAGAAGGCCGAGGATGAACTCCTGCCACTGGCCGTCGGGGCCGACCGCACTGGCCGCGGCTGCGGCTCGATAAGTATACGTGTTCCACGATGTCCGGCTGCTTTCATCGCTTGCCCGCCAGGCCATAGCCTTTGAATTGTCCGCGTTCGGGTTGCGGAGTTCCAGACTGGCATTGCAGCCGTCGGCATAAGCGGGCCAGGGGTCGCCGTCATAGTATCGCACTTCGTCGGCGGTGTTCTTTTTATTGTCCACGAGGACTATTCGTTCCGTTGCATTGGACAGTTTGCCGTCGAACGCTCCGACGATGCGAATGTCCGGGTATTTGGCGGCCAGCGCCGCTGCATCCCTGGCGATTACGATATATTCACCCGCGCCGATCGTGGTGCCCGACGCAAACTTATAATCCACTGCGTCTTCGAGTTTCCATCCGGACAGATCAATGGGAATGTCGCCCTTGTTGAAAAGCTCAATCCATTCCTCGGGAGATTCTCCGTCTTCGATCTGCGGAGCGATTTGCTGCTTCAACTCCAACTCCGGCAGGATGATCATATCCGAACTGGTGATTCCAAAATTAAACCCGTGTAGCGCGAGAATGTTTTGTCCTTCGACGAGGACGCCTTTATGTCCGGTGATATCGAAATGTTCAAAACTGGTTGCTTCATGGCTGTTGACTGCGCCCGCATCCCATCGGACCACGGCCGGCACGTGTGCGCTGCGGGCCACTTCAACGCCGTTGATATAGGCGATAAACGCATCATCATAGAACATTTTAAGGGCAAGTTCGTCGATGCCGTCGAGGCTTGAAACGGTGAAGGGGATCCGCACGTAGACGCTTCTGTTCTTATTGTACATGGCGTTGTGTACGTTTGTGCCGATCCAGGGGCCGTAGTCGTTGCTCGCATCCCTGTCGTAGCCGATACCGGTTACGGACCCGACGCCGCTGCTCCAGGAGGCATCGTTGAACGGCTCGTTTCCACCCGTCCATGTCGATCCATAGGAATCGTTTGTCGGCACCCACGTCGCCGCCGCGGCGCCCGCCTCAACAATCAGGCTCGTCTGGTATTGTGCCGGGCGGCCCTGAACGTAACCGTGATTGTACATTATTTCGTTTATGACGACGGCGTCATTAAAAGCAAAGCTGTTTGCCGCGCCGGGGGTAAGGACATCGGGATACTGCCATTTACCCGTGGCCGCCGGAAAGCGTGCGCGATCAGAATTCTTTACGACGGCCGCATCCAGCACGGCGGTCCTGTCTGACGAATACAAAAACAATCTGTCCTCGTCGGCAGGGCGAAAGCCCAGCGTCGCGCCATCAAGGACGAGGTAGTCGCCGGGATTGAGCGAGCCTGCGGGAAACGTATATTCTCCGGCTGTCGAGCCGGCGCATACTAACGCGCAATCCGTCAGGTCGATGAGTGTCTCGCCGTAGTTTACCAATTCCAGCCAGAAAACGGCGTGGTTGGCACGGGTAATCTCATTGAACGCCACCTTGATCGGCTCAACAGAAGGACCTGAACTTTCCGTGGCGTTCACGATGGCGGCAAAGAGGACATCGTTGTTCTGGGCGGATTGATGCACTTCGACAGCCAGCACGTTATTGCCGGCCATCATATTCGTCACCGGTATCGAAGTGAAACCGCTCATCTGGGGTTCGGCAACGTCGCTCAAAGCCGGGGTTAGATAATTGATTGAGTTTTCCGGCATGTTATAGCGATGGATCTGCGCACCGTTGAGATAGAACGCCGCGCCGTCATCCACAAGATGATTCAATTCAAGGGCAATCCACGCCTGCGGGTTGCCGTCATAGACAAACGTTTTTCTGAAATAGTGTGTTACGGGCCCCTGGTTCACTTGCGTATTGCCGAGGACAGGTATTGCGGCGCCTGCGATGTCAATGCGAAGACCCATCGGATTGGCGGCGACTTCCCAGTTTTGGAATATGAAATCAATCTGGTTGACCCCCGAAACAAAACCGCTGCTGATTGTAAACGGTCCCTTCAACGCGTCGTGGCCGATGGAGGTAATGCCGGTGCTGACACCATTTATGCTGACACCGAGGAGTTCATTGTCCACAGCGACCCGGAAATTCAAGGCGGCGGTCTCGGCGACCCAGCCTGTCAAGTCGAATTTCGTGCTGAAGGAGTAATTACCGCCCGGCTGATTGTCGGTCCCCTGAGCCGACAACCCTATCCACATAGAGGAGGCGTCGTTTGCCGCCCATGCGGGATGATTCTGCATGACCGTCACCGGGGCCAAGGAGGACGTGATGAAGTAATGCGGATCCGCCTGGCCGGGTGATAAGACGCCACCGTTGGGGGCGCGGCCGGTGCTGTACAGGGTGGTAATCGCTGTGGGCGTTTGCCCGATGACGTCTTGCCCGGAGTGGAAGCCGGCCCGCCCAGTGGCCCATGAGTAATCATTGTAGCCCAGATGACGCCACAGGGTGCCTCTATTGACACCTGAATCGTCAAATCGCCAGGTATCGCCGGCCTTAATCAAGTTGCGCCTGACGGCCTTGATTTGATCGCCGGGAAAGTTCGCCTTACCGGGCGTGCCGCCGCATTGGGCGCTCCACGTCCAGTTCGTCGGCAACTCGGCGAGAGCCGTTGGTTTTCGTTTGGCAAGTGTTGCTCCGGAGCCGTCCGGGGCAACCGGCCACTCGCCGGCGTCACGGTAATCGACCCGGTCCATGACACGGTTGTCGTTGTTGTAAAGGACAAGCTGCTCGCCGGAATTGGAAAGGCTGCCCGTGAAGGGGCCGTAGACCTGATCGGCATCGACCACCAGTGCGAGTGCGGCAGGCAAGTCGGTCACCACGATATGACCGTGGGCGGGGATGATCGTTCCTTCAGGAAAAACATAGGTGATACCCTCCCGGATGGACCATTTGGAGATGTCCACATCGATCGCGAAAAGATTATGTAATTCCACCCACTCGACGTCTGCATCTGCATGCGGATGATACATGATCTCATTGAATACTATTACGCTATCTGAGGCCTTTATATCTGCAATGGGCAGTGCCATGGATATAATAATAACAGCAAGCGTCATACGATGCGGGCTTTTCATGGATGCTCCTTTGGCTTTCAATCCTCTGTACACTATACCAGTTTTGGCGTCCTATATCAATGCGGCACCAGCTAAAACCGGCTTAAGCGTCCGTAATATTCTATGTATGCATGGGGATTTATCGAATATACTTGTTGCATCGACGGCTGGATTGTCCTATAATGACCTACTGTGGCTTATTCAGAGAAAAGGATGGGATATGTCGCCCAAGCACGACGGCCGTCGTGCCATCAGGAGAAGAATTTGTTGCGAGGAGTTTAACCAGGCCAGCCACCACAAGCTTAAAGACCATTTCTAACTATTACTCAATCGGGAGATGCCATTGGCAGCAGGCCAATGCGTGTGTGACAATCTTATAGATTTTTTTTCTCGGAGGACAATGGACATGAAAAGTTGCAGAATTGTTGTTTTGTTGCTTGTGGCGCAAATGGCGCTTCTCGCTGTATCAGGCGGGTCAGTCGGCGCCGCACCTTTGGAAACCGTCATCTATCAGGATGGTTTCACGGTCGATGGCGTTGAGCGCCAATACGGCGGCAATCTGAACCTGACGACCATCGAAGGGGCTATGCTGAAATGGAACGCGCCCACGAGTATGGTTTTTTCAGAAATCAACGGCCAGGATGTTGTCTACGCTGCTTCGAGGAATGGTGCTTCGGCGGTCATTAATGCCGATCTTTCGCTTGTGGGCGGTACGGTGAAGATCGAATCAGATGTGATGCCCTTGGGAACCAGAGCGGATGACGCCCTTAAAGACGACTGGGTGGCAATCGGTTTCCAACCGGGCCAAAGTTCTGTCGGACACGGCGGCGCCAGCCTGTGGATGCTCTTTCGCGGCAATGGCGGTTACCAGGTATTTCGGTTGGGGACTGCAAATCTGTTGGCCAATGGCTCGGTTGCCGGTTATGCCCAGGGCCAGGTCGCGCATATCAGCGTCACTTACGACGCGGATACCCACGTCGCGACCTTTGCCGTCGACGATCAGGTAATCCATACGCAGGACGTGAGCGGCACCGAGTTTGTTGATGCCGCGAAACGGCCGTTTATTATTACCTATGAC
This sequence comes from Phycisphaerae bacterium, assembly GCA_014859965.1. Lineage (GTDB taxonomy): Bacteria > Planctomycetota > Phycisphaerae > Sedimentisphaerales > Anaerohalosphaeraceae > JACZKQ01. Next base: position 12,815 of record JACZKQ010000097.1, read on the forward strand.
GCCTCGCAATGGTTTGACAATTATACCGTTTCGATGGAAGGCGGGGTCTTGCCGGTAGTGACCGTTCTGGAAAGCCCGGCAAACAGCGTTCAGGTGCCTGTGGATACGCAGCTTTCGTGGGCCGCCGCATTTCCCGTCGTTCAGGATTTAACATTCGACGTTTACCTGGATCCGAATGAGGCGCGGGTTACAAGCCTCGATTCGTCGGCTCTTGTCAGTTCGCAACAGAGCGGTTTCAGCTATGCCGTCGCCCTGGATTATGAAACGAGATATTACTGGCGTGTCGTGCCGTACATCGATGGCGAGCCGAATCAGCCCACGGAAGTGCGCAATTTTCTCACCGAGTATGAAGTTCAGAAGTGGACAAGCGTACCGTGGATGACAGACGCCGACCTTGACCTCAGCGTCGACAAGGTATACACCCACGCGGTAGAATTTAATTCCGTCAACGAAGCGTTCGCTACCAGGGTAAAAGGAATCAGTTTTGAAAACGATACCAATCGCTCCGGCAGTAACTGGTCGCTGACCGGCGCCCCGAATGCGCATGCCGGCACTTCGTTTACCGGCAGCGGCCAAGGCGTCGTCCTCAATACGAGGTTCTATTATGGCAACCCGTCTGCATTAACACTGACGGGACTTGTGCCCGGAGTGCAGTACCGCACGACTCTTTACACGCACGCCTGGGGCGATCCCGGCACCCGCGTAGTCGCGATTACGGCCAGCGATGACGGCAAGGCCAATCTGCTGGACGAGAACGTCGACGGCGGCGGCAAGGGGCGGTTGTTTATGTACACCTACACTGCACCTGCGTCCGGCAATCTGACCTTCCAGTTTGATGCGGTCGTCCCCGCGAACTCGTGGCACCACTACAGTTTCACCAACGAGGTTGTACAGGACATCTATCTTGATCCTTCCCCTCTGCCCGGCTCACCTGTCTCAAACAACGTGGATTTGAGCTGGCAGTTAAACGGAGAAGTGGCTAACCCGAGTTATCGCCTTTATGTCGCCACCGACCCAGGTTTCCTGAATGTCATTGTCGATGCCGACCTGGCCGACAGCACGTATCCTGTCAGTCTGTCGCCGAACATGAACTACTACTGGAAGGTGGTGGTCCGGGACGGCGGCGTTGCTGTGCATGAGAGCCTTGTGTGGGACATTACGACGAAATGGTCTGACGCACCGTGGATGACCGATGACGATCTGGATATCAGTGCCGGCAAGATTTACACGCATAAGGTGAATTTCAATGGCGTCAGCGAAACTCTTCAAACCACGGTAAAGGGAGTCGATTTCGAGAATGATACAGATCGCTCGGGCAGCAACTGGTCGCTGAGCGGCGCCCCCAGTGCTCATGGCGGCTCTGAATTTACCGGCAGCGGCGATGGTGTCGCCCTCAATACCAGGTTCTATTACGGCAACCCGTCGGCGCTGACCCTGACCGGACTTGTGCCTGGGGTTGATTATCGCACCACCCTTTATACTCACGGCTGGGGTCCTGCCGGTACTCGCGTAGTCGGCATTACCACCAGCGACGACGGAAGGGTCAATTACCTGGATGAAAACGTTGGCGGCAACGGAGTAGGACGTTTGTTTATGTACACTTACACTGCTCCTGCATCCGGAAATCTGACCTTGCAGTTTAATCAGGCCACGGATGCATCGTGGCATCACTACAGTTTCAGCAATGAAATTGCAGCGGATGTTTATGTTGATCCGAATCCGCTGCCCGGCTCACGAGTCCCCGGGAATCTTAATATGAGCTGGCAACTGCACGGACAGGTCACAAATCCGTCTTATAAGCTCTATGTCGCCACGGATCCCAATATGCTTAATCTGGTTGTTCAGCAAACGATCCCCACGGCTGCTTACTCAGCCAGTCTGAATCCGGAAGTTAAGTATTACTGGAGAGTGGGAGTTGTGGAAGACGGAGGCGCGGTGGTCCACACAAGTCCCGTTTGGCATTTCACGACGTCACCTCCGCCGGATGCCGAGAAGGTGCTGGAATGGACCATGGACGAAACAGCCGGACCGATCGCGTACCAGACCGGAAGCAGCGAAGACGCCGATGGCGTCCTGATGGGATTCAACGATCCGAACGCTTCGTCGATGTTTGTCCCCGGACTTGTCGGCAATGCTCTGCTTCTGAACGGCACTTCCGAGTATGTGGACGTCAGTAACGCCCACCCCTATATGCCTACAGGCAACGAAGAGGCCTTTGCGGTTTCGGCCTATTTCCGCACGTTCAAAGCTTACGGGCCGATCTTCTCCATGAGGAATTCGGCAAACGGCACGCCTTTGATTGACATCGCCATCGGCCATGACGGGGCTCGGGAGTCCGCGGGAAGACTGCGCATGCTCGTCCGTGATGACGGCAACGTTCTCAGTCCGGACAAGAACTCCGGCATCGTGGTGAATGACGGCAGATGGCACAGTCTTGTTGTCATGAGAGCCAACGGCAACTGGTTAATGTATGTTGACGGTGTTGAACGCATACGGTTGAGTGGGGTCGCCAGCGGCCAGGTGACACTGGACTGGCTGACCATCGGCACCGAAAAGAAGTGGGTATTTGACGCTTATGGCAGTTGGAACGGGACGCGGACTGACATTCGCTACTTCGAAGGCATGTTAGACGAGGTCTGTGTGTGGGCCGGTGAAATGCGGCCTCACCAGATCGCCGAACTTGCTGCAAAAGTGCCTCCGGCCGGCGATATGGATTTCGATCGGGATACCGACACGGCGGACCTGAGGACGGTTGCCGAGAACTGGCTGACGGATTCTTACCTGCCGGTCCAGCCCTCGCCGCTGATTCTTGAGGACATGGAGTCGTACAATCCCGCCGACCCGAACAGCTACGGCGCCCATTGGGAGGCATTGTACGGCGGCGTGTCTCTCGAGAACGTATACGGCAATGTGGACGCCGCCCCGGAAGCTGGACTGTCCGTGAATTCCATACAAACCGATTCCGAGTACGGGCAGGTTCTCCAGTGGAATTACGACTTCCAGCAACAAATTAACGCTATCGAGCGTTTCTGGCTGCGCGATCGGCGAATCGATCTGGCCGCCTACGACCACATCAGCATCCGTGTAAAGAAACTGCCCGGCAGCACGGGTAACCAGTTCTACATTGATTTCCATGACGGTCGCGGCATGACCGATCCGGAGAACGGAATCTATCCGTGGGTCCTCGCCTGGAAGGGCAGGATCATTATGCCTCTGGCGAATCTTCCCGAAGGCCAGTGGGTGACATTGAAAGCCGCCATCCCCGGCGGTTTCAACAGCGGGCGTATTCGGGAGTGCCGTGACCTCTACGAGGTGTCAATAGGCGTATCCAACCCCAGGAATGCCGACGGTACACCGGGCCCCGGCACGACAGGCACCATCCTGATCGATGAGATCGTATTGAGCGACAGCACGACCAATTGTTTCCCAGCGGTCGGCGAATTGCTGCCGGATATGAACGGCGATTGCGTTGTGAATATCAAAGATTTCGCCATAATGGCCCGGAACTGGCTCATGGGGCTGTAAATCGGGTTGCGATTGAATGTTGGGGGACGGGCTCTGTAATTGCCCGTCCCCTGACTTATTTCTGGTGTGTTCACTGTTATGAGAACATTGCGGGGCTGTTGGGGCGATTATATGACAGAGGGGGTCACGCACAGAAGCCAATGCCGATTTTATAATGCCGGACCTTGATTAGTCTGGCATGTCTAAGTACAATATGTGAAATAAGACAGGTCGGAGTCTCGTCTTACTTACTGGAAGCGGCTTAGGTCAGGGTGTTTCGCTGGCGCCGCAGAGTTGTTTCAGGGCAGTAACTCGCCTGATTTGTCGAAAAAAAAGGGTTGATGTTTTACTCGTAAAGTTAACTTAAGGAGCCAAACCTATGTCGAACACGACACGTCGTCAGTTTTTGAAACGCACTGCTGCGGTTGGAGCGTGCACGATCGGTTTCCCGAGCCTCATCCGGGCCCAGGGACTCAATGAAAAACTCCAGGTGGGGTTTATCGCTGCGGGCGGACAGGCCGGAAGCCACACGGGGCAATCCCATAAGGCAGGCCTGCAGTGTATCGCTTTTGCCGAAGTGGACAAGGGCCGCTGGGGCGGCGTTCTCGATAAGGAAGGCTGGGGACAGGCCGTCGGCTACCAGGATTGGCGCAAGGTGTTCCAGAATCATGGTAAGGACCTCGATGTTGTGTTTGTCGCGACTCCGGATCACACCCATTTTGCTCCCTCGATGACCGCCGTTTCCATGGGCATTCACTGCTACACCGAAAAGCCTCTGACCTGGTCGGTTCGCGAGGCGCAGTTGCTTACGGCAGCCTACGCCAAAAATCCCAAAGTGGTGACTCAGATGGGCAACCAGGGCCACGGCGGCAACGGCTGGCGGCTGGCCTACGAATATGTCAAGGGCGGTGCGGTCGGCGACGTCACGGAATTTCACACCTGGACAAATCGCCCGGTGTGGCCGCAGGGCAACGACCGTCCCGCGGGATCGGATCCGATCCCCGCAAATCTGGACTGGGAAGCCTGGATCGGCGCAGCTCCGATGCGTCCTTACAAGAACGGCGCGTACCATTCGTTTAATTGGCGCGGCGTGGTCGATTTCGGCTCCGGCGCGCTGGGTGACATGGCCTGCCATACCACCGACGGAATCTATGCGATCATGAATCCCGGCTATGCCGCGACCGCCGAGCCGATCTTCATGACGGCGCCCGTCGGTGATCAATGGCCCGCGGGGATGATTGTCAAGAGCACCTACCGTGCAAAACCCGGCCAACCCGGCTTCACCACCTACTGGTATGAAGGCAATCGCAAAGACGGAAAACCCTGCATGCCGGAAGCCCCCGAAGAACTCAAGGCCGAGGGACGCGAGCTGCCGAGAACCGGCAATCTGATCATCGGCACCAAGGGGAAAATGCTGGTCAACGGCGACTACTGGGACACCCCGATGCTGATCCCCGAAGCCAAACGCAAAGAGTTCGGCCGTCCCGCAACACTGCTCGAACGCTCGCCCGGACACCATCAGGAGTTCTTCATGGCGTGCAGGGGCGAAAAGCCGCGCGAGTTCAGTCAGTCCAACTTCAGCTATTCCGGTCCTATGACCGCGAATATCCAGCTCGGCAACCTCTGTGCCCTTGCGGGAAAGAAGCTTGAGCTGAACGAAGCAGGCGAGATCACCAACGATCGGAAGATTAATGACCTGGCTTGGCGCGAGCCGCGCGCGGGTTGGGGACCCTTGGAAATGAAGATATAGGTTCATTGCGAGGCATATCTCGCGATGTGGTAATTTTACGCTTCAGGCGGACTCTGGCTGGTACAGAGTCCGCCTGAGTTTTTTCCAGGGGCGGTGGGGGCGTGTCGTCGTTTGCTCGGAGCTTTCCTTGTTCAGGCATACGGCGTTGGTGCTTGCCGAAGTCGCAGTCTCCATTCAACATGGGCCAGCCCCTGGCCGCCGGAACGCTAAAGGATTGGACCACCCTCTGACTCTGCCGTAGGCATCGGATCTCGCAGCGGCAAACGGGGCGAATTTGACATCGCGGCTGTTTAAGTGTTGCATGGTTCGGGTAACCGGTTAGAATCATTGTGGATATCCGGAACAAGCGCCACAGAATTTGAATGGACGGTCGTGATTTACGGCAAAGAAATTGTGGTTGTCCTGGCTGCTTATGTCTTGGGTTGTATCTCGACGGGATACTATCTGACGCGGCTGCGCACCGGCAAGGATATTCGCCGGACAGGCAGCGGCAGCACGGGGGCGCGCAACGTATCGCGCCTATTGGGCAAGCGATGGTTTGCGGTTACTTTGGCGCTCGATGCCGCCAGGGGGGCGGCCGCGGCGGGGCTGGCGCTGTTCATGGGCGTCGACGAGTGGGTTGTTGCAGTTTCTGTGCTGGGGGTGGTCGCCGGACATATCTGGCCCGCACAGTTGGGCTTTCGCGGGGGCAAGGGGGTTTCGGTGTTGTTGGGCGGGCTTGTGGTCTTGAATTATCATCTGTTGCTGGCGGCGGCGATTGTTTCGGGAGTGCTGTATTTCCTCTCTCGCCGATACATCGTCAGCGGTATGATCGGGATTGCGACGCTGCCGGTTGCGGCCGCGTTTCTGGATTTCGGGCCGAGGGGCATTTCGGCGGTGGTCCTTCTGGCGGCCGTGGTGCTGTTTGCTCACCGCAGCAATATATACGGAGCGGTTCAGGAGCAACGCGCCAAGGCGGGTGCGGATTTTGGAAGCCATTAACAGGGATAACGCAATGGCAGGAACACATACATTCAAGATCGCGACGGAACCCTGGGAGTTTGAGCAGATTAACCGGCTGAACTACGAGACGTTCGTCGAGGAGATTCCTCAGCACCAGCGCAACGCAAAGGGCGTGCTGGTCGACAAGTTCCACGAGGAGAACGCCTATATTGTTTGTGTTGTGGGCGGGCAGGTGGTCGGGATGCTCGCGGTCCGCAGCAAGCGTCCGTTTTCTCTTGACGGCAAGCTGGCGGACCTGGACGCGTATCTGCCGCCGTATCGTTCGATTTGCGAGGTGCGTTTGCTGGCGACGCAGAAGAATCGACGGCACAGTCGCGTGGCGCACGGGTTGTTGAAGGAGACGGTGCAGTACTGTCTCGACCACGGTCACGACATCGCAGTGATCTCCGGGATACTGGAGCAGCAGAAGCTGTACGAGCATATGGGGTTCGTGCCGTTCGGGCCGGTGGTGGGCACGGATGAAGCGTTGTTTCAGCCGATGTATCTGACACCGGAAAATTATGCGCGGTCCAGAAAGCCGGCGATCCAGATCGCGACGATTCCGTCGACGGGCCGTGTTATACTGACTCCGGGGCCGGTGGATATTTCGCCAACCGTTCGACGGGCATTTTCGGAGGTGACGATTTCGCACCGATGTGCGGAATTCGCGGAACTTCACGCAGAGACGAAGGAACTGCTGTGTACGCTCGTCGGGGCGAGGCATGTGGAGATTTTCATGGGTTCGGGGACGCTGGCCAACGACGTCATCGGCGGGCAGTTGTCGCTGCTGCAAGGACGGGGGCTAATCCTGGCGAACGGCGAGTTCGGGGGTCGGCTTGTGGATGGCGCCAAACGATTCGGGCTCGACTTTGACGTGCTGTCGCTGAAGTGGGGAGATCGGTTCGAGCGGTCAAAGATCGAACGGATCCTGGACGATGGGCCGGACATCAGCTGGATGTGGGCGGTGCACTGTGAGACCTCGACGGGTATGCTCAACGACATCGACATGCTCGGGGATATCTGCCGGCAGCGGAACATCCGGCTTTGCCTGGACTGCATCAGTTCGGTTGGTTCCGTTCCGGTGAACGTGGGCGGCGCGTATCTCGCTTCGGCGGTAAGCGGCAAGGGCTTTTGCTCGTTCTCCGGACTGGCGATGGTGTTTTACAATCACACGCTGACGCCTTCGAACAAGCGGCTGCCGCGGTACCTGGATTTGCAGATGTATGCGGACAGCGAGGGGGTTCCGTTTACGGTGTCGTCGAACCTCGTCGGAGCGCTGAATGCATCGCTCAAGGGGCTGGACGTTGCGGCGAAGTATCGGCACAACTGTGACATATCCAACTGGCTGCGGCGGGAGCTTCGCAGGGAGGGGCTGGAGGTGCGTGTGGAGGGCGAATGCGCGGCGCCCTGCGTGATGACAGTCGTTGTGCCCGCCGAGTTCAGCTCGGAGCGGATCGGCCGGCGTCTGGAGGAGTGGGGTTTTTTTACGCATTACAAGAGCGGCTATTTGAAGGAGCGAAACTGGCTTCAAATATGTATGATGGGCGAGGTTTCGCGCGAGGCCTTGGGGCCGCTCCTGGTTAATCTGCGGCAATTACTCTCGAGAGCGAAACGGCGCCGTCGCTCCGGGTGTCACTGAATTTCTGGGTCCGATACGTTATCCTTGCCCCTCTGGCAGTCGATAATTCGAGCATGTCGGTGCGGTGCGCGAGTGTCCCATAAAAAAGTGGTTGCATTCCGTGCCTAATGTGGTATGGTTTAGTGAATGGGCAGGAGGGGAAAGAGGTATAGAATATGACCGATCATAAGACATGCACGGCGTTTCTGGATGTCGCGAACATTCTGCCGATCCTGAACAAGGTGTCCATACTGGCGGGATTGTCGCCGGACCAGTTGTATTCGGTGTTTAGGCTGTTGGAGCGGGTCTCCTATAAAGAGGGGGAGGTCGTCTTTGAACGCGGCGAGAAGCCAAGCCACATATATATCATCGAATCCGGCAAGGTCCGTTTGTATGCGGCCAACGGACAGGCCACGTTGGAGGTTGTGGTGTTTGACGAGGGCCAGTGTTTCGGGGAGGCGTCGGTAATCGGTATTCGGCCGCACTCGGTGACAGCGGTGGCCGCGGAGGACACGGAATTGATTGTGCTCAGCCGCAAGGCCCTGATGTCGATTTATGAGCAGGACACACGGATTTTCAGCGTTCTGATTCTCAACATCGCGCGCGAGGCCTGCCGTCGGCTGCACGCATCGAGCGAGTCGCTTCTCTACTACATCAGCAAAAAGTAGCGTGCCGCGCCGTGCCCCTGCTGAACAAGACCGATCATTTCGCCTTTATCCGCGATTCCTTTGCACCACACCCAGGATGGGCGTCTGTACGCCTTGTGTTCATGGTATCTGCGCAGCTTTGAATTTGACAGTGCGCAGAGGGAAGCATATCATATTAGGCGAGGAACTGATTTGCATGGGATGATTGATGAGCGTGTTTTTCTGTGAAAGGCGGCGGCGATGGCGATTTTGAATCGGCGGGAGTTTATCGGGGGCGCAGTGGCGGCTACTGGGTTCATGAGCGTGGCTTCGGCGGCTGACGATCGCCCGCTGAGGTTGGGCTTGATCGGCTGCGGGAATTACGGGATGGTAAACGTAAACGCGGCGTTTAAAGCGGGCGGCGTCCAGGTGGTTGCCGTCTGCGATGTCGACAGTGCGCACATGAACGACAGTGCCGACAAAATAGAGGCGAAACAGGGCTCGCGCCCGAAGCTGTCTGCAGATTACCGTACGCTGCTTGAGCAGGGCGGCGCAGAGGCGGTAATTATCGCCACACCGCCGCAATGGCATGCGCTGATGTTCATCGATGCGCTGGCCAAGGGGCTGGACATCTATTGCGAAAAGCCGCTGTCGTATGACGTGCGCGAAGGGCAGGCGATGGCTGCCGCCGCCGAGAAGGCCGGGCGGATCGTGCAGATCGGTTTTCAGCGCCGAAAGAGCAAGGCGATCCAGCAGGCGCGGGAGTTCGTTCGCGAGGGCGGCATCGGCAAAATCGTGCAGGCGGACGTGCAGATTCATTACACGGCCGGGCTGCGTGACACGACCGTCAAATCGCCGCCGGCGACGCTCGACTGGAATGCGTGGTGCGGGCCGGCGCCGAAGCTGCCGTACTGCGAGCAGATCGGGCACTTCGCCTGGCGGCTGGAGAAGGAATACGGGCACGGGCACCTGGTCGACTGGGGGATTCATCTGATCGATGCGACGCGGTGGATTCTCGACGAGGGTATGCCGCAGTCGGTGCAGGCGGCCGGGGGCATTTACTATTTCAAGGACAAGATTACGACGCCGGACGTGCTGACGGCTCAGTTTGATTTTGCGACGTGTCCGGTGGTGTGGCGGCATCGCCTCTGGGGCGCCGAGGAGTACACGCCCGAGGTGTCCAACGGCATCTTTGTATATGGTGACAAGGGCACGGTCTTCGTTACGGACAATAAGTGGGTCGTCATCGGCAAGGGAAGGAATGCCGAGCGCAAGGTGACCGAGATCAGGAGCGATATGGGCGGCGAGCACATGCAGGAGTTCCTCGAAGCGGTGCGGACCCGCAAGCAGCCGATCTGCACGACTGCCGACGGGCACAAGTCGACAGCGACGGTGAAGTTGGCGATGATTGCGTTGGAGACGGGGCGCAAAATCGCCTGGGATGCGGACCGACAGGACATCGTGGGCGACGCGGCGGCGGCAAAAATGCTCAAGCGGCCGTATCGCGCCCCGTACAAGCATCCTTTCCGCTCTTAACGTATGGCGGACGTCCCTCGGGCGCCTGCTGCAGCCACAGAGATTTCATGTAATCTCTTCGGGTGCGGGGCGTCTATATACCGGCCGGCTGTGTGTCGGGTGGTGGTAATTCAGTAAGGAGGCATTGCATGGAGAAATGCGGGGTTCTGAGGCTGTGTGTCGTGTTTGCGGCGGCGCTGGGCGGCGGTCTGCCGGCGGCTTGGGCGGATGAACGGCCAACCGGCCGGTTGATGATCGTCGGGGAGCATATCGAGCGGCTCGTTCTGGTGGACCAGCACGGTGAATCGCAGATTTATTCGGGCGACGATCTCAATACCGGCATTAGTCTGGCGCCGGATAGATACCGGCCTCGAGAAGTGTATTTGAAGGGCGGATACCAATGCCATCTCTGGTCGGAGATGCAGTTTGCGCCGGTGAAGGTCGAGGCGGGTCAAACAACGGAACTGAAGGTCGGGGCGCCGCTGACGCAGGGGCTCAAGGTTGAGCGGCGAGGCAAGTTGTTTCTGCTGCAGTACGAGCTGCAGGGCGTCGGCGGCGAAACGTATACGGCTGCGAACCGAGGCGCACCGCCCGAGTTTGCCGTATACAAGGGTGATCGCAAGGTAGGCGGCGGCCGATTTGAGTATGGCTGAGGCGGCACATGCTCGTACTCGTGGCGAGTACCTTTTCATGTTCATGGTGATTTGAAATTCGTAGCTCAGCACGACCTGGGCGAGTTGGGGCCGAAGGAGAGTGCGGCGGTGACTGCGTCGTGGCGCCTTGTGGATCAGTTTTCAGGTCTGGCCGTCTGGGTGCTTCTGGCTGCGGCAATTGTCCTGTTAAAGGAGAATCGCAATCGAAAAGTGCTGCTGATCGTGCTGCCGGTAATAGCTGTGAACCTTCTGTGGATCGGTATCAAGTTGCTTCTTGCCAGCTCAGCGGGAATGCCATCCGGGTCGGCGGCGTTGTTTGACGTTCTGGTCGCGGGCTTCACTGTCGGTGCGGCGCTGGTGTTGTTGATCGCGGGCCGATTCAAGGGTATGAATCGCTTCCTCATCGTGCTGTTGGCAGCGGCGGTGATGGCGGCCGCATTCGCGCTGTCTTATATCGGTTCGCGGGGACTGGTCTTTGGCGGCGAGGCGATTCAACTGAGCATCTTCTTTGGCGTGATAACCGTGGCCGCAATGCTGGCCCTGGTGCTGGCGGGTCTGTTTTGCCGCAGGCATTTCGGGGCGGTCAAGTTTGCATTATGGCTCGGCGCCTGGTGCGTGCTCCTGTGCGCGGGCATGCTGCTGTCAGTGGCGCTTACCGTGGCGCTGGTGATGACGGCCCTGGGCAACCATATGTCCGTCTGGGGCCAGATCGGCAAGTTTATCTTCGCCGGTGGCACAATGGGCGCGGTGGTCTATGTGTTTCTGCTGCCATTCGTGGTCCTGGCGATCAGCAGCGACCTTTTCGGCGGGCGGTTTTACGGGTGTTTCCGGCGGAAGGGTATGGTGATTCCGCAGGCGGGTGTAGAAGCGGACGTGGCAAACGACCGGCAAACGACTTAGGTGGCACGGCCATCCTGGCCATGTTTTGCAGCGTGCCCACGGGCAGGATGCCCATGCCACATTGAGCGGAGGACTTAGTTTGTGACCTCCTGCTGCTCTTCGACCCGTTCGGGGGCGGCAGGGCCTTCGAAAACGGTGCTGACGCCGAGTGCTCCGGGCCCGCAGCGTGTGCATTCGAGGCAGCGGATGCAGCCGTGGTGGTTGGGGTCATTGTCCGGTGCGCCGCCGTAGGCGCAGAGGGTGCGGCAGCGCTTGCATGCGGTGCATTTGTGGTCTTCGAGCCGCATGGACAGGACGCTGAAGCGATTGAGGAACCCGAAGATCGCGCCTAAGGGGCACAGGACGCGGCACCAGGGGCGGATCGTGATGAACATCGCCACGATCATCGCGACGACGATGCTGATTTTGACGGCGTTGGGCCAGATGATTTCCTTGCCCGTGACGGCCTGCGTAATGACGTCCGGGACGGCCTTTTCGAGTGCGCCGGCCGGGCAGATGCGGCAGACAAACAGCGGGTGGCCTTCGCCGAAGAGATACGGAATCACGAAGACGGCGCCGATGAGCACGACATAACGGAAGTAACCGGTCCATAAGGGCAGACTGAATTTCTTGATGGGGACCTTGGCGCCCAAATCCTGGAGAAGCCCGAAGGGGCAAACCCAGCCGCAGATCAATGCCCCAAAGAGCGCACCCACTGCGAGAACGGTGCCGATGGCGAGGAAGGGGAACACATGTATGGCGCTGAATTGGGCCATGATCCCGATCGGGCACGCGAAGGTCGACAGGGGGCAGGCGTAGCAATGGAAGACGGGGCCGCACACGTTATGGAGGCGCAGACCAAACGGACCGAGCCAGGCAAATAGAAACCCGACTTGGACCCAAATCCGCCACGGCAGTATGCGGGCGACAAACCGATTCAGTTTTGTTTTCTTGACCATGGACACCACAGTCTTGATTTAGCTGCCTCACGTAGCGCAGGCTTTGGGTGATTCGCCGGTGTAGGTTTGCTTGACGCTGCCGGATTCGTCGCGTTCGAGGCCGCCGACGGATGCCTGGCGGACAGCGTCCGGTTCGCGGGTTTCGATCGCGGCGGCGCCGTCCTCCTTGGGATGGACGTTTATGACGTGAAACGCCACACCGTAGGCCAATAAGCCCACGCCGAGCAGGACGAGTGTGATCGATACGAGCGTTTTTCTTCGAGATTGTGCCATTGGCGACTCCGTGCGTTTATTCTGAACACATTCGGATCGGCAGCATTATAATATCAAACCCAAATTCATGCAACTATTTCGGTTATGCATACGTTACGATGGACAGCGGCACTGGTTCTGGAGCAAAGTTGCGGCCGCTCTGCCATATTGTTGGTTTTACACATGAAAGGGACGGAAATGAACGTCAAGAAGATTACGATTGTGGCTCTGTGCCTGGGTGCACTGGTGATTATTTCGAGCGGCGGATGTAAGGAGCGGCAGCCCGCGGCCGCAGGGGATGCTGCTGTGGCAGCAGCGGCTACTTTTGCGAACATAAAATGTCCGATTATGGGCAGCCCGATTGTGCCGGACAAGGTACCGGCGAATCTGATTCGTGAATACAAGGGGCAAAAGATTGGTTTCTGTTGTGCGGGGTGTCCTCAAAAGTGGGATGCGCTTTGGGAGCAGGACAAGGTGGCTAAATTGGCCGCCGCGCAATAGATCGGTTTCAGCCGGCCGGGCTCATGGCAGTGAATCTGTGTCCCGGCCGGTCTACTCTTGCTCTTTTCTAAGCGGCCTGCATTAAGCCAGACCTCATGCTTGCGACGGGCCCGCGATCTGCCGCGTGATGAATCCGCTTGACTTGCCGCCGACCTCTGCCATAAACTATATTGTTGTGTATGTGGGGTAATTGCTGGCTTGTCGGAAAGGGGCAGGAGATGGGCAAGAAGGATTCAGGACTGACGCGGCGAGGATTTATAGCTGCGGCGGGATCGGTCGCGGCGGTCGGTTCGCAAATGACCGGAGCCTACGGAGATATCACCAGGAGGGCAGGTAAGCTGGCGGTGCTGGGGGGCGACCCGGTGAGAAAGAACAAACACTGGCCTCAATGGCCCTTCTGGGACGACAAGGTCGTGGAGTCCGTCACAAAGACGACGCAAAGCCGGGTTTGGTGCCGGATTCAGTCGCCTTCGGGAACGGTTCCCACGTTCGAGAAGAAGTACGCCGAGATGACGGGGGCGGGGTACTGTGTGGCGACAGGGTCCGGCACGCAGGCGCTGCATACCTGCGTGGAGGCGCTGGGGATCGGGCCGGGGGACGAAGTAATCACGTCACCGTATACAGATCCGGGAACGATTGCGGCGATTCTGTCGGCGCGGGCGCTGCCTGTGATGGCGGACCTGGATCGGGCATCATATCAGCTCGACCCGGCGGAGGTGGAGCGGAGAATCAATGAGAACACGCGCGCGATCATGCCCGTGCACATGATGGGGCAGCCGTGCGACATGGACCGGATCATGGCGATCGCCAGGAAGCATAATCTGCGGGTGATCGAGGATGCATGCCAGGCGCACCTGGCGAGACATCGCGGCAAGGTGTTGGGGACCATCGGCGACGTCGGCTGCTTCAGTTTTCAATCGAGCAAGGTGATCGCCTGCGGCGAGGGCGGCGCGGTGATTGGAAATGACGAGAAGCTGATGGACATGTGCTATACGGTGCACAACCACGGCACATCGCGGCGCGGCCGGACCGAGGTAATCGGGCCAAAGTACCGCATGAACGAGTTCGAAGCGGCCGTGCTCTTAGGGCAATGGGACGGGATCGAAGAGCGCCATGCAAAGCGAAACGAAAACGCGGCGCACCTGACAGCGGGGCTCAAGGACCTGCCCGGCATCATCCCGCAAAAGCTGTATCCGGGTACGGAGTGCGGCTCGTTTTACCTTTACACGATGACCTACAAGAAGGAGCATTTCAACGGGGCGGACCGGGCGACTTTTATCAAGGCGGTGGCCGCCGAAGGCGTCAGTCTCAGCCCGTACATCCCGCGGGGCCTGCATCGCGAGCCCTGGATCGAAAACGTGCTGAACACGAACGTTTACAAGAAGATGTACACTGAGGCGCGGCTGCGGCAATACCGTGATGAGCTTGCGTGTCCCAATTGCGACGCGGTTTGTGATGAAATGCTGATGCTGTGGGCGTCGGGGCCGCTGTTGGGCACAAAGGAGGACATGGACGACGTTGTCGATGCGATCGTTAAGGTCTACGAAAACAGAGATCAGTTGAGCAAGGCATAAAAAAGCGGCGGTCAGCGGGACTTCATACGGGCCAGGAGGTCGAGCGCCTCGGCGATGAGGATTTCCGCGGAGCCTTTGGCAAGCAGTGTGCCGGAGCCCGGTTCGTAGCCGCCCTGATCGTATGCGGCCGCGGGGCAGACGTAACCGACGGCGTCGTTGGCGAGGCTGACCAAGACGAGTTTGTCGAGCCCCGCCTTGCTCTTGATCTCCAGGCCGATCTCGACGAGGATCTCTCCCGGCAAACCCACGAGGTAAATGTCGCCGATGCGAAGGACCTGGATTTCCGTTCTAATACAGCCGGCCGTTTCGAGCGTGACGGTCTCCTTCAAGGGCAGTTCTATTTGCTTTGTCAGGGCGGCCAAGGGTGCGTTTCCGGTGGTTTGGACGAATTGGAGGCTCTTGAGGGCTTCGGCCCCGATTGCCTTGCCGATTTTTTCGTGGGCAGGCAGGCCCCGCTGGTAGGGCACGAGATCGCCGGCCGGGGCGAGGGTGAACAGGCAGGTTCCTCCTTCGATTTGTTCGACCAGGGCGGCGGCGTCTCCGGGATAGTCGGCGGATATTGCAGTTGCCGCGGAGGGGTAGACGCAGACGGGGTGGCAACCGAAGTTGATGATCGTACCCATGACAGCGCCCGCTGTGTCTTCCACCCGGAGCACGCAGAGGTCCGGGTCGACCGGGCCGAATTGCAGGCCGGATTCCTGCTCAAGCCGCGTGAAGGATGTACATGTATGGCCTTCGGGGTCGGTGCGGGTAACTCTGGTGGCGGCGACTTCGGGGGTTACGCTCAGAGTCATTTTCGCCTTGCCGTCCGGGCCAATGGGCCGACGGTTGAAAACTACCTCCGGTAGCTTGCCCCGGCCGAAACCTATGCCGGCCGGGCGCATGTCGGCTCGTGCGGCACACACACAGTCGGCAAGTTTATCAACGAGTGCGTGCAGGTATGCCTGATCGATCTTCGAAGCGTCCAGGCGGTTTTCGGCGGGAATCTTGGAACGGGTGAAGATTTCCGGGCCGGAATGGGTGTGTGTGGCGCAGATGAGGACGTTTTGTTCGGGGATGCCGCATCGTTCTTTGACGAGGGTTCGGACGGGCGCGGCGAGTTCTTCAAGCGGGGCATAAAGCAGGTCCGTCGAGAGGACGGCGAGGGTCGTGCGGCCGTCGGTCAGGACCATGGCCCGGGCGTAGAGCGGGTCCAGGACCGTTTCGCTGGGTTTGCCCCATGAGCCGATGAGCGGGATGCCAACCGGGCAGGTGATCTCCGTGCGGGCAAACCCGGCCCTAATCGCGCCGCCATCATTCACCTCTGCCGCAGATGCGGCGGGCAGGAAGACGCAGGCAAGAAGCGCCAGGCAGCAGATGATAAGCGTTCGCATGGGTGATGCCTTTCATTTGGTGCCGCCGGGGGCGGTCTTCTGCTCGCTGAAAAAGCTGGTGTAGCCGCCGATGCGGTCGTCGCCGCCGGGGTCGTCGACCAGCAGGGCCTTGTGGTTGCGGATGACCTTCTTGTAAGCTTCGGCATGCTGGGTGATGATTTCGGGCCGATAGTGCTTGAACCAGGGCGCCTCGAACGTCAGCCGGTTGGCGGCCTCGGCGACAGGCAGCTTTTCAGGGAAGCGGTAGGGGGAGGCGGACGGGTGGAGGTTGGCCAGGCAGGTCGGCCGACCGTGGCCGTAGACGTCCATCGTCGTGAAGAGGGGATGCAGGTGCAGCGGCTTGTTGCAGCCGGGCCGGCATACCGCGCCCTCGGCGGCGACGGCCTGGCTGAAGCGCATAAGCGACAGGCCGCCCAATTCCTCGGGCACATAGCGGAAGAGCGGGTAATACCAGCCGCCCTTTGTCGTGTTGCCGCCGGGCACGGGCCGGATGGGGCGGATGCCGGGCAGATCATCGAGCAGGTCGCAGAAGTAGTTCATGGCCTTGTCGATCTCGGCCATTTGTGCGGGATATGCGTCGAGTTGGACAAGCCCCACGGCAGAACTGAGCTGGTGCATGCGATTTTTGAAGCCGCCGCAGGGCAGCCCGCGGAACGGCTTGAGGTCGTCGAGGGTGATTTCGTTATGGCGGATGTAGTGGCCGAAGAGCAGGGCGCGTTCGTGGATGCGCTGATCGTCGGTGAAGAAAATGCCGCCTTCGCCGACGGCCAGTGATTTGCCGGACATCAGCGAGAACGCCCCGACCGTGCCGATCGTGCCGACCTGGCGGCCTTTGTAGAGGGCGCCGTGCGCGTGTGAGCAGTCTTCCAGCACCATAAGATTGTGGCGGCCGGCGACGTCCATGATGGCGTCCATGTCGGCTGGCATGGCGGCGTAGTGCACCGCGACGATGGCTTTGGTGCGCGCGGTGATGCGTCGTTCGACGCCGCGCGGATCGATGCACAGGGTCTCGGGGTCCGAGTCGGCGAAGACGGGAACGCCGCCGAGCGTGTAGACCTGAGCAATCGACGCCCAGTACGTAAGCGAGGGGGCGATGACCTCGTCGCCTGCGCCGATGCCCATGCCGTACATGGCTTCGAGAATCGAGGCCGTGCCGTTGGGGGCGGCCAGCGCGTACTTGCGGCCGAGTGCGGCGGCGTATTTGCGTTCAAATTCCTTGGTGACCTCCAGGCCCGACATCTGCCCCGCGCGGAGGACCTTGAGGACGGCCGCTTCGTGAGCCTCGGTGATAATGGGCCATTTGAAGATGTCGCCGGGATCGGCGGTGACGGTCTTACCCCCTCCGAAAAGGGCCAGTTGCTCGTGATCCGGTGTGTTCATGTCAGCCTTTCGTTGAAAAGCAAGGTCATGGGCACTGTCCCGGCTCGACGCCCGAACAGCAGCAGGATCGCCGGGCAAAATGGCGGAGGCGAATGGGAATCGAACCCACCCGGGACCTTATCGGCCCCACAACGGTTTTGAAGACCGCGGGCAACACCAGTCACCAGTCACCTCCGCATATTCATCAGTTATCGCCGCGTCACGGCTGCGGCTTATGCTGCTTGTAGAACATCATACACGGTGCGCCGCCGAATGCAATGCCCATCCACGCGGCCTCGTCGATTTCCTGCTCGGTAAAGCCTTTTTCGCGGGCCTTTGCGATATGGCTGGCGACGCACGGCTCGCACCGCTGGGCGACGGACAGCGCAATGGAAATTGCCTGTTTGGTGTAGGCGTCCAGGCCGCCGGGGCGATTCACCTGCCCCATGAAGTCCATGAACTTCTGTTGGGCGCCCGATTCGTCCGCCGTGCCGGCAGCAGGCGTCGACGCAGCAGCAAGGGTCTCAGCACAGCATGCGGTTTCCGCCGGCGCGGCGGCCGGGGGCATAACAGCGGGCTCCTTCGGCGCCTTCTCCCTCGGTCGCGGGTCGGGCAGTGTTCGCTGGCCCGTCGTTCGCACATGCACCTTGCCCGCGCCCCTGGCCAGGACTCTGCCGATCACCACAGCGGCCAATACGCCGGCTTCGTGCAGGGCCTTGAGCAGCGTGTCGGCCTTGCCCGGCTCGATAGCAATCAGCAGCCCGCCGGAGGTCTGGGCGTCAAAGCACATGTCCAGCATCTCGGGCGTGAGGCCTTCGCCTCCGATGACGCGGCCCCCGCAGGACTCCTTGTTGCGTTCGATCGCACCGGGCAATATCCCATCGGCGACGTATTGCAGCAGATGCGGAAAGACCGGCAAATCGTCCCAGACGACCTCCACGTCCACGCCGCTGGACAAAGCCATCTCCGACAGGTGGCCCATAAGGCTAAAGCCGGTCACGTCGGTGCAGGCGTGCGCGCCGAATTCGACCATCAGCCGCGAGGCCTCCTTGTTGAGCGTGGTCATGGATACGGCCGACGCCTCAACGCTTTCAGCGAACGCCCGGCCGATCTGCGAGGCGAACGCGATGATGCCTGTGCCCAGCGGCTTGGTAAGGATCAGCACGTCGTCGGGGCGGGCGGTGGCGTTGGCGGTAACCTGATTAATGGGCATAACGCCGGTGACCGCAAAGCCCGCCTTGATCTCAGGGTCATTGATGCTGTGGCCGCCGATGATGGCGACGCCCGCCTCTTTCATCTTGTCGATGCCGCCGCGAAGGATTTCAGTGAGCGCGTTGTCGGGCACTTTGCGCACGGGAAAACCGATGACCGAAAGCGCCGTCAGTGGAATGCCGCCCATCGCGTAGATGTCGCTGACGGAGTTAGCGGCGGCGACCTGCCCAAAGGTGTACGGATCGTCGACCGACGGCGTGAATACATCGACCGTCTGCACGAGCGCCTTGCCGTCGCCGATATCGAAAATACCCGCGTCGTCGCCTGCCGGCACGCCGACCAGCACGCGCGGATCGTCGACCACGGGCAGCCCCTTGAGAACCTCCTTAAGGAATGCCTGATCGATCTTGGACGCGCAGCCGGCCTTCTCGATGAGGTGCGTGAGCTTGACCTCACCGGTCGGCGATTCGACCCGCTCACCCGCACAGAGGCAGATATCCTTCTCGCGGAACAGGTCGCAAGGGCAAGGCTTTCTGGCATCGCAGATGCAGTGACCCAGCTTGATCGAACGTTTCATGATCCGTTTGCGTTTTTCGAGATTACGCATAGTCGTGTCCTATGTCAGCTTGAACGTTATTCAGTCTTTCCTCATTGCCATGATGGCGGCGCCGAGCGCGCCTGTGATTTGCGGGTGCGGGCAGATCGCCACCTCGCTGCCGAGGGCTTCGGCAAGGGCTCTGTCCATGCCGCCGACGAGTGCGACGCCGCCGGTGAAGATCACCGGGCCGTGGACGACCGCCCCGGCCATTGCGGCGGTTCGCCCCGCGATGGCGTGCATGACACCCGCGACGATGTCGGCGGGTTCAGCGCCCGAGGCGAGCAGCCCCACGATCTCCGTCTCCGCGAAGACGACGCACATGCTGCTGATCTGGGCGGGCCGGCGGCTTTGGCTTGCCAGTTCACCAAGGTCGCACAGTCGCACGGCGAGCCGGTCGGCGACGATTTCGAGAAATCGGCCGGTGCCCGCGGCGCAGCGGTCGTTCATGGCGAAGTCGCGGACCCTGCCACCGGTGTCGAGGTGCAGCAGTTTGCTGTCCTGGCCGCCAATGTCGATTACCGTGCGGGCCGTGTCGACGAGCCTGCGGACTCCGGCGGCATGGCAGGTGATCTCGGTGACGGTGGTGCCGGCGACAGAGACGATGGCTCGTCCGTACCCCGTAGCGACGGCGCCCGCGACGTCCGACTCCCCGATGCCATTCTCTTCGAGCAATTGCCTGTAAAGCCGCCCGGCGAGTTTCGCCTGTTCGACGCCCTGGTCGGCAATCGCCGAGGCGACGATGCGGCCCGATGGGCCGTCGAGCAGCACGATCTTGACGGCTCTTGAGCCCGCGTCGATGCCTGCGTAAATCATGGTTGCCTCCGTTGATGGATGGTTTCGACGAGCGCCTCGATGCGGGTTGCGATGGCGGGGCGGATCGCATCGGTCAGCGGCGGAATTTCGATTTCGAGCACGGCAAGCCCGCATGTCTTGCGGAGGTGCTCGGCGATGATTCGGCCCTCGACGGCGCAGTGGCTTGCGCCCGGTATGCGGGAGATGATCACAGCCTCAGCCCCGAAGGTGCGGGCGTCGGCGGCGATGCGGGCGGCGCGGTCGACCGCCGAGCCGGCCATCGGATCGGCCAGTGCCGCCAGGGCGAGTGCTTCGAGCGGTTCGACATCTTCACGCAGGAGGTCCAGTGCGTGGGTAAACATGTATTCCGTGCCGCAGATCCTTGCCCCGTATTGTTCAAGCAGGTTCATCACCCGAAGGTCGGCGACAGGGTTGACCCAGAAGACCTTTACGGCGTCCGGGCTGCCGAAGCCGACTCCCGCGGCGATGCGAGCCTGCACCTCGGCGCCGAGTTCCTCAAGCACCGCCGCGGTTTCTTCGCGGTCGCTGCAGTAATGGATCGCCAGCATCTCGGCAATGAGCATCTCCAGCGCGGGCATGGGACAGCGCGACGCCGTGAAGACCGTGCGGCGGAGTTCCGAAAGCAGGCGGCGAATGTCGTTGGCGCGGGCGATGGCCGACGACAGCGCGGCGTCGTCGAGTTGGACGCCGGAGACCTCTTCGAGGGCCCTTTGCACGAGCACCAGTTGCGCCCGCACAAAGTCGACCTGCGATTGGGCAGCGACAAACGTTCCGCCCGGAAGCGTTACACATTGCTCGCCTTGTTCGGGACCCCGGCGGTGCGGGATTTCCCACCACACAATTGTGTGCCCGAGTCCCTCCAGCCGCTGGGCGATGGCGCTGAAGTCGTCGCATGTTGCCCCGACGCTGCACGTCAGCAGGTCCGGGATCGGAAAGTGATTGCCGGTGACGAACGCGCCCAGCATGGCTCGCACGGGGCAGAAAGATTCGTCGACACCGAGCGAGTCGGCGACGGCCAGCAGCCGGTCGCTGTTTTCCATCACGCAGGGAATCCACCATGCGCCGTCGGGGTAAAAGGCGACCACGTTATCCAGCGCATTGGCCATCACCGCCGTCGTGCCAAGGTCCTTCATCACGCCGACGATCTTCTTCCCCTCCGACCTCGCTTGCGTCAGGCGTTCTTCTTCAGTCAGCAGGAAATTCCACAGACGCAGCGCGGCGGCCGAATCATCGAACATCAGTTTTCGCAGGCGATAATCCCCATCCTCAGCGTGGCGGCTGAGTTTGCCCCCATAGAAGGGCTCCGCCAGTCCTGCCGATTTCAACGCCTCATAGCGCCCGTCCCACTCGTCGAGCGTGATCTGTCGCAGCTTTTGCGTCATTGCAGCGTCTCCAGAAAAGCCTGTACGCGGCCGGCCGTCCGCTCGCCGGCGGCCGGGCTGTCGTCGCTGACATCCAGATCGAGCAGCGGCACGTGCAGGGCATCCCTGAGCCGATGAACTTCCGCATGCCAGAGGTCGCACCACACAAGACGCCGACAGATGACGCCCTGCACACGGCGCTCGGTGCATTCACGGGTGAGCCAGTCAAAGAGACCGGTGTTGGGTCGCTTCCAGACGGCGGGAATCGAATCGAAGTAAGCCCGCGCGAGTTCACCGACTGGATCCTGCCGCAGCAGCGCGGGATCGAACCGGTCCGGCAGCGTGCGCTCGCCGGTCTCGGTTGCGTCGAATACGATTCGCCCGCCGTTCCGCACGACCAGATCAAACAGCCCCGACTCTCCTGCGAGCAGAGGCCCGCCGACAAGTGCGAGCCGAACGCCGCCGCTGTCGGCAACCCGACGGTCGGGCATCGCTTGCCTGCGCCCGTCAAAGTCAAGCATCGTCGCCGCCAGGGCATCGGCCGAAGGCACGCACCCCCCAAGGGTGTACAGCCACCGTCCCATGCGGCCAAGCTCGTCGATGTAAAGTTGAGTGCAAGCAGCGTTCCGCCACGTCTTGGGCAGATTCAACAGGAAGGTCTCCACGCATGTCCCATCGACCACGAGGTCGCGCACCCTGCGCATCTGGTCGCACGCGGTGGTGAAGATCGCCCCGCAGGATGTGCTGTCGCCGAGCACGTGATTGGCAAATGCCCGGGCAAAGGGACAGAGGCCTTCGATTGGAGCGACTGCGGCATGCATCCCTGTCGACTGCGGCATTATGCGAGCGGGCCGCAACCCGTGCGCGGCGATCCACTCGGCCGGGACGAACGGACATGTGTAGAGGATCTGCGACACGCCGGTCAATCCTTCCTTGCCATTTCGAATAACGCCTCGACGCGGACCGCGATGCGGGCCGAGTCCGACGGCGAGTAGTCGGTTTCGATTTTCAGGTAGGGTAGCCCGAGTCTTTCAGCGGCAAGCCGCCGGACAAAATACGACTCGACGTCGTAGGTCAAGCAGGCCTGCCAGACAAGGTCGATAATGCAGTCGGCTCGATATGTGCCGGCGAGTTGTTCGAGCATCTCCATGCGCCGGTCGTTTCGCGTCATCACCGAGCACGGCAGACGAAAATACTTCTCCGCGATCGCCTCCATCGGGTCGGCGGCGTTTTCGTCGACGTCTTCGAGAATGGGCTTCAGGCCGGTGCAGTTTTCCATGCAGACGACCAGACCTCCGTTTGCCTCGATAAGATCCACAATGCGTTCGGCCCCGTGCACCACGGGCACGCCGGTGAGAAGCACGCGCACCGGCCGCTTGCTCGCCCCTACCAACGGCGCCGAGCGATAAAGCTGCAGAGCCTCATCATACTGCTCGAAGTCGGCTTCAATACCTGATATGCTGCTCTTGAAGTCGAGCAGTTGTCGTCCCGTAATCGGCGGTGCGTCACCGGCCATAAGCTGAGCTAATTGCCGCCTGAGGCCGCGTTCGCGATTCATCGTACGGATCGCCCCGCGGAGTCTCTCATCGGTGATCCGCATATCGAATCGCCCCTCGAGAACGCGTTTGAACTTGTCCAGTTCGCTTCGCCAGTGCTGCATGGCGTCGGCGTCGTCGGGTTTCTGCGCCAGTTCGAGCACGTGCATCGGCCGAGTCTCGGACAGAAGTTCATACATCTTCTTTTTGCCGTCGCACGTAGTCTCGGCGACGATAAGATCCGCCATTTCGAGAAAAGGGTTCGTCTTCTGAACGTGGTAGCCGTACGTCGATTTGATCAGCGGGCAAAGGTTCGCCGGCAGGTGCTGCTCGGCGGCCGCAATCGTCTGCTGCGAGCCCCCGCACAGACAGACCGGCACGGCGTCGGCCGCCAGAATCAATTCGCGCGGCGTAAACTCGCACATGATGCCCACGATGCCCCTGCCCTGTGCCTTGGCCCTCGTGGCGTATTCGCAGCATCGGCCGATCATACCGCCGAACCACGCACGCGGCCCGTCGCCTGGTTTGCTATTGGGACAGCATTGTGTCATGTCGGACCTTTCTTCAAGTCGAGCGGGGTTTACCCCGCCGCGGTGGCAAATCTGCTCAAATGCAGATCAATCCTCTTTCCGGGCGACGAAAAGCCCCTGTGCGATACGGCCGTCGTGGGCGAGTTGCTGCATGAACTGCATCTCGCCGGCGATCGCCGTCAGCATGCCTTCGTCGAAGCCGATGATCTTTAGCACGTCATAGCCCAACTGCTTGCCGACCATGTCGAGGTACAAGTCGACGTAGGGCGCAAATCGGCCGGTGTCCTCGGCGGTGACGATGCGGCAGTTGTTTGCTTCCAGCAATCCACAGTAGCCGTCGATGTCCTCCATGTTGGCAAACTTCATGAACTTCATGAATCGTCCGGCCTGCTCGTCGGAAAGCCCCGCCGGCCCCTCTACCCAGTCGGTGAAGGCGATGACGCCGCCGGGTCGCACGATCCGCGCCGCCTCGGCGATGAGCCGCTCTTTGTCCTCAACATAGCACCACGCGTCTTCGCCCCAGACAAAGTCCACGCCATCGCTTTCGAGACCGCTGTCGCAAACATCGGCGAGCACGAAGTCAATGCGGTCGGCAAGGCCTTCCGCGCGGCAGCGCCGCTGCCCTTCTTTCACGACGGCTTCGGTAGCGTCCACGCCGACCATCCGTGCCGCGCCCTGCATGCGCACCAGGAACCGCATGCCCGCGCCGGTGCAGCAGCACAGGTCGACGCCGTGGGCGCCGGCGGCAATACCCGCCTTTTCGCACAGGTCCAGCGACGAAAGGAACCCGCCGATATGAATCTGTTCGCCCATGATCCGTTCCCACAACCGGCCTTCTGGGCCGCTGTAGACCTCCTGCACGTCCGTCAGAGCGATGCCTTCGATTCTCTTCATCTCTGTCCTTGTCTATACCCTGAGCCAAAAAAAAGGCGGGCAAGAGCATCGCACTCTTACCCGCCGATATTCGTGACCGTATCTTGGTCTAATTAATCATGTGCCAGGTTTCGTCCTGTTTCATCTCAAAGGGGCCCGACTCGACGTCGACAACTACGCGGAATGCGCCCTCGAAACCTTTTGGCACTCGCCACGAGTACCGGCAGGTTCCGCCTCAGCCATACTCGAACTTGCCGGTCTGCAGCACATTGCCGGCCTTGTCGAGAATGGTGAATTTCGGCGCACCCACGGTCTTGCCGTTTCGCTTAAACATTGAATAATGTTCGCCGTGCGCTCCCACAAGCAACGGGGCGAGAAGCCGCACGCCGCTGCCCGCAGCGGTAACGTCAACCTTGGCAATCAAAGGACCGTCCAGCTTCACGACCGTGGTCTGCCCTTTTTCGACAACGACAGGGGCCAGTTCGCCCCATGGTCCGTTGCTGTACACTTGCCATTCTTCCGTGGTCTTGCTTCCGCCGCCGGAGACAATCTGCTGCTCAAGAGTCCTGTACAATTGCACCGGCGTGTATTGGCCGGCCCTGATAGGCTGGGGTTCTGTGGTTGGCCCGACGGTAGCCCCCAACCCGAGCGATCCCCGAATAATCAGCCTCGCCCCTTCGGAGTCGGCTGCGATCATACCGGTTTTGCGCAGAGAGAGCAGCCCCGCGGCAACCAACCCCAAAGCGAGAAGAACCATTACAATCGCGACTAACTTTTTCATAATCGCCTCACGCGAAAATTACAGAGCACGCCCGCCAATATACCAGAGCAGCGGACCCGCCGCAACCACTAATATTCGCCTGATCCGGCTCAGTAAACCGTATACCACTCCAGTTCCTGTTTTGTTTCAAACGGGCCGAGGTTTGCGTCGATTTTGACCTGGTACCGTCCCTTGAAAGATTGGGGCACCCGACACGAGTGCTTGCACACGCCGCCTCAGCCATACTCAAAATGCCCGGCTGCGAGCACCTGACCGTTTTCGCCCACAAGCTGAAACCTCGGGGCGGGCTCCCATGCGCCGTTTTTCAGGGCGCCCGGTACGTATTTTTCGCCGGCCTGTCCTTCCAGATGGACCCCCACAGTAACCCTGTTGCCGTACGCCTGAGCCTCGGTCCGGATGAACAGCGGCGGGCCGCTCTTGCTGTCGCGAACCACCACGCTGGATTGGCCTTTCATGAGTTGCAGGGTCCAGAGGTCTCCGTCCGCCGTGCGCATCTCGGGCGCCCCAAGCTTTTTCAGGCTAGGCATGTCGGGTTTAGAAGGCGTAAACAGGCGAATGCAGGCAATCGTCAGGATGACAGCGCCGCTGGCCGCAAGAAGCACTGCCGGCCTGCGCCACAACGGTCGCTCCTCATCGTACCCGGCGAAGAGCGACTTGAGCCGGCGGAACCCATCCGTCGCCATCTGCCGGCCCTCCCCCGACTGGATCCGGTCCCAGACCCGAAGCACGGTCTGAGAAATCAGACCGAACAGTGCCAAAATAAAGTTCTTCACTATAATGGACCTCCCGTAAAGCCGGCATTCCTCGCCATTTGCGCCTCCAATAGGGTCTCGCCGGCAGCCGGCCCACACATATTACAGTTCATTCGGGGAGAAAACAAAGAAATCTTCATAATCTTTCTTCCTGTAAGTAGCGATATGGGCTATAATATATGCGGGCGGTTTGCGATTCCAAAGATCGAAAGGGCATAATAATGTCTCGGCAGGCGAAAAAGGGATTCACGCTGATCGAACTGTTGGTCGTGATCGCGATCATCGCGATGCTGCTTTCAATCATGGCGCCGTCGCTGCACGAGGCCCGTGAACGCGGCAAACGGGCCGTATGCCTGGCGAACCTTCGCGCCATCGGCCATGCCATCCACGTCTACGCCCTCGACAACAACGACCGGCTTGTACCCGGAGATTCCCGCGTCTCCTGGGAAGTCTGGGGCCCAGTCACCGAAGGGCCGGATTGTGCCCCCGCGGGCGCGTCGGCCTACCGCCACGTGAACCTGGGGCATTTAATGGTGACCGACGAAATCATCCCGCTGCCGTCCGGAAGTGAACATGTGTTCTTCTGCCCATCCGGCCGATCGCCGAGCGGGTCGAACATACGCCAGGAATTTGATACTCGCTGGGGCCGCACCGGCAGCCATGCGGCCACAAGCTATATGTTCAACAACGCCCTCGACGGCTTCGATGCCTATGTGCAGGATGGCGACACCGCGGTGCTGTCGCACAAAAACGTGGTCCAGTATCTGCTGGTTGACGGCAGCGCGCACGCCTACAAGGACCAACCGCTGGTCTACGACGACGCAATCGGGCCCGAGCACCTGCAGGAGGTCGCCTTGCGGCACGGAGTCTGTTTTCCCACCCTTCTCCTGCACGAGTGGCTCGCCGAAGGCCGGGTCAACATGCAGGAAGCCCGCACCTTCCTGGCCGACGCGACCGCCTGGGCGACCGCCAACCAGAAACCCGCCGCCGCCGTCTGCCTGGCTGACATCAGAAACACCGCACTCGTCTCGGACGTAGTCGGCGTATGGGGCGGCGCAATGCCGAACCCGCCCTCCGGCTGATAAAGCCAAACAACCCGCGGTCGTGTCGACCGCAATAACAAAAAAGGGCACAGTGGATTCACTCGACTTGAGCCCGGCTCTGACGTATGCCCAAGGATGAGATTAGAATGAAATTTACCCAGTACTTTCTCTACACGAGAGCTCGGCCGGATCGTTCAGGTATCCTTGACGCGTGGATGCAGAGAGCAATAGATAAGCCTTTACGGACGGAGGCTCAGAAAGACGGAAGAATTCGGAAGTGGACGTACGTACAAGAAGTTGGTAAATACTTGCGAGTGGTCTTGTTGGATGACGGCGAGACGGTGCACAACGCGTTCTTTGATCGGGATTTCCGGGAGTAACAAATGAAGATCAAGTATTTTGCAGAGACAGACACGGCTCTGGTAGAGTTTTCGGAACATGCCGTGTCAGAGACACGCGAGATAAACGAGAACATCTACGTGGATTTGGACGCGGACGGCAATCTTGTCAGTATGACCATTGAGCATGCCGCCAGTCAGGCCAATATTGCTGAAGTGGCGTACCAGCAGATCGGCCCTGTTGCTGGCTGATCAGAGCGATTGCGGGGTAATGCATGAATGATTCGAGTCAGGAGCTTTTGCGGCGGATACCGTCAGTGGATGCCTTGTTAAAGCAGCCCCAGGTCGCCGGCCTTATCGACCGCTTCGGTCGCCGCATCGTGGCCGATTCGTTTCGCCGCGCCGCCGACAACGTCCGCCAGGCAATACTCTCCGGCCAAACACAGGGCTTCGACGACGGAGTCGATCTCCGCATCATGGCAGACGCCGCCGCCCGGGTCAAGGCGCTCACACACCGCCACTATCGCCGCGTCATCAACGCCGCCGGCATCGTCCTTCACACCGGCCTCGGCAGGGCGGTCCTCTGCCGCCAGGCCGTCGAGCAGCTCGCCGAAGAGATGGGCCACTACTCGCTCCTCCAGGTCGACACCGAAGAAGGCAAACGCTCCACCCGCGACAGCCACATCGAGCAACTGCTGCAAATCCTCACCGGCGCAGAAGCCGCCACAGTCGTCAACAACAACGCCGCCGCGACCTCCCTCGTGCTCAACACTGTCGCCGCCGGCCGCGAGGTCATCGTCTCGCGAGGCCAGCTCGTCGAGATCGGCGGCGCATTCCGCCTCCCCGACGTCATGGCCTTCAGCGGCGCAAAGATGATCGAGGTCGGCACGACCAACAAGACCCACGTCCGCGATTATGAAAACGCCATCACCGAAAACACCGCGGCCCTGTTGCGGGTCCATCCGAGCAACTACAAAATCCAGGGGTTCACCTCCGAGGTATCGCTCGATGACATGGTCGCCATAGCGCGCCGCCACAATCTCGTCATGATCGACGACGTCGGCGCCGGCTCTCTGGTCGATTTCTCAAAGTACGGTTTCGAGCCCGAGCCCACCCTCGCCCAGTCCGTCGCCGCCGGAAGCGACATCATCACCTCCAGCGCCGACAAGCTCATCGGCGCCTCCCAGGGCGGCATCATCCTCGGCCGCACCGCGTGGATCGACGCCGTCCGAAAAAACCAGTTCGCCCGCATCGTCCGCGTAGGCAAGCTCACACTGGCGGTCCTCGAAGCCACCCTGAAACTCTTCCTCGACGAAGCCGCCGCCCTGCGCGAGGTCCCCACCTGCCAAATGCTCCTGCGGCCCGCCGACGACATCGCCCGCCAGGCCAAACGCATCGCCGCCCAACTCCAAAAGGCCCAACTCCCCGCCGAGATCGCGACCGCCCCTGGCTTCTCCCAAACCGGCAGCGGCTCTCTGCCCACCCAAAACATGCCGACGACCCTGGTCACGGTCACGCCCGCCAAGATGACCGCTGAAACCCTCGCCGCCCGCCTCCGCAGCCACAAAACCCCCATCTTCTCCCGAATCCAAAAAGCCCAGATCCTCCTCGACCCTAGAACCCTCCGAGAAGACGACGAAAAAATCCTCACCCAGGCCCTCATCGAACTCCTGAAGACATAAAAGACCCTGCTGCTGAGTTCTGTTTTGGCACAAAGGCCCTCGTAAAGACGTTGACACGAACACCCGATGGTGTTACAATGTATATACATTAGAGCATCTAAGGAGCGTGCTATGGTTAAGAGCCTCACAAAACACGGCAACAGTTACGCCTTAATAATCGATAAGCCGATCATGGAATTGCTTAATATAGCTCCTGAGACGCCACTGGAGGTCACTACGGACGGCAAGTCGCTGCTGATTCGCCCCGTCGAGAGGACACGACAGGAGAAATTCGAAAAGCTCTTAAAGCAGACCTGTGAGCAATACAATGAAGATTTGAGAAAGCTTGCCGAATAGTCCATGGCTGTCGATTTCCTTACCGTCCAAGACGTCATCCGCATACACGACCAAGTAATTCATGATTACGGTGGCGATCCGAACATCCGGGATGAGGGTCTCCTTTTATCGGCCGTTGCCGTGCCGCAAGCGGCCTTTTTCGGCGAATATGCCCATATTGACTTACATGAAATGGCTGCCGCCTATCTCTTCCACATAGTGATGAACCACCCCTTTGTAGATGGAAACAAGCGGACGGGCGCTGTTGCCGCAATTCTCTTCTTGGCAATGAACGACGTCTCCTTCACTGCCAAAAGAAACGTTCTTGCAGAGTTTACGTTCCAGCTTGCACAAGGAAACAAAACCAAAGCCCAGACCATTGAGTTCGTGCGAGAACACATCCTCTGACGAATCGCAGTTGCAGTTTTCGCCCCAGTCGTTATTCTGTCCAAGACTAACCCTTTAAGACATGCGGGAGATATGGCGACATCAAAAATCAACATTACGTTAGGCACGGCCGGGCACATTGACCACGGCAAAACGGCCCTGATCAAGCTGCTCACCGGCTGCGATACGGACTTCCTCAAGGAGGAGAAAGAGCGGGGCATGTCGATCGAGCTGGGCTTTGCCCCCTGCACCATCGCCGACCTCGAAGTCGGCATCGTCGACGTCCCCGGCCACGAGCACTTCATCAAAACCATGGTCGCCGGCGCCACCGGCATCGACGGCGTCATCTTCGTCATCGCCGCCGACGACGGCGTCATGCCGCAGACCCGCGAGCACCTCGACATCCTCACGCTGCTCGGCGTCGCCCACGGCATCGTCGCCCTCACGAAGGTCGACGCCGTTTCGCCCGAGCGGGTCGCCGCGGTCACCGACGAGGTCCGCCGCTTCCTGACCGGCACGTTCCTCGCCGACGCCCCCATCCTGCCGATGTCCTCCATCACCGGCCAGGGCTTCGACGGCTTCTACGAAGGCCTCCGAGACCTCGTCGCCCAAATCCGCCCGCGCACCGTCGAAGGCGTGTTCCGCCTCCCGATCGAAAAGACCTTCTCCGTAAAAGGCTACGGCTCCGTAGTCACCGGCATCCCCGTCTCCGGCTGTGCCGCCGTCGGCGACGAGGTTGTGCTCCTGCCGCAGGGCCAGAAGGGCCGCATCAAAGCCATCCAGGTCTACAGCAGCCCCGCCGAGCAGGTCCTCTCCGGCCAGTGTGCCGCCCTCAGCGTCCCGCAGTGGGACTACCGCAGTATCGTCCGCGGCAACGTCGTCACCGTCGGCCGCTACTTCGCCCCGCGCCAGTGGTACCTCTGCAAGCTGCAAATGCTGCCGCAGGACAAGCTCTTCCTCAAGACCGGCACGCAGGTCAAGTTCCACACCGGCGCAAGCGAAGTCGTCGCCAAGGTCTACCTCATGGAGGGCAACACAATCACCGCCGGCCGCGAGCAGGTCGTCCAGATCCACACCGAGCGGCCCGTGGTCGCCGCCCCCGGCGACCGCTTCATCATCCGCACGCCCAGCCCCGCCAACACCATCGGCGGCGGCCTCATCGTCGAAGCCATGGACCAGCGCATCCGCCGCAGTCGGCCGGACCTCCTCGACGAGGCACGCGCGCGGGCCGAAGCCGTCTCCGGCGAACTCAGCTTTCTCGAATACTGCGTCAAAACCGCAGAAGGCGGCGCCGCAAACCCGCAGCAGCTTTCCCTCCGCGCAAAAATCCTGCCGCCGCGACTGGACATGCTCCTGACGCAATTGCAGCAGGCCGGCACAATCACCCGCCTCTCCGGCAATCTGTTCGTACACGTCTCGGCCGCCGAGCAACTCGAAAACAAGCTCACCGACGCCGTGCGCCAGTTTCACAACACCCAGCCCGAGAGCCCCGGCATAGCCCCCGACGCGCTGCTGCACGCCTCCGGCCTCAATAAGAACGTCTTCGACGGCCTCCTCGAACGCATGCTGGCCGCCGGCACACTGACCCAGCGAAAAGGCTGCATCGCGCTGCCCGAACATCGCGAGGATTTCGACCCCGCCCAGCGCCGCCTGCTCGCGTCGGTCGAGGACCTGTTCGCAAAGCGCCTCTTCAACCCGCCGTCCATCGACGAAGCCGCCGCCGCCATCGGCGTGCCCGTCGGGGCGGTCCAGAAGACGGTCCGCATCCTCACCGAGCAGCAGACCCTCGTGCAGATCGACCGCGACAACGTCTTCCACAGCAAGGCAATCCGCGAGGCCTCAAGACGCCTCACGGAGCACATCCAAAAAGAAGGAAAGCTTGAAAGCGTCGCCTTCAAGTACCTGCTCGACACAACCAGAAAATGGGCGATTCCGCTGCTCGACTACATGGACAAGATCGGCGTAACAATGCGCTCCGGAAACACACGCTACCTCAAGAAACCCCTCGCTTAGCTCAGACGCTGCATTGAACACCGCCCCCGGCCGTGGTACAATGCCTGACAGTACGTAAAAGAGTGTTCAAATGGAAAGGCATTCCAAATGCGTTACGGCAAAATAGCGGCAGCATTCCTGGCCTCCGGCCTGGCTGCACTGACGATTGCCATCCTGCAGCCCGGGTGAGGCAGCCCGATCAGGGCTGTTGGACAGCTCTATGCCTTTGTTGGAGCGCCGTTGGGCGTGCTCGTTTCGGGTGTCCTGGGCCTGATCTACGACAGGCAAAAGGCGCTCGCGGTAATGATGACGCTTCTGGCCGGCGCATGGGGAGCGGTCCTCGCCTTCATCTGCCTGCTGATCGCTATAGACGTCTCGAAATCCTTCTGACGCATTCCGATTGCGAAAGCGACTCGGCAGCATTTGTGTTCACCCATAGCCCTACGCTAAATTGTGCAATCCCAGGGCTGGCGCATTCTCCGGATGTCCGCATCTCAAACCCAACATGCGGCGACAATGGAGAGCAAAACCGGTTGGGCAGAGGCCAAAATCAGGAGCATCTGTTCGCCGGGGGGGGGATTTTGGCCTCTGGGGCCCCGACCGGTTTTGC
>JACZKQ010000098.1 GCA_014859965.1 Phycisphaerae bacterium
GAAAATGCATCCAACCGACTTCCTTGTCGCCGATGGCCCGGGCTCCCGTCTCCTGCTCACGTCCATCAAAGAGTTGGACGCCTCTTTTGATCACCCCGGCTCTAATTGGAACTACCAGCGAATCCTGGCGCAAAATGGCGGGGTCATAGACCTGTCAGCGTTGGAGGTGCTGACCGGACCTCGCTCTTATGAATATTTCGATGTCTATGCTACGAACGATGCTGCTGTGAATATGGCTGGCTTGACGTTGTTGACGGGCTCGGCAAACAGCCAATTTCGGTTTAACTGCTCTGGCGGTTCAAAAATAGATCTTTCGTCTCTGGCGACAATTGCCAGCCCGGCTCGCCTTGATATCGCCGGCGACTCCTCTATTGATTTGGCATTTTTGGCGAATATCAGCGCCCCGACCACGATTAATGCCTCCGGTACTTGCAAGGTGCCCGTGGGCTGCCTGGCGATAGCCGCGCCGACGACTTTCGCTGTGGGAGCCGGCAGCACTTTGCTTGCACGAAATGTCGTCGCCACTGCGGCTACCAGCATCAATTTGACCACCGGCACGAGCACGCTTGTGTTCACTGACTCGGTGAATCTGGATGCGCCCCTTGTCTTTTCTTTGGCCAGTGGGGCGGATGTGTATTTCAAGGGCGATTTGTCGTATGTTTATGATGACACTGCCGGTGCGGGGGAAGAAGGCAAGTTCGATCTCGGTAAGGCGTTTGTGTATATGGACGGTACGTCGCTTCAGGGGCTTGAGGCCGGCGGTATTGATATCTATACCTTTGATCATCTTCTGTCAAACAATAACTTTGGCATGGGTCAGTTGACTATCGGCGGCTGTGAGCAGCCTTCGGTTGTGCAGCTTGTTGACGAGGTGAACAATGGCAACCGTCAGGGTTCTCCGGAAGCGATGTACCTGTTCGGGCCGGATGGGCGAGGCGCCGGCGGCCCCGGCTGGGCGGATGGGCTTTTGCTGCGGAACGGTTCGACGCTGCTGTTGGGCGACATCAATACCTATTGCCAGATTGACGGTGCTATTGTACACCTCAACGACGACGCGTTCTTCGGCCTCGGTAATGATTTGGTGACCTTCGGCGGCGGCTTTATCCGGCGCGGCGTTGTCTCCGTGGATATGCCTGAAAACCTGATTGCCAACGGCGGCTTCGAGACAGGCGTCGCCCCGCCCAGTGCGACTGATCCGGTTGCGACGCTGCCTGCCGGTTCGAGCGATATCGAAGGGTGGTCGGTCGATGCGGACACCGTCGACTGGGCGCATGAAGCATACTTCAGCGATGCCGGAGAGAACGGCGCGTTGAGCATTTCGCTTAACGGCGAGGCGGGCATTGCACAATCCATCGCGACGGTCCCGGGTGATCACTACCTCGTCCTGTTCGATCTGGGCGCAAATCCCTATAGCGCTCTTGAGCCCAACTTCGTGCCCGTGGCAAAGGTAACGGTTGCGGCCGGGGGCAAGACGCAAATGTTCTGCTTCGACGCACGTGAAGGGTTTGGGCTAAGTGCAGCGCCCGAGGACCCCGAAGCGCCGTGGGTGGTGAACTGGCAGCGTCAGGCCTTTACCTTTATAGCGGAGTCGGAGACAACGACCCTCGCGTTCTCCGCAGACAATGCCGCTCACCTGCAATACGCACCGGCGCTCGACAACGTGATCGTACTGGCCAACGGTTTGCCGCAGGACACGTCACCGGATCCGTGGTGTTATTCGTGCTTTGAGCGCGGCGATGGTACGGGCGACTGCCAGATTACCTTCAGCGACGTGCAGCAGGTAATCACCTCGTGGCCGCCGAACAGTTATCATCGCTCGGCCGATTACAACAAGGATGGCATTATCACGTTCTCGGATGTTCAGGTACTGATTGAGCATTGGCCGCCGAATCCGGGCTGCGAAGCGATTTGTGTGCCGGTGAAGTAAGGAGCATCGCGATTTTGTGGAGAGCCGACCGCGACAGGCCGGCTCTCCTTTTTTTTGGAAAAGAGCCGTTGTTGGGCAGATTTTCGGCACGTTCATTGGGGCGTGCACAGGTTTTCTATTCCTGTCCGACGTTGGCGTGCGTCCGGGTAGAGCTTGCGCGACAGGCTACCGGCCTTCCCTATTCGGCGGGGCTGTTTATGCGGGTCTGGGGTATTGGGGGATTTTTAGTTGGTCGCCGTGCTTGAGGGCGGATTGGTGTGCTACGAGGCCGGGGACGGTGCAGGCGAGGGCTTCGTAGAGGTCGACCGTGGGGCGGCGGTTTTGGGTGAGTGCTTCGATGAACTCGTGGGTGAGGAAGGTGTGGGAGCCTTCGTGGCCGGTGTCGTGGCGGAGGGGTTCGGGGAGCATGTCGGTATTCCACCATTGCGGCTGGTCGTACTTTTCGAAGTTGGGGAGGCTGCGGACGAAGCCGGCGTCGTCGGTTTCGGTCTGTTTGCCGGATCGGACGATGACGGGGCCGGGGCCGTGGGGGTGTGCGGTGTAGAAGGACATTTTTGTGCCGATCCACTGGGCGCGTTCGCAGCCGCGGTGGGCGCCTTTCCACCAGACGTTGACTCGGAAGGCGTGGCCGCGGTCGGTGCGGAACATGGCGGAGGCGTTCCAGAAGGGGTTGTCGTAGGGGTTGTCGGTGCAGGCGGGGCTGTTGTCGCCCCAGCCGTGGCAGACGACCTGGGTGAGGCGTTCGCCGGTGACGCCGACGAGGTGGGCGGTGCAGTGGGTCGGGTAGTGCATGGGGGCGAGGCCGTGGCGCCAGGTGCGTTTGGCGGCGGGGTCGCCGTAGGGCTCGTTGTAGAGGTATTCCAGGCCGTCGTGCTGGTATTCGGATTCGCAGTAGAAGATTTCGCCGAAGCTGCCGGCGTTGTGGAACTTGCGGGCGGAGATGGTGTGCTGCTGGTAGTAGGAGGTTTCGGCCATCATGTAGGTGAGGCCGGAGGTGCGGACGGCGTCGTGGAGCTGGTCGGCCTCGGCGAGGGTGGCGAAGCAGGCGGGGACGGCGGCGATGACGTGCTTGCCGTGGTTCATGGCTTCGACGGTGTGCTTGACGTGGTTGGGGGCCTCGGTGAAGACGGCGACGGCGTCGATGTCTTTGTCGCGGACGAGGGCTTCGAGCGAGGGGTGGGATTTGGTGCATTTGTAGGTTCGCATGAGGGCGTCGCGTCGCTCGGGACGGAGGTCGCTGACGGCGGCGACGATGCAGTCGGGGTGCTCGTGCCATTGGAAGGAGCAGCCGAAGCTGCCGCCGACGATGCCGATGCGGATTTTCTTTGGGGCGGTGTTGACGGCGAGTGCGGGGCTTGCGGCGAGGGAGAGGCCGCCGAGGGTGAGGGATGTGTTTTTTAGGAAGCTGCGTCGGGAGAGGGGCGTGCGTGCTTGGTCAGCGGCCATGGTGGTCCTCCATTCCTGCGTCCAGGTCTTTATTCATTTGTTTTGGTCGTTTCGCTTTGGCGCTGCAATCGCCGGGGCCTTCAGCGCGACCCGTGCTGATATGAAACGGCAGCAAGGGCACGGCGTTGGGCGTCTCTACAGGGCCTTCTTATAGCGGGCGGCGACTTCGGGCCAGTTCACTACGTTCCAGAAGGCGTCGATGTAGGCGCCTCGGAGGTTCTGGTATTTGAGGTAATATGCGTGCTCCCAGACGTCGAGGCCGAGGATCGGCGTGCCGCGCTTTTCGACGACGTCCATGAGTGGGTTGTCCTGGTTGGGCGTGGAGGTTATGAAGAGCGAGCCGTCGTCGGCGACGCAGAGCCATGCCCATCCGCTGCCGAAACGGGTGAGGGCGGCCTGCTTGAAGAGTTCTTTGAACTTTTCGAATGAGCCGAACGCGGCGTCGATCTGTTTAGCGAGCGGGCCTTTCGGCAGACCGCCGCCCTTTGGCGACATGACCTTCCAGAAGAGATCGTGGTTGTAATGGCCTCCTCCGTTGTTGCGGATAGCGTCGGGCCACTTGCTTATTTGCGGCATGATCTCTTCCAGGGATTTTCCGGCGAGCGGGGTGCCTTCCACGGCTTTGACGAGGTTGTTGAAGTACGCGCGGTGGTGGCGGCTGTAATGAATCTCCATTGTCTGTGCGTCGATGTGCGGTTCGAGGGCATTATATGCGTAGGGCAAGGGGTCGAACTTCAAGGCCGGGGCCTGGTTGTTGGCAAGGGCAAGTCCGGTGAGCATTGCGGCCGCTATTAGTGATAACGCTGTTTTCATGTCGACCTCCGATTCTGGCCCGTGTTCGGGCGGTCCATTTGGTTGTTCGCAACCGGCGCGGCTGCAATGGTAGTATTATGGGCCTTTTGGGGGGCGGAGTCAATGAGGAATCGGGGGAGGCGATGTTTGGAGTGACGGACGGGCAGAGGCGCCGGTGAACGTGAACGCAGGCCGGTTTGCCGGCACGGAGTTTAACTTTTTGGTGAAGCGGTATTGACTTCTCTTCTTGGGATGGTATAGTAGGATGTTGTGAAGGCCGGCGGTTTTCGGCCTGGGACTGTTGTCGGCGGCTTTTTTGGAGGGAAGTATCGTGCGAAATGTCATGCTCATTTCTGTGGTTCTCCTGTTTGCGGGTGTTTGCTGTTTCGGGCGGACGATCACGGTGGCACTGGATGGATCGGGGGAGTTTTCGACGATACAGGCGGGGATCGATGCGGCAATAGATGGGGACGAAGTTGTTCTCGCCAACGGGCTCTACACGGGAAACGGGAATCGGGATATTGAATTCAGGGGCAAGGCGATTGTCGTTCGGAGCGCCAACGGGCCGGGAAACTGCATCATAGATTGTAAGGCCAGTGAGACGAACCCGCATCGAGGATTCAACTTTCACGGTGCCGAGCAGGAAGATTCTGTTCTGGATGGTGTCACCATCACTAACGGGTATGCCTCGCTGGGAGGAGGAATATACTGCGGTCACTACAGCTCAAGCGGGACCTCCAGCCCAACTATAAAGCACTGTATTATCCGCAATAACAGGGCCGTTAATGGCGGAGGTGTATACTTTACGGGGGGGACTGTGGGCATGATCGATTGTCTGCTGGAAGGTAACGCCGCTAAGAAGTCAGGAGGAGGCTTGCTCTGCGATACAAGCAAGGGCGTGCTGACGCGTTGCAGTTTTAAAAACAACAGCGCCCTGCTTTCTGGGGGCGGCATGATGTTTTGGAACACCGGATTCGAAATGCAGGAGTGCTCATTCTTTGATAACAAAGCGGGGGAGCGCGGCGGAGGCGTGGCGTGCGACGGGAGCCTCAAGGCCGCAAGGTGCGTTTTCGTGGGAAATCATTCGGAAAATGCAGGCGGAGGTATCTCGGCGATCGGCGGCGACTCTATTGTGAACTGCCTCTTTGTGGGCAATACGGCCGTC
Organism: Phycisphaerae bacterium; assembly: GCA_014859965.1. Lineage (GTDB taxonomy): Bacteria > Planctomycetota > Phycisphaerae > Sedimentisphaerales > Anaerohalosphaeraceae > JACZKQ01. The sequence continues at coordinate 5,331 of JACZKQ010000098.1, forward strand.
AAACACGGAGGCGGGATCGTCTGCTTTGGTTATCACTCTGTTGTCAACTGCACGTTCTTGCAGAATCAGGCTCCGGCGGGAAATGCAGTCTGCTGCTATCACGCTTATGGACAAGGAGGCAGTCTGAACATTGTAAACAGCATTCTTATTAACTATAGCCCTGAGATAAGCAATCTCAACCGCTCGCTTGTCTCGGTTAGCTTCAGTGATGTTAGAGGCGGTTGGGAAGGAAAAGGAAACATTGATGTGAATCCCGAGTTCGTCTATCAGGGCGGAGATGACGCTGCTTTGTGGGACCTGCGTCTGTGTCTCGGTTCGCCGTGTATCGATACGGGCGATCCGCGCTATGTCCCGGAAGAAGGCGAGATGGACCTGGGAGGCAGGCCGCGCGTGGACGATGGCAACGGCGACGGCATTGCCGTGGTGGATATGGGGGCATATGAGGTTCAAGCACCCAGGACATTATACGTTCCGCAGGAGTACAGAACGATTCAGGCGGCAATCGATGCCGCGGACAATCGGGATACCGTGGTTGTTGCGCCGGGGCGGTATGTCGAGAGTATTGCCTTTGGAGGCAAGAATATCGTGGTCACGTCCACGGATCCCTGGGACTGGGGTACAGTGGAAGATACGAGCATCGACGCGGACGGGGCAGATCATGTGGTGGTGTTCGACGGGTCGGAAGGGGCGGCTTGCCGGCTGGAGGGGTTTACGCTTACCGGTGGTTGTGCGGATAATGCTTCCGTCCCGGGAACAGTGGGCGAAAGAGGCGGCGCAATCATGGGCGCGGGCGCCTTGGGTGATCCGACCAAAGCCACGGTGAGTCGCTGTATTATGCGCAACAACGTCTCGACACGAACAGGCAGCGCGGTCTGGAATTTCGCCGGTGAGATCAGCAACTGTCGCATCGAAGCCAACCATACCGATGCCAGCGGTGCACTTGCGTTGTGCTCCGGGCCGATCCTGAACTGTATTCTGGCCGGCAATACGACGGGCGTAACGCCATCGGGTGTTTTTCATAATTGCGATGGGCGGATAATCAACTGCACCATTGCGAACAACTTCGATGCAGCGCACCCCGGCGCGGCTTTTTACGGCTGTGATGGCGTTGACAGCATCATTGCCAACTGTATCATCTGGGGCAACGCGCTCGGTCCGGCCGGAGAATTCGATGTGTCCCCCAATCACATGTGTTGCAGCACCCAAGAGACCGACCCGTTGTTTGTCAATGCGGCTGGCGGAGACTATCGGGTGTTTGCGTGGTCGCCGTGTGTGGATGCGGGGACAGACGCAGTTCCGGGCGGACTGCCCGAGACGGATATTAACAGCTTGGCGCGCGTTATGGACGGCAATCGCGATGGTGTGGCGGTAGTGGACATAGGAGCGTGCGAGGCGATGCCGAATACCGCACCGGTGGCGGATGCGGGGGCGGATATTGAGGCTTTTGCGTGGATTGACGGGGTTGCGGAGGTTTTGCTGGATGGGTCGGGGTCTTGTGATGCTGACGGCGATATGCTTGCTTGCCGGTGGCTTTTGGATGGGGTAGAGATTGGTGCGGGCGAGGCGCTGACCGTTGGGTTGGAGGTCGGGGAGCATGTGATTGTGCTTGAGGTTTCGGATGGGTGGGAGGTTTCGACGGATGAGGTCGCTGTGCGGGTCGTTGGGGCTATGGAGGCGGACGTGCGGTTTGCGCCTCGGGTGATCAACGTGGCGAGCCAGGGGCGTGGGGTTTTGGCGGTCATGCGGCTGCCGGCGGGCGTTGAGGCAGGCGATATGGATGCTGCTTGGGGCGTTGTTCTTGAGCCGGGCGGTGCGGCGGCGCGGCTTTGGCGGTTCCTGGGCGGCAAGGGGCAAGGCGGCGTGTTTGCGATGTTCGATGGGGACGCGGTGATCGGGGCGCTAGGGGAGTCGGGGTTTGTGGACGTGTCGGTCGTGTGCCGGCTCGGGTCGGGGCGGTACGTGTACGGCACAGACCGGGTGCGCGTGATTGACAACGGGCATGGCCCGAAGAAAGCGCTTCGCGCGGTGGTTCCTGTTGTGCGTGCGGTTTCGAGGGACAGGAAATAGGCCGTGCGGCGGGAGGGGCGATTATTTTTCGTTAGGCGTGCCCTGGATGTCATGTTGTTGTCGATGCCGTCGACGAGGATGCCGCGGACGTCGCCCGGATCGTTGCATGGCCAGACGCGGACCGAGGCGATTGAGGCGGAGGACCTGGCCCAGGGGGCGGGGCCTGCCCACTCGGGGAACCAGAGGCCGATGTTCAACTGGGCGGCCATGGCGGGGACGGCATTGGGTGTTTATCCGTTTAATGCCGGGAAAACAATTCGCACGCGCTTGCAGCAGATCTACAGAGCAAGCAGCCTGTGGATATGGAGGGGCCAGGCACAGTCTGAGACGATCCGTAAGAGTCTGACTGTTCAGAGTTTTCGGTCGAGCTTTCTGTAGCTTATTGCTTCTGCTATGTGTTCGGCCCTCATTTCGGGGGCGTTTTCGAGGTCGGCTATTGTTCTGGCTACTTTGCAGATTTTGTCGTGGGCACGGGCGCTGAGGGCGAACTCGGCCATGGCTTGTTTGAGGAGTTGTTCGCCGGGCTCGTCGATGCGGCAGTGGGCTTCGACCTGTTTGTGGGTCATGCGTGCGTTGGTCATGACTTTGCCGTCGCCGAAGCGGCGGGCCTGGATTTGGCGGACCTGGATGATCTGGTCGCGGATGCGGGCCGAGCCGGTCTGGTCGGCGCGGGAGCGGAGTTTGCGGAAGGCGACGGGGGGCACGTCGATGTGGATGTCGAGGCGGTCCATGAGTGGGCCGGAGACCTTGGCGATGTAGCGTTCGATCTGTCGCGGGGTGCACTTGCACTTTCGCTGGCCGCTGCCGAAGTAGCCGCAGGGGCAGGGGTTCATGGCGGCGATGAGGATGAACTGAGCGGGGAAGGTGATGGTGCCCTTGGCGCGCGAGACGGTTGTGGTGCCGTCTTCGAGGGGCTGGCGGATCATTTCGAGGATGTTGCGGGGGAACTCGGCGAACTCGTCGAGGAAGAGGATGCCGCGGTGGGCGAGGCTGAGCTCGCCGGGTCGGGGGGTGCTGCCGCCGCCGATGAGGGCCGGGCCGCTGGCGGTGTGGTGCGGGGCGCGGACGGGGCGCGTGGCGATGAGGGCGGTGTTTCGTTCGAGGAGGCCGACGGAGGAATAGATGCGGGTCGTCTCCAGCGATTCCTGAAGGGTGAGCGGCGGGAGAATGGTGGCCATGCGTTCGGCGAGCATGGTCTTGCCGGCGCCGGGCGGGCCGATCATCATGACGTTGTGGCCGCCGGCGGCGGCGATGGTGAGGGCGCGTTTGACGGTTTCCTGGCCTTTGACGTCTGCGAAGTCGACCTCGTATGTGCCGGCGACGTTGAAGAGCTCGTCGATGTCGACGGTGGTTGTTTCGAGGGGGAGTTCGCCGGAGAGGCAGCCGACGGCCTGTGCGAGCGAGGCGACGCCGTAGACGTCGATGCCCTGGACGACGCCTGCTTCGCGGGCGTTTTCGAGGGGGACGATGATGTTGGAGAAGCCGTTTTCGACGGCGGCCATGGCCATGCTGAGGACGCCGTTGACGCGGCGGACACGGCCGTCGAGGGCGAGTTCGCCGATGACGAGGCAGCGTTTGAGCATGTCGCTCTGGAGTGAGCCGGAGCAGCAGAGCATGCCGAGGGCGATGGGCAGGTCGAAGGCGGGGCCGGCTTTTTTGACGTCTGCGGGGGCGAGGTTGATCAGTGACTGCGTGTCGGGGTATTTGTAGCCGGAGTTGACGATGGCGCTGCGGACACGTTCGATGCTCTCCTTGACGGCGGTGTCGGGCAGGCCGACGATTGTGGGCTTTTCGAAGCCGCCGCGGGAGACGTCGACCTCCACCTCGCAGATGACGGCGTCGATGCCTTCTAAAGTAACGCTGTACAGCCTCGCTAACATAGCCTGCTCCACAAAAAGCGTACCATCGGTTACTGATGCAAAAATGCATTTTAGCGGATTTGGGGGCGTCTGCAAGCGTTTTTCAAAACTTTGCGGAGTCTGTGTGCGAGTTTTCTTTCTGATAACGGGCTGATGGGGGCCGCGCGGCCGAAGGGCAAGGCGTGCCTTGCAAGGGTTGGCTGGGAGGAGAATTTTGCACAATTTTTTGGTTGCAGGCCTGCGGGGTAAGGCCGGAATTACTGCACGCGGGCACCGGCAGGCTCGTTTTTGCGGCAAAAAGGTGGTTTTTGCCGGTGCAGCGGGAGATTTGCGGGCCCGGAAAAAAATTTGGAAAAATTTCGGAAAAAGCGGTTGCGTTGGGGGCCGGATGGGGTATAATGTGGTTTGTATACAGTGCTCTTATTCTTCTTATACTCTTACAAGTACCGAGAGCGCTGGGACAGTTATTTAGTAAATACCAATAGTAATATTCAGATATTTGAATTGTCTCAGCAAAAAAAAGGCCGGTGTTGACGTGCACCGGCCTTTTTTATGCGCTTGCCGCGGGGGTCTTTTGGTTGAAATGGCACTTTCCCGTGCACTCCGCCCTGCCGGCGCACGGGACGATCCTTCCCGCACAAGGTGCTGGATCTGGCAGGGTGAACCCCCTGCTGCAGGTGAAGCTGCGGCCGCCCTGGTCGTTGCCTGCCAGCCTTACAAGCGACACCCCCTGCTGCACGGAGGCTGCGCTGTTCTTGTGGAGGTTCACTGCGGAGGCAGCGCCGCACGGACCAAGCGAGACCGTTCGGGGGCCCCCAAAGGCGAAAATTCCCCGCCCGGGTACTTTGATCGTTATGGCGCTCGGTCCGGCGGGATGATACCGGTCGTTGTGCGCTGCCGTGTACTCCGGGAGTAAAAGCTTAAGGCGCGGCTCCGCACTGCCGACAAGGTATGCTGGAGGCAAGGAGGTGCGAGTGAGGAAAAATGCGCCATTTGGGGGGAAGACATGCTCAGACAATTTTCATTGCTGGCAAGTATCGTCGTATTGAACTCGGCGGCCATTGGGCCACCTCGGATGCGGGTAAGTCCGTATTTCGGCAACATCATGGGGATGAGCTACACGAGTGTCGAGGACCTGGGGAATCATAACTATGACAGCGGGGCCGGGGAAAACAATGATCTGCTTTATACGGCACGTGCCGGTTATATCGACCTTGGGCATCTGCGCGAGTCGGCTGATCGTGCGCGATACATCTTCGAGATCAGCAACTCCCACATCAGCAGCGGGGAAACCGATTATTCGTTCGAGGTGATCGAGTCGGCAACTTACCATGTGCACCTGGACTATCCGGCGCACTGGAACGGCCTTGCGGCGGACGCCAAAGAAAAGATCGCCCGCGAGGTCGCAATCGACATAGGAGAGCACGTCGCCCATCTGAGCACGGTCTGGCATGAGATCATCAGTTGGTACGGGTATTCCTCCACGGGCGTCATATCGGAAAAGCCATCTGCGTTTTCGTGGGAGGATGGGTATTCCGATTTATTCGGGACGAAGATCGCGGCGGACGTGCTGAGGGCCGGTGCGCCTTATAACGAAGGCATGACCGAGTTCATGCGGCGCGAGATAGAGACGCTGGATCCGCTGCCGGCCAAGACGGCGCGGCAGGCGACAAAAGCAATCCGGGGAAAGTGGTATTCGGGGCGTTATCCGCTTCTGAGAATGAAGAAGCGCAATTTTGACGTGGGACTCGACGACGGAGAAATTACGCCGTTTCGTGTCCCGGGAATTGGGCCGGATGTGCCGGAGGCGCGCTGTCCGGCGCCGCGCATGGAGGCGTTGAAAAGAAACGGTTTCAAGATGAAACTGACTATGACGCCGCGGGAGATGGAGCGCAAACAAATCCTGGAGATTATCTATGGGGCGGACGGCGGCGAGGTGCTGGAGCCGGCGGTGCATTTTCCGAGTATCATCAATCACATTCGAGCAGAAGCGATCGGCGAAAGCGGCGCCGACGTAGACAAGCCAACCTTATAACATTGAATGGGGGCAGCGTTATGAACAGAACACTTGCGATTGTCACGAGGACCCTGTGCGTCTCGGCGGCGGCGGCCCTGCTGCTGAGCACCGGCGGCTGCGGAATCGGCGGGCCGAAGGCGCGCTGGGGGTACACGCCGAAGGGCACCTTCGGAAATGCGAACAACCTTGGAAAGCATTCCTACGGGTTCGGCGGATCGGAAACGGTCGGCATCTTTTACACCCTGCGCGGCGGCTCGATCGATATGGATCATGTGCGCGGCACCGCCGATATGAGCAGAGCAGCCTATCTCAAGGCGTATGACACGATCGTCAGAAAGGGAGACGTGTTCACGGTCAGCCCCGCGTTTGAAATGACGACGAACCGGGTTGAGCTGGAATATCCGCCGGACTGGGACAGCCTGTCGGAAGAGAAAAAAGAAGAGATCGCCAGAGAGTCCGCCGCTATCATCGGGCCGGTCATCGGATTCTATTCCACCTTGTGGCATGAAATGCTGACCTGGAAAGGCACGCGTTTTCTCCTTATCGAACCGCTGCACGAGTCGGCGTTTTCATGGGACGACCTGTACTCGAATGCCGTCGGGGCGAAGCTGGCGGGCGAGGCGTTAAAGAACGGTCATGTCGAAGCGCGCGCTTATAACGCGGCCATGACGCAATCGATCGACGAAGAAATGGCGCGGCTGCAAATGGTCTCGAAGAAAGAGGCGCGGGAGATCACCCGAAGCGTTAAGGGCGAGTGGTATACGGGGAGCAGCCTGATCCGGCGCAACATGGACGCGGGATTCGACGACGGCATGATCAGCCCGTCGATCATCCCCGGCTATACAAATGAGCCGCCGATTTCCATTCCGCTGTTTACGTTAGACGGCCTTAAGCAGCACGGCATCCAGATCACCTACACTATCAAGTCGGTCTACGGCGAAGGAAACACTCTCAAGAAAATGGCCAACGTCAACAGCGAGGTGGAACCGGTCGTGCATCTGCCGATCATCCTGAAGCAGATCGAACAGGAAGCGATAGAGAAGTATAACTATACCATCCGCTGAAGCATTGCACATCGCTTACACCTGCGGGCGGCTTGACGACGCTGCCGGGTAATGCGCCACAGACGCATTCCGTGCACGCCGCACGTGCACGGAATGCCGGTGCATCCGGTGAGACAATTGCGGCCACACCTTTGCACGTCACACCTAAGTGTTTGCGCCATAGCAGCTTACAAGCCATCAAGCCGTTCTGGCACATGTCTTGCTAACACCCTTTCCAGTGTTGCGTTCAATGGTTTTTGGCAGTTATCAGGAAAGGAGTTGAAG
>JACZKQ010000099.1 GCA_014859965.1 Phycisphaerae bacterium
GGCCGGGCGCGCAGCAGGCCTTTGCCGGTCGCGGCGCCAGGGGCGGAATGCGTCCGGGTCGCGGGATGGCGATGCAGGGCCGCGCTGCGGGGCGGGGAATTGGCGCAGGTGTGCCGATGGCGCGTGGTGCCCAGTGGCTCGACCTCACCGACGGCCAGCAGGACAAGATCAAGGCGATTGTGAAAGAAGCAGTCGCAGACCGCGCCGAAAGGCGCGCTGATATCGCGGCGGCCATCAAGGACGTGCTGACCGAAGAACAGGCAAAGAAAATCGAAGCATTGCAGAGCAGGCGTCCGATGCGCGGCGCCGACCGCGGTCAGGGCATCGGCCGCGGACAACGCCCGGGTTGGGGACAAGGACCTGCGCAAGGGTTTGGCCCCGGACAGGGCAGAGGACGCGACTTCCAGCGGCAGAACGATCAGCCGAGACCGGGGGCCTGGCAGGGCCAGGGTCAGGGTCAGGGTCGTGGGCCGGGTCGCGGCGCGGGTCCGAGACGTTGATCACGAAAGGTGCGTTATGTCTGCATGAGAGAGTCGCTCTTGGAGGGGCTCTCTTATGCGGCGTTTACAGGCTTCGTTGATTGCTGTGAGATGCGGGTCAATGACATTGCTAAGTGCCAATTCCGTTGTCTTGAATGCATGGCTCGGCGGTGCTGCGGTTGGCCTGTGGGACGCATGGATGGCAGTGGTAACCGCGACATCGCCGAAGAAGGCCCGGGCGGCATCGGTGGAAATCACCGACCTCCGCGAGATCGAGCGGACGCTGGCCGGCGATTCGGAATCGTACAAGCGGCTGATCGAGCGATATCAACAGCATGTCGCGGGCATTCTTTGGAAGTTCACGCGCGACGCGCGGATGCATGAAGAACTGGTGCAGGACGTTTTTGTTGAGGCGTACCTGAGCCTGCGGACGTACAAGGGCAAGGCCCCGCTGAGCCACTGGCTGGCGACGATCACCACGCGGGTCGGTTACGGGTTCTGGAAACAGAACCATGATCGCCGGCGAGCAGAGGCCTTCAGCCTGGCCGACTGGGACGGGCTTGTTCAAGCCGACGGCGAGCAGTGTGTCGATCCGTCCGAGGCGGGCCGTTTTCTGTATGCGCTGCTGGCGCAATTAGGGCCGCGCGACCGGCTGGTGCTGACGCTGCGTTATCTCGAAGGATGCGACATCGAAGAAACGGCACGGCGGACGGGCTGGAGCAAGTCCATGGTGAAGGTGCAAAGCCTGCGGGCGAAGCGCAGATTAAAGCAGTTGTTTGAGAAGACGGGTGTGGAGCTGGAACTATGAACAAGCCGATGACTCTTCGCCAACTCGTTGCACACGCGCGAGCCGAGTCGGCGCCGCATGTGGACGTGGCTGACAAAGTGCTCGGTATTTTGGCGGCGCCGCGGCCGCTGGTTTCGTACAGACCGCTGATGTGGATCGCGTCGTTTTCCTCGGCGGCGGCCGCGTGCCTTGCCGTGGTGTCTTTTCTGGTCGCCAGGGCGTCGACTTCCAATGCCCTGTCCGGTATGTATGAGGTGATATCATGGGCGGCGCAATGAACGAACAGACCACGGACCAGTTGCAATTGATCCTGCGGATGCACCGCTGGAAGACGGCCTTCTTCGGACTCGTCATACTTCTGGCGGGTCTGATTATCGGTGCGTCGGCGGCCCTGATGTATCGAAAGCCGCCGGAACGGACGCTCCCGCAGGGCATCGAGTCGGTCAACGACCGCACGCTGGCGGCGCTGCAGCAGGAATTGCAGCTCGACCCGGCGCAGCGCGAAAGGATACGCGCAATTTTCGCAAAGCATTTCAAGGCGATCGAAGACATTCGTACGGAGGCCCGGCCGAGAATTGCCCGCCACATGAATGCGCTTTACGAAGAGGTCTTTTCGGTGCTCGACGGGCCGCAACGTGACAAGTGGCGTCAAAGCATGGATCGCCTCGGAGAGGATTTGGCCGGCCGGCGCCAGCAGCGGGGTCCGCGCGGTCCCGGTTACGGCCCAGGGCGCGGTGCAGGTCCGGGTCCCGGCGGCCGCGGACCGATGCGCCGACCGTTCGACTACTGGGAGCAGCAGCAGGAGGGGCGTTTGCCGTACGGCCCGAGAAGGACTAATCCGCAAGGGCCGCCGGCGCCTGCATCCGAGTCGGCCTCCGAACCTGTAAACGACCCTGACGTTGAATAGGCTGCGGCTGCACCGCATTCGGCGCGCCTTCCGCAGCGCGCAAAAACGGCCATGAAGAAACCACACAACCGCGCGACTTCCTCATGGCCGTGTGTTTGTCGGCATGGCCGCAGGTCACTCTCAGACGAGCGGGTCGCGGCCGGTGGCGACCGGATGAAAGACGCCTGGCCCGGCCTTGACTTCCTTCGGTACGATGTCCAGCTTGCTCGCGTTGAGCAGCCACTTCCAACTGAACGAACGGCCCGTATAGGCCGCCATTCGCGCGCCGATGGCGGTCAGCGTGCTTTCGGCGATCCGCTGGCCTTCGTTGAGCGGCTCACCCTTGCGGATGCTCTGGATCAGGTCGATGTGCTCCTGGAGCATACCGTTTACGTTCGGGCCCTCGTAGCGCCACCGATTCTCGCCTTCGATGCTGTTGCTGCAGTTACTGGTGCCCTTGGTGCCGACGATCTTCTCGCCGTTGCGGCCGGTGCCCGGGCTGTGCCCGCTGAAGCTCAGGCAGCGCGCGCCGTTGGCGTACTCGAATTCGGCGAAGATGTGGTCCCAGATGTCGCCTGCATATTTTTCCCAGCCTTCCTGGCTGCCGTTGTTGAGCTTGGCGCAGACCTCTTTGGCCTGGCCGTCGTGATCGCGCCAGCCGCGTCCGCCGACAGCGGTGAACTTTGCGGGCGGTCCGTCGAAGCACCAGTTCATGATATCGATATTGTGAATGTGCTGCTCGCAGATCTGATCGCCCGAAATCCAGTTGAAGTGATACCAGTTGTGGCACTGCCACTCCAGTTCGCTCATGCCGTCGACGTAGCCGCGGTACCAGATGCCGCCGCCGTACCAGTAACACTGGCCGCCGGCGAGTTCGCCGATCGCCCCATCGTGGATGCGCTTCATGAGTTCGACGCGGCTGAATTCGTGACGCCGCTGCGTGCCGCAGACGATGGCCAGGCCCTTCTCTTTGGCGATCCGAGAAGCTTCCATAACCTGGCGGCAGCCCGCCGGATCGGTGGCCACGGGTTTCTCCGTGAAGATGTGCTTGCCGGCATGTACCGCTGCTAACATCTGCTGGCCGCGAAAGGCCGGGGCCGTCGCCATGAGCAGCAGGTCAGCCTCGCACTTGGCGAGCTTCTCGTGACAATCAAATCCCCAGAACAGGTGGTCGTCGTCAATTTTGACGCGCCCTTTGTACTTCTCATTTCTGGCAAATTTATCTCGCGTGCTTTTGACTTTGTTCTCGAATAAATCTGCAACCGCGATCACCTCGACTCCCGGATCGGCCTGCAGGCACTGTTCCAATGCACCGTTGCCGCGGCCGCCGCAGCCTAAGAGGCCGACTCTGATTTTGCCCGTGCCCTGTGCATGGACGACTTGTGCCGCCGAGGCGGCGATTGCCGCGGCGCCTGCGGCGGTTGCTGTCTGAGCCTTTTTATTTTCTGATGATGCCATCAGCATTCTCCTTCGTATTCTCTTTTTGTGTTCTCATCAAAGGGTCCGTTCGCCGCTGTCTTATGCCATTCAGGTGGGCAGCTTGTACTGGCCCGGGACGGCAGCCGGTGGCACCTCTTTGGAATCGCTGAGTTTCATGTCGTCCGGCGGCAGGTGGTTGAGTGTGCAGCGTGCCATCAGCCATTCGCGCTTGAACTGCTGTCTGGAATATGCCGACTCCCTGCCCATGATTGCGCACAGCGTGCTGTTGGCGATCCGCTCGCCTTCGTTGAGCGGGCTGCCCGAACGGATGCTTGCGATAAGGGCTTTATGCTCTTCGACGTACGGGTTGGGGTTGGGACCTTCGTAGCGCCACGCGTTCTCGCCGTCGATGCGGCCGGCACAGTCGCTGATGCCCTTGGTGCCCACGACGCGCTCGCTGACGTTGCCGGTGCTGCCGTCGATCTGGCGACACATGCTGATGGTGCGAACATCGCCGGGATAGAAGAATTCGACGCCGAAATGATCGAAGATGTTGCCGTATTCCGGCCCGGTGCGCCACTGTCGGCCGCCCTGACCGTGCGCCTGCTCCGGTTGGACGTCCTTGAAGGCCCAGTTAATGACGTCGAGATTGTGAACGTGCTGCTCGACAATGTGGTCGCCCGACAGCCACGTGAAGTACAGCCAGTTGCGGACCTGCCAGTCGACGTCCGCCTGCCCCGGCTGACGCTTGTTGACCCACAGCGCCCCTTGGTTCCAGTAGCACTGGGCCGACACGATATCGCCGATAGCTCCATCGTGGATGCGCTTCATGGTTTCGATATACTTGGGCTCATGGCGCCGCTGCGTGCCGCACACGACGGCGAGGTTTTTCTCCGCCGCCTTGGCGGATGCCTCAAGCACCATTTTGATGCCTGCCGGGCACGTCGCCACGGGCTTTTCCATGAAAATGTTCTTGCCGGCGTCAATTGCGGCCTTCAGTTGGGGCGGGCGAAAGCCTGGAGGCGTCGCCAAAATCACCAGGTTGATATCGTCCAATGCCAGCAGCTTTTTGTAGCCGTCCAGGCCAGTGAAACAACGGTCGTCGGGCACATTGTATTTTCTTTTGAGCCCGCCCATCCGGTCGCCGAAGGCATCGGCGAGGGCGACAATCTCGACGCCCTTGGATGAATTGAAGCAGTCATTGGCTGCGCCCGTTCCCCGCCCCCCGCATCCGATGACGCCTACGCGGATGGTGCCGCTGCCCTGGGCGTAAGCCCAGTTGGCCGGCCCGGCCAGCGCCAGGGTACCCGCAGCGAATGCCGAGTTTTTCAGCAGGTCTCTTCGTGTGAGTTTTTTTCTTTGACCCATGTTCTGCTCTCCAAATATGTTTCCATGTGTAGGTTTGCGGATGTCCCCTGGAAATCCTTTCATCTCCCTTGCGACGCGATTCTTGCCCGAATTTACAGGCTTTACCGCAGAACAGCAAGCACAAATCTTCATTAAGACTCTAACTTTTACAACAAACCGAACCTGTTTGTCGCTTAATGTGCAAGGCTCAGACTACAGCACCCAAGGGCTTCTCATCGGTTGTTTTACCATCGCGTCGGCTTCCTGATCGTCGACAAACCGTCCTCGCGCATGGTCCCAGTGCAAAGGCCGATTCAGTCGCGTCACGATTTCGCCCAGCAGGCAGATTGTCACGGAACTGCAGCCGATTTCCACGTCGCAGATGGGACGCTTACGGGTCCGCACGCAGTCGAGAAAGTCCTGGCGATGGTCCTTGCTCTCGTAAAGGCGTGTGTCATTCGGCTTCATCTTAGCCGAGAGCAGGCTCTCGGATGAGGCCCAGATGCCGCCGCGGCTGACGCCGACCCAGCCTTCGTCACCGATGAATTGGACGTCGCCCTGTTGCGGCCCCTGTTTTTTTATCAGGGGAATGCCGTTGGCGTAGCGGAAGGTGAGACCCTCGGCGCTTTCGCCTGTTCCGGGCGTGATTTCCACGGGTCCTGCTCCGTCCATACCCATGCCCCATTGCGCGATATCGAAATGGTGGGCGCCCCAGTCGGTGATGTGGCCCGCGGAGTACTCGCGCCAGGAGCGCCATGCAGAACCGAAGCAATCGTAACTGCCGCTGACCCGCTTAGGGTGGTAGCTTGCTGCGGGCGCCGGGCCGAGCCACATTTCGAAGTCGAATCCCTCGGGGACGGGCTCGCCGCCAAACGGACACGGTTTGGAAATGCCCCTGACTTTTGCATATACTTCTTTGATGCGTCCAATATAACCGTTTCGGGCCAGTTCGCAGGCGTGCCGGAAACGCTGGTCGGAGCGCTGCTGACTGCCGGTCTGGAAGACCCGGCCGTAGCGGCGCACTGCCTTGACCATTTCGCGGGCTTCGTGAATGCTCCGGGCCATGGGCTTTTCGCTGTACATATCGAGCCCTGCCTTGGCGGCGGCGACCGCCGCGAGCGCGTGCCAGTGATCCGGCAGCGAGATAACGACCGCATCGAGGTCTTTGTGGCGGAGGAATTCACGGAAGTCATTATAGCCTGTTACCCCTTTGTAGGCGGGCAGTCCTTTTTGTGCGGCGTAGGCATCCTCAACGACCTTGACGTTGGGCTCACGGCCGGCACGACGGTTGCCTGCATAATTATCGCCCCCGCGATTGACGTCGCAAACGGCTACCGCCTGAACGTCGGCTTTGCCTGTGAAGGCCCGGACGTGCCCGGACCCCTGGCTGCCGGTGCCCCAATAGCCGATTGCAATCTTTTCCGAAGGCTTCACATCGGCGCTGAAGACCGATGCCGGAATAATATAGGGCATGCCAAGGGTTCCGGCCGCCGCGGCGGAAGCTTTCAGGAAACTGCGGCGGGTGATTCGCACATGTGTCATTTCAATGTCCTCCAACAGTTTTAAAATATCACCGTATGTGTTCTCGTGCCATCGGCAAGGCATTCACCGTCATAACTCGCCAACGAACGCATCACGGGTCTTTCAGCAATCCGGTTACAGCATAGCAAGATTTGCCGCGGAATACAACCGTCGTTTTTTTGAGGAATCCTGCAAACCTTTGGTTGCATCCGGCCGAAAGTCTGTATATCTTATCTGCAACGCCAAGGACAAAGCAGATGAATCAAGAAGTGGTCATCCTGATAGCGGAAGATGACGAGGGGCACTTTGCCCTGGTCAAGAAGAACCTGGTGCGGGCGGGGATCTTCAATGAGGTGGTGCGCTTTACGGACGGGCAGGAGGTTCTCGATTTCCTTTTTAAATCGAAGCCGCCGGCCGAGCCGAAAGCGTATCTCCTGCTGCTGGACATCCGTATGCCCAAGGTGGACGGGGCGACGGTTCTGGAGCGGCTCAAAGGTGATGATATCCTCAAGCGCGTTCCGGTGATTGTGCTGACCACTACCGATGACCCCCGGGAGGTCGAACGCTGTCACGGCCTCGGCTGCAGTATCTATATTGTCAAGCCCGTGGAATACGACAGTTTCGTCGAAGCGATCCGCAAGGTGGGCATGTTTCTTTCGATTGTAAGCGTTCCAAAAATAGGTGAATCTGACTGAGTGAAGGGGACCCGCATGCACGAGGACACGGTGATTCTGATCGCCGAAGATGATGCCGGCCATTTCGCTCTGGTTAAGAAGAACCTCTGGCGGACATGCGTGACGACTTCATTTCTGCACTTTCGTAATGGCGAGGAAGTGCTGGATTTCTTATTCTCGCGGGGTGACGGGGCGACGATGACGCCTGACACGGCGTACCTTCTTCTCTTGGACATTCGAATGCCCAAGGTGGACGGCATCGAGGTGCTGCACCAGATCAAGGCCGACCCGGAGTTGCGCAAGATTCCGGTCATGATGCTGACGACGACAAGTGATCCGGCAGAGGTGCAGCGCTGCTACGACATGGGGTGCAGCTTCTATATTGTCAAGCCCTCCAATTACAGCGAGTTCATGGCCTGCGTGGAACACCTGGGCGAACTGATCTCCCTGCAGGGCGTTGAGGTTCCCCGGATCAGTTCTCCTCGAAGTTCGGACGCACCGGATCTTTCGAAGTAACCTGTTGCACCGGCCGCAGGCGAAAGCACATATTTTTCTGCAGGATATCACACCTCTCCTTTAGCATATCTGCGCCCGCTGAGGCGGCGCAGCAGTTCTTAAACACTTGTTGGACAGGGGATTACGGATACCATTGTTCACATTAGTAAAGGGCTGATAAAAACGGTGATGGCAATACCGGCACGCGGTTTTTTTATTGAAATTTTAAACCTTGACAAGTCTCATATCCGATAGTTAAATTGGGCGAAAGAGACAAGGTGGGAGGCCTTCTCTGGTCCTCATTCAAGTAAGGAGACGAAGATGGATAAAATAAAGGATTTGTTGACCACAGGTGAGGCGGCGGACATCTGCAACGTCAGCCAGCAGACGATCATCCGGTGCTTCGATTCCGGCCGGCTGACGGGGTTTCGCATTCCTGGATCACGTTTTCGCCGCATTCCGCGCGAAAGTCTCATCAAGTTCATGCGCGATAACAATATGCCCATGGACGGCGTGGAGCGCGGCAAGAAGAAGATCCTGATCGTGGATGACGACGCGGAGATCGTAGAGTTGATGGTGGATGTGCTCTCTCGCGATGGGCGGTTCGACATCCGGACGGCGTCCAGCGGATACGAGGCGGGCATCGTGACGCAGCAGTTCGGGCCGGATCTGGTGATCCTCGACTACATGCTTCCGGACGTCAACGGCAACATCGTCTGTCAAACGATCAGGCGGAATCCCGAGTACAAGAATACCAGAATCATTATCGTCAGCGGCGTCGTCAACGAAAGTGAAATCGAGGGCCTGTTGGCCGCTGGGGCCGAGGCATTTGTCAGAAAGCCGTTTGATATCGTTGAACTGGTGGACAACATCGCCGGTGTTTTACAGTTGCAATAGCAGCACGTGAGAAGGGGTTTGTGATGGCAAAGTCAAAGGGCGCCACAACGGTGGCTCGCCAGGTGGAACTGATTATTCGACGTTTGGGTTCGGTTTCGACGCTGCCGGAAGTGGCGGCCGTTTTCCTCTCGCACCTGGGGGGCCAGGGGACCAGTACAGCGACGCTGAGCGACGTCATCGAATCCGACGCGGCCCTGACCGCCAAGGTTCTCTCCCTGGCTCAGGAAAAAGGGGTGGTGTTTACAGAGGATATCCCGACGATTTCTGAGGCCGTGACGAAACTGCCGCGGCCGCTGATTCGTGATGCGGTGCTGTCGGTAAAGGTTTTTCAGGCGTTCGACAGCGACTTCGATCCGGACCGCAGCCGCCTGCTGCCCCGCAAGCAGCTTGCTCTGCACGCGCTGGCGGTAGCGTGCTGCGCCAAGGCCATTGCCGACGAAGTGCTTGACGCCAAGGACCGGCCGATGGCATTTTCGGCGGGTCTGCTGCACGATATCGGAAAACTCGCCGTCGATGAGGTCATGCCCAGGAGTTTTATCAAAATCGTCGAGCAGGCGAAGTCGCAGAAGGCGCCGCTGCACATGGTCGAAAAGGAACACCTTGGCCTGGACCATACGATTATCGGTAAACGGCTCGCAGAGAAATGGTTTCTTCCCGAGGACATCATTCGGGCCATCTGGCTGCATCACAGCGACCTGGAGGTGATAGCCGAGAATATGCCGGCTGCGCGAATCGCATTGACGGTTCAGGTTGCCGACGCCATGGCGCGGCAGGCGGGAATCGGCCATTCGGGCAGTTTTGACACACCGGAATCCGTGGCGCAGGCATGCGAGCTGTTAGGCCTGTCCGCCGAACAGGTCGAAACCATCCGGGGCAAGCTGGCCGATGCCGTGTCGGAGCGCAGCGCACTGCTGGGCCTGGGCGAGCCGGGCGGTACGGCGGCGTACTGCGACCTGATTTCGGAGGCTGCGGCGCGGCTGGCGACGGACCACACGGACCTTTCGGCCGCCCACAAACAGACCGCGGCGGGTTCGGCACAGATGGAGTTTGTGTCGGATTTCCTGCGCGGCGTAGGCGCCAATGAAACCGCGTTGGACGTCATATCGCGATTTGCTGTCCAGTGGCAGAAACATTTCCAGACCGGGCCTGTGTGTGCCTACGTGGTGGAGAGTGCCGACGAGCCCTTTGTTGAGGCGGTGACCGTCGATGCACGGGGCCGTACGGGCGCCGTCCTGGTGAATGTCCCGCCGGAGACCGAGGCGATTCCCGCCGGCTTGCAGCATACCTTCGCCGTTGCGGACGCAGCCGAGCATTCGGGGTGGATTTTTGAACAAATGGACTTCGACATCGACCTGGGCCGTGCCAGGATTGCGCCGCTCCTTTCGTGCGGGCGCGCGGTGGGCGTGGTGATCTTTGAGGCGCGGATGCCGTTTGATCCGGCGGAACGCCCGGAACTGTTTGCCTCGGTAGCGGCCGTTGGCGGCACCCTTGCTGCGCTGGCGACTGCGCGCGGGCGGCACAGCCGTCTGGCGGAGCGGTTTGCCGAACTTCTGGGTCGGCTTAAGCAGACACGCGGCCGACTTACCGAAGCCCAGTCGCTGGCAGGAATTGCGGAAATGGCGGCCGGCGCTGCGCATGAACTGAACAATCCGCTCTCGCTTATCTCGGGACGGGCCCAACTGCTCTACGATACCGAGACGGACGAAAGCAAGAAGGGCATGCTCAAACAGATCCAGTCGCGCACAGCCGAGATTACTCAGATTGTGACCGATCTGATGAGTTTTGCGCGTCCGCGAACGCCTGAGCCCCAGATGGTGACGATTCTGGAGGTTGTCAACGAGGCGATCGGCGTGATATGCACGCAGAGAGGATTGGCCCAGATCGAGACGACCCTGGAGGATATCGAGGGGCTCGGCGACGTCTATGTGGATCGTGAGCAGGTGGTCACCGCCATCGTCAATGTGCTGTCCAACAGTCTGGATTCCTACAAGGGCGGCAACGGTCCCGTAACCATCAGTGCCCGGTGCGCGCAGCCCCAGGATGCGGTCTGCCTGAAAATCATCGACTCGGGCTGCGGCATGGACGGCGCGACGCTGGCCAAGGCATGTCAACCGTTTTTCTCGGCCCGCCCGGCCGGGCGGAAGCGCGGCATGGGCCTGTCGCACAGTGTTCGCCTGCTGGAACTCAACGGAGGCTCCCTTGCCATTGCCAGCGAACCCGAAAAGGGCGCCACGGTCACCATCACACTGCCGAACACCTAAACCGCACAGGTGACGTGCGGAAAGTGCAGCACCTCAGCCAATGGTGTGGTCTTGCGCTGAATCCCCGTCAGCGACAACAGGTCCCATAACAACACGCCTTCCGTGATTCGGATGATGATACGACATACGCGCTTGTGCGCATCTTCGCCAGCGCGGGCAGAGGCCGGCGAGTGTGTAAGGGCACAAATCCAAACCGAAAGCGTCTTAAGCACAGCCACCGACAAGCCGATATAGATCACGGGAAAAACGAATATACACAGGAGAAAGCGTCGTTGGATACCGTACGATATCAACGGGTGCGCCGGCTGGTTAAAGGCTTGAACCGGACCAAACGTGTGCAGGCAAGAAAGATAGATATTCTCTGCAATGACATGGTTTCGGCGCACAGAGAGTTTATCGAACATCTGAAACCGCTGACGTTCAGTGTGACGTTTTACGAGTCCATTCTGGGTTGCAGCGATCTCAATATGCTCGTGGACCGCGTGAGGGCCCTGATCGTTGCGATCATGCCCGAGACAAGTGTGTCGATTTTCCTTTTGAGCGGCGAGGGATATGAACTTCACATGAGCGGAGAGCACCAGCCTATCGAGGTCGATGCGGGCAGTTTCGAGGGTTGCTTTACCGCGCATGTGGTTACGCGTCTCAGCGGGTGCGGCAGGGTGTGCCATCTTGCCGACATGTTCGAAATGGGGCTCGGACCCGATCTGCCGGGATTGGAGGAATTGTCGGCGGCCTCGGTGCCCTTGAGCAACTTCGGACGGGCTTTTGGCTTTATTCTGGTCTACCGCCGGGCTCAAAACAAGCTGACCAGCGACGAACTGGCAAAGGTCGCCTCAATAACGCCGGGCCTCAGCGGCGCCATCAATGGTTTTCAGACCTCCACAAAACAGGCGCACCTTCACCCCTGATGTGAGCAGTAAGGCGGTATCGTCTCCACCGTGACAAAGCACCCCTGCTCTTTCCCCATTCTCTTGTATTCCACCAATATCAAGCCAAATAACTTCCGCTTCCGCGACAACCAGGTGGGTCCGGGAAAATCTTGGCACTAATCACAAAATCTGCCTTGCCAGCACTGGAAAAACGACTGAAATTTCGTTTTGTTGTAACAAAAAGCTCTGTTCCGGCGTCTGTATGCAAGAGGCTTTCTGTCTGCGGGGTGTAGCCAGACCGTGAGCGGGTAAATTCTCTTGACATAAACTTGTTTTGGAGGTACACTATGTGTTTTGTATCTCTACTTTATGGCGGAAGGGATTAGAAACGTGTCGGACAGGAAGAAACTGGGTGAACTTCTTTGCGAAAAGCGGTATTTGGACGATATATCGCTTCAAAATGCGCTATTACAGCAGCAGCAGCAGCCCCGTCTCAAACTGGGGCGAATTCTGGTCGAAGGCGGCTTTGTCACCCGCCGCCAATTGAACGAAGTGCTTAGCTCTCAGGCGGGAATTGCCGTCGCCGATCTGGAAAACACCTCCATTCCGCCGGAGGTGATCAGTCTTGTACCCGCTGACCTTGTGAGCAAGTACACCATACTGCCCATTGAGAGGCAGAACGGCCGGTTAATCTTAGCGATGGCCGATCCGTTCGAGACCCAGGCGGTGGAGGATGTCCGCATGGTGACTGGCTGCTCGATCCGTCGCCAATACGGCAACCCGGCGGAGATGGAGCGGGCCATCCTGAAGTACTATGGCAGTAATGTCGGACGCATGCTTGAGAATCTGGCCCCACACGAGCAGCAGCAGAGCGGAGGCGATACCGTCGAGGGCGGCGAGTTGTCGGATGACAAACTTCAGGAACTGGCTCGGGAACCATCGCTGGTGAACCTGGTGAATCTGATTCTCCTTGAGGCGGTCGAGGCCCGCGCCAGCGACGTGCATATCGAGCCTTTCGAAAAGTCGGTCAAGATCAAGTATCGCATCGACGGCATGCTGATCGAAAAATCCAACTCGCCCAAGAAACTCCAGGCAGCGATTATTTCCCGCATCAAGATTATGGCCAATATGAACATTGCCGAGCGGTTTGTTCCGCAGGACGGCCACATCGAGTTTTCGGGCAAGAAGGGGAGAATTGACATTCGTGTTTCGACCGTGCCCTCCGTATTCGGCGAGTCGATCACGATGCGGCTCCTGGACCGCAGCGCTGCACTCATCAGTCTGGAAAACCTGGGCATGAATCCCCGTGTGCTGGGGGGGTATCAGCAGTGCCTCAACAAGGCGCACGGTATTGTGCTGGTAACGGGGCCCACCGGCAGCGGCAAGACCACGACGCTCTACGCGGCGCTCAACAGGATCTATAAACCCAGCCTGAAGATCATAACGATCGAGGATCCCGTCGAGTATCAGCTTGAGGGCATCGTCCAGATGCCGGTCAACCCGCGGCGGGGGCTGACATTCAGCCGGGGCCTCAGACATATCGTTCGTCAGGACCCGGATATTATCATGGTCGGCGAAATTCGCGACAAGGAAACGGCTGATATCGCCATTCGGTCGGCATTGACAGGGCACCTTGTCTTTTCGACGCTGCACACCAACGACGCGCCGGGTGCGGTGACGCGTTTGATCGACATGGGCGTGGAGCCGTTCCTGCTGGCAAGCTCGCTGGAAGGGGTTCTGGCCCAACGCCTCGTGCGGAAAATCTGTCCCTCGTGCAAGGAGCGATTCAAACCCAGCGACAGCCTGCTCAACAGCCTGAACAACTCCATCACGATTTCGCCCGATGCCGACCTTTATCACGGCCGCGGCTGTGACGAGTGCAACAACACGGGCATGCGGGGCCGTATCGGCATCTTCGAATTGCTGCGGATGACCGAGCCGCTTCGCAAGTTGATCGCCGGCAAGCCGACGACGGAACAGCTTGTGACGACCGCCGCCGATGATCACGTGTGCATGCGGCACGACGGCATCGAGAAGATATTGCAGGGACTTACGAGCCCAGAAGAAGTGCTCAGGGTCACCCAGGGCATCGAAGAAGAATAGGACGCAGAGGGACAGGTGCGGTGGTGGAATTTGCTTACAACGCGGTGAACACATCCGGTGAAACGGTCGAAGGCGTCGTCAGTGCGGCCGACCGTCGCAGCGCCGTTGCCGAGCTTGCTGCGCGGGGACTTTACCCGTCGGGACTCGAGGAAAAAGCCGCATCGTCCGGCGCGGGCGCGGCGGGGGGATTCATGGCCGGCCTCCAGAAAAGCAAGCTGTTCGCGCCCCGGGTCGGCGGCAAGGATCTGCTGGCGATGACGACCCAGTTGAGCACCGCCCTGCGTGCAGGCCTTCCGGTGCTCAAGGCCATTGAAATCCTTCAGTCGCAGCAGCAGAAACCGGCGGTGAAAGAACTGCTCAATCATCTGGGCCACGCCGTCAGTTCGGGCGATTCCCTTTCCGACGCCATGGCCGCGCGGCCGGATTGTTTCAGTGAACTCTACGTGTCCATGGTGCGGGTGGGGGAGACAGGGGGGCTGCTCGAAAAGACCATGTCGCAGCTTACAGGTCTGATCGCCCGGGACGTTCACATAAAAAGCAGCATGAAAAACGCTGCCGCCTATCCCCTGTTTGTTCTCACCGTCGGGGTGCTTTCAGTCATCGTCGTATTGACGAAGATCCTGCCGAAGATCGTCGAGACGATCAGCGGAACCAAGACGCTGCTGCCTTTACCGACGCGGATGCTCATGGGGTTGAGCGACTTTCTTTTGGTGTACGGCTGGCTTGCCGGGCTGCTGCTGGCAGGGGCGATTTTCGCGTTTGTTCGGTGGAAGAAGAGCCCCAAAGGGCGCATCCGGTGGGACGCTGCGAAACTCAAAATTCCGGTGCTGGGTTCTGTTCTGCGGACGATTGCGGTGGGCCGGTTCGCCCGGATGTTGGGCGCCCTGACGGAAAGCGGCATCACGATACTTCACGCGTTGGGGATTGTCCGCGATACCCTGGGCAACGAGGTCCTGGGCAGGGAAATCGACGAAGTGGCGAACAAGGTCAGGGCCGGGGCCAACGTGGCCGAGCCCCTGGGGCAATCCGGTCTATTCCCGCCGCTGTTAGTGCAGATCGTCGCCATGGGCGAACAGACAGGCAAGCTCGACGAGCTGCTGCTCAATGCCGCCGATACGTTCGACGCCGACGCCGACGAGGCCGTTACGCGATTCATGTCGGTTTTTCCGGCTTTCCTGATATTGTTGCTGGCTCTGGTAGTCGGGTTCATTATTGCCGCCACCCTGCTGCCGATCATGGGCATGGACCTTGGCGGAGCGGGTATTTAGAACGACGCAGAAAGGGATTCAGATGAGAAAGAAGCGAAAAGGGTTTACGCTCATAGAAATCTTGACGGTGGTGCTTATTATCGGCATGTTGGGCGCGTTCGTGGCGCCGCGCTTGTTCAAGGGTCTGGGCAAGGCGAAGACCCAGATCGCCGTTGGCAAAATGGCCATTCTCGAGAACGCACTGGGACAGTTTTACTTTCACTGTGGACGCTTTCCAAACGATGCGGAGGGGCTGGAAGCCCTGATCATCATGCCGGACGATCTGGAAGGCAAATGGAACGGGCGGTACTGCAAGCAGAGTGATCTGCTGGATCCGTGGGGCAATCCGTTTATGTATTACGAGGGCAGCGGCGAACTCGGCGACAAGGAATACGAGTTGATCAGCTTCGGGGCCGACGGCCTTGAAGGCGGCGAAGGCGACAATGCGGACATTACTAACGATTGATTCCAGGTGCGGATCGTGCCGCGATGGTTGCGCGCCGCGGCGGCGAACCGATGCTGCGCATGACAGGCGTTTGTCGGCGGTTCGGCTTTGCGGCCGGCGGCCGGCGGCGCATGGATTTACGTTAGCGGAAATACTGGTCATCGTTGCACTGCTGGGATTACTGGCGACGTCGAGCGGTAATGTAGCCTACAGCACTTACCGGCGCTTTCAGGTGGAAAAGGCGGCCAGGCAGCTCTACCTGGCGGCCCGGTATGCACGCATTTTTGCAGTCGAGCGGCACATGTACTGCCGGCTGGTGCTGGACAAGACAAACCGCCGGTTTTTCATAACGGCCGAGCGGGCGGACATGCAGGGCGTCGACGGGGCCGCACGGATCATCGCCAACAGCTACACGAAACCGACCGAATTGCCCGGCCTGGTCGAATTTGAGCAGATTAATGTGCTGAGTGGGTATGCAACGGCCGCCGAGGGCATTACGGATGGTGCGGTGATCACGTTTTACCCGGACGGCACCGCCGACATGAGCGCCATTCAAATCGGCGACGGCGAAAGTCATTTTGCCGTCTACGTGTTGGCGGCGACAGGCAAGGTCCAGGTGCAGTTCGGCCTGGCGAGTGAGACGCCGGTTGATGTTGTCGATCTGGATATGGAAGGCTATTGATGATTTGCGGGCACCGCACAACTCGAGGGTTCAGTCTCGTGGAGGTGATCGTCGCGTCGGCGATCCTTTCAGGCGCAGTGGTCGCGATTTGTTCCATCAGCACTCGCAGCTTTCTGGGCGTCAAGCTCAACAGGGGCTATGAACGAGCATGGGACATGCTGGATCAGCGGCTTACACTGATTGACTACATGGGCGTGGATGAGTTTCTTAGAATGGGTGAAACGTCGGGGATGTGCGAAAGCGATCCCACGGAGGACGTGGTGCATTACTGGAATGCGGTGATAGTCGAGGAAGCGATCCCCGGTTTGTATGTGGTGGATATTGCGGTCAGTTGGCAGGATGGGGGTCGCCTGCGGCAGGTGACGGCGCGGACGAGACTCAACGGCGCACCCGTTGTCGAAGAAAAAAATGAAGTGCCGGCGGACCCGACACAAGGTCAGGGCCAATCGCAGCGAGGCGGGGCATCCCAGGGCGGCAGTGCGCCGCAAGGCGCTGCGGGTGGCCAGGGCCGCGGTGGAGCAGGTGCGGGCGGCGGTGCACCGCAGGGC
>JACZKQ010000100.1 GCA_014859965.1 Phycisphaerae bacterium
CCTGACACCTAACACCTGCATTCCCCCACCCTTCCCCCTACTAGACTACCAGACTACTCGACTCCTTGATTACTCTCCTCCAATACTCCACTACTCCGCTCCTCCACTTCTCCGCTACTCTCTTCCCGACATTGTTCCTCCTTAGAAAACACCCATCTCACGCGTACCTTTTTTGCGCTTTTTGTTAGAAACGTGTCGTTTTGACCCCCCAAAATTTGCATTTCGTGTCGTTTCGCGTCGTTTTTTTGCAGCTTTTTGTCGAAAAATGCGCGCTTTTGTCACAACAAAACAATTCCATTATTTCTTTTATTACCCCTTCTGCCCCCCCATCTCACCGGATATTTAGTAAAATTTAATAAGATGCTCGTCCCGGCCCAAAAACCGGCCGATTCATGAAACAATGAAAGCAAAAATGCCCAAAAACCTTCGAAAACACGCGAAAAACAGCCTTTCAGGGCTCGCATTCGCCCTTCTCCTCTGCCTCCACCTCCCGGCCGAGGCCGCCCAGCCCCAAAAAACAACCTCCACCCGCACCCTCCGATCCATGGCCCGCGCCCACATGGCCTTTAACCGATACGACAAGGCCGAAATACTCGCAAAAACCGCTCTAACGCACGCAAAAACGCACAAAACGGACGACGCCGAACTCGCGATGTGCCTCATCGACTTAGGCACGGTGTACCAATATCAGGACAAATTAGCCGAGTCCGAACAAATGCTCACCGCCGGAATTGCCCTCCAAAAGGCAAATCCCGACAAAAACCCCTGGATCGCCTACACCCTGCGAATGCTGAGCTCCGTAAACCGCAGAATGCACCGATACGAACAAGCGCAAGCCCTTCTCGATGAAGCACTTACGATCATGCTCGACGACCACCCCGCCGACGACCCGAAGCTCGCCCTCTTCCACACCGAACAGGCCAAACTGCTGACCGACCAGAATCGCCTCGACGAAGCGTATACCCTTTACAGCAAAGCACTTACCGCTGTCGAAGCCGCCTACGGCCAAAGCCACCTCTGCACCGCCAACGTCTACGAAGACATCGCCGCCCTCGACCTCAAAAGCGGCCGCTGCGACGAAGCCGTAAGTCGAATAGACAGAACGATTTACATCCGCCAAAACTACTACGGCCCAAACCACCCCGCCATCATCCCCGCCTGGCTCCTCAAAGCCCAGATCCGCCAGTCGCAAGGCGACCCTTCAGGTCGAGAACTTAACCTCCAAAAAGCCCTGGCCGCCGCAACCTCAATAAAAGATCCTGTTCAACTGGCAACCCTCCACCGCCGCGCCTCCGAAATCCGAAAAGACACCCAGCTCGCCAAACTCTAACTCGTTGACATACAGGAGCTTACGTCACCCATACAGTAACGCCCCGCAAATCACGGCAGCGCCGCACCCACAAAAAAAACGCCCGCCGACCCAAAGGCCGACAGGCGCATTTCTCATCCATTTGCCGCAACAAATCACCGGCCCAAAGCCGCCGGTTACTTCCGCCTCCGCAGCACCAGCCCGCCCAGGCCCAGAAGCATAAGTGTAGCCGGCTCAGGCACATACGTTACAGACAGGTACGGCTGATTGCCCGCCGCCTCGCTGCTGTTGAAGATGGCGAAGTTGTTAAAATCCTCATCCGGAACAACAAGCATCAGACTCAAATAATTACTCTGAAGATTAAGCTGATAATCCGCCCACCGATTCTGCCCTAAGTCACTGAGCAGGTTCCACTTGTAATAGCCGGCCCCAACCATCGCCTTCTCGGTGTCGATCGTGCCGTCCACAAAATCCGGCTTCGATTCCCAGGTAATCGCCATCTCTTCCCACGAATTATCGTTCACAAGATACAAAGCGGCATGCGGATCCACAGTGCTCGCGCCGCCCGGATTGCCATGCGTAAAATAAACGCCAAACTCGGCCCCAACGATCTCCGCGGAGTCCGGAATCGCCGACAAATCGAACTTCAGAAAGACCCGCCGCACGGCCCCAAGCGAGTAAATCGCAGGAAAATCGGCATAGCCCTGAATGCTCAACTGTTCGTCCGCCCCAAAATTCGTCAACGTCCGCGCACTGTCCACCATGGCGTCTTCGACGGCATAATTGAAGTAATTCATCAGAACGGCTTCCGCCGGCACACACAACGCAATGAACATCACCCCAATGATCGCACTTAATGCAAACTTCATGATACGGCCCTCCGCAAATTGTTGATAATCCATTAACCGTCAATACGCTCCAGCCGTGCGGCTACAAAGGCCGCAACGTTGGAGTTGGCGTTCTCCGTTAACGCCTTTCCATGCTTATCCAGCACGTAAGCAACCGAATCGCCCGCCGGCGAACCCAAATCGCCCATCGCGGCGACGTATTCGACAAACGCATCGCTGTACGCCGCGGCAAGGGCGTAATCGGCCCGCTGCTGCGAAAGCTCCGCAAACGCTACGACGATCGACGCCGCCGTTTCCGGAGTGAACGGCGCATCGGCCGGGGCAAGCTGGTTGAACACCCGATTCATCGCCGCCAGGTGCGAGCCGTCGAAGTCTTTCAGAATCGCCGCCGCCCGGATCAGCCGTGCACATGCGTCGCAGGCCTGAATGTTCGGATTGCTCGCAAGCGATGCCCCCATCATGATCTGGAGCCTGTCGCCCGTGATGCCCAGTTCGTTTGCCGCGGCCGACAGTTCAACCGGGCAGCCCTTCAACTGAGGGTACTCGAAATGCGGCAGCGGCGCCGCCTGCGGGTTTATCGGGGGCTCATTTTCGAGCACCCAGGCATTCTGCCCCGGCGGAAAATTGCTGCCGCCGGCGCCGCGAAGCACGTAGTCCTCACCCCACAAATGATCCTCCATGAAGGCCGGGTTATCGGCATACGGCAGCGTGCCCCAGGCAATCGCCTGATCGAGCCATTCGGTCCTGCGGGAACACACCTCCAGGCGGAAACCTCCGATGAAGTCGTCGAAACGGTCGCCCTCGTTAGCGGGTCCGCTGAACGCGACCGTGTCATAAGCATCCAGGACGACCGTTGCCGGCCCATAAACCGCCGGGTCGCGACCCTCGCCAGGATCGAATATGAAATGGGGCGCGCCTTCGACCACTGCAATCGCCCGTGTTTCCAAAACCACGTCCCCCGACGTACTGCCTACATAGATCGCGACGTCGGACGCAACCCCCTGGTTCCTGTTATAGCCGCCGATCGCTGCATCGTAAGCCAGGAAATCGACACCGGGCCGGTCATCGACGCCCACCGGGCCGTCGTCCATACCGCCGGCCGGCAGATAGTAGCCCGTGGCGACCAGATTAGCGCCTTGACCCAATACCAGTGTTTCCTTGCTCTGCAGAACGATCGCCGCTTTGCCGAGTGCGTTGCCTTCGGGATCTCTGTACGGCAGATCCACGCCGGCGCCTCCGGCCATATAATTCTCGCCGTCCCACACGCCTCCAATGTCATTGGAATACCCGAATATCCACGCATTCAGTCGGTCCGTTCCCCGCGTGTAGATTTTCCCGTTCTTCGAAATGACCGAGACGCCTCCGATGTTGTGAGGCATCATGTAACCCACTTCTTCCGCAGGCGGGTCGGGCATCCACGAGCTCGGATATACGGCGATCAGGAATGCCGACACCTGAATATCGCCTTCGCCGGCAATATACATGTTGCCGCTGGAGGCCACCGTATTTCGAATATCGACCGCCAGCCCTTCGCTGCCGCCGTACAGGTAGAGTTCCCCCGGCGTCATTTTCCAGATCGGGGCATGTGCCGTCAGCGTGCCGGTGCGGGCCTCGACCCTCTGGCCCTCGAATACCATAATGCCCGAACCGTCCGGGACCCATCGTCCTCCGCTGAGTTCCAGGAACGTGCGAAGGGTGATGTCGCCCTCGGCGATGAGGTTGCCCGTGCTGAATGTCTTGTCGGAGCCGGTGTTGATGGTCAGGTCGCCGCCGCTGATCATATCGTCCCGCACACTAATAAACGTGCCGGCCTCCAGGAGCATATCCCCGCCGGAGGTTATTCCGCCGGTGACGGCGATGCTGTTGCCCGTGCCGCTGGTGATGTGCATGTCGCCGCCGCTTGCCAGGCTCGCATTTCTCGTCTTCACGAGGCCGCCGCTGATCAGCGTCATATCGCCGCCGCTGACGAGGTCTTCCTCCACGGTGATCGCGCTGCCGGCCTTGATACGTACGTCGCCGGCCGTCTGCGTATCGCTGCCCGTCCGGAGCACGACCTCATTGCCCGCGGCGGCTTCGAAATTGCCGGCCGCTTCGATCTGTCCATAGTTCTCCACGCGGCCGACATTTGGAATCGTCAGGCTCTGCGCGAACGTATCTCCGGCGGCCAGTATGATGTCGCCCGCTTTGGCTTCCAGCGCCCCTCTGTTGATGACACGGCCGGTATCCACACCGTCAATCGGCGTAACACCCGTGACTTCCACCACGACGTTGCTGCCGGCGCTGCCGAGCACGATCTTGTCGCCCGCGGCCATCAGTATGGCGCCCTCGTCGCAGACGATAGTTCCCTTATTGATCACCCGCTGGGCAAGGAGCGCCGCCTGATCCCTGACATGAATTCGGCCTTCGTTGACGATTTCACCGAACACGCCGGGCTGCGCGGTGAACGTGTGATTGCCGTCAAGAAAGTCCTGCTGGTCGATGATGAGCGACGACGCCGTAAACTTCGCCGCCTGGACCAGGCTCTGCGGCCCGAACACGATCCCGTGCTGGTTGACGATAATGATGTTTCCGCCGAGCGCCTCCAGGTTGCCCATGAAATCGGTGCGCTTGCCCTGGTTGACGCGGTTGAGCACCGCATAGCCGTCGGCGCCCATGAACTTAAGCAGTTCGCCCGCCTCGGTATCGAGCGTCGTCCAATCGATGATCGCCCGCGGCGCCGTGACCGTCACTTCGACAGCCCCGTTGGCGCCGCCCATTTCAGCCCCCGTGACCGGCACGCCATCGCTCACCTGAAGCGAGGCCCCGGCCGGCGATATCAGCAGGGCACATGTCGTCAACACCCACACCACCCGCAAAGTGCGTTTTGCTTTTTTCATCAGTCTATTCACAGTATTCCCCTGTCCTGTACACATTATGCTTTTCGTTTACCCGGACCGCCATCAAAATCGCCAAAGAAATCCGACGTTAATGCGCCCCTTGCCTTCGCGCGTGTCGGCGGTGGCGATCAGCGGATAACCGTAGTAAATCACCCCCGTGAAATTGTCGCCCAGTTCCAGCTTCGCCCCGATACCCACGGAGCAAAGCTCCTGGTCGGTGTGTTCATGCGGCCCGGCGTCCTGTATCCGCGCCTGGCCGTAATCCATGAACGCCAGCGGAGCGAACTTGCGGACGAACGGCTTGCGGTTGTTCTCCGTCAGTTCGGCGCCCTGCGCACGCCTTGCCTGGGCATGCCTCACCAGGTCGTACTCGTACTGGATCGAGGCGAGAATACCGCCGTCGCCGATGATTTCGTATTCGTCGTAGCCGCGCACGCTGTACATGCCGCCGAACGCCGTCATCTGCGACGGATGAAGCCGCTCGTCGGCGGTGATGAACCGAAACGAGCCGCTGAGATTCTGGATCTTGTCGGCGTCGAGGTATCGGCTGTGATTGGCGGCGGCCGTATAGATGCTGAAATTGCTCTTGGCGCCGGCCCTGGCCAGCCCGAGTTCCCGGTCGCCGGACCCGTCGAAACTGGCGAACCGCTGCAGCGCAAAGCGGGTGTCGGTCATATCGTCCCGCCGGTACAATTCGACGCCGACGCCCCACTGGTCGATGTCGACGTCGCTGCCCAATTCCTTCGGAAACAGCGAGGGCGTCAGCTTGCTCGTCAGATGGCTCAGCGTGCCCGTGACATCGAAGAACCAGCCTTTGTGCTGCAGCACGTTCAGCCGCAGCGTGCCGCCGTAAAAATGTCCCCGGCCGAGAAAATCGATGTCGCCCGTGCCGTCGATGTCGAACTCGTTATATCCGCCGAAAAGATTGAGCCGAAGCCGCGGCCCCATCACCGGAAAATCATAGCTGCCGTACGCCGAAAATTCGTCGCCGGCCCGCTTGTCCAGCGGCGTCTGATAGATCAACGTCAGCGTATCGTCGAAACCCAGCGTATTGGTATTGATCACACCGAATCGCGGCGTCCACTGTCTGTCCTTGGTGCCCGCGTTGTCCACCTGGGCGAAGAAGTGCCACGGATTGGCCTCGTAGACGTTGTACTCGACCGCCAGCGAGTCGGGCTCGTCGCCCTTGGAAACCACCGCGCTCACGTAGCGGTCGGGATTGAGGTTGAGCAGGTTGACGAGTTCGTCAAGCTCCTTGCGGCGGGCGACCTGGCCCTCTTTGATCGGCGACCAATCCAGCAGCACGGAACGCTTGAGCCAGCCCTTCTCCACCGGCTCGCCCTGGATGTTGTACGAGGTTACGCCCACGTCGGACACCTTCGCCTCGACGATCGTAATCGGCAGGATGCCCTGCTTGAGCTCCTTGTTCTCACCAAACGCCTCCGAAGGCACGTACACATAGATGCCCGCGTAGCCCCGCTTCGTATAGATCGAAAGGATGTATTGCGTCAGCCCCCGGATCGTCCGCGCCGAAACGGTCCGCGCGGTTCCAGGTTCGGCGACGACCTGCCCCAGTGCGCGAAAATCATAAAGATGGTCGCTGGGCTCGCCGGCGTTCTTCGTGCCCGCATAGTAAACCACGGGAAGCGCACCGAGCAGTTCGGCGTCGCTCAGAAGCGTGTTGCCGCTGAGCTGCACCCGGCGGATCTCGAACGTGGGCGTCGTATCCTCGGGAAGGCGTGCGATCAATTCGTCGTCGCCGGCGACCCGCTTCAACGGAGCCTCTTTCTTCGCTGCGGCCAGCTCGCTCAGTTGACGCTCCGATGCGCCGCCGAGCGGGTCGGCGAACTCTTCGGTCGCCTGCACCGAAACCGCACCAAGAACAAGCATGGAAAAGACCAAAACGTACGTGCCGGCGGTACTCATTTTCCCCGTCTGCATCCTGAGTCCCCTCAATGACTAAACCGTTCCGCGCTCTTTATTAAATCCATGGGCGAAGTGGCGGAAAAGACTTCTCTCCTCCTGAGAATCCAGTCTGAACCAAAACAGCAATATTCTGACGTGGATTATAACGCAAAAATATCTGAAAGTCAATGACAAAGACCACTTGCAGTAATTGTGGATGGACTAACAAAGCAAGGCGAAAAGCCGGAAGTGCCGTCAACGGCCTAAAAGCGAGCTTTTATAGGCACAAGGCTGCCAGAATTCGCAAAAAACCGGCATGGACCGCTCAAAAACGGCCTCTAAAAAAAGTACACGCGGCCCCGCCCCCGCTAACGGGCCGGCTTTGCCCGGGTAATGGTCGCCAGAAGATAACGATACAGCGGCGCCGTCATGCCGAACCCCTCCATCAGATCGTCGACCAGCCGCTCGCTCAGAATCGCCTCATCGATCTTCCGGTTGCACGTCAGATAGAAGCTCTTATAGTTATACCACGTCCGCAAAGGCTCAGGCTTGTCTGGCCCCTTATGCCGCTTGTACGCCTCACCCTCCAGTTCGAACACATCCTGCCCCTCGAACCACGCGACCGCCTTCAAAAACGCCTCCGGGTCCTCGTCGATCTGCGACCGAAACCGCGTCATGATATCCGCCGCCGCATCGTAAAAGCCCAGCCCGTATCGATACCACGTCGAGTTAATCTCCAGAAAGTACCCGATGCTCCGGCTCGACCAGTCCTTGCCCGGCCGCTTGAACACCACCCACATCCGGTCCCGAAACGGCGACTTGTCATTCGAAAAACGCGTGTCCCGGTGAATCCGCGAAATCGTCTTGTTCACCGCCGGCGCGACCTCCAGCGACAGATCGATATCCAGCATGAAATCCGCCATGTCCGTCACCAGCGCCCGCAGCGGCGCCAGCAGATACGTCTCATACTCCCCCCGATGCGCCGCGAACCATCGCTTGTCGTTATTGGCCCCCAGATCCTTCAGGAAGCGAAACGCCTTCCGCGAGAACCCCGCAAAATGCCGCACCTCCACTGCCTCATCCGCCATAGCCCACCTCGTTTCTTATTTACGTCGTCACATTGCCCGCCATTTTACCACAAATCCGCGTCCCAACAGAACAACCGCCAAAGCCTCCTCGTAATTCTGCACAACGCAACACGGGTCCGGATCGCCGCGACAAAGCCGCCCGAGGCCGCCGCCGCCGACCGCCTGTTGATAAACCGGAAGTGGACGTGAATCTGTAACCCGTGAGACAATGTAAAATGCATGACCCCATGGCACCCCCCAACGGCCGCTCCGCCAAGGCGCCCGCCGACGACTCCCCCGAGACCGCCGACACCCGCTGGACCCGCGCCAAGCGCGTCCTGCACCTGACCCGCTCGCAGTGGCCCGCGATCGCGCTCATACTCATCCTCACGCTCATCCTCGCCACCCTCAGCGCCGTCGAGCCGCTCGTGCTGAAGTACATCTTCGACGGCCTCGGCCGGCCGGACCCGCTGACCTTCGTCATCTGGGGCGTCGGCATGCTCCTGGCCATCGGCCTGGCGCGAGAACTCAGCTCGATGTTCGCCAACCGCCTCACGTGGCGCACCCGCATCAACATGCACTACCGCCTCCTCGACCTCACCGTCGAGCGCCTCCACCGCTTGCCCTGCGAGATGCACCGCAACGAAGGCGCCGGCGGCATCATGACGCGGCTCGACCGCAGCCTCCAGAGCCTCATCAACGCCATCAGCGAAGTCGCCTTCAACATCCTCCCGGCCGTCGTCTACCTGGCCATCGCGCTGACGATCATGTTCCGCATGGACTGGCGGCTGACGCTGCTGGTCGTCGTCTTTACGCCGCTGCCGATCCTCATCGCCAACCGCGCCGCCCCCACCCAGAAACGCCGCGAAAAATACCTGCTCGACAAGTGGGGCCGCATCTACAGCCGCTTCAATGAGGTGCTCTCCGGCATCGTCACCGTCCGCAGCTTCGCCATGGAAGACGCCGAAAAGCACCGCTTCCTCAGCGCCGTCGACGAAGCCAACCAGACCGTCGTCCGCGGCGTCCGGTACGACTCCGGAGTCGGCGCCCTGCAGAACCTCAGCGTCTTCGCCGCCCGCCTCTGCGGCATCGCACTCGGCGGCTACATGGTCACGCAGGGCCGCATCACGCTCGGCACGCTCGTCGCCTTCCTCAGCTACATGGGCGGCCTGTTCGCGCCCGTCCAGGGCCTCACGGGCATCTACCGCACGCTCCGCATGGCCCTGGTCGCCGTCGACCACGTCTTCCACATCCTCGACACGCCCGACCACATCACCGACGCACCGCACGCCGTCTGCCCGCAGCCCGTCAAAGGCCACGTCGTCTTCGACAACGTCGACTTCGCCTACGACCCCGCCGACCGCATGATACTCGACGGCATCAACCTCGACGTCGCGCCCGGCCGAGTCATCGCCATCGTCGGCCCCAGCGGCTCGGGCAAGAGCACCATGATGTCACTCCTCCAGCGATTCCACGACCCGACGGCCGGCTCCGTCCGCCTCGACGGAAAGGACCTCCGCGACATCAAGCAGCAGAACCTCCGCCGCAGCATCGGCGTCGTCATGCAGGATGCCCTGCTCTTTAACGAGTCGGTCCGCGCGTGCATCGCCTACGGAAAATCCGACGCGACGCAGCAGCAGATCGAAGACGCCGCACGGGCCGCCAACGCGCACGACTTCATCATGCAGCTCGAACACGGCTACGACACCGTCGTCGGCGAACGCGGCGCACGCTTCTCAGGCGGCGAACGCCAGCGCATCGCAATCGCAAGGGCGATCCTCAAGGACCCGTCCATACTCATCCTCGACGAGGCCACCAGCGCACTCGACGCCGAAACGGAATTCCTCGTCCAGCAGGCACTCGAACGCCTCATCACCAACCGAACCACATTCGTCATCGCCCACCGCCTGGCGACCGTAGTACACGCAGACCAGATCCTCGTCCTCAAACAGGGGAGAATAATAGAGCAGGGCCGCCACAAAGAACTCCTCGAACAGGACGGCTACTACGCCTCACTGGTAAAAAGACAAACCCACGGCCTGCTCGCCGCCTGACCCCCATTCCGCACGCACCCGTCC
>JACZKQ010000009.1 GCA_014859965.1 Phycisphaerae bacterium
GCACAGGATTTGCAGTCCTTTCATTTGAAACCATGGAGCCGAATCCATTGCAGATATTGAAAGGACGTACAGGGATGGCAGCAGATGCTCGTTCAGAGGTGCATGAGATGGGACTTAAGCTGGCCGAAGAGGGCCGGCACGAGGAAGCGCTTCAGTGTATTCGGGAGCATTTGCGTCGATATCCGAAGGATCACCAGGCGTTGAACGACGCGGGGGTGATTTTGTTCTGCTCGGGTGTTAACGAGGAGGCGATCGATCACCTGGAGAAGGCGAAGGCGTGCTGTCCGGCGAGCGAGGCGGGGGAGATTCTCTGGAACCTTTGCGAGGTTTATCTGGCGGCGGGTTACCCGGGGATGGCGATGACGCTGTTCGATGCGATGGAGCGGCAGGAACTGCTGAATGCCGACCTGCTGAACCGGGGCGCGCAGGCGTTTCTTCAGCAGGACATGTACGGGCATGCGATCGAGCTTCTGATTCGTTCGTTAGAAATGGCGCCTTCGCAGGAGATTCTGGAGCCGATGATTGCGGTGATTCGGAGTCGGCGGCCGAAGGTGGGGGTGTTTGCGGCGGCTAAGAACGCGGAGACGCAGCGGCTGTTCGAGTTTGTGGGGCAGCGGTTTGTTGCAACGCTGCATACGGGGGCGGGGCTGGAGGAGATGCGGTCGCTGTTGGGGCAGTGCGACATTGCGTTCTTCGACGGCTGCTGCGATACGCTGGTCGATGTGTCGTACAGGCCGGCGGCGTGCAAGTTGATTGTGCGGCTGAGCGACGCGGACGTTTACTCGGAGGGGCTTGGGAATCTTTGCTGGCAGTCTATCGATGCGGTGGTGCTGAGCGATAATCCAGTGATTCGGGAGCGGCTGTTCGAGCGGTTCGGGGACCTCGACAAGCAAGTTCATGTGGCGACGGCCGGGATGGGGGTGGATACGAAGCGGTTCGGGTTTGCGGAGAAGGGGCGCGGCAAACGGATCGCGTGCCTGGACGTTCTGACGTCGCGGAATAATCCGATGCTGCTGCTGCAGTGCATGCAGAAGCTTCATTATATCGACGCCGACTACCGGCTGTATTTTGCGGGCGGGTTTGCGGACGGGGCGACGGAGGATTATGTCCGTTACATGGTGGAGGCGATGGAGCTGTCGAATGTGGTGTTCTTCGACGGCGGGGTGCGGAGCGAGGCGGGGTGGCTGCGGGACAAGCATTATGTGGTTACGGCCGCGATGACGGCGGACGGGATGGAGGGGGTGCTCAAGGGGATGAGCTGCGGGCTGAAGCCGGTGGTGCATAATTTTCCGGGGGCCGGGCGGATGTTCGACGAGGCGTTCGTGTTCAATATTGCGGAGGACTTCTGCGGGCAGGTTCTGTCGGCGGAGTATGAGCCGCGGCGGTATCGGCGGATTGTGGAGACGCGGTACAGTGAGGCGGTGGGGCTGAGGGGGATTAAGGATGTTCTCTTCCGGCTGGAGAAGCTGGTTGTGAAGGATGATTCTGCGGCGGAACCTGCTG
This sequence comes from Phycisphaerae bacterium, assembly GCA_014859965.1. GTDB lineage: Bacteria > Planctomycetota > Phycisphaerae > Sedimentisphaerales > Anaerohalosphaeraceae > JACZKQ01. The sequence continues at coordinate 1,504 of JACZKQ010000009.1, forward strand.
CTGTGGCTGCGGCGGAAGCGCGGGCGGACGTGGTCGGCGGGGCCGGTGCTGCTGCTGCGGCGGGCGGGTTCGAGATGACGCCGCGTGAGTTTATGCCGGGTTTCGGGGCGGCGGCACATGAGCCGGTTGCGATGCCGGCTCCGACGGCATGGTCGGCGCGGCACGCAGGGGCTGCGCCGGTGCAGACTGCGGCGCAGCATTTGTGCGACCGTGTCGGGTCGATCAACCAGATGTCGGCGAATGTGCTGCGCGACTGGAAGGCGTTTGCGGAGCAGGGGCCGGGCGGCGGCGGGGAGATGCAGCCGGTCGAGATCGGATCTTCGGCTGCGGAGGCGCCTTTTGCGGAGGGCGGATTGAAGATTACGGAACTGCCGACTCGCCGGCGCAGTGTGCCGACGCCGGTGGAGGTAAAGCACGTCCCTTTCGTTTGAGGTCGGACCGGGTTGCAGGGTCCGCATGTGCCGTGAATGCGGCCGGCCAGGAAGTGGAAGGCGTCTCCGGGGGGCGCGAGGTTCTGATCGAGATCGACGGCGGGATCGAAGAGGTGCTCAGCGCCGAGCCGGCGATTCGCTCGCTGCAGGAGACGGTCGGCGGGAAGTTCAACATCACCGTGTGCGCCGGAGATGAAGGGTTGTTTCGGAATCATCCGGGTGTGCGGGAGATTGTGAATTTGCGGTCGTGGCGCGGCGGGCGGCGATTTGATATGTGCTGGCGGTTGGGGCGCGATGGGGCGGGCGACGGCGAGGGACCGCTGGTTGACAGATATGCGCGGCGACTGGGGGTGCATGTGAAGGATCGGCGGCCGCGGATATATCTTGACGGTTTCGATGTGCTGCGGATGCAGCGGCTGGCGAAGCGGCGGCCTGAGCAGATGCGGATCGTGATTGGGGCGGGGACTTCGCAGGAAGAGAGGGCGTGGGACGAGGGCAAGTGGCTGGCGCTGTGTGAGTATCTGGCGGGCAGGTGGGGTGCTGATCTGGTCCAGGTCGGGGATCGCGGCGAGCGGTTTTTCGGGTACGGGCGCGATCTCGTGGGCAAGCTGACGGCGCGCGAGGCGGCGACGGTGGTGAGGAACAGCGATTTGCTGATCGGCGTCGATAACGGCTGGCGGCATCTGGCGGGCGCGGTTGGCCGGGCGGCGGTGGTGCTGGCGGGCTCGGAGGGAAAGGCCGCGATGCTTGAGCGGGAGGGGTATTGTGCGGTGGGCGTTGGAGCGGGGGAATCGGCGGTGCGCGACATCGCGATTGAAGCGGTGCTCGACAGCGCGGCGCGGCTGGGCGGGCGTGAGGGTTTTGCGGGTATGGAGCGAGCGGTGTGTGCGTGAGAGGTGACGTGGAGACGCGTGGTTGAAACGAACAGACAATCCGGGCCGCTGGTGAGCGTGCTGATGTCGACGTACAATCGGCCGCGGTATGTGCGGACTGCGGTGGAGAGTATTCTGCGGCAGACGCATCGTGACGTGGAAGCGATCGTGGTGCGGGACGGGGGGCAGGCGGTTGGGGACCTGGAGCGGGAATATGGCGATCCGCGGCTTACTTTTATTAATCGCGATCAGAACCGGGGGCTTCCATATTCGTTCAATGAGGCGCTGAGCCGGGCGCGTGGGGAGTATATCTGCTATCTGGGTGACGACGATTTGCTTTATCCGCACCACGTGGCGACGCTGGTGGATGCGCTCGACGGGCAGGACGCGTATGGGGCGGCCTATTCGGATTTGTACAAGGTGCACCACCGGGTGATGCCGGACGGCGGGCGTCTGGTGCTGGCGAAGAATGTGGAGATCAGCCGCGATTTCGACCGGATGGCGCTGCTGAAGTTCAATCATATTCTGCATGTGAGTCTGATGCATCGTCGGGATCTGCTGGACAAGGTCGGGCCGTGCAATGAGAAGCTTAACGTGCTGATCGATTTCGATCTGACGCGGCGGCTGTCGTTTTTCACGGATTTCAAGCATGTTCATGCGGTGACGGGCGAGTTTTATGCGCCTGTGGGCGACTGTGACCGGATTTCGGTGCAGAAGCGCAAGGACGAACATAAGTACATTTACAACCTGCTGACCATCCGGAGCACGCGGCCGGCGAAGCCGTGGCCCAAGGTCGGGGATCTGTCGCTGATCGTTCTTGCGGATGGGCCGCTTTGGGAGGTGGAGCAGGCGCTGCGGGAAATATGGGGGCATACGTTCTTCCCGTATCAGATTTATCTGCCGCTGCCGGAGGAAGACCTGCAACGGCTGAACACGGCCGTGCCGAATATCGTGGGTGTTCCGGTTCGCGGCGGCAGTTGTTTGGAGGAGCGGTTTGACGCGGCGCTGGCGCGGTGCGACGGTGATTTTGTGGCGGCCGTTCCGAGCAGTTATCGCATCGGGTACGACGAGATCGCCTGGATCGAAAAGTCATTGAACCCTTTGATTAACGGTGCACCGGAGGCGTTCGAACTGGTCAATGCACGGTCGGGATGCTGGGGTGCGGCGGCGCGGCGGGGGACCTTCGAGTGGGCGAGACGGTGTTTTGGGCACCTTTCACTGCGGCAGTCGCTGGCGGCGGCGGGGACAACGGTTCGGCAACCGCGGCAGGAGGAGTGGCCCTTCCAATTCGAGAATCTGGTCACGGCGGGGCTCGAACTTGAAAAGCAGGGCGACTGGACGACGGCGGTCAAGGTGTACGCGCACACGGCGGAGATGTATGCAAATGATCTCTGGATGCAGACGCGCAGCGCGCATGCGCTGTATCACGCGGAGCGTTACGACGCGGCGCTGCGGCTGGCCGGGGAGGTCAACCGCAAACGGACGACCGCGGCGGCACTGCTGATCGCGGCGCGGGCGCACAACAAGAGGGAAGATTACCGAGAGGCGATCAGGTCTTACAGGCATTGCCTGGAGATACTCGGAAGCGATGGATTTCCGTGGGGGGCGTACACGCAACAGGATTACAGGGCGGCATACGACAACGAGAAGAGCCGGTCTTCAGCGGCAGACAACCGGGGCGGGTCTTCAGATGAGGAGAACATGGATACAATCAAGGGGACAACGATTCCCGATAACGGCTGGACGCAGCATTACGACGTCGTGAAGGAGTTAGGCGATTGTCATGCGATGGTCGGCGAACTCGATCAGGCACAGGAGTGTTACGACCGGGCGGCGGTACTTGCTCCGGACGAGGCGGGGCCCTACGTCGGGTGCGGCGTGCTGGAACTGCAGAAAGGCAATGCGGCCGACGCGGAGACGGCGTTTCGTGTGGCGTGTCGGCTGGACCCGGCGTGCAGCAAGGCGTACTGCGGTCTGGCGATGATTCGCCAGCAGGAGGGCGAGGCGCAGGAGGCGTTCGACCTGTATCTCAAGAGCCTGGAGCTGGACAAGAACAATCTGACGGCGCTGTTAGGGCTGTTTCAGTTGTCGTGTCAGACGGGCACGTTCGCCCGGGTGATCGAATGTCTGGAGGTGTACCTGGATATGCATCCGGGGGACATATCGGTGATGTTCTGCCTTGCGACGCTGCACCTAAAGGACGGACGGTGCGGCAAGGCGAAGCGGCTGCTGAACGACATTCTTATTGTGGATGCGGGCAATATGGAGGCGGCGGACTTACTGGAAGAAGTGGAACACACATTGGCACAACACACCCATCAGGAGATTCGTGTATGACGATTCAAGCAGCAAACGGGACCTCGCAAGGCCGTTCGGTTTCGCCGGAAGAGGCTGCGGGCATGGCCGACTATCTTGAAAACATTCTGATGCGGCATTTGGAGCGGCTGCGCAATTACGACCTGGACGGGGCGATGGTGCTGGCGGAGGAGGCGAACCCGCTGGCGCTGGCGGTGGCGGAGGCCGGGGCTCTCGACGCGCCGTCCTGTGCCGAACAGCGCGGACGCATTCGCAAACTGTACAGTGAAATCAGTCTGGTGATCGCCGCCGAACGACAGGAGGTCTCGGAAAAGCTCAAGACGATCCGCAAAGGCATCAAGACTCTGGGCGCCTATATCGATCGTTAGGGTTTCGGCAGAGGGCCGCTTGGCAAAGGAAGTCTCAATGCAGACAATAGATAAGAAGATTGCAGAGGAATTCGCGGACGGCGTTTCCGTAGCCATTGGGGCGGAGAACCCGACGGACAAGACGCCGGAGTGGAATCCGAGCAAACGCTGGAACCCGTTTAACAGCTATAAGCTGCTGGCGCACGTTGAGACGTGGCGGAAGATCAAGCGGGGCAAATCACTGCCGGCGCCGATTCTGGTGACGGTGGACCCGACGAACCGATGCAATCTGAACTGCGTGTGGTGCAACGCCGAATATATCCGGAGCATTCGCAAGCGTTCGCTGTCGGCGCGCGCGTTGGAGACGATTGCGGATTTTCTGCCGCGGTGGTCCGAGGGCAATCCGTACGGTTTTCCGGGCGTGCAGGCGATCTGCGTGGCAGGCGGCGGGGAACCGCTGCTGAACGAGGCGACGGGCGGGTTTATCGACCGGGTGATCTCCAACGGCGTCGAGGTGGGGGTCGTGACCAACGGTCTGCTGATCGACCGGTACGTGGATTCCTTGTCGCAGGCGACATGGGTGGGTGTGTCGGTCGATGCGGGGACGAAGGAGACCTTCGAGAAGCTCAAGTGCAACGGTGCGACGGGTACGGGGAGCTTCGAGCGCGTCATCGACAACATAGCAATTCTTTCGGATTACGCCCGAAGCCATTATAACAAGTTGGGCTGGGCGCATCCGGCGTATGGGGTCAGTTATAAGTATCTCCTGTATAAGGACAATATCGGCGAGATTTACGAGGCGGCTCGGCTGGCCCGGGAGATCGGCTGCAAGAACATTCATTTTCGGCCGGCGGGTACGACATGGGACAAGATCGGCTCGCCCGAGGAGATCGGCTTCAGCGGCGAGGACGTTCGGCTTTTTCAGGATCAGATCGTTCGGACAATGGAGCTTGACGACGAAACGTTTGGTGTTTACGGCGTGACTCACAAGTTCAACAATCAGTTCAAACGGGCCAATTACTTTGCGAAATGTCATGCGGTGTTTATGACGGCGGTGATCGAGCCGCCGACGGGCCCCGAGGCGCCGGAGGATTCGTTCGTGGTCGGGCTGTGCTGCGACCGCAGGGGCGATGCGAGCCTGGAACTGGCGCGGAACGTCACGGAGGTGGGCGAGGTACAGCGGCTGTGGGGCAGCGAAACGCACTGGCGGATGCACGACCGCATCGACCCGGAGCGGGATTGTCCGCGGTGCACGTATCAGCCGCACAACGAAGTGTATGAGCAGGTGATTCTAAACGACAGCATGACGCACAAATTCATCTGATGCCGGTCAAGTTGGAAAACGGGAAATTCATGAATATTTCAGTGATTGGACTTGGCAAACTGGGGTTGTGTTCGGCGGCGTGTTTTGCATCGCGCGGCCACCGTGTGATCGGCGTCGACAGCGATCCGCAGCGGGTGCGGCGTTTGCAGCGGCATGAATGCCCCATTGATGAGCCGGACCTGGAGGAGATGCTGGCCGGCTGTTGGGACCTTTTGGAGGCGACGGACGATGTCGAGGAGGCGGTTGGGCATTCGGACGTGACACTGATCATCGTGCCGACGCCCAGCGGAGCGGATGGCCGGTTTGACAACGGGTGCGTCGGGGCGGTCTTGACCGCGATTGGGCCGGCGCTGGCTCGCAAAGAGACGTTTACCGTTGTGGACGTGGTGTCGACGGTGATGCCGGGTTCTTGCCGTGAGAGATTCGCGCCGCTGCTGGAGACACTGAGCGGCAGGCGGTGCGGGCGGGATTTCGGGCTGGTCTACAATCCTGAATTTATCGCTATCGGTTCGGTGATCCGCGACTTCCTGAATCCGGACATGGTGCTCATCGGCGCTTCGGATGCACGCAGCGCCGAGATCGTTAGGGGGCTGTATGAATCGACGTGCCTGAGCGATCCGCATATCGCGTGCATGTCGCTGATTAATGCGGAGATAGCCAAGCTGAGTCTGAACTGTTACGTCACGATGAAAATCAGTTTCGCCAATGAGCTGGCGTCGGTGTGCGAGCAGACGGCGGGGGCGGATATCGACGTGATCACCGAGGCAATCGGCAGCGACAGTCGGGTGGGGGCAAAATATCTCAAGGGGGGCCTGGGCTTCGGCGGGCCTTGTTTTCCGCGGGACAACATTGCGTTTCAGGCGTTTGCCGATGAGGCGGGCGTTGCCGCGAGGCTGAGTCCCAGTGTGGTTGCGGTGAACCTTGGCGTGGTGGACCGGCTGTTTGGCGTGCTGCGCGATCAGGTCGCGGCCGGCGGGCGCGTGGCGGTCCTGGGACTGTCTTACAAGCCGCGGACGCATCTTGTGGAGGAGTCGCAATCGGTCCAGTTGGTGCGGCGGCTTGCGGCGGCGGGATACCGGGTGGTGGTTCACGATCCGAAGGCGCTTGAGGCGGCGCGGGAGGTTCTCGGTGAGGCGGTTGCGTATGCCGCCGATGCAGAGGCGGCGCTGGCGCGGGCCGACGCGGTGGTCCTGATGACGGACTGGCCCCAGTATCGGCGGCTGGACTGGGCCCGCGCAGAGGCCGGCGTGAACGAGGGGGCGGTTCTTTTGGACTGCTGGCGCATGCTGCGGGAAGTACAGTTTGGCAGGATCAACTACATAGGCGTCGGCCTTGGCGGCGCCAATAGCGAACGTATGCCGCTCAAGCATGAGAGTGCGGCCGGGACAGATATTTGCTGGATGGAGTCGTAATGGATTACATGAAGAAGGACAAGGTGCTTGTGACCGGGGGCGCCGGATTCATCGGCAGCGTTTTGGTTCGATCGCTGCTGGCCGACGGGCACCGGGTGTGCGTGCTGGATAATCTGCTGTACGGAGGCGATGGACTTCTGGGTGTGTGGTCGGACCCGGGTTTCAGCTTCGTCCGAGGCGACGTTCGGGACAGCAGGACTGTCGAGGAACTATTGACCGACGTGGACGCGGTGGTTCACCTGGCGGCGGTCGTGGGTGATCCGGCCTGTGCACGGCATCCGCACCTGGCGCAGACGGTGAATCTGGACGCATCGCTGAGCCTGCTGGAGGCGTGCCGCGACAGCGGTGTATTCCGTTTCGTATTCGCTTCGACTTGCAGCCATTACGGCAAGATGAAGAATGCCGCCCACCACGTGGATGAGACTTCGGAATTAAAGCCGGTTTCGTTGTACGCCGAGACGAAGGTCGCGGTGGAGCAGGCGGTGCTGAATCGGGCGGTGACGCGCGACCTGTGCGCGACGGCGCTGCGGTTTGCGACCGTTTATGGGGTTTCGCCGCGGATGCGGTTCGACCTGACGGTGAACGAGTTTACGATGGAAATGCTGACGCGGGGGCACCTGGTGGTGTTCGGGGAGCAGTTCTGGCGGCCTTATGTTCACGTTGCGGACGTGGCGGCGGCGATCAAGCTGGTCTTGGAGCAGCCTGCCGAAGCGGTCGATGGGGAGGTGTTTAACGTGGGCTCGACGGACCAGAATTTTCGCAAGGAGCAGATCGTGCAGATGATCCGCGAATCGCATGCGCCCGGGGCGATTGTCGAGACCGTTCAGCGCAATGAGGACCCGGGGGATTACCGTGTGAGTTTCGCCAAAATACGGGAGAAGCTTGGCTTTGAGATCGACTGTACGGTGGAGGATGGAATCGCGGAAGTGGCCGGGCTGATCCGGCAGGGGGTGATCGCGGACTATGACAGTGTGCGTTATCGAAACGTCATCGACTCGTCGGCCGAGGAAGCGAGTTTGGAGATCGCGTCGGCTTGCGTGCTTCCGCAGGTGTGTGGGCTATGAGTGCAGATGCGACGGCAGATGTCCGTCGGGAGGTGCGTACGGAGGCGAGTATTCCGCTGAGTGTTCCGACGCTGACGTTTATTGCGACGGCCAACGCGGTGCGGTACTTGTATGCCGAGCCGGTGTTCATGGATTGCGACGATTATTACAACATTGAGTTGAGAAGATTGTGCGATGCCACGGCATGAGATGGCCGAGATTCGAGCGGCCTTGGACGGGCTGGAGGCATGCAGGATTCCCAAGCCGTTGGTTGCGATGGGCAACAAGCCCATTGTGGAATGGATTATCGAAGAGTTCGCCATGCGGGGTTCGCAAATACAATCTGACTGTCAATCACAAGAGCAAGATGATCGAATCATGTATAGGCCTGGAGGCAATTAATGTGCGACTTGACGGCCGCTGGCGCGAAAACGAAGCACATCGACATCGAACCACATTGCAGGAGATGTTCTATCGAAGTTGGTGCCGAGTCGCCGAACTTACCCATTAAAACATGCGATCGTCTCGAAAAAGATGCGATCGTCATTGTGATTGACATGCACGACGACATTGTGTCCGATAACGTCTTACTGCCCGCGTGGTACGATTATTACGAACAGACAATGCAGACTATGTCGTCCTTGCTGACATGGTGCAATCGCAACGGAATTGCCTTACAGGAGGCGCTCTACTACGGCAAGAGGAATGTGCGACTGGCTGACGTACGCTTTGACTACACTCTTGCCGATTCTCTTGACTATTCCTGCTTCAGCCGGATTTATTTTTGCGGTATATCGCCAGATCAATGCGTCGTGCGCCGGCCGAGCGGGTACTTCGGCGTGCAGCACGAACACAAAACGCTGCTTTTGAACTGTTCACTTCAGGGCAGCAAGTACACGTCGCCGATCGACCACGGCATCAGGGGGGTGGCTTGGAAGGAAGTAGGTACGTTCGAGAGTATGGACCAACTGCATGACCATGTCGAAAAGTTTGTGGCTGCGAACAAGATAACCTGCTGTCATTGGTCTGGCGGCAGTTGCAACGGGCGGCAGGAGGGCGTAAGTGAGCGGCTGAATCCGCCGGTGGACCATTCCAGATCGACCGAATCGGCCGCGCAGCCGGGTAAGACAGTCGGAGATACGGCTATGAAGGAAAAACAGTATCTCAGCATTGTCGCCGTATCGCGCAACGATAATCACGGTGGAAATCTGCTGGAGCGAACGCAATTGTTCGTGGATGGAATAGGTGCGCAATCGTCAAAGTTCGGCTTGGCTGTGGAATTGGTCCTGGTGGAATGGAATCCTCTCGCAGATCGCCCGGGTTTGGCAGAGGCACTATCGTGGCCGGCTTCACATGATTGCTGCGCTGTTCGAATCATCCAGGTGCCGCCGACAATACACCAAAAATATGCACACGCGGCCTCGCTTCCATTGTACCAGATGATCGCCAAAAACGTTGGAATACGACGGGCGATCGGTGACTTCATCCTGTCGACAAATGTGGATATTCTGTTGTCCGATGAACTCTTCGAGTTTGTGGCCTCACGACGATTGCGGCAAGACCGGTTGTACCGCGTGGATCGGCACGACGTGCAAAGAAATGTGCCCCTGCCGGCGAGTCATGAAACTCGGCTGGCGTTCTGCAGAGCAAACACGTTTCGAATCAACAAGCGCAATGGCACGATCAACTTGCTCAATGGAGAGTATCACGAGATATATCCCGAATATGGGCGAACACATCGGGAGCGGCTGCACACCAATGCAAGCGGCGATTTCCAGTTGATGCACCGCGACCGTTGGTTCGCCCTGCACGGCTATCCTGAATTCGACATGTATTCCTTCCATCTCGATTCCTTAATGTGCTACATGGCCCACTTCGGCGGCGCACCGGAGCATTTCCTGGACGCCCCCATGTGCATCTACCACATCGAGCACGAGGCCGGCTGGACGCCGGAATCGGATAAAGAAAACGGTCTTTGGCAGCGCCTTGAAAAGTCCCGCATCCCACGAATGACCAATGACCAGCTCCACGCCTGGGCTAACAAAATGACCGCCGAACGCCGGGCGGCCGTCTTCAATGATGACAACTGGGGGCACGGAACCGCACATTTCGAAGAATGTCGGCCCATCGGCGGATTGGACCTGCCGCAGGAAAAACCTGCCGCAAACGAACATAGCCACGGCAGATATCTGAGCATCGTGGTGACCTCTCGCAATGACGACCACGGCGGCAATACCCTGCACCGCACACAGGTGTTCACAAAGGCGCTGATTCATCAGTGCCGCAAATATAATCTGGATGCCGAACTTGTCTTCGTCGAATGGAACCCGCCGCCCGACCGGCCGAGGCTTTACGACGTGCTTGACCTGCCGGAGGACCTCGGACCTCTGGCGGTGCGGTTTATAGAGGTTCCGCTTGAGGTGCACAACAGTATCGGAAATGCCGATAAATTTCCGCTGTTTCAGATGGTCGCGAAAAATGTCGGCATTCGCCGCGCGGCCGGGCGATTCGTGCTGGCGACCAACATCGATATTCTCTTCAGCGATGAAGTCATGGAATTCCTCGCAAGCGGCCAACCGAAAGAAGACTGCTTCTACCGCATTGACCGTCACGACGTAGGCGCCTGCCGGATTCCGGAAGAACTCGATTGTGAGGCACAACTGGATTTCTGCAAAAGCCAGGTGATTCGTATTCAGGGTCTTGGCGGTACCAAAACAATCTCGGAGATCGGCTCGGATCATTACACATATACAGCCGCCGATACGAAACTGCATACGAACGCGTGCGGCGATTTCACGCTGATGTCCCGCGAGGTTTGGCATCGCCTGCGGGCTTATCCCGAACTGCCGCTCTGGTCTATCTACGTCGATGGCCTGCTGCTGCACATGGCGTCTGCCGAGGGCCTGCGGCAGGTCATCCTGGAGGAGCCGCTCCGCATCTATCACATCGAGCATGAAACCGGCTGGGAAGTGATCCCGCAGACAATGCAGCAGCGTCCCAGCCTCGACCACAACCGCGATTATTTGCCGTGGTGCCGCAGCATGATTGAAAAGAAAAGACCCATTACAAACAACGGCGAAAACTGGGGATACGCCGGCATGGACTTTGCTGAAAAGCATTTTCGCGGCTATTGGAGGGCCCGGCATAAGGCTCTGTCGTCGTCCGATCCGACAGCGATGTTTCAGGATTGGATCGAAACGTTCACCACTGCGTCCAATCGACTGTATTACCGCGACCAGACTGTCGGCGCGCTCACAAGGCTCTACCATTTGGTCGCGCAGTTTAAGCCGACGCGGATTATTGAACTCGGTACGCTTTCCGGCATGTCCCTGCGAACGTGGCTGGCCGCGGCCCCGGACGCCGAGATCACTGCGATCGATCTGTCTTTTGACGCCCTCCGTGCAAGCCAGCGGCTGATTCCACTCGACCTTTCATGCGTGCGGCTGATCGAGCAGGATATCCTGAAGGTGGATTTCGCTTCCCTGTGGTCAGCCGAAGACCGTGTTCTTCTATATATCGATGCCCATGACCAGGCTGACGTGCCGCTCATGAAGCATCTGCTGGATCGCGTGATCGGGCTGCTGCCCCGCGACAGCATCGTGGGCATAGATGATCTTTGGTACAGCGCCGATGCGCCCGCCGGCGATACTTTTATGAAGGCTATCGATGAGGTGACCCTTTTCGGCGTCGATCCTTTGCAGTGTTTCGAGGGGTACTTTGCTCCCTACTGGAAAGGCGGCTTCTGGATCGGCTTTCAGGAAGTCGTTCCTCTTATGGAGTGGGTCAACGCCGGCCGGGTCGAGCTGATGTTCGAGCCGGGGGATAAGGCGGTGTTCTTCCGGCCTGCTTGCCGCGCTGCCGGCGGCGATTTTGACGTGCAGCGGTTCAGGCAGCATGCGGGACGGTTCAATTACAATCCCGTCGACCAGATACAGGTGATCGAACAAAATAATCCGGCGGCCGGCAGTGAGGCCGAGGTGCTCTGCAAACAGGCGGCGCAGTTGTTCGCTCAAAGAAGAATACAGGCGGCACTTCACTGTCTTGAGGAGGCGCTCAAGAAAACCCCTGATATCCGGGGCGCTCTGTATGCCCAGGCTGTTTGTTACGCCGCTATGTGTGACTTCGAATCCGCACTCATCGCCTGCGATGTGATTGCCAGCGCGGACTCACACCGCAGAAAGAGAATCCTCCGGCAGGACATTGAGCGGCATATCGACATGTGCCGCCGAAGAGCCGTACCCGCTGCCGACGACGAGCCGCGTACTTCAGCCGAACTTGCCATCTTCACGGTTCCCAAACCGTTCAAAGGCCACATCGGCACGATTCAGCGCAATGCCATCGAGAGCTGGATGCGGCTGAACCCCAAGCCGGAGATTATTTTGCTCGGCGACGACGAGGGAACCGCCTGCGTTGCCGCCGAGTGGGGCCTTACACATGTCCCGCATATAGAATGCAATGAAGTCGGCACGCCCCTGTTGGATTCTATCTTCCGCAACGGTGCATCGGCCTCAGCCGCCCCGGTCCTGGCTTACGTGAACACGGACATACTGATTCTGGATGACTTCACGGCAGCCGTGAAACAGGTTCGGGATGCCGACCGCGGGCCATTCCTGATGATCGGACAGCGATGGGATCTCAACGTTGACCGTCCGTTGAACTTTACGGATGACAACTGGTCCAATCAACTTCGCGGTGAGATTCGCCAAAAGGGTACGCTGCATCCGCCCGCGGGAATCGACTACTTTGTGTTCAGCCGTGACCTTTGGCCGGCCATTCCGCCCTTTGCACTCGGGCGGACGGTCTGGGACAACTGGCTGGTCGCTGAGGCGATTCGCCTCAAGGCCGCCGTTGTGGACGCGACCGAATGCGTCACGGTTGTCCACCAGAACCACGATTATGGCCATCTGGCAGGCGGCCAGGAGGAAGCCTGGAAGGGGACCGAGGCCCGCCGCAATCTGGAACTGGCGGGCGGGTACGGCAACATGCGCTCGGCATCATATGCTCCCTGCGTGCTTACTTCTGAAGGCATTCTCTCCAGAACTGCCATTCTCAATGAGCAGGGGGAGGCTGCTTTTCATCAAGGCGATCACGAGAAGGCGATGCAATGTTTCAGCCAGTGCGTGACCATCGAACCCGACAATATCGCGGCGCTGAATAACCTTGGCGTTCTGCACTGGCAAAAACAACGTGTTCCGGAAGCGCTGGCGTGTCTTGAAACTGCATGGAAGGTGCAGCCGAATTGCCGTGACACACTGCGGAACATCGTTGCTGTTTACATCGATCTGCACCGCGAGACGGAAGCGGCAAAACTCCTCGGCGACTATTTGCATAAGCATGCCGATGACGATGAAATGCGGACCCTGCTTAAGTCGCTGCGCCTGTTTTGGGAGAGACACCATGGGTTCCTTCAAGGCGACAACCACGATGAGGATCGGTTCCTGAAGATGGATTCGGCGGCGGAAACGGCTGCGCAGGAGTCGATGCACGATCGAGCTGTGCAGGACAATCAGCGCGGCGTTGCTTTTTTCCAGAAGGGCGATGTGGCCGCCGCGATGGATGCCTTTCAGCAGGCGCTTCGTGCCGAGCCCGCCAATGTGTTAGTACGTAACAATCTTGCCCTGCTGTATTGGCAAACCGACCGCCCGCGCCAGGCTATGGAGACCCTCACGGCCGCCCTCCGCGTCGATCCAAATAACCGGCGAACCGTGCTTCATCTTATCGGATTGTATAAAGCCCTCAGCCTCACCACCGAGGCTGCGAAACTCATACAGATCTATTTGAAGAAATGGGGTGACGACCCGCAGTTGAATGCCGAAATGGCTTCTCTGCGTGGTGCTGTTCCAACCGCGCCTTGCCCTGATGATGCCACCGGTCATGCGGCTGAATTCGCCGGAACGCCGCGTCCCGGACAGCAACTCAATATGCAGGTGCTGGGTACCGAATACGGTGGATGGGCCGTGGATATCGACCTGATTCCCGCCGGCAGTACCGTGATTTCAGCGGGCGTGGGCGAGGACATCTCGTTCGACATGCGCCTGGTGGAGTTGCGCAATTGTACCATTATCGGTGTCGATCCGACCGAAAAGGCGCGCGACTATATACGGCGGCTGTGCCCGCCCAATTTCCAGTTCCTGCAGAAAGCGCTGCACCCGCAGCAGGGTGCCCGCGTACGCATGTATCGCAACAGCAATCCCGATCACGTTTCCGAATCGGTGAAGCCGACACACAAAAGTGTGCTGGCGAACGATTCGTATGAGGCCGAGACGGTCAGCCTTCCGCACCTGTTGCGGGCATACCCCAACGTCTCTGTCCTGAAAATGGACATCGAAGGCGCTGAGTACGATGTTCTGAATGCACTCGAAAGGTTGACGGTTCCTCAGTTGTGCGTCGAATTTCATCACGCCTGCACTGACTACACGGTTAAGGACACGATGGCATGTGTACAGCGCCTTGGGAAGATGGGGTATATCTGCGCACACACGCGGAGCAAGGCCGGTCCCTTCCACGAGGTGACCTTTGTGCATCAGGACTGCATCGATTCCAGAACCGGCGCCGGGCAATACATGCGTAAGGAAGCGCCATCCGCCGCCCGATTTGCGGTCCATAGATAAAGGTTTGACGTCATGAAAGATACCCCGGTCGCTTTGGTATGTTATAATCGGCCCTGGCATACGGCCCAGGTGCTCAAGGCCCTGTTCGAGCACAACGTGCAGAACCTCTATATATTCATCGACGGCCCCAGGACGCAAGGCGACATCGAGAAGATCGATACCATAAAGAAGCTTGCCGGAACGATCAAATGGACCTCACCGGCGATCATCTGCCGGGAAACAAACCGCGGCCTCGCCAGGTCGGTGGTCGGAGCGGTTGACCATGTCCTTGGGCTCCATGACAGGCTTATTCTGCTCGAAGACGACTGCGTGCCGGGCAGCCACTTCTTCGAGTTCATGGACCAGTGCCTGACCCGCTATGCCGACCATGGCAGCATATTCGGCATCAACGGCTACACGGTGCCGATCCCCGATCATCTGCGCAAGAAACACCCATATGACCTGTACTTCTACCCGAGGATCGGGAGCTGGGGCTGGGCCACTTGGAAAAGGGCGTGGCGGCATTTTGATCCGGACCTGTCAATGCTGTACAACCGGGCGATGGCGCAAGGCGTCGATCTCACACAGGGCGGCGAAGATATCCCCTCGCAGGTGCAGCGCGTCCTTAACGGTCACGACGCGTGGACGCTCAACTGGGTTCTGGCAACTTATCTCAACAACGGCTGCTATATCTATCCGACCGAATCGCACATACAAAACATTGGTTTCGATGGTTCGGGCACCAACTTCGGCACGTCTCGCTCGAAATTCGAAAATCAAACCAGCGTACGAAGACCGACCAGGTATCCGGCCGATGTCATAATAAACCAAGACCTCGTGGACTACTATAACAGCTACTTTAAGCCCAAGTCAAAGGCCGGAACCGTTATGGTCGGCGCGCCCTCAAAACAAACGGCCGAAAAGCCGAGGCGGGCGATCATCCACATGAACACCCATGACGCGGCCGGCGGCGCCGCAAAGGTGGGCTTCCGTCTCGCCGAGGCACAGCGGAGTAAGGGCCACGATGCCGTTATGCTCACCGGCGTTAAGAACTGCAATTCGCCGCATACGTTTGCCTTCGATCCCGAGCACAAATCCGACATCCTTTCCGAATGTCGCAGCAGGGGGCTTCTCTACTACGAAAGCCAAGGCAGCCACAAGCTCGTACAAAATGAACTTGTCAAACGTGCCGACATTCTGCATTTGCACAATCTCCACGGTTACTATTTCAACCCGTTCTCCCTTCCGGCCCTGTCGCAACTCAAACCAACAGTCTGGACCCTGCACGATATGCAGGCTTTCACCGGCCACTGTGCATATGCCCTGGGCTGTACCGGTTGGCAAACGGGCTGCCAAAAGTGCGATCATCTTGAGATCCCTCCGGAACTGCCCGTCGACACCGCCGCGCAACTGCTGCGGGACAAGCAGGAGATATACGACCACAGCCGCCTCTGGCTGGTGACGCCTTCCAACTGGCTCAAAAAGCAGGTTGAACAAAGCGTCCTCAGGGATCATCCCGTGGAACTGATCTATAACGGTGTGGATACCACGGTATTTCGGCCTTACCCAAAGACTGCCGCGAGAAAAGAACTCGGCATCCCGGATGATGCCTTCGTTATAGGGTCCGTGGCAGTGGGCAGCGCTCTGAACAATCCATTTAAGGGCGGACAGTACACGCGGGCTGTCCTGGATGCCCTTTCCGGACGGATCAGTAATCATGTGTTTCTGAACGTCGGCGGCAGAGAGACCGGGCGAAACGGCCCGATCCTGAACACCGGCACAATCACCGATGAACATGTGCTGGCCCGCACCTGTTCGGCGATGGATGTCTTCCTCTACACGCCTTTGGCGGACAACTGTCCTCTGGTGGTCCTGGAGGCCCTTGCCTGTGGTGTTCCCGTGGCCGCATTTGATATCGGGGGTGTCGGCGAACTCGTCGGACATGAGCGCGACGGGTTGGTTACAGAGTACAAAGATGTCGCCAAAATGGCCGAGGCCGTCAGGCGCATCGCCGGCGACGCCCAAATGCGAGACTGCTTCAGCCGCAACGCACGACAAAGTGCGGTAAGCCGATTCGACCATACGATCACGGCCGCACACTATGAAAAGCTCTATGATCGTGTACTGGCCGAGTGCCGGTCAAAGGCCAGTGCGGCCAAACGCTTTACACTTGCCAGGGTCCCACGCATTATTCAAACTCCGGATTTCCTCGAAGCGGAGGGCTTCAAAGCCAGGATGGTGGAGCCCAAAGGTGCGGCACAAGAAGCCTCTACATCGCCGCCGCTGCCGACCCCGTGTGATGTCACCATCGTCCTGGGCACAAAGGACCGGGCGCACCTTCTGGATCAGATGCTGACCAGCCTTGTCGGGGCCGTGGGCAGCCTTAAATACGAGGTCATCGTCATCGAGGGCGGCTCTAAAGACG
Source organism: Phycisphaerae bacterium (assembly GCA_014859965.1). Classification (GTDB taxonomy): domain Bacteria; phylum Planctomycetota; class Phycisphaerae; order Sedimentisphaerales; family Anaerohalosphaeraceae; genus JACZKQ01. The sequence continues at coordinate 18,264 of JACZKQ010000009.1, forward strand.
ACACGCTGAATGTGCTGCAAAAACATGGTATTCGGCACGTTTACAGCGAGTCGCAATGCCTTGGACCCGGCCGGCACTCCTGGTCACAGATGTGCAATTTCGGCTTGCAAAAAGCCCACGGAAAATGGGCGATGTACGGAAGCGATGATATCATCTTCGGGAAGGACTGCCTGGCGAAGGCGGTTGAGACGCTCAATCGGCAAACTGATGAGGTCGCGGCGGGCCTGTTCTTCTACAAAAACATTCACAGCCGTCCCGAATGGCAAAGCTTCGGCATTGACTTCACCTATGGCCCCAAACTCCTGATGAACTACGGCCTCTTTCGGCTCGATCATTTCACGAAGGTCGGCGGCCTCAACGAACAGTACCGCTTCTACTGCGCCGACGGCGATCTGTGCTATCGGTTCTATTCGGCCGGCAAACGCGCCGTTGTTCTGCCGCACTGCTTTGTCGTTCACAACAATGTCCTCGATGCAGCCAAGCAGCAGCATGCCGACGAAGCCGCCGCCGATATCGCCCTGTATAAAAACAATTGGAAGCATTTCGTGCCTATGGCCAATCCCAATCCGAGGCGGCTCCTGTGGCATGCCGACTATGCCGAAGCGTTCGCCATGCCTTCCAGCCTCGATGCGATTGGCCCCGGGAGTGATGCCTATTGGCACGGGCTGGCCTGTTTTCAGCAGGGCCTCTTCAAGGAGGCGTACACCTGCCTGCGAGACGCACTTGGACAGGGGTTTGATCATGAACTCGTCCGCTGGTTTCTGGAACAGGCACATCAGCGATGTACGGGCACCGGCGGCCAGCGGGCATTGACCCTCGCCGATGACTTCGCCGCCGAGGTGCGCTCGCATGAACCGTTGCCGGCTGCGCCCGCCCCGTCCAGCCCGTACGTAGCCGCCGGCGGGCCGGTTATTTCTGACGACGCGACAGGTGCATCCGACACCCTCGATTTATTCCGGCAGCGGAGTCTCTGGCGGCCGGGCCAGCCGCTGCGCCTTCACCTTGGCTGCGGCAAGTGGCGCTTTGACGGCTACGTCAACATCGACTACCCACTCACGGCTCACACAGTCGTCAAACACCTGGGGGCGGACTTCCACGCCGACATCACACAATTGAATTTTCCGGACCAAAGTGTGGATGAGATACGTCTGCATCACGTCTTCGAGCATTTCAACCGCGTCACCGCCCTGGCGATGCTGATTCGATGGGGCCGATGGCTTAAACCCGGAGGAACGCTCCGCATCGAGACCCCCGATCTGATCGGCAGCGCCCGAACCCTGCTGTCCGACGCTGCGTGGAAGACGAAAATGGGCGTCATTCGTCACCTTGCCGGAGATCAGGCCGCCGCGTGGGGCTATCACGTCGACCACTGGTCGGCCGAACGGTTCGAGCACACCCTGAAACATCTGGGCTTTGAACACATTCAGGTCAACACAAGCGCGTGGCCTCAGGAACCCTATTTGTCGAATGTCGAAGTGACCGCGGTCAAGATCGCCGATATTCCCATCGAACAGCAGCTAATCGCCGCCGACAGCCTACTTTGGGAAAGCACCGTCGCGGAAAAAGAACGCGGCACATGGGAGGTTTGGCGGCAACAGCTTCGAGACATTCTATTGTTGTCGGCGCATAAATCAACTTTAATGAACGACATGCAGGCGGCGGCCACATGATCAGCGAGGAGATGAAAACTCGAAGCATGAAGCATGAATTAACTAACCGTAAGATTGCAGGTCTGATCTTCAGCCGGGATCGGGCGATACAACTTTGCGCTGTACTCGAATCCTTCCACGCGCGTTGCCGCGACCGCCATGCCGTCGCCCTATACGTTCTCTTTAAGGTTTCGGATGAGATGAACAGGCGGCAGTACGACGCGCTCAAAAAACGTTTTGCCGACGTGACCTTCATCGAGGAGACTCACTTCAAACAGCAGACAATCGACATTGCGGCCGGCGGCGATCATGTCCTCTTTATGGTCGATGACAATCTCTTCGTCAGGGATTTCCACATCGAACAAGCAATCGCCGGCCTCCAACACCATCCCGAGGCGATCGGTTTCTCGCTGCGGCTGGGCCGCAACACAGTGCACAACTACAATCGAAATGTCCGCATGACGCTGCCCGAGTTCGCCTGCATCGATACCGGCGTGCTCAAGTACGACTGGACCAGCGAACGCCACGACTTCGGCTATCCGTTGGAGATATCCAGTTCCGTTTATCGCACCGCCGACATCCTGCCGCTGATCCGGCAGCTTGATTTCGCCAATCCTAACCTCCTTGAGGGTCTGATGGCCGCCAATGCACGCCCGCTCGCCGCTCGGTGGCCCTGTCTGTTGTGCTTCGATCTTTCTGTTACATTCTGCAATCCCCTCAACATGGTCCAGACCGTATGCACCAACCGCACCGGCGGTGATGCAAGGTATTCGGCCCGGAACCTCGCCGCGCTCTATGCCGATGGCTGGCGAATCGACATCGCCCACTACAACGGTCTCATCCCCTGCGGCTGCCATCAGGACATGGAACTGGTGTTTCGCAAGGAGTCGGCCGACACTACCGTCGCCGTGCCCCTGGTTACAATCGAGATGATCACCTGCAATCAGGAGAAATACATCCGCCGCGCCATCGACTCGGTGCTCGCCCAGACATATCCCAATTTTGAACTGCTGATCGTCGACGACGGCAGCACGGATGCGACGCCGCGTATTATCGCATCGTATACCGATTCCCGCGTGCGGTGCATCTTCCAGGAGCACAAGAACCGCTGGGCCGGAACAAACCGTGCACTTGCCGAGGCAAGAGGCAGATATATCCTTGCCGTCGATTCGGACGATTTTATCGCCTCCGACTACCTCGAGAAAATGGTGGCGTTTGCTGAAAAGCATCCTGATGTGGATTACGTCTACCCCGCTGAACTTCTTCTGGTCGATCCGCAGGACCAGCCCACGGGCGCCCGCTGGCAATATCACGATTTTGCAGACAACAGGCTCCTGCCTCATTACCTCTTCGATCAGGGCCATTCGCCTATTCCCTACCCCGGCAGCCTTAGAAGAATGACCCTGTTTCAGAAGACCGGCCCCTATGACGAACTGCCGAATGTGGCGGATTTTGTGTTCCTGTGCAGGAACGCACTAAAAATCAGCTTCAAGAGGGTCGCCGACCATGCGACTTACTACTACCGCGTGCTGACGAACAGCCTCTCCAGAAACTTCGATGCGCGCGACCGGACAATCGCCCGTACGCTCCATGAAATGGTCGCCCTTTACCCGCCGGAGGCCTTGTGTCCGGCGGCAGCGGACGTCGACGATCCGGTTCTGAAAACGGCCCGTCTGCATCAGTACGCGGCCGAAACTTTTAGAAAACACGCGGCCGGCTACCACCTCGTAAAAAACGGCGACTACTTCCGGCATTACGCCGCCTTGCACCAGCAAGAGAGTCATTATCCGCCGTCCGCTGCGGCCCATCACACCTGGCACAAGCAGGAAACCTGCCCTTTGGTGACGGTGGAAATGGTCACCTATAACAATGCACGATACATCGGCCGGGCCATAGAGTCCGTTTTGGCCCAGACCTGCACCGAATTTGAACTGCTGATCGTCGACGACGGCAGCACCGACGACACAGCCGACGTCGTCGACAGGTATGCCGACTCACGGATTCGTTACATACGCAGGCCGCACGTCTCATGTGCCGCGGCCAGAAACCACGTCCTTCGCGCAGCACGCGGCACGTTCATCCTCTGTGTCGATTCCGATGATTTTATTGGGCCTGACTATCTTCGGAAGATGCTTGCCTGTGCCGGGCAGCACCCCGACGTTGACTACTTCTACCCCGCGCAGCTCACTCCCGTCGATGCGTCCGGCCGACCCGACGGGAAAGTCTGGCGGTATAGCGACGTGCCCGATAATCGGGCCTTGCCGGGCTACCTCTTCCATCAGGCAGGCTCGCCCATTCCGAATCCGGGAAGCCTCAAACGCCGTTCCATGTTCGACCGAACCGGTCCCTACGACGAGTTCGAGACGGTTGAAGATTTTGTTCTGTTGTGTCGTCATGCCCTCAAGATACGCTTCAAGCGGGTAGACGATCATGCGGCCTATTTTTACAGGCGACTCGACTCCGGCCTCTCCCGCAAGGCTGAGGCCCGCGATCGCATCACCTCGGAAATTCTCAGTGAAATGGTGCAAACGTATCCTGCGGAACTCCTATTGCCGCAAATTGCCTCCGTAACAGATCATGCGGCAAAACAGCAGTTGTACCTTGAGTACCTGGCCCGGATTTTCGAGAAACATGCCGCCGGTTATCACATGGTCCGGCATGGCCGCTACTTTAAGAAATATGCGGACGCTTGCCGGTTTAAACTCAAGAACACCTCGCAAGCCGGTCGAGAAATGCTGCAGAGGGCATAGAAAGGAAGAGCTACAGATGGCGGAATTGAGACTTTCAGGACTTAACTCCGGAATCGATACGGGTAAAATTATCGAGCAGTTGATGGAGGTCAACCGTCGCCGCCTGCGAATGATGGAGGCGGAAATCCAACGGTTCGAGCAACGGCGCAGCGCCGTCAGCGAGCTTCAGGGCAAGCTCAATACCCTGCGGTCCACCGCCGGCGAGCTTTCGGACAGCAGTCAGCTTCGCTCTTATAACGTGACTACCAGTGACCCGGACTCTGTTACCGCCGATGTGGGCTCCAGCGCCCTCGAAGGAAACCACTCCGTCCAGATCAAACAGCTCGCCACATCAGACCGATGGGTGCACAGCGGGTTGGCATACGCCACTTCCTACGTCGGTGCGGGCAATTTTATCATCAGCTATAACAATAAGGAACTCGCCGTTCAGACGAGCACCGAGACTACCCTGAATGACCTCGTCGGGCTGATCAACAACGATCAGGACAACCCCGGCGTCACCGCCAGCATCCTCAAGTACGATAACGGCACCGGCGGCGTCTACCACCTTGTGCTCGGCGGCAAAGACAGCGGTTCCGACTACCAGATCAGCATCAATCCGAGCAACACCGAAGTCCACGCCGCCGACAGCGAGCTGAAAGACACTAATGACGCCAATGCCGTGCTTACCACCAAACTGACAGGTTTGAGCACGTTCAGCGGAGATATGGAAAGCGGCACAACCCTTGACCGCATCCGCATCACGGGCGCCGACCACGACAACAACAGTATCGACATCTATTTCAACGTCACCCGGTACACAACGCTCGAAGACGTGATCGGTCACATTAACAATGCTTACGACGGAAGCGCCGTCGCCACGCTGTCGGAGGGCGTCATCAAACTTACCGACACCACCTGCGGCGCCAGTCACATGAACATGGCCCTGACGTTTGTCGCGGGAACGGATTCCACCGCGGAATTGACTCTCCCCACCATCGTTCAGAGTGTCATCGGAGGATCCACGACCGCCGGCATCGCCGGCTTTGATGCATCGTCCTTTACCGAGACACAGTCCGCCCAGGACAGCAAGGTCCGGGTCGACGGCTATCCCCAGGCCCAAACCGTCGCTGAGGTCCAGCTCTTCACCAGCAGCGTTAACGCGACCGCCGGAACCTATACCCTCACCTTGAACGGCCAAACCACTGCGGCGCTGAATTACAATGACGACGTCGCCACCGTACAGAACGCCCTCAACGGTCTCAGTTCCATTCAGGCCATCGGCGGTGTCACCGTCGGCGGAACGCCGCCTTCCGAGAGCGGCGCCATGACTTTCACCTTTCTGGAAACCGCCGGCAACGTCGACCGCATCATCGTCAACAGTTCGCTGAGTCCGGGAACGCATGTGACCAGTACGCAAACCCAGGGACGGGACGGCTGGATTAATCGAAGCACCAATACCGTCGATGACGTCCTGACCGGCGTTACCCTTAAGCTGCATCGTACGACGGGAGACGGCGCCGGCGGTTACAACAGCATTCAGGTGAACCTCACCCGTGATACCGAGACGCTCAAGGCGAAGATCGAGGAAATGATTACCGCCTACAACACGGCGGTCATGTTCATCCAGGAAAAGACCAGGTATGATGCCGAAACGAGCACGTCCGGCATACTCGCAAATGATTATTCGGTTTCCACCGTCTGGAACCAGATCAAGCAGGGGTGGTCGCAGGCGGCAAGGGGGTTTGGAGGGGACGACAGCTTCAGCAGACCCGGCGATATAGGAATCACACTCGGCAGCGACGGGATGCTCAAGCTCGACAGCAACGTTTTCAATGCAGCCATAGTCGAAAATTACATGGGTGTGCTGTCGCTTGTCGGGGCACTCAAGACGGGCGTCAGCAACAGCAACGTCATCAAATTCAGCGGTGCGAGCAAATACACCAAGGCCGGTCAGTTCGAGGTTCAGGTATTCGGCGACGGCGCCCAGATCACCTCTGCCCGTATACGCGAAGTGGGCGGCGAGTGGCGAGACGCCACATGGGTGGACAATATTGTCTATGGCGATTCGACCTTCGACAAAAGCTACCCTGTGCACCCGGAAAACGGCCTTCAGTTCACGGTGGACCTGTCCAAAACCGCAAGCAATCCCACGGCCATCATTACTGTCAAGCACGGTTTTGCCGGCTCGCTGAAGGAGACGCTCGACAGTCTGCTGGATCGTACAACCGGACGTGTTCCCATCAGCATAAATAGTATCGATGCTCAGATCAGGAACGCCAATGGAAGAATCGACAAGGAAGAAACCCGTCTCGAAATCGCTGAAAAACGACTTGTCGAAAAATTCTCTCGATTGGAAAAGACGCTGTCACTCATTCAGCAGCAGATGGGCGCTCTGAGCATGTTAAGATGATGCGGCATCTGTTTTGAGCGCGTGCCTTTGAACGATCCTCCCGCAGCCGGTCTCTTCAAGGAATGACGTCAGATCGCCTCCTTCGCTGTGCGGGTCGGCGAAGATAAGCGCGATTGCGACGCTCTTGACGATGGACGTGCGGTGCTCCTGATCCATCAAATCGGGTGCGTAAATGATGACACGGTCATAATCCGCCGCGGCCGATGCAATCGCCTTGGCTGCCGTTGACGCACCTCTCACCGCAATAGCGTGCAAACCCCACACGCGCAGATGCGCCACGCAGGTTGCGACCGGCCCCTGGCGCATACCGCCGGCATCCGCGTCGAATACCTCCGCTACGGCTTCCCGGCCCGACTCGGCGTCCACCAATAGTGTCCGCAGACCCCGTTGCGCCAGGCGGATGCCGACGTTCACCGCTACCGTTACCGGCAGCAATTCAGTTGTCGCGGCCGCCAGCAAAACAGGTTGCGTGCCGATGTCAGGGGCCGCTACATATTCCGCCAGTTCTTCATAATAATCTTCAGGGCCGGCCGCCGCGCGCTCGGCCTCGCACCCCGGTGCGGTTTTGCGTTCGCGTGTTAGTCGCGGCTGAAACTCCGCGACGCGCTCCACTGCAATTTTGGACGGATCGCCGCCCGCCGACACCTCCGTGAAATCCGGATTGAGCAGTTCCACCTGCTCGTGACGGCCTGTCTCCTGTGAGACGATTTCGATAATCTCGCCGGGCTGCCGCGGGCGGTCGTCATCGCTCCGCTTCAGGTACCCGCAAGTTCGCTCACAAAGGCGTGCTGCGACCCAGGCGACGATATACATCGGCGAGAGGGTGAATATGCCGGCTCCCGCCGCCGCGATGGCGCACTCCTGCAAAGATGCCGAATTCATCGTCTCACGCAACGTGAAAATGGCAAGCTGTCCTACGACGATCGTCAGAATCACGGCCGCCGCGATCACCGCGTCGCACCGCAGCAGCTTTGCCGCGCCTCCCATGTTCAGATAGAAACCGGTCTGCCCGAGTGCGCGGTCTTCCAATTCCCGAGCCCGCCGCGTTCCGATCAGCCCCGCCTGCTCGTCGAAGAGAGTCTCTCTTTCGTTTTCAGGGATGGTTTCGGTCAGGCATGTCAGCGCTGTAGCAGTGATGCGCCCTGCGGACCGGAAGACGAGCAACGAAACGACGCCTGCCGCAATCGGCAGCGCCAGCAACAGGCCGACGGAACTTAGACCGGACACCAGATCTCCTGTTGTCACAATCAGTGTCCCTTCGATCCTGCCCCGGAAGACGGAACCCGCCGTTGCCGTGCTCAATCCCATGCGCAGCAGCGCTCCGAACACCATCAGCGGCGGGAAACCCGAAAGCTCCAGCGGATCTTTGCCCGTCAGGCCGATCAGGACGAGCGCTGTCGACAGGCACAGACTGCAACCCCACACGATGTCCAGAGTCCATGCAGGTATGGGCACAAACGCCCCGCACAACAGCGACACCGCCGCCGCGACCGCAATGAAATCGCTGCGGGCGACCATCACCCCACCGGGCTTCTTCTGACAATCAGGCTGTTCGTCGGACATAATTCTCACGCACAGAGTGCCGACAGTATACGCCATGCTTCCATCCCTGCAAGCCCTATCTCCGCTGACGCAGCCGATAAACGAGCGCCAGGATTTCCGCCACTGCAACGAACAGCGAATCTGGAATCGCCTTGCCTATATCCGCCGAAGCGTACAAAGAGCGTGCGATTTCCGGCCGGCGAATAATCGGCACCCCGTAAGCACGCGCGACTTCCTTGATCTTCTCGCAGACGTGGTCGCCGCCCTTGGCAACCACCACAGGCGCCTGCATCGTATCCGGGTCATAGCGCAAAGCGACCGCCACATGTGTCGGGTTGACGATTACCACGCTCGCCTTCGGAACATCGTGCAGCATGCGCCGGGTCGCCAGTTCATATTGCCTCTGGCGAATCCGCCTCTGGACCTCCGGCGCCGTCTCGGCGTCCCGCATCTCGTCCTTGACCTCCTGCTTGGTCATCTTCAGACTCTGGGTGAACTTATACTTCTGGTAAATCATGTCTATGACGCCGATGACGAGCAGCCCCAGGCAGAGCCGAATGACCACCCCGGTAATCAGTTTCGAAATGACGGCCAGGAGCTGCGACGTCCACGCCCACTGAAATGTCGCAAGATAAGTCAGCTTGCCGCGCAGATAAAAATAGACGATCGTGCTGATCAGGATAAGTTTAAGAACTGAAAGAAGCAGCTTCACCGCCGCTGCGGGCGAGATGAGCCGTTTCAAACCCTTGACCGGATCGAGGCCGTCGAGTTTCCACGCAAGCGCCGCCGGCGCCCATTGCAGCCCGCTGATCAGGATATTCGTCCCCGTCGTAAAAACGAGAAGGGTCAGAAGAAAAGGAGCCATAATCAAAGCTGCCCCGACCAGCTTCGCGCTAAAGTAGCTCGCGCAGGCCTGTGATGTGCCAAGCAGGGAATAATCGCACGACAATCCCTCGCGAATCTCAGTTGTCGCCCACTCCACGATCTTCGGTCCCATCATAAATGTCGCCGCCAGAAGTGCAATAAGCGACACCGCGGACACCATATCCTGGCTGTAAGGCACCTGTCCCTTCTCGCTGGCCTTCGACAGGCGGCGAGCGGTTGGTTGTTCGGTTCTTTCTGCGGCGCTCTCGGCCATATTCTAATCCGTCGTCTGTCCTCTGAGGAGCGGGTGCTTCGGTCGTGTCCCCGATTCGATCCGCGTCGCCTCACAAAGGTATGAGCTTGTTCAGCCACTCCGCAAATTCCGTTACAAAGCTGCCGATAAACGGCAGGAATATGCCCACCATGATCAAGCCGAGCCCCACTTTCAGGGGCAGGCTCAAAAACAGGATGTTCGTCTCGGGGGCGATCCGTGCCAGAAACGCAAGCACGACCATCAACAACAAAAAGGCCGCCAGAACCGGCGCCGATATGCGCAGTCCGAGAATCAACATCGTGCTGCCCGCGGTCGCAATGCTGGCTGTCAGCTTGTCGATGGCCGGAATCGAACCTATGGGAAATGTCTCATAACTGCGCGACAGTGTGACCAGAAAAACGTGATGGCCGTTCGCAGCCAGGAACAGCAGGATGAAGATCATCTCCATTAGAATGCCCAAAGGTTCGCCGCTCTCTTCCGTCATCGGGTCCAAAATACTGGCCATCGACAGGCCCATCTCCCGTTCGCAAATCTGTGCGCCGACCTTCACCGCGGCAAAAATATAGAATGCCACGAGGCCCAGCGCCAGCCCGTAAATGACCTCGCCGCTCATCATCAGCCCCGCCTCGAGCGCCGAATAGGACCGCGGCAAACCCGGGTGCGCAACGGCGCCTGTGAGGAACAACGACACGAAAATGGTCAGCGTCAGCTTGACCGTCGTCGGAATCGACTGCCAACTGAAAATCGGCGCCGCAAAGAAAAATGCGCCCACGCGTGCAAACACCAACAGGAAGCACAGCAGATTGGGCTCCAGCAGGTCCATCAGGATTGACCGTACGACTGAATCTGATTAAAAATCTCAAGAGTGAACTTCACGACGACCTGCATCATCCAGTTGCCGAAGAAAAGCGATGTCACCCCGATCGCCAGCAGCTTCGGAACCAGCGTCAGCGTCATATCCTTCAGCGACGTGACCGCCTGAAAAAGTGAAATTGCAAGGCCCATAATGACACTGACCAGCATGATCGGCGCAGCTACCAGCAGGGCTGTCTCAAGCGTATGCCGCCCCAGGTACAGAATATATGTTGAATCCATGAAAGATACTCCTCGACGCCTTGAACACCTATCGAAAACTTAAACTCAAACTCTGCGCCAAAATACCCCATCCGTCGATAAGAATGAACAGAATGATCTTGAACGGCAGTGAAATCATCGCCGGCGGCAGCATCATCATGCCGGCCGTCAGCAGCACGCTGGCGATTACCAGATCCAGCAGCAAAAACGGAATGAACATTAAACAGCCCATTTCGAACGCGGTTCGGAACTCGCTGATGATAAACGACGGAATGACGATGTGCAGCGGAAGATCAGCCACCGATTTCGGCGCCTCCAGCCGTGCGATCGTGATGAACCGCGCGAGGTCTGTTTGCCGCGTCTGTCGAAGCATGAATTCCTTGATTATATTCGATGCCGCCAGACTTGCCTGTGTCGAATCCATGTCGCCGGCGATATACGGCCCAATCGCCTGGTCGTTCATCTTATAAAACGTCGGCGCCATCGTGAACAGTGTCAGAAAAATCGCCAGCCCCATCATCGCCATATTGGGTGGGATCGTCTGTGTACTGATGGCTCGACGCACAAAACCCAGCACGATCGTAATGCGCGTAAACGACGTGACCATAACAAGCACGCTGGGGAGAATGGCCAGCAGCGTGAAGATGGCGACGAGTTTCACCGGCGTGCTCCACTCGGCCTGCTGCTCCGGCGAGTCGCCCGCACTGGCCTTATCGATCACCTGCATGATCTGAGGCAGAGTCGGCATGGCCCCTGTCCCCTCGGACGTTTCCGCGGCGCGGCCTGTCTGCGCCGTGCACAGGCCGGTCAACGCCAAAACCGCGCAAACACCAAAACCAATGCACCTCGAACGTTTCATCATCGCCCCTGTGCCTCTCCCGGCGAAAACTCCGGCGCTGCCGGCACGGATCCCGTTACGTCCGCCAAAAACGTTACCGACTGACTTGTGCTGCCGACAAGCAGTCTGCGCCCGCCACCCACTTCCACCAGGTGGAGCATCTTGTTGGGCCCCAGCGGCACGTTTTCGACCACCGAAATATTGCGTCCTCGCGACGTCGCCAGCCGCGGCATGAGCTTACGTGAAAAATACCATGCTCCAGCGCCTAACAGCATCACAATGAGCACAGCGTAAGCAAACTGCTTCATCAGATCGTACCGGCTGCTTTCGTTAATCCCGGCCATGTCCAGCGGGTTCAGGCCAGTGGGTGCGGACAGGCTATATGCATCGGACTCGGTCACTGCCGCCGCGTGCGCCGGCGTCCGGTCCAGCCGCCCTGACAGCAAACTGTTCAGCACCAGGCACGCCGCCAGGAGCACGCACGCCACAACGATTCTTTTCTTGCCCATTTCCATGCCGCCTCTCATGGCCCGCAAGAGTGCAAATCGCATACCGAAATCAGGGAACGCCCATCAACCCCGCTCAAAACCGCAGCATGTGTGCAGTTCGCGATTTGCAGCGCAGCGCTTCGCCCCATGCTATCTGCTGTAAGGTGCGTAAGCACAGGGGCTTATCTCTTGCCTGCGGAACGTCTCATTGGCGCCGGCCGCAAAGAAAAGTGACATGAAAAATCAGTTCAAAGCGCACACAACCCCGGCCGCAGTGCAATTTCAATGCGCTGCATGCAAAAAAGAACACCCCCGCATCATCACATCAGCCTATGTGCCCTCCGTCAGTACGGCAATGGCAATCTGTGTCTCAGTGCTCAATGCGCCGCTTGTGCCGGTCCAGGCGCCGCCGGCGCCCGCCCCCCAGCAGTAAATTTTCCAGCGATGTTCTTCGCCAAGCAGCCGCTTTAAATGATCCGCCACCGCCTGTGCGCGTCGGGCGGACACCAGCCATTGCTGTTTCTCACCCCGCTCCTCCGCTGCAAGACCGACCACGTACAGAACCGGTTTGTCGCCCGCAAAATTCTCCTGCAGTTGCCGCGAGTAATTATCGAAGTATGCCTTTGCTTTGCCGTCCAGCGTCCAACTGCCCTCCGCAAAGACAGTATCGGCAACCGTAAACGTCTTTTCCGCACAAGTGATGTGCGACGGCATGATTTTCATCATCTGCTCGATTTCTTCGATGGTTCGCCGGTAAACCTCCGTCGCCAGATCAATTGAGCGGTCCTCAGGTTTGTCGTCGCCTTTGTCAATCTTGTATTTGATCTTGGGGTGGTCGAACTGACTGCCCACGTCCTTGTTGAAGAGAATGCCAGACATCCCGAAGTCCGCAATAGCTCGCTTGAACGAGTCCTGGCCTCTTGCAAACCGACTCTCATCCTGATCCTCCGCCAGGCTCAGCAGCAGCACGAAAAACGTCAAGAGAAGCGTCACCATGTCCGAAAACGTCACGATGTACGCCGGGACGGCATTGCGCGGGCCATCAGATTTCTTCTTAGGGACTCTCATTCGTAGATGTCCCGCTCCAGCAGTGTAATCTCGAGCATCCGCTGATCGCCGCGCCTTTGCCGCAACGTGCACGACGCCGTAATACTAAACATGTTCTTGTTCAGCCCCTCTTTTCCCGCTAGGTATGCCGCAACCGCCCAGGCGCGCTGTAGTCCCATCTCCGGGTTGCCGTCGGGACCATTCTCGCTGATAACGACGCGCGTGCGGTCCGCCAGAAGCAGAATCGCCAGTTTGTCGAGGACCGTCCGTCCCTGTTGCGATATGACCTCGCCGCGGCCGAAGAAGAAGTCACTGGAGGGTATTGTGAAAACCTTCAGATTACGAAAATCCAGCGGCCGCCGCTCCTTCATGAAATTGTTGCGGTCCTCGGGCGTCAGTGTCGGAGTATCTGCGCCCTTGTCGAGGCGTTCGGTTTTCTCGATCTGCGGACGCTCCAAAACGGCTTCTCGCTTATCGGTAAACGACATGCCGACCGTCGGAAGCGCCTGCGCAAAAGAGGAACCAAGCCCCTCCAGTGTCCGCGGGCGAAATGCTGCAAAGCTCAGCAGCAGCACAAAAAATGTCAGCAGCAGCGTCATGCAGTCGCTGAAAGTCACCATCCATTCCGGCGCCCCGGCCGGCGTCTCTTCGGCTTCATTGTTTGCCTTTCGTCTCATCGTCAGATATTCGCCTTGACTTCCTCACGGCGGTTCGGAGATACGAACGACTGCATCTTTTCACGCACCACCGTCGGATTTTCGCCGCGAGAGATCGTGCAGATGCCCTCGATCGTCATCTCCATCGCCAGGATTTCAGCATTGGAGTAAATCCCGAGTTTGCCCGCCAAAGGAATAAACACCAGGTTCGCAAGAAACGCCCCATAAAACGTCGTCAGCAGCGCCACCGCCATGCCGGCTCCGATGTCATCCGGCGAACTCAGGTTCTTCAGCATCTGCACAAGACCGATCAGCGTGCCGATCATTCCAAATGCCGGCGCCGACGCACCCATGAACTCCAGCACCTTTTTGCCCGTCTTGTGGCGCTCCTGAAGATACTGTATCTCCAGTCCCATCACATCGCGGATCGCCTCTTCGTCCTGTCCGTCCACAAGCATCTGCAGCCCTTTGGCCATGAAGCTGTTGTCCGTCTTGCGTATCTGCTCCTCCAGCGCCATCGCCCCGTCGCGGCGGCTGATCGCCGCGAAATTCACCATCTGCTGCACGATCTCTGCAGGCAGCAAAACCTTCACAAGAATCGTCTTCTTGATTACAGCGAAAATGCCCAGGAACTGGCTCATCGAAAAATGAATCAGCACAGAACAAACCATGCCGCCGACCACGATCGAAAAAGAAGGAACGTGGATGAAGCCCTTCGCGCCGCCACCCATGCCGATGGCGACGATAATCACGGCAAAGCCGCAGATTAAACCTGCAATCGTCGCAAAATCCATATGGCTACTCGCTTTCTTTGACCTTCTTCAACTCGGTGCTCAACAGCGAAGCCAGGTCCGGTTTCTTGGTGCTGATTTCTCCCAACAGTTTCGCCGCCGTCCGCTCGCCCATCAAATAGATGATCTTCACGGCGTCCTCCAGTTGCTGATTCGAAGCCATATTAACAATAATCGTGCTTGCCTGCGTCACGTCCATTTTGTCGTAAGTGCTGGCGATGCGCTGAAGATTCTGTTTTTCCAAAGCGCTAATTTCCACAAGACGCCTTTGCAGCGCCGCCTCCTGCTGCTTCAGTCGGCCGATGGCGACATTCAACGCGTCATGAAGAACGCTGAGCCGCTCCACATCAGCATCCAGGCTCTTCTTGGCCGTTTCAATGCGTTGCGCTTCCTCCGCCAGCGATCGTTCTTTCGACTTGTACTCCGTAATCCTCTCACGCACCTCGAAGATCAGATCCTTGAGTTCCTCCTCGTGCAGCGTCGCCTTCAACGGATTGCCGCCCCTGGCCCCCGGCGACTCCGTTTGCCCATATGGGCCGACCGCTTGCGTCGGGTCCTCTTGAGGCGCAGCCGCGATCGCCGCCGCCGCTGTCGCCAACTGCTGCTTCATATACCACGTAAAGCCGAACACGCCGGCAAAACTCGCCAGCCCGGCCGCCGCTATAATTATAATCTGTACCTTCCGCATAGAGCCCACTCCCGATAATCTGCGGCACATGCCGCCGCGGTTCCCCGTTTCATGATCGCTCGATCAGCGCACGGGCAAAGCGCATGCTGGTATGTTCGTCCGCTTCATGCTGTTCCAGCTTATGTTCTTTTCGCATAAACTCCGATCGGGCCTTTTCCCTGAGCTTTTCCAGGCCTTTTCTTAATTTTCTAATCTCTAAAATCTCTTCGATCCTGGCCAGGCGAAGTTTTTCCAATGCCGCCAGGTGTTCCTCCAGACCCTTCATTCTGCTGTCAAACACGTGCGTATAGGTCAGAAGTAGTTGCTGTTCCGCCAGTCGCACGCGACCGTCTTTGTCTCTCAATTCCGACAGCATCTGACGAAAGCCGGCCCGTTCTAACAGAATCCGGCTCCTGGCCGCGGCCGCCTGTTCCGTAACCGCCACAAGGGCGTCGCGCTTGACGTCTTCTTCTTTTATCTTCAGGTCGAGCAGCCGCTGTAATCGCCATGTAAACTGTTTCAATGCTGCATCTCTCGTCAATTACGTCCGGTTGGGCCGGCTAACCGCGATGGGCCGCACCCGCCGCCGTTCGCTCCGGGGCGCCGAGCAGAGTGTCCCAGGCCTTGGCGATATCCGTCACGCGCCGGACCGTTTCGCCGAACCCGGTGCGCTCGCGCGGACTCTGAATCAGAAAATTCTGTATTTTGTCGATCAGCGCCACCGAACCATCGATCCGCCTGTTGCTGCCCGGCGAAAACGCCCCGATACTGATGAGGTCTTCCGCATCCGTATAGGTCGCATAAATCTCGCGGAGTTTCTGTGCCGCTTTCACGTGCTCCCTCGTCGTCACCGTATTCATCAGCCGGCTGACGCTCTGAAGAATGTCCACCGCCGGGTAGTGACCCCGGTCCGCTAGTTTGCGGCTCAAAACGATGTGCCCATCCAGCAGTGACCGCGCGCTGTCGGCGACCGGATCCATCAGATCGTCGCCTTCGGCCAGCACCGTCAGAATCCCGGTAATGCTGCCTCGACTGCTGCAGCCCAGACGTTCCACCAGCCGAGCCAGCATGCCGAAGACGCTTGGGCAGTAACCCTTCGATGTCGGCGGTTCGCCCGCGGCAAGACCGATCTCGCGCTGCGCCTGGGCAAAGCGCGTCAACGAATCCATCATGAACAGAACATCCAGGCCCTTGTCGCGGAAGTACTCGGCGATTGTCGCGGCCACGAACCCGGCCTTCACCCGCTGAATCGCCGCCGAGTCCGAAGTCGCCACCACCACGACGCTCCGGGCCAGGCCCTCCGGCTTCAGGTCTCTCTCAAGAAACTCCCGCACCTCCCGGCCCCGTTCCCCGACCAGCGCCACGACGTTTACATCGGCATCGCTGCTGTTGGCGATTTCGCCCAGCAGCACGCTCTTGCCCACGCCGCTGCCCGAAAAAATGCCCATCCGCTGACCTTTGCCGAACGTCAGAACGCCGTCGATGCACCGGATACCCATCGCCAGCGGCTCCTTGATCATCTCACGCGTCAGCGGCGGGGGACTCATTGTGTCCAAAGCCCGCTTCTCCGTGCCGATGAGCGGCCCCTTGTCGTCCATCGGTCGGCCAAGCCCATCCACCACCCGCCCCATGATGCTGTTATCCAGCGGGATGTATCGCGACCGGTCCAGTGCGGTCACCGTGTCCCCGGGCCGAATCCCCTCGATGTGCTCCAGCCCGAGCAGAATAATGCGCCCGTCATTGAATCCCACAACTTCCGCAAGCGTGTTGCGCCCGTCACTGAGATTTATGCGGCAAAGCTTTCCCATCGCCACTAACGGCCCATTGCTTTCGATCCGCAGACCCGAAACCCGTTCGATCGAACCTTTGCATTCCAAAAGTTTCGTCCCCGCGACCGTGGCGGCCATTTGCTCGAAGTCCACCACGCCCGAATGTGAATGCCGTTCACCCATCGCCTATTCCAGCCCCTCCAACGCCTCGCCGATCTGGCGAAGATGTTCGTCTATGAAGTTTTCGATCGTGCCCTGGTCGGTTGCGACAACGCACTCCGCCCGCCCGACAGCCGGGTCCGCCTCCAGTGCGACGCTGCTGAGCCCCTGGATTTTCTGGCTCTCGACCATCTGCGTATAGTGCGCCAGGTCCTCCGGATGCATGCGAATCAACACATTCTGCTGCGTCGGAGCTGCCTCCAGGGCCTCGGCGACGATCTGCCCGATGTCGTAATTGCCCGACGCGATTTCCCGCCGCAGAATCTTTTCCGCAATACGCACGCTCAGCCGGGCCACGCATTCGGCCTGCGAGCAAATCGACTCGTCGTAAAAATTCTCCATACGGCGGCATGCGGTCTCCAGCGCCGCACAGAGGCGGTTTGTCTTTTGGCGCTGCCGCTCCAGTTCCGCCTGAAGCTGCTTCGCCGCCGCCCGTGCCGCCGCCCCGTCTTCGCTGTCGTCCAGAAGGCCCACAGAATGAATGGGAATAGTCAGACTGACCTGTAATGCTTCTACCATGACACTAATCGTCCTCAATAAACACCAGGGCCTCCGTTTCGTTGGCCTCTCGCAGCGGCTTGACCACTTCTTCACGTGCCGCCGCAATGTCCTTCTTCCGCGGCTCGCCCATCAGTGATGTCTCCTCCTCGACCAGCTCACGCGCCCGCTCCGAAATATTCGACAGGATTTTCTCCCGTATGCCGGCCTCGGCCCCGAACAGGGCCTTCGCAAGAACACCCGCATCCACTTTTCGCAGATATTCCTGCAATGACCGGTCCTCGATTTTTGTAATGTCTTCCCACGTGACCATCAGGGCCCGCACCGTTCGCGCCACATCGTCGTCGTTCTGCTCGATTTCCTCCAGAAGCGCGTCGCGCCGTTCCTTCTCCAGGCCGCTCAAAACCAGCGCCACCTTACGCAGCGTCTCCGTTGTCGGCGCTTCCTGAACGGGCCGGCTATCCTCGCCGGTCAGTTCCATAAGCCGCTTGCAGACCATCTCGCCGATCCGCCGCAACGTGCGACCCGACACCTCGCCCGGTTTGGTCATCCGCCAAACCGTCGCAAGGCTGACCTTATCGTCCAGACGTCCCAGTACTTCCGTTCCCAGTTTCGCCGGAATTTGCGAAAGCACCAGTGCAATGACCTGCGGCGGCTCGCCCTCCAGCGCCGAGGCGATCTGCCCCGCGGGCGCCGACGTAATAGCCAGGAACGGATCCTTGTCGCGAATGGCCTTGTGCATCTGCGCCTGAAGTTCCGCGGCCTTTTCCTTGCCCGCCGTCCCCTTCAGCATGCTGTTTACGAAACTTTTGACGTGAAGCCCCCCCGACGCCTTCTGCAAGGCCGTGCAGAATTCCTGCGCGACAAAGCCCACCGAATCCGGGTCCGCCTGACCGGACGCATCCAGATGAGACAATTCCATCGCGATTTCCTGGACCACTTCCTGGGGCTGACCCTTGAGCAGTTCAGAGGCGGTCGCGGCGTCAAGACTCAGTAGCAGCATCGCTGCTTTGCGCCTTCCGGTGATCCCCATGGCCTATTTGTCCTCCGAAAGCCAACTGGCGAACAATTGCTTGACCTGTTCGGGGTTCTTCTGAAGCGCCGTCGTTATCTGATTGCGCATGGTCACCTGCGTGTTCATCTCTCCCTGGCCCGCCGGCAGCAGGGCCCATCCCTCGCCGCCGCCCGCCGGCGCAAGCGCCGCCGTCTCAAGGCCCGCCTTGCGGCGCGCCCCGGCAAAGATCTTCAATGCCGCCAGCGCGCACACCGCGAGAATACCCATCGACGACTGCCGTGCGATCTCGATATACCGCGACAGCTTTTCATAGCCCATGTCCGACTCCGCCGCCGCGATGATCGGCTTATGAAACGCCACGTCCTTCACCGTCAGCGCCTTGTCGTCAAGCAGCAGATCCGGACCCACCGCATTGCGAATAATCTCCTCCACGTCCGTCACCGCCATCAGTTTGGCCGCCGTCGTCTCGCCCGATCCTTCAGTCGCAGTCGCCGCGGCCACACTGAGGTCCACCACCGCCGCCACCGAGATCGAAAGGATTTTACCCGGCACGTCTGTCTTCTGCGTCACCGTCTCCGGCACAAGGTATTTGTTTTCGATGGTCTCCTGCTTGTCCGTGCTCCCCGGCGACTTGACAGTACCCTCTGCCCCGATTGTCCCTTCTTTGATCGTCGACGTGGAGTTGATGGTCTCCTCGACCGGTTCGCCTTTCTCGTATTTCTTCGTTTGCACTGTTTCGCTGCTCATGTCGAGCTTCGCGCTCACCTTGATCGAGGCCCGCCCCGGCCCCAACACCATGTCCAGCATGTCCTGCACTTTGGCGGCGATCTCCTGCTCCACGCGCTGCTTGTAATCCAGGAATGTGTTGGCGCCGCTGATCACCCCGTTCGCCGAGGTGTTGCCGCTCAACAGCCGGCCCTGCGTATCGACGATCGTCACGTTTTCCGGCTTCAGGCCGTCCGTCGCATTCGCCACCAGGTTCGTAATCGCCGCAATGCTCGCGTTGGTCATCCGCCATCCCGGCTTGAGCCGAAGCGATACCGACGCAGTCGCCTGTTTGGCGTTGTTCGTAAATATCGTCTGCTCCGGCCGAACAATATGCACCCGCGCCGCCTGCACCCCGTCGATCATGCTGATCGTCCTGGCCAGCTCATCCTGCATCGCGCGGGTGTAATTCATCGACTGAACCAGAGGGCTGACTCCGATCTTTTCGTTGTCGAAGAGTTTATAGCCGCCCTCGCCCCCCGACGGAAGACCCTCGCCCGCAAGCCGCGCCCGAAGTTCCAGCACCTTTCCAGACGGAACATAAATACTCTGCCCGCCTCGCCGCAGCTCGTATTTCACATCCTGATCCTGAAGCTTGCCGGCGATCTGGTCAATCTGCTCCAGAGGCAGATCGCCGTACAGCAGCGTCATGTCGGGCGCCGAGGCCCACTTGGTCAACAGGGCCGCCGTGATCGCGCACGCCATAACCATGGCGACAAGAAGCGCGCGCTGCACCACGCCGATTTTCTGCCAGACCGCGTTGATCTTCTGCAACAACCCCATTGCGCCTCGGACCGCCTTTTTCTGTTTGCTCGTGCCGCCGTCCGCCGCCCCGGCTCACACCGGGCGCGCCGCACTCAGATCGGCATCTTCATCGTTTCCTTGTACGCCTCGACAAGCTTGTTGCGAACCCCGACCAGCAGCTTGAAGCTCATGTCCGCTTTGGCCATCGACGCCACCACCGAGTTGATGTCCTCGTTCTTGCCCGCCAGCAAATCCACGATCGAGGTGTTCGCGTCGTTCTGCTTGTCGTCCACGCGCTTCACCGAATCCCCGATCATCTTGCCGAAGTTTGTCTTGCCTTCAGCAGGCCCGACCGCCTCAGGCCGCCCTATGGGGCCGGCTTGCGAAATCGAACTGATAGCCGGATTAAAGTTGATTGTCATCGTCAGCTTCCTTGCTTATCTTAAGAGTTCAAGGCTCGTTTCAACCATCTTCTGATACCGTCGCAGCATCGCCGCGTTGGCTTGATAGGCGCGGCTCGCAAGATTCAGATTGATCAGTTCCATCGGCATGTTCACATTCGGCAGGGTGATGTTGCCTTCGGCGTCCGCCCGCGGATCGCCCGGATTCGCCGGAAACTTCTCGAACGGACTCATATCCTCGAAGATGTCGCCGATGCCGACCTGCCCGACGCCGTCCTCCACCGACTTGAATTCCACGTCGAGCCGCCGGTAAGGCTGCCCCGTGCCGTCGGCGTTTGTCGTCCGGGCGTTGGCCACGTTCGAACTGATCACCTCCATGTGCTTGCCGTAGGCACGCAGACCCGACACCGCGATATCAATCGCATCGAACATCTTCGCCTTGATTTCCATAGGCATGCTCCTTCAAGAACCCGGCCGACGCTCGCTCAAACCTGGATCGCTTGTTTCATCTGGTTGTACTTGGCCTTTAGAATACTCATGTAGGCCCGATGCCGCAGCGAGTTCTTCACCATCTCACCCACTTCCGTATCCAGCGAGACGTCATTGCCGTTGGCGTTCACCGCCGTGTTCATCGGCTGGTAGAATTCGGGTTCCAGGTCCGTCGCGTCGAAATTGTCGTCGCGACGAAGCGCCTTGCTGAGAATCTCTTCAAAACGCACGTCGCTGCGACGGTAACCCGGTGCGTTCATATTCGCAATGTTGCTGGCGATCGCCTTCTGGCGGGAACCCTCGGCCCGTATGCCGGCTTCGATCACACCGATCACATTCATGTCACTTGCCATAATGCGTCTCCCTGATTACAGAATCGATCACCGGACCTGTTGCAACCGTTGTGCCAAGTCCTCCAAAAGGGTGATTTTTCCCTTGCCCACGTCCGTATCGACCTTGTTTGCACCTCAACGCCCCCATCTGCATTCCTAACCTGCCCGGCCGCACGTACGGTTTCTATACATCCATGCCGCAATCCGGTACGCCAGGACAAAAAGCTCCCGTGAACCCCTTTTCAACCCCGAAAATCAACCCGTATGCGGAAAATTGGCGCAAATTTCCCCTCCAAACCGGAAGTATTTGCCCCTGACAACCGTTATTTTGCCTGCCTCTTAACTTTTTTCCACAACACTACGATCTGTGCCTTTAATACGATAAGTTGCGTTGCTGTAAGAGTTTACCTTCTCCCAGTCGCCCCTGCCCCGCCGCTCATGGCACGCCGCTTGCACAAGACCGGGTTGAGATAACAAAGGAATGGGTGCGCAAGAGGAAGCAAACATGGCTGACATGATAGCGTCTTTGGCTCAAACTCTGACGGCGGGTCCCGCGGACACACAGGCTGTGCGTTCGCAGCATTCCCGGCCCTTTACCGAGCGAAAAGACGCTGGCGACGATCCCGTTGTTGACCGCATCCGAGAATCCGAGCAATCCCAGCCCAGGGACAACGCCCCGCGGGCCGCCGCCGACAACCCAGAAGCCATTCAGGCCCGAACCGGCAGTTCCGCCGACCGCACAGAGGCCCCGCAGGATAAAGACAGGACCGACGCACGCGATTTTCGAAAAATTCTGCAGCGGCGAATTGTCGCACCCCAGGCTGAACAAACGGCGGATACCGACAAAGCCGAACTGGCAGGACATAAGAAAAAGACAGACAGTCCGCCCGCGTTTGCGGCCTTGGCCGGTCTGATGGGTGAAAATCCGTTTGAGACACTAAGGAACAAGGCGGCCTTTGTGTCAGGTGGACGGCACGCACAGCACGCCGCCGGAAGGGCCGCGCCCGGTGCACTGACACGACACAACGCCGCGGTTCCGGATAAGACGGCGACATCGAAAGACGCAAATAGTCCGCTTGCTGACGCCTCGTCGACTGCAAAAGTCCCGGATTCCGATCCGCGACAGGTAAAAGAGCAAAAAGCGGTCGCCGATAAGCCGCTGCAAGTCGAAACGCAGACCGAAAAAGCGGAAATGGCCGATAAAAACGTCAAAAACAGCACTCTCAATGCGGAAAACGACTCTAAAAGGAAGCTGCCGGCAGCCGAACACAATGCAATTGCAGGTTTTGCCGGGCAAAAGCAGCGAACACCCGCGGAGATGCCTGCTCAGGATAAAATGACGCCCGATGGTCACCCAAAGGCCGGCGAGCAGGTACAGGTTCCCAAAGAGGGCGGCGCGGCAGCGAAAAACCTTCCAACCGAAGCGGAAACCGGCCTCCATGGCCCTAAAGGGCCAGCCGCAACCGCCTCGGCAGACCAAATGACAGCCGGCGAAAAAGCCGCCGCGGATGGCGAATCCGCGAAGAGCAGCCCGACCCCGGCAGATGCCCCCGCGTCTGCCGGGGGGGCGTCTGCCGAAATTGCTCAGGCGCTTAAGGCATCGCAAGATACCGCCCCAACAGAGCTTACAGGCCGCCCGACAGCGGCTCCTGTGGCCGCCGCCCAAGCCGCCGCCAGGCCCGGAGCGCTCAACGCGGCAGCCGAGCATCCCGCCGAGCAGATTATCCAGAGCATCCGCCTTAACGACAGGGGGCCCCGGCAGGAAATCGACATCAGGCTTCAACCCACGGAACTCGGCTCGGTTCGCATGAGGTTCCACCATGCCGATGGCGAAGTACGAGGCATCCTCTTTGTCGACAAAGCCCAGACCCGCTACGAAATCGAACGAGAACTGCCGCAGATAGTAGCCTCACTCCAGCAGAATGGTGTCCAGATCAAAAAGCTGGAGGTCGTAATGAATCAGCAGGATCAGCAGAATGCCGGACACGGCCAAACCCACGGCGATGCGTTTGCCGAAGCCGAACACGGCCGATTCGAAAAGTACCCCTACGGCGGCGGCAGCAGCGGTCTTGAGTATTCCGAGGAAGCCTCCGGCCCCGACGGACCTCCGGAAACAGAGCCGCATCAAAGCCGCATCAGTGATGAAGCGATCAATATCTATGTGTAAGTCCTGAAACGCGAGACCATCATGCCGCAACCCGAATACTCAGCCGGCCTGGCGCCGGCGACCGAGCAGACGCCGGAGTGTCCGGACGGTTTCTCCGAAACCGGCAGCGGAGCGTCCGTTTCGGACGTCGTGTCGGTTGCGGCGGAGGAATTTGCTGCGGGGTGTGCCGATGACGGCGGCAATGGGCATCTTCGCCCGGCGGCGCTCCGGGCTTATGGACGCCAGGTGCGTCAGGTCCGCCAGGACGACTTGATCGTGCAGTATCTGCCCCTGGTCCACAAGATCGTTCACCAGATCGCCTCCTATCTCTCCCGATCCGCATCAGGTCCGCTGAACCGAGAAGACCTCGTCAGCGCCGGCACCATCGGTCTGGTCAAGGCCGCACGCGACTTCGACCCGGCTCAGCAGGCCGAGTTCAAGACCTATGCCTACATCCGCGTCCGCGGCGCCATCATCGACGAACTCCGCGGCTGGTCCTTTGCGCCGCCCCAGTTGAAGCGCCAATTCGACCAGGCTCAGGAGATCGTCCGCCAGACCGCAGAGCACACCGGCAGAACGCCCTCCGACGAAGAACTCGCCGCGCAGCTCGATATGCCCGTCGCCAAGATGTACCGCATGTTCGAGAACGCCCGCGCCCGCAACTTCCTGTCCATCCACGCCCTCAGCGACGAGGCGCCCTCGCTGGCCGACGCGCTGACCGCCTCCGGCGAGCCGCGTCCCGAAGAGGGTCTCGACCGCCGTGAACTGCTCCAGCAGCTCACCCGCGCCATTGCCGATCTGCCAAAACGCCAGCGGCAGATTATCATTCTCTATTACGGCAAGGAACTCACCATGAAGCAGATTGCCGAGGTGCTGCACGTCACCGAATCGCGGATCAGCCAGTTGCACGCCGCCGCGGTATTCCGCCTTTCGGCCAAACTAAAAACATTTTCGGACAGCGAGGCGTGAATGGCGACAGCGGGGCGAATACATAATTAAAGGATTTGAACAATGCCGGATTACAACGATCACAATCTGACTCCGGTAGACCCGTTCCACCACGTGGAGCGTCTGTTGTCGGTGAGTGACCGCGTGGCCCGCCGCAAACAGGAACAGCGGCGGCGACGCGAAAAAAAGAACAGCCGCGATGCAAAGGAAGAACAGGCCGACGCCGGTGTGCCGGCGCCGCCGAAAGAGAGCCGCCAGGACGACGGGCACATCGACTTCTGTGCCTGAAGACGCCATTTGGTCACGATGATTTGTGATGCGACGCAGCGGCATGGCACGCCATGCTCTTGATTAAAAAGGAAACGCTTACATTTTGATTCAGGAAAAGAAAAGTCAGCCTTCGCCCCAGGCCGACGGGGCTCGGTCCATGACAAAAGACAAAGTCAGGGTGATCAAAGGCGATCAGGTGCGGATGTGCGGCAGTGTCTGTCTGGGGCTCCAGGCAACGTCCGGATGCACAAGGCTGATCCCGGTAGGGTCTTCGGCTTCGGCGCGAATGCCGGCAGGTCGCAAGGACGCACCCGCACCGCAGCAGGCGAGAATACTGGAAAGCAACGACGAATACGCCATCATCGAGGTGACCTGCTCGTGCGGCGCAAAAAGCCATATACAGTGCAACTACGCGTCCATGACAAAAGCGTAGCTAACGGTAGTATAATGAACGATCCGCACAATTGCACCTCTGTGCATCTGCGGGAAAAGAAGGAGAAAACACATGCAGCAACACGCCAAAGTATTGATGATCTGTCTGATCGCCGCGGGCGTATTCGTTCCGGCCGGCTGTGATTACACGGATGAACCGATCGTTTTCGATACCATGCCCGCCCGGCCGATCCAGACCACTGTGCCGCCGCAGGCTGCCGTCCAGCCCACCGACGCTGCCGTGGGCAAGCGCTTCAGCAACAGCGATTCCGGCACGCCCGACGCCGTACAAAGCGCGGTGATGTGGTCCGACAAATATGATGAAATGGCCCGAAAGTACAAGGCCCTTACCGAAGAGAACATGACGCTGACAAAAGAAAACAACGATCTTAAGAAACAAATCTTCACCCTCGATGCCGATCTCAAAAGGACCCGCACCGAGCTGGACGACGCCAACGCCTTCCTGCAGGAGATGCACCAGGAGCTGAAGCAGTGGAAAGGCGATGTGCTGGGCTTTCGCGATGAGATCCGCCTGGCCCAGGGCGCCCAGTTGCAGGCCCTGACCCAGGTCCTCAAACTCCTCGGCGCCGAAACCACGCAGCCGATGGCCATGCAGACCGCCAAATAACAAACAAAGGCGAGGCAGGCTTTTGCCTCTGATACGATTCTACATAACGTGAGCAGGCTTACCATGAGAACAGCAATACAACCGTTCAAGGCGGTGCAATGGACAGCGGTGGCGGCCATGGCGCTGACATCGATGTCGTGTATGCGCATCGGCCACTCGCAGATACTCGAAAGCGGCCACTACTACATCGACCCCGCCGCCAATTTTACCGGTATCGCCCGCGTGGTGGTTTTCGAGCTGGACAATCGATCGGTGCAGCCGGATATTGCCCCCTTGCTCACCGAGGCCGTCAGCCAGGCGTTCCGCAAGCGGCACCTGTTCACTTTGCGGACCATCGGGCCCGGCGATCGCGACTGGCGGAGCCTGGATTTTGCACTCGCCCAATCGTATTCGCTGGAGGAGCTTTCGGCCATCCGCGAACAACTCGACGCCGACGCCTTCGTCTTCGGCACAGTCCAGCAGTATCAGCCGTATCCGCACCTGCTCACCGGCCTGAACCTCAAGATGATCGACCTCGGCACCGGCCGGGTGATATGGGCGATGGAGCAGGTCTGGGACAGTTCCGACAGAATGGTCGAGCTGCGCATGAAGCGCTACTTCGACACGGAGATGCGAAGCGGTTATGAGCCGCTCAACTGGCAGATCTTCCTTGCCAGTCCGCGGGCATTCGACAAATTCGTCGCCGCCGAGGTCGCCCGCACCCTACCCGGGCCGCCGGCCTACACGCCTCTGCCGTCCGAGAACAGCCTGCCCTTCGGCAAAATTCTAAGCATTCGGCCCAAAGGCCCCGAAAACTTGAAAAAACCTTAAAGTTTACCGCCGCCGCCGCGACAATACATTCGGATAAGGGCTCTGTTTGGAATGATGAGGATCGACGTGAGTACCAACGGCATAGACACAATTGCGTTCGGCAATGCAGACGGCGAATGGCTGCGGACCTCCAGGTTCGCACGCAAAGCCGACGCCGCCGCCGAGAACGCCGATGCCGCCCTCCGTGTCGACTTCGCCGCCGCAATCCGAAAGGCCCTCCAACTCAGCGACGAAGACGCCGCAGTCATCGAAGCCGCCAGAAAGGCCATCGACGATGACACCCTCGAAAGCCCCCAAAACATCCGGGCCGCCGCCGAGAATATCCTGTCATTCGGCATATAACCTCACCCGGCACACCACAATGTGCCGCAGCCGAGCGATGCAGCGTGCAATCTCCTGATTTGCCTCCGAACCATCCCGTGTTAGCCGCATTTTCTCATCCATTTCTTGAGCTTCGCCGGGCACACTCTCAAAAGTGCTCCGGGCCAAGCGATTAATCAGCCCGGAGACCACTTTTTGCCCGTGGAATGCCTCAGAGAAAAAGAGTCCTATATAAAAAACACGCTCGCTGAAAAAATTTTTCGCCTTTTCGGACGCATCTGTGTCCGATAATGGCCACAGGAAATCTAAACCGGCATCTTTTTTTATAAGACGTCGAACCTGCAAGTCCTGAATCCGGATTTTATCTGACCTTGCATGGGTAATCTCCACCACAATGCCGCTTAAGGCGCCGCAATCCGCTCCGATAATACGCAGTGAGCCGTCGAAGCGGGCCGAGTTTTATCGCCGCTTTTCTTTCGAACGCACGGCCCCGGCGAGTTGCACCGGGCTGAAATGCAAAAAAGAGGTTTTTACGGGACACCGCGTAAGGTGTTCCGGATGGATTTAGGGTCGGTTTAGACAACCTGACTACACGGCAGCGCGTTTGTGTTGTAAATAAGGAGAATCCGGCATGTTAGTGATTAAGAACAACCTGATGGCATGGAACGCCGCACGCCACCTTGGGCGAAACTACGAGCATCTGGCCGATTCAGTGGAAAGGTTGTCCTCCGGCTTGCGTATCAATGGCGCCAAGGACGACGCCGCCGGACTGGCCGTCCGCGAACTGATGCGGGCCGACATCGCCGTCATAAAGCAGGGCTCGCGAAACGCCAACGATGGCATCAGCATGCTGCAGACCATGGAAGGCGCCATGGCCACCATCGACGAGGCGCTGATCCGCATGAAGGAACTTGCAGAGCAGGCCGCAACAGGATCCTACTCCACCGGCCAGCGCACGATCATGAACGCCGAATTCCAGCAGATGCTTGAGGAAATCACCCGGATCGCCGGCGATACCAAATTCAACAGCATTCATCTCCTGGACAGTGATGAAGCAGCCAACAACGCCGTCATCCATTTCGGCATCGGCTCCAGCATCACCGTCAATTCCGTCGATGTCACCGCCTCGGCGCTCGGCGTCGCCTCGGCGTCTTTGGCGACCGCCTCGCAAGCACAGAATGCCCTCGACTCCGTGACGACGGCGATTACTCGCAAGGACAGTGCCCGCGCCAGCTTCGGCTACATGATGAACCGCCTCGAAAGCACCAGCAAGGTGCTCGATATCCAGGCCGAAAACCTCATGGCCTCCGAATCCCGCATCTCCGACGTCGACGTAGCCACTGAAATGGCCTCGCTGACCAAGAATCAGGTCCTCTCCCAGGCCGGTGTCGCCATGCTGAGCCAGGCCAATGCCATGCCCCAAATGGCCCTGAGCCTTCTCAGATAAATGATTTGAAATAACCCTTGTGATAGGATAAATGGCTGCTCGACTCTCGGGCAGCCATTTGTCTTATCCACGCTCCCGCAAGCCGTCGCTCCGCTCCACAAGCCCTCAGCCCCAGGCAGGCGCATTCTCCGGATACCCCACCGCCGCGCTGTCTGCCGACCGAACCAGCACCTCAGAACAAGCCGCAGATTCCCATAAAAAACCACGCACGTCTCCTGTCCTGCGATTTTATCGCCCATTTGCTTCTTCCCCGCCAAAAATCGCTTAAGGCCGCGCCCTTGCTTCCGATAATGTACTTTGAAATCAATGGTTCCATCCGGTTTTTATGGGCACTGCGAAGTCCGGAAAAACCGTTGGTTCGTTGCAAGGGTTATTTAGGTAAGGAGATCAACAGGATGTTAGCTATTAAGAACAATTTAATGGCGGACAACGCAGCGCGGCATGTCAGTTCCAGTTATGACGCCCTGGCAAGATCCGTCGAAAGACTGTCGTCGGGTCTGCGCATTAATGGCGCCAAGGATGACGCCGCCGGCCTGGCCGTCCGCGAACTGATGCGGGCCGACATCGCCGTCATCAAACAAGGCTCCCGAAACGCCAACGACGGCATCAGCATGCTTCAGACCATGGAAGGCGCCATGGCCGCAATCGATGACGCCCTCATCCGCATGAAAGAACTCGCCGAACAGGCCGCCACAGGATCCTATTCGCCCAGCCAGCGAACCATTATGGATGCCGAGTTCCAGCAGATGCTCACTGAAATCACGCGCGTCGCCGTCGACACGAAATTCAACAGCATTCATCTGCTCGACAGCGCCAGCTCATCCAATCGTTCGACCATCCATTTCGGCCTCGGGTCCAGCATCGACATCGAATCCGTCGATGTGAGGGCCTCCGCCCTGGGAATCGCCTCGTCTTCCTTGTTGACGCCGACCCTGGCCACGGCCGCCATGGACCAGTTAACGACGGCCATCACCAGAAAAGACAGTGCCCGCGCCAGTTTCGGCTACATGATGAACCGCCTCGAAAGCACCAGCAAGGTGCTCGATATCCAGGCCGAAAACCTCATGGCCTCCGAATCCCGTATTTCCGACATCGACGTCGCTACTGAAATGGCCGCCCTCACCCGCAACCAGGTTCTGTCGCAAGCCGGCGTGGCGATGTTGAGCCAGGCCAACGCCATGCCGCAAATGGCCCTCACTCTGCTGAGGGGATAAACCAAGCTTCTTACCCTAAGTGGCCGACGGGCGGCCGCTGGACCTGAGCGGCCGCCCGGCACTTTGAAATCAAATCCACCCTGCAAGCCAGACAGATAGAAGGACACGACGATGACTGTAAGAATGTACGAGGAGACAAGCATTTCAACCCAGGACAGGGGCCGCGTGGTCGTCATGCTCTACGAAGGCGCGATCCGGTTCTTACGCCAGGCGATCAGGGCCCTGGAGCAGGGCGACCATGTGGGCAAAGGACGAGCCATTGGCAAAGCCCAGGACATCATCATGGAACTCAACAACGTACTCGACATGGAGACAGGCCGCGACATCGCCGCCAATCTGCGCCAGCTTTACATGTTCATGTGGAAACACCTCAACCAGGCCAACCTGACCAAAGACCCCCGCATGGTGCAGCGGGTCATCGAACTGCTTGAAGAATTGAACCGGGGTTGGAGGACGATCGCCTCATAAAGCCTCACGCCCCATAATGTGCCGCACCCTTTCTGCGGCGGTCCCCGTCGAACCCGTCCCGCCACAGCAAAGAAAAAAAACGCCAAAGGCGCAAATATTTTTTTTGCGCCTGTTTTACATTTTCAACCCCGTCCGTGAAAACACTATCGGGCGTGGCCATATCTTTCCTATTTTAACACAATTGCCCCCTTTAGTGCTTCCTTCTTGCGTCGATAATTCAGGTTGACGCAAGTCGGGTGAACTTCCATACCGACGCGTCCTGTGATGGAACCTGCAATCTGGTCTGACAGGGGCAATTTCATTTTTGTGTTAAGGAGTTAGGAACATGTTAGCAATCAAAAACAACATCATGGCGGAAAACGCCGCGCGGCACCTGGGCCGTAACTATGATGCGTTGGGCAAGTCGATAGAAAGACTTTCGTCCGGCCTGCGCATCAATAGTGCCAAGGATGACGCTGCCGGCCTGGCGGTTCGCGAATTAATGCGGGCCGATATTGCGGTGATCCGGCAGGGAGCACGCAACGCCGCCGACGGCATCAGCATGCTGCAGACGATGGAAGGCGCCATGGCCACCATCGACGACGCCCTGATCCGCATGAAAGAACTGGCCGAGCAGGCCGCCACCGGTTCGTATTCCGCCGGCCAGCGGAACATCATGAACAATGAGTTCCAGCAGATGGCCGCCGAAATCACACGGATCGCCGGCGACACCAAGTTCAACAGCATTCAGATGTTGAACGCCGACGCGTCCCCCACCACGAATGCAACCATTCACTTCGGCGTCGGATCCACCATTGAAATCAATTCCGTCAATGTCACGGCGTCCGCCCTGGGAGTCGCCTCGGCTTCCCTGACAAGCACGAGCAACGCCTCCAGCGCGCTGGATGCGGTGACCACGGCGATTACCCGCAAAGACAGTGCACGGGCGAGCTTTGGTTATATGATGAACCGGCTGGACAGCACCAATGCCGTGCTGAACATCCAGGCCGAAAATCTGATGGCTTCGGAGTCGCGTATTTCAGATGTCGACGTCGCCACCGAAATGGCGTCGCTGACAAGGAACCAGGTCCTCTCTCAGGCCGGTGTTTCCATGCTGGCCCAGGCCAACTCCATGCCGCAAATGGCGCTCAGCCTCCTGCGGTAAGGTCGCTTGGCGTGATATTGCTGAGATTCTGGGGAGATGGCTGTGCAGGATGCCCGGCCATCTCCCGTCCTTAAATGCATCACCGGCGGACCCGAACCGCCATTTTCGACGCTGGAACTCTTACGGAGCACTACCATGAAGGGACTCGATGTCTACAGGGAAACCACCGTCGCCACGCAGAACAAAGGCCGCCTCATCGTCATGCTGTATGACGGCGCCGCCAGGTTCCTCAAGCAGGCGATTCGGGATATCGAAGCAAACAACCTGATCGGCAAAGGCCGAAACATCCAAAAAGCACAGGACATCATCTTCGAGTTGAATACCATCCTGGACATGGAGGCCGGTGGCGAAGTCGCCGCCAATCTCCGCTCACTCTACAACTTCATGAGCCGACACCTCAGTCAGGCAAACATCAAATGTGATCCGCAGATGGTGCGCGAGGTGATTACGATGCTCGAAGAATTAAACCAGGGATGGCGCGCCATCACGGCGTGATCGCACTCCGGCGATAGGCCCTCCGCATCCGAAGCGAACGCTGACCCCCCGTAGCTTTCACCTGTTCGAAGGAGAGGTGCTGCGCGCAGCAAAGGTCGACAACCGCGCATGTCACATGTTCGCCGTTATCGGTTCTTGCTCCAGGCGTATCGGATAAAAGCAGGCATACTCCGACAATTAACCGGTCTTTGCATGTCACTCGTTAAAGAGGACCGCGGAAGGGTCGATACAGTAGCAAAGACACGCGTGTACCCCGAAAGTTTGAGACATTCAAAGGCATCGCATGCAGAACGTGATGGAAGAAAAGAGCCGCTCCACGCCGGAAGTCGTGGCGTGCAGTGTGGTGAGCAGCCTCGATGAAATCCTGTATGAAATGATACTGGATGAGCCGCTTCGCATGCACTGCCTTAATGGTGCGGTCGAAACGCTGACCGGTTATTGTGCCGACGAACTGATGGCCCAGACCCCCGACTGGATTGACATCGTCCACCCCGAAGACAAACCCAGGTATGCCGAGAGCCTCAGACGGTGCAGGCAGGCGGGCCATCAGCACAAGCTGCAATATCGTGTCTGCGCCAAAGATGGGTCCACGTGCGACGTTCTCGACCGGGCCGTCGCTGTGACCGACGCGTCCGGGCAGATCATCGGCATACATGGACTGCTTGTCAACGTAACCGAGCAGGTCCGGTCGCGACGGGAGTTGGAGCGCTCGCAGATGCTTCAAAGCATCGGCAAACTCAGCGCCGGCATCGCCCACGAGATCAACACGCCGATACAGTTCCTCGGCGACAATATGCGTTTCCTGGACGACGGATTCCGGCAGATCATGGAGTTGATCGATGTGTACGCCGCCCTGCGGCAGCGTGCCGCCGACGGGCCCGCGGCGCCCGACGCCGTCGAAGCCGTCGCCGCAAAAGAACGCCAGATCGATTTTGACTTCTTGCGGGAGGAGATCCCCCAGGCGATTAAACAGAACCTCGAAGGGGTCAAACTCGTCTCGGCGATCGTCGCGGCCATGCGGGACTTCTCGCATATCGATGAGCGGCGAAAAGCGCCCGCCGACCTCAATAAGGCCCTTAACAGCACCATCATCATTCTGCGAAACACGCTCAAATACACCGCGGACGTGGAAAAAGATTTTGACCCGAATCTGCCCGAAGTCCTTTGTTGCGTCGACGATCTCAACCAGGTGTTCCTCAACCTGCTGGTCAACGCCTCGCACAGCATCGAAGAGGCCATCGAGGCCGGCCGCTATAAACGAGGCCTGATCCGCGTCCGCACACAGCGCGATGACGATCACGTCGTCATTTCCATTTCAGACAACGGAACAGGAATTCCCGAAGCCATCCGAGAGAAAATCTTCGAGCGATTCTTCACCACAAAGAGCAAAGACCGCAAAGGCACCGGCCAGGGACTGGCCACCGTTCTGGACATTGTCCGGGACAAGCACAACGGCACGATCAGCCTCGACAGTGAAGTCGGCGAGGGAACAACATTCACACTGCGTTTGCCCGTGGACACGGGGGAGAAGAGACAACCATGAACCGACCGATCAAAATATTATTCGTGGATGACGACATCAACGTCCTCAATGGACTCCGCCGCATGCTGCACAAGATGCGCGAGCAATGGGAGATGGAGTTCGTAACCGGCGCGCTCGATGCTCTGAAAGTGCTCAAGCAGTCCGCTTATGACATTGTTGTCAGCGATCTGCGCATGCCGGATATGAATGGCGTCGAGCTGCTCGAAAAGGTCAGACAGCGATACCCCGACACCATACGATTCATGCTCAGCGGTTATTCCGACCAGCCGCTCCAGGGCCAGGCCGCACGATGCGTCCATCAGTTCATCTCGAAACCCTGCGACGCCGAACTGCTCCAGAGCCTCATTCACCGCGCCTTTCAGCTCAATGACCGACTCAGATCGAAAGAAGCTGCAAAGGTCCTCTCCAACATCAGCTCGCTGCCCGTCATGTCCGATACCTATAAAGAGGTCATCGACGTCCTTAGCTCACCCGATTGCAGCCCCCGAAAAGTGGGCAAGATGATCGCTCGCGACATCGGCATGTCCGCCAAAATACTCCAACTGGTCAATTCCGCGTTCTACGGCTCCGGCAGCAAAATCGCCGATCCCGTGCACGCGGTGGTTTACCTCGGACTCAAAACCGTCGAAGCCCTTGTCCTGACCAGCGGCATCTTTTCCAAACTGCCCGAAAAGCGGATGCAGGAGTTCTCGGTCGATGCCCTGCAGGAGCATTGTTGTCGCGTCGGCTCCCTCGCGAAAACCATCTGCAAGTCCCGACAGATGACGCAGGAAGATATGGACATGGCGTCCATGGCGGGCATCCTGCACGATACCGGTAAAATTGTTTTCATCTCCAGGTTCCCCAAAGAACTGACCGAAGCGATTCGATTGTCGCGGCACAGACAGGTGCCGTTATACGAGGTGGAGCGGGAACTGCTCGACGTGACGCATGCCGAACTGGGCGGCGGACTCCTGGATCTGTGGGGACTGCCGAATACCATTATTGAGGCCGCCACGTACCATCATGAATACCCGGACAGTCTGGACGACGGTTTCTCCGTCATCTCCGCCGTCCGGATTGCAAACATGATCGACCATGAACTGTGCTGCGGCCTCGCCGACGGCTTCGCGCCGCCGCTGGAGGCCGCGCTGCTCGAAAAGCTCGGTGTCGCCGATCAGCGGGAGCAGTGGAGAAGTCTGCACCTTCGCATCGAGGCAGAGGAACATGAATATGTTGCCTGAGATGGACAGAAAAATCCTCTTTGTGGACGATGAGATTAACGTCCTCAAAGCCATGAAACGGCAATTCCATCGGCAGTTCAGGGTCGAAACGGCCCTGGGCGGCGAAGAGGCACTGGAAAAAATACAAAACGCCGGGCCCTTTGCCGTCGTCGTCAGCGACCTCCAGATGGAAGACATGAACGGGCTCGATTTCCTGCGCCGGGTGCGGGAATGCAGTCCGGACAGCATCTGCGTCATACTGACGGGCTTCGGCGATCTAAACGTCGCCGTCAACGCCGTCAACGAAGGCATCATCTTCCGCTTTCTTACCAAGCCCTGTCCGCCCGACACCTTGATCAAGACGCTCAACGAATGTCTGGAGCAGCACCGCCGACTCATGGCCGTGGCGGTATATACCTACACGACCCATGTGGAAAATGGCGCGCCCACGCATACCGAACGCGGCGACGGCTGTCAGGTGGTGAGCGGCTATGGCCCGCAGGACTTCATGGCCGACAGCCTGCTGCATCTTTCCATGGTCGTGCCCGAACACCGAGGCATGGTCAGGGAAAACATACTCCGCCTCGCCTCGAAAAAAGAAGGCAGTCCCATCGAATTCCAGATTCGCAGAAAAGACGGCGCCGTGCGATGGCTGCGCGATACCGCCATCCCCCATTGCGACGCGAACGGAGAGATATGCCGAATCGAAGGGCTGGTCGAGGACATCACGGATCAGAAAACCGTCGAGCAGGCCCTTCAGCAAAGCGAAGCAAGATATCAGCGAATGGTGGCTAACCTGCCCGGACTCGTCTACCAGTTTACACTATGCGAGGATGGCGCGATCAAGTTTCTCTTCCTCAGCGACAGTTGCGGGGACTTGTTCGGCCTCACCCCTGCGCAGGTCATGGAAGACAGTAATCTGCTCATGCAGTGCCTCAGTTCCGGCGACCGGGGCGATTTCTATAACATGATTGCTGATTCCGCGCAAAAACTCACACCCGGAGAATGGCGCGGTTGCGGCATCTTCGGCGGCGAGGAGAAGTGGTTCCACGCCCTCTGTCGCCCGGAGCGGCTTCTTGGCGGCGATGTCATCTGGGATGGCATCCTTATGGACATCACCGATTACAAGCGCATGGAGCAGGAACGCGAGCAGTTGGCCCGTTTTCCCAGTGAAGATCCCAGCCCCGTAATGCGGGTCGCCGCAAATGGCGTCATTGTCTACGCCAACAAGGCAAGCGCGCCGCTGCTAAACCGCTGGGACAGAAAAGTGGGAGAGCCGCTGCCCGAAAACCTGCTCGGACTCATCGCGCGCATCAAGGGGTCCGGTTCCCATGAGTGCATCGAAGTGGACTGCAAGGATCGCATCTATTCCATAGTCTTCGCGTCCATAGGAAAGGCCGATTACGTCAATTTGTACGCCCGCGACATCACCGAGGCCAAACGCGGCGAAAACGAACTGATCCGCGCCAATGAGATACTGCGCGAGCATGATCGTCTGAAAAGCGAATTTGTCTCCACCGTTTCACACGAACTTCGCACGCCGCTCTGCATTTTCAAAAACATATTGAGCAATGCGATGGCCGGCGTCATGGGCAAGGTCAGCGACAAGCTGTATGACAGCTTGAAAACCGCCGACCAAAACGTCGATCGCCTCTCTCGCATCGTAGCCAACTTCCTGGACATCTCCAAAATCGAAGCGGGCACGATGGAACTGGCGCAGGCGGTCTTGAGCGCCCAGGCCGTCGTGGAAGACGTGGTCGCATCTATGGAAACACTTTCCCAGGCAAAGAACATCGAGATCAGGCTCGCCCTGTGCAAAGATGATCTGAAAATCGTCGCAGACGAGGACCGGCTGATCCAGATTCTGACCAACTTAATCGGCAACGCGATCAAGTTCATCCCGGTCCACGGCCACATCGAAGTCACCGTGGAACCCGCCGGCGAAGAGGTGCGGTTTGCGGTCAAAGACAACGGCCCGGGCCTCAGCGAAGATGAAATGTCGCGCATATTCGATCGATTCGTTCAGATACACAAGATCTCAGGTCCGGGCGAGCACGGCACGGGACTCGGGCTGCCGATCACCAAGGAATTGGTGGAGATGCACGGCGGGCGAATCTGGGTGGAAAGCACCGTGGGCGAAGGCTGCTGTTTCTACTTTGTGCTGCCCAAACATGGCATCGGCCGCATGGGAACCGTGATGGAAGAGGCGCTTGCCGCCGGCCGCAAAGACTGACGGTTGCGCCGGATGTGAGCCGACGCCCCAAACGCGATATCAGTGCCATAAAAAGCCGTTTGTGACGCGCGTCCGGCGGATTTGAGCAGGTGCCGCAAACGCCGCATTAATGCCATAAAAGCGGTTTGTGACGGGTGTGCGGCGGATGTGAGCCGACGCCGGGGGCGTCGAATTGAATGCCGTGTTATTAACTGTCTGTAAGGTATTTGTTAATTTCCGGGTAGACAGTTCTCCGCCTTCCGCGTTATAATCTACTGTGCTGTAACGGGATACGGGCTAATTAATGCCGGGCCGGCCGGCGATGTAAATGGGCGACGGTGGAACGATGAGTGCGACAATACTTGCTGTGGACGATCAGAAGGATTTGCTCGAGCTTTTGAGCATGAACCTCGGGGCGGCGGGTTTTGTGGTTCGCACGGCCGCCAGCGGGGCTGAGGCGATGAGCGTTATTCGGGCTAATCGGCCGGATTTGATCCTTTTGGATGTGATGTTGGGGGATATTTCGGGGGTTCAGTTGGCGGCTAAGCTTAAGAACAGCCCGGAAACGGCGGGGATTCCGATTGTGATGCTGACGGCCAAGGATTCGGAAACCGATGTCGTTGTTGGACTTACGGTCGGGGCGGACGATTATGTGACCAAGCCGTTCAGTACGGCGGTTTTGGTGGCTCGGATTGAGGCGGTTTTGCGGCGGCCGGATTTGCGGGGGGGCGAGATTTCGGGTGTTTTGGCGGCCGGGCCGGTTCGGATTGTGCCGGAATCGTGCGAGGTGCTGGTTGAGGGGCAGGCGGTGGAGCTTACGGAAGGGGAGTACAATATTCTGGTTGCGCTGGTGGAGGCTGGTGGCAAAGTCCTTGCCAGAGCTGAACTTAAGGAGCTTTCCGGGGCGGGCAAGGGCGAGAAGGAGCGGGTTGTGGACGTGCATATTGCGTCGCTTCGCAAGAAGTTGGGGGCGGGCAAGGACATTATTAAGACGGTTCACGGGCGGGGATATCGGCTTCGGACGCAGTGAGGTTGGGGCGGGTTAATCGGCCGGGGGTGATTGGGTTAACATTGGGTTTGATTGGGTTTGTTTTCGGGTTTGTTTCTTTTCATTTCCCTTGTCGTTTTTCATAAACCAATTATTTGCAATGCCTTAAGATTTTACGTGGTTTTGAAAATTGGGTTTGTTTTTCCAAAACGGGGGTTTTGTCGGGGCGTGGGAAAAGAGCGGTTTTCGGCCGGGGGTGGGCGGATTTAGTGTGGTTTTTGTGTTTTGCATGCCGTTTCGTGTCAATTTTGGGCTCCTCTCTTGGTTTTCTGATGTTATATTATACCACAGGTTTTGTGTTTGTCAAATATTTGGCGGGTATTTTTTAGCAAAAAGTGGTTTTTTGGGCGGGCGTGAAATGGGTTGTGATTGGGTTGTTTCCGGGTGGGGGCGACATAAAACGTGCAAAAACGCGCAAAAGCGGCTTAAAACGGCTTGAAAAGTGACGTAAATTGCAGATTTGGGGCGAAAAGGGGGGGTGGAAAATGACAGAAACAGCAAGAAACGACGCGAAAAGTACGCGTGAGGGGGCTCTATAAAGTAGTGGGGTGTTAGTGGCGGAGATGTGGTGGAGAAAAGGTATAATCGGGTATACTTAAAAGGGGAGGGCGGGCGTCGGTCTGGAGAAAAGGTTTTACATGCCTCAGGGTCAGCATTATAGTCATACGGGCTTGTGCCCGTTAGCAAGGCCCGGTTATTAACCGGCAGGTAGTCTGGTCGCGATTTGGCCGCTGTGAGCGTATTGTTATTTGTGGCTGCTTGATGGACGATTTCACGTGTGCGGGAAACCTTGGTCCTTGGCAGGGAAGTTGAAAGCATGGAACGGCGAATCTACTGGACACTGAAGAAGAAGGTGTTATTGGGCTACAGCTTGGCGCTGCTGCTTATTGTAACGGTAATCCTTTGGTCTCTTGTCAATCTGGTCCGATTGGGCAAAGCGGCAGAAGCCATCCTCAAAGAGAATTACAAGAGCATCCTGGCCGCGGAGAACATGGTCGATTCGATTGAACGTCAGGATAGTGCAATTCTGCTTCTCATGCTCAATTATCCGGAAGAGGCTATGCAGCAATTCAGGGAGAATGAGGCTCATTTTCTTCTCTGGTTGGGCAGAGCACAGGACAATATCACCATTGCAGGGGAAGAGAAAATCGTCGAAGTGATCGGCACCGGCTATGCGCAATACGTGACCGAATTTGCACAGCTCCAGGCGAAGGTGCGTTCAGACGCCGCGACCGCGGCGGATTTTTACCACGAGACGGTGCTGAGGTCTTTCAATGCGGTAAGGGCGGACTGTATCCGGTTGCGTGAAATTAACCAGAATACGATGTTCGCAGCGAGCAACAAGGCCGGCGACGTATCTGCAAGGGCTTTCTGGTCGGTTTTCGTTATCGGATCGATAAGCGTCGCCGTCGGGTTGACGTTCAGCCTGCTTCTGGCCGACCTGATCACCAAGCCCGTGCACCGCATTGCGGAAGCAACGCAGAAGATTGCAGAGGGAGATTACGACGTCGAAGTGGCGTCCGCATCCAGCGACGAATTAGGCATGCTGGCCAAAGATTTCAGCATCATGGTTAAGAAACTCAAGGCCTACAGAGCGCTCAATGTCAAGCAGATACTTAATGAGAAGCATAAGAGCGAGGCGATTCTTAACAGTATCGACGACGGTCTGATTGTGCTCGATTCTGAATTCAGAGTCGAGGAGATTAATCCGACCGCAGCGCGCATT
This sequence comes from Phycisphaerae bacterium, assembly GCA_014859965.1. Taxonomy (GTDB): domain Bacteria; phylum Planctomycetota; class Phycisphaerae; order Sedimentisphaerales; family Anaerohalosphaeraceae; genus JACZKQ01. Next base: position 57,582 of record JACZKQ010000009.1, read on the forward strand.
TTCGGCAAGACGCTTAGGGAAGTCAAAGGCCGTCACTTGCTGGATGTCGTTCGGGATGAAAAATTGTACAACTATGTCAAGCAGGCCTTCGAATCGGAGACCGTGGTGCGGCCGGAAGAGGCCGATGCCGACATTCTCACGGTCGCCAAAGGTTCGGCCCGCCAGCATTTTCTCTTTTCTGTGACGCCGGTGGTGGCCGGCAAGGAGGCGGTTGTCAGCATGGTCCTGGTGCTCAGAGACATCACGCGGCTCAAGGAGTTGGACAGGCTCAAGAGCGAATTCGTGATGGCCGCTTCCCACGAACTGAAAACGCCGCTAACGGGCATGGCTATGAGCATCGCACTTCTCAAGGAGAAGGCGATGAGCAAACTCGATGCGGCCGAGTCGCAATTGCTTGCCGCCGCCGACGAGGAGGTCCAGCGTCTCAAAGCTCTTGTTGAGGATTTGCTGGACCTGTCCCGGATCGAGGCCGGCAAAATGGCCCTCGATTTTGACTCGGTTCCTGTTGAACTGCTGTTAGAAAAGACGGTGAACGTATTGAAGCACCAGGCTGAGGAAAAGCAGGTCGAGCTGTCGTACAGCCTGCCCGGCGATCTACCTTTCATTTGTGCCGACGTGAATAAGATCACCTGGGTTCTGATCAATCTTGTCTCGAATGGGCTGCGTTATACCGACCCGGGCGGGCACGTTCGCCTCTCGGCGGAACGGATGGGCTCGCAGGTTCATATCGCCGTCGCCGATGATGGCGCGGGCATCCCATACGAATATCAGTCCCGCATCTTCAATAAGTTTGTTCAGGTCAAAAATGAAAAGGCGGTGGGCGGCAGCGGTCTCGGACTTGCAATTTGCAGGGAAATCGTGCGTGCACACGGCGGAACGATTTGGGTGGAGTCGCAGCCCGACAAGGGAAGCACATTCACGTTCGCCGTGCCGATAGCTGGGGAAATATCACATTAGGAGAGCCCAATGAAGGGTAACAAAGTTCTAATTGTCGATGATGAGAAAAATATCCGCATGACCATTTCGCAGGCACTGGCGGACATGGATGTCGAGACGCACTCGGCCGTCAACGGCGAAGAAGCGCTTGCCATGTTGAAGGATGCCGATTTTGGATTGGTCCTGCTGGACCTGCGGATGCCGGGCATGGATGGCATGGAAGTGCTTGCAAGACTAAGGGAGGACCGGCCGGATATCCGGGTCATCATAATCACCGCGCACGGCACTATAGATTGTGCGGTGGACGCGATGAAACTGGGCGCGGTCGATTTCATTCAGAAACCGTTTACGCCCGATGAAATCCGGCATCTGGTTTCGAAAGTCATCGCGCGAGAAACGCTTGAAGCGGAAAAGAACGCGGATTATGATTCCTGTCTCGAACTCGCGAAGCGGTGCGTTGCCGAAAGACATTTCAAAGCGGCTGCGGAACACGCGCGAAAAGCGATCGCCAGGGATGCCTCCCGGCCCGAAGCGTTCAACTTTCTGGGGGCTCTTTGCGACGTACAGGAAGAGAAACTCGAAGCGCAAAAGCATTATCGCGCCGCACTTTCGCTGGACCCGACGTATAAGCCCGCTCAATTCAATTTGAGCCGTTCCATCGGTACGAAACCGGATACGGGCCATGGGATACTGTTCGGTGAAAAAGGCGAGTAGGCATATGGCCAGAACAAAGCATTCTTACGTGATTGTGATCGGCTGCGGGCGGCTGGGTTCGTTCTTGGCCAACACGCTGAGCAAAACGGGCCATAGTGTTGTCGTGATCGATATCAATCCAAACGCATTCAGCGCCCTTGCAGCCGAGGCCTTCAGCGGTTTCACGGTGGAAGGCGACGCTACGGAATTGGCTGTCTTGAAGCAGGCCAAAATGGATAAGGCCGATGTGGTGATAGGCGCGACACACGATGAAAACGTGAATATCATGGCCGCGCAGATCGCCCGAAGCAGGTTTCGCGTGCATAAAGTGCTCGTGCGAATCGAGGATCCCAATAAGGAATCTTACTGTAAGGCCGTTGGCATCGACTATATCTGCCCGACGGCCCTAACGGCCGAAAAGATGATGACGGCATTGAATGATATCCGCTAAGTTAAACGGTGCAATCCATCATGAAGACGTTAATTATAGGTGGTGGGAAAATTGTGTATTTTCTCGCCAAGGCGTTCTTATCAAAAGGTTACAACATTACCGTTATCAATCGAAAGAAAGAGGAATGCAGTTGGCTTGCCCGGCAGTTGAAGGCTACGGTTGTTCTTGGCAATGCAACGGATCCGGAAGTACTCAGAGAAAGCGGGATTTCCGGCATGGACGCTGTTCTGGCGGTGACCCCGAACGACGAGGACAACCTGGTCATCTGTCAACTATCGAAGCTGAGTTTCGGCGTGCTGAGGACCTTGGCCCTTGTTAATGATCCTGACAATGAAGACGTTTTTCGGGAACTCGGCGTCACTACGGCCTTTTCGACGACACGCATGATTTCGGCGCTGATCGAGCAAAGAGCCGGCTTCGAGGATATTATAGGCGTTTTCTCGGTTGCCGAAGGCAAAGTGAACGTTACGGAAGTGATGCTCACGGAAACGGCGCCTGTCGTCGGCAAGTCGCTGATGGAAATCAACTTGCCGTCGGACAGTTTGATCGGCTGTATTCTGAGGGCAGGGGAGCCTGTTATTCCTCGCGGCGGCACGACGCTTTACGCAGGCGACCGGGTTGTGGCGATTACGCTCCCCGAAAACCATGGGGCTGTGCTGAAACTCTTGACCGGCGGGGACATCTGAGAGGAATGACAAGGTGAAACGACGGGAAAGCCTAAGCCCCTACGCGAATATCCTTCATTACACCGGCCTTATACTTGTCATGGCGGCCGTGCTCATGCTGACGCCTCTGGTGTGCTTACTGTTCTGGCGCGAGGAGGCAGGCTCGGCGGTGGCGTTTACAGCGCCGGCCGTGATACTCGGCGCTCTCGGGGCGGGTTTGTGGCACTTCTTCAAGAGCAAGGAGGACGGGTCTCTGGATCATCGGCAAAGCGCCGTCATTGTCGTCTTGAGCTGGTTAACGATCTGTCTGTTTTCGGCATGGCCTTTTATGGCCATTGAAAAGCTGAATTTCACGCAGGCCATTTTTGAGTCGGTCAGCGGCTGGACCACCACAGGCCTTTCGGTTGTCGACGTGGAGAAGTCCGGTCATCTCATATTGTTGTGGCGAAGCATTATGCAATTGGCGGGCGGCGCCGGTCTGGCGATCATTATGTTAGCCACTATCGTGGGACCTGCCGGGCCGGCACTGGGAGTCGCCGAAGGAAGAAGTCAGCAGCTCGTTCCGCAGGTGCGGCATTCGGCCAAACTCGTCATGATGATTTATGTCGGCTACCTTCTCCTCGGCATCGGCGCCTACACGATGGCGGGCATGGATGCGTTCGACGCGGTCAATCACACTTTTGCTGCGATTTCCACGGGCGGATTCTCGACCAGGACCGCCAGCATAGGGCATTGGAATTCAGTGGCGGTTGAAGCGGTAACGCTCCCTTTGATGATATTAGGCGGTTTGAACTTTCTTACCGCCTATCTGCTCCTGCACGGTAAAACAAAGGCGGTGGCCAAGAACGGCGAAATTCGATTACTCGTCCTGCTTGTGCCCTTGTGCGCCGTTGCTTTGTTCTTTCTGGTCTGCGCAGGCCTTTATCCGACGTTCTCCAAAAGTATTCGCGTCGCCTTGTTTGAGACGGTTACCAGTTGCACAACTACCGGCTTCTCCACGGTAAGTTATGGGAATTGGAATGCCTTCGGGATTCTGCTGATCGTTGTTCTCATGCTTATCGGCGGCGGGGTCTGCTCAACCGCGGGGGGCATCAAGCAGTACAGAATCTACGTTCTGTATAAGTCGCTTGTGTGGGACATCAGAAGTTACTTTCTGCCCAGAACCGCAGTTGCGGAAAATTACATCTGGGAGGCCGAGCGGAAAGATTTCATTACTGATGTGCGCATCCGAAAGATTGGTACATTTGCTTTTCTTTACCTGGCAACCTATGTACTGGGCAGCCTGATCATTGCCTCCACAGGCGTCGGCCTGCAAGAGGCCTTATTCGAGTTCGCCTCCGCCCTTGGGACGGTGGGCCTGTCCCTTGGCGTGACGGGTCCCAACGCATCGCCTGTTATCCTGTGGACGGAGATTTTTGGAATGCTGCTGGGTCGACTGGAGTTCATTGTTCTCATCACGGGCATCCTGAAGTTAGGCGGCGACATGGTTCGTCTTCCAGTCAAGCGTTTGTCTGGCCGAGTTCGACCCTGACGGGCGCAAAGTATTGGGGGGGGGGCGATTTCCGGGATGTGCGGGATGTGATGCTGTTGGGTGGTCCCCCAGTTCCGTGGGGGTTATATAC